>JAUZVJ010000003.1:0-161107 GCA_031844515.1 Actinotalea sp. AC32 | reverse complement strand
GTGATCCGCGGCGCACCTGGCCTACCGACAGGCCCACCGCAACGTCGGAGGCCCGCCCCGCCGAAGCGGTGCGGGCCTCTGACCTGCTGTTTCACTGTCGGGATGACAGGATTTGAACCTGCGACCCCTTGACCCCCAGGCTCTCCCAGGTGGTCGGCGCGGCTTCCGAGGAGGCACGTTTCCGCAGGTCAGCGTCCATATCAGTCCACGGACGTCCATCTTTGCCCACGCCGTTTAGGCCTACTTAGGCTTACCGATAGGCGGACTGCTGAGGCCGCCTTGGAGGGGCGGCGTGCGATGCCACGACAGAGGCGGGAGCGGGGCGAGGGCGCCGTCTACTACTCGAAGACGCGCCGCCGCTGGATCGGCCAGCTCGATGCCGGCACGGATGCCAACGGGGCGCGGGTTCGCCCGCTCGTCGTCGGACGCACCCGCGACGAGGCGCGCACGCGGCTCGCCGAGCTCCGGGAGGCTCGGGACAAGGGCATCGACATCCGGTCTCGCCACGTCACCTTCGACGAGGTGGCCGACCTCTGGCTCTCCCGGGACGTCGCGGGGCACGTCTCCGAGGAGACGCTCTCCAACTACACGTCACTGCTGCACGGTCGGATCTCACGCGCCATCGGCGGGACCCCGGTGACGCAGCTGCGCGCCACCGATGTCGAGAAGATGCTCCTTGAGCTCCAGGAGCTCGGTCGCTCCGCTCGGTACATGCGGCTCGCGCGGAACCTCACCGAGCGGGTCCTCGACTATGCAGTACGGCGTGACGTCGTGGACCGCAACGTCGCCGCGAAGGTCCGAGCGCCCGCCGGTCCCACGGCCGAGCGGTACGGACTGACGGTGAAGCAGGCGCGTCGTCTCCTCAAGGTCGCGGCCGAGGATCGGCTGGGCAACCTGGTGACGATCTCGCTCCTCCTCGGCCTTCGCCCTGGGGAGGCCGCCGGCCTGACGTGGGATCAGGTCAAGCTGAAGGGCAAGCGCCCGACGATCACCGTGGCCGCGAGCCTCCGACGCACCCCGATGGGCGCCCTCGTGCTCGTGCCACCGAAGACGCGGACGAGCCGACGCACGTTGGAGGTCCCTCCCCCGGTCGTCGCGGCGCTCAAGGCCCAGCGCGCCCAGCAGAAGGCCGACCGGGCCGCCGCGGCGCGGGGGTGGCAGAACTCTCTGAACCTGGTCTTCACGACGGAGGTCGGTACACCGCTTGACCCGTCGAACGTCCGGCGCACCTACGCGCGCCTCGCGCAAGCCGCCGGGCTCGAGCACCTGCATCCCCACATGCTCCGGCACGCGGCCGCCAGCCTCCTGTCGGCTGCCGGCGTGCCGATCGAGGACATCTCCGACACCCTCGGACACCGGTCGGTCGCGATCACCGCCGAGGTATATCGCCACCCGATCGCACCGGTGCGCTCTGGTCACATGGCAGCGATGGACCTGCTGGTCCCGTCGGGCCAGCCCAAGCCCGAGCGCTGACGTGGTGCCGACGAGCGCCGGCAGCCCGTGCTCCGACAATCGGTCCGGTGACGATCGCGCGCTAACGCGCGGCGCATCGACTTGTGCACGAGTGACCTCTCTAGGCCGCGGCACCGCCCAGTCCAAGGGCGCCTGTGGTTTTCAAGCGAAGCTCGCTGCTCGACGTCGGCGTCGACCGCTGTGCGCGGTGGCAGGCCGTGACCGAGTACGTGAAGGCCACCGCGAGGCGGGCGATCCAATCAATCGGTGCGGGTCAGATCCTCGCGGTCCTCGGCATGAGCAGGGTCGCACCAGAAGCACATCTCGCCGTACTGGGCCAGGAGCTCGGCGCACGGCTCGCGCGCCTCGTGCCCATCAAACGGTCCTCTATCAACATGCGCAATTTTCGCTGATGCGGGGTGCCCGGGGCGCGCTCCCGGAAGGTGCGTGACGTCGGGGAACTCGTTGCGGCGGTCTTTGAAACGCGTCGACTTCTGGCAACGCAGGCACGTGACCTGAGAAAGGCTGGCGCTGACGGCCACCCTGTCGTTGAGCCCGAACAGTCCGCACTCCGTGCTTACATGACCCTCGAGGGTCGAGGAGGGCCAACCGAGGTGGACGACTCCGTACCGGTCCCAGGTCCGTGAGTCGGTGTGCACTCGACGCTTGCCCACGCTCGCCCCCCTCGTCCCGGCGAGGCTCAACGCTACGCCCGCGCCTGGGGCGACTCCACTACCGCATGACCGGCCCTCGGCCGCGTGAGACGCGGTCGACGTAGACGTCGACAACGAGCGGGGCCCCGTCGGGGATGCCGACGAGTTCGGCGCGCAGCTGGCCACCGCTAGCCGGTGGGGCAGGGTGCGGGAGTCGGCCGATAATGTGAGGTCTCGCCCTGCATCTCCTTGTGCCAGTGGCCGCTGCGCGCCCTGGACCCGGTTCGACGGCGACTGGAGCCTGACCCGGTTTCCCGGACAAGGTGTCCGGGGAAGCGGATCACACTCCGTTCGACGTCGAGGAGCACATCCAGGTCCAGGCCACCTGGGGCATCTACCAGCGCGTGATCGCCGCCTACCGCGAGCTGGACCGATCCCGCGGACGCCAGCTCATGGCAGCGCTCATCGCCACCCTCAGCCACGGCGTCCCGGCCGCCCTGACCGAACCACCCTCGGACGGACGCTGAAGAAGCGGTCCGCCGACGTGCTGGCCTACTTCGACCGACCCGGCACCAGCAACGGGCCGACCGAGGCGATCAACGGCCGCCTCGAGCACCTGCGCGGCTCCGCCCTCGGCTTCCGCAACCTCACCAACTACATCGCCCGCAGCCTGCTCGAGACCGGCGGCTTCCGACCCCAACTACACCCTCGTCTGTGATCAGCCCCATTAGAAACCATGGCGTCACGACGGCAACGACCGTCCGAGGATTCCGATGGAACAGTCATCCTTGGTGGCATCGCGAATCTTGAAATCCATCAGCCGCCGCAAACGCTTCCTGTACTTAGAAGAACTGCTCAGGTGTGCGGGGGCCGCGCCAACGACCGAGATGAGCTTGGCGCAGGCTCCAGCCAGCTCGCCTGTCCGAGAATCGAACAGGCTCTCAGCGGTGCCATCGCTCATGAGGATGAAGCCGGCAACGCCTTCCAAAGAGCCCCGGAACAGCCGCATCGACTCAAGAGCGCCACCAGAAGTGACGAAGGTCGTCTGGTTCGCGAACTCGCTGCTCTCGGGCGCGGAGACGACCTTCAACTGCCCGTTCTTCAGGTACCCAACGACCCCGTCCCCTACGTGAGCACCAAGAAATCGGTCCCCCGAGACTGCGACGCAGAGGAACGTGGAGGCCAGGTCGCCAACTTCGAGCCCGTGCCGGATGGCGACCTTGTTGAGCCTAGAAAGAAGCTGATCGAGAAGTTCTACCTTGGCGCGCGCTCCATCGTGGCTCATCGCGAGATCGGCGAACCGGTCCACGAGCATTGCGCACCCCTCATCCACCACGGCTTGAGCGCCGAACTGGGAGCTCGACGCCGAACCGGCGCCGTCGGCGAGGCAGACGACCTGCACACCGCCGCGAGAGAGGAATTTAGTACGATCTTGGACCGGAGTGCCGTCGCGCAGGTGCCCGCGGCCCCTGACTTGGTAATGGAACTCCTTGAACACCTAGAGTTCCGCCCAGCCTGCGAGGCCTTCGAGGTCCAGCTTCACGGTGTCCCCAGGCGTGGACCGCGAGACCCGCGCAACCGACTTCGAGAGCCATTCGAAGAACTCCTTGAACTTGAGGCCATCGAGCCGAAGTGGCGGCCGGTTGGGGCTGAAACGAGCCAGCGTGTTCATGTCGGCACCGCTGCCGATCCCGATCGGGAACACAGTGAGCTTCTTCGCCTCCACCAGGTCGACGACCCGCTCGACCGCGAGGTCGATGCTGTCAGTGGGGCCCCCGTCCGTCATCAGCACAAGCCAGGGCTGGTAGTACAGAACACCGCTGCCTGAGTAGGTGGCCTTGCGCTTCTCCAGCGTGTCTAGTGCGAGGTTCACGCCCGCGCCCATGGCGGTCCAACCGTCGGCGGTCAGGGATGAGATCCGGGGCAGACGCTCGATGCTCGCGAAGTCGTGGACGAGGCCCGCCGAGGAGTTGAATTCCACGATGTTAATCTCGGCCGAGTCGTGGGCATCGTCGTCGCCGTCAATCGCTTCGTAAAAGAGATTCACGCCTCGGACGAGCTCCTCGATCGGTGATCCCGCCATAGACGTGCTGGTGTCGAGACACAGCGAGACCGGCACACGCGGCGTGGGGTTGTCGACGAGGTCGTCAGCCCCGATGTTGAGCGTCGCCATTTGATGCTCCTGTTCCTAAAAGGTGAGTTGGTTGCAAGCGGCTCAGCCGAACAGCCATGACCAGAACCCCTTCTTCTTGCTCTTCTGCTGTTGCTGCTGCGGCTGCTGCGTGGACTTTGCTGCGGTGCTACCGCGAGTCCCCGACGCCCGCTGGCTAGACGATCGGCGCGGTGGGGCCACGCGTGGGACACAGTCAGGCGAGAATGCCCCGCCTGGGCCAGGCTTGTGTGTGGTCGGCACCGGCCTTCCTACCCGTTCATGCCATTCGACATTCCCGTAGGTGATGAAGGGGTTGCGGCATCGGGTACAAAGCCTAGACGGGTCCAAGGTTTTTGCGCGCTGCCGACGAGCAGCTCTGAGATCCTCGCCGTAGGTGGCCTCGAATCTGTTGACGGCGTCAGGCCCGACATTTGAGGACGCGGTCTTGACCGACTCCCCGAGAGCCGAGAGCTTTTCCATCGCTTCCTTGCTGGTGATGCCGTAGTGCTTCGCAAGCACGAAGACTCGAATCTTTCCCGCAGTCGTATCAACTGGGCCCCGGGACGGGTCTGATGTGACTAGTCGCGACCACCCCTGGCCTGCGCCGGTTGCTGACGTTCCACGGCATTTATTGCATTGCCTCGGAACTATGTAGTCGCTCTCTCCCTCGCGTAGGAAACCCGCAATCGCGTGCTTGCGCCCGCAGGTCGGACAATCCTGAATCGGGGTGTCCGGCTTGAACGCCTTGGGGCGTATAGGTCGAACGTCGTTCGACATCGGGTCGAAGCTAAGCCGTGGGTTCCCCAGGTAGGCCCTGTACGCCTCGAACGCTTCGAGCCATTCGGTGGCTGTCGGGCGCCTGTTGTAGCGCTTGCCCTCTTTGTGAAAGGTGTCCCAGAAGAGGTCCTTGACCGGCTTGTGGATGTGACTCCAGATGTACTTCCAGTCGCCATCAGGTTGATCCCTGTCATTGTACTCTTTGCCACGAATCGAGATCTGGAAGGCGAAGTTGCCCTCACGGATCAGCTGCACCATGTCGCCGTCGGTGCCCGTGCGCATGTACGGGAACTGCCCTGTCATCACGATCTGGAACAGCATCGTGGCCACCGCAAAGAGCTCGTCCTCCATGGTGCGCAGATCTCCCGCGTAGGTCTTTCCAAGCATTGCCGGAGATGTGTACATCGGAGTGCCGACCGGGCAGGGGTATCCCTCAAGCTGCCAGGAGTCCGCGTCGATGATGAAGACGTTCTTTTGGACGTCGATCATCAGGTTCTTGGGGTTGATGTCGCCGAGGATGATGTTCATTGAGTGCAGGTACTCCACCTGCCTGAGGAACGAGATGCAGATGTCGAGGAGGTCGGACTTCTTCCAGGCGGGGAAGTCCTTCTCGAGCTTGCGGATGTTGAAGATTGTCCGCGCTTCACGACCACTTGCCTTGGGCATAACGTAGCCGACGAACTCCCCCGCCATATTCTTCACCGTCGCTGACGGGGTGCACAGGCCTTTGGCCCGGAGCCCGCTGGTGACAAGCAGTTCGACTTTGCTCCTGCGGTGCAGCGTGTTGTGGTCCTTGTCGAAGATTTTGACGACCTTGCCGTCGCCACCTTCGTACACGCACCCTTCCCCTCCCCGACCGAGCATCGGGCCTAACACCAAAGTGCCGTTCTCGCTCGCCGACTGCCAGCTCACCAGGTCACCCTCACCAGGAAGCGATGAGACGACCAGCGGTGTGTCGCGCGGCTTGATGGCGGCCGAACCGAACGGCTGCAACTTCGGCAGACCTAGCGAGGGCTCCTGCGGCACAGTCGTTTTGGCGGCCTCGCTGCCGGCCTTGACGTCCGACTCCTGGACGTCGAATGCCTCTCGGAACTGCTCGAGTAGAGGTTTGAGTGCCTCGACCTCAGCCTTGTCCTTACCGTTGCCGTTCCCCTCCGCCAAATTGGATGCGTGCAGGCGGTACTTGCGCACGCCTCGATCAAAGAGGGACTGGTCGGACTCGATCTCTACGTCGCCATCCTTAGTGAGCACGCCGGTCAGGAGCCTCCTGTCAACCCGGTGAGCAAGGAGGCGAACGCGCAGCTTGATGGTGATGTCACGCGTTAGGAGACACATCTCGTACTTGGACGCGAATCGCTCAAAAATCTCTAGGAACAAGTCGTCCGCGTACGGGTTGCTTCCGTCTCCGAGGTCCATGCGGACCAGCCCGTGCTTGCTTGCGTCCTCGAGAAATCTAAGGGATGCGCCAGCCTTCTTGATGGCCACTCTCGTACGTTCTTCAGCTTCCGCAGACGGGTCGCGCCCACTCTGTCTTGTCAGTTCCTCGATGACCTTGGTCGGCACGACGATCGGGTTGTCGTTCTTGAGTATCGCGTCCTGGCCGCGCTCGAACAGGCGCTTCAACCCTCCAGCACGACGCATGTCTGGGTCCATGAAGATGTTGGTGTCAATGAACAGCCGACGGTGGGGCTGGAGGAACTCGACAGGGTCGAGCAACAAGATTCCGAGACTCACTGCTTGCCCCCGAACGTAATGTTGCTGCGGAACTCCTCCGCCGCCGCGACGCTCTCCTGATGCTCCAACTGGCGCTGGCGCTGGTACTCCACGATCGCCCGCATCGGGATGCGACGGTGGGTCCCAACCCGGACGTGCTCGATGGCGCCGGCGTCCACCAGCTTCATGAGGGTGGGGCGGGACATGCCAAGCATCGTGGCGGTCTCGGTGCTGGTAAACAGGTCTTTCACCGGGACGACTACGGCGCCGGTCGAGTGTTCGGCTTGCAGGAGGTCGAGGAGCTTCTCGGCAGTCTGGCGGCTCAGGCTCAGCGTGACCGTCACCTCCCCCGGCGATGCCTCCAGGGCGTCGCAGAGAGCCTGGACGTCATCCGGCAGGGCCCCTGACATCGCAACCCTCCAAGTGCCACAGGTGCAACCAACTGAAATAACTGTATCCAGGTGGCGCGACTACTGCAAGGGCTTCGAGCTTCTCCCGACCGATTCAATGGCGGGGGTCCGTGCGGTAGGTGAGGGGGAGGGCGTCGACTGGTGCGTGCCGGGTTTCGTGGAGTCGGATCGCTGGGCGCTAGGCCACGGTGATCGGTTGTCTCGTCTCGAACTCTAGGGGCGTGAGCCAGCCGAGGGCCGAGTGCCGGCGCTGGCGGTTGTGGAAGATCTCGAGGTACTCGAAGATCGCGTTCGCCAGCTCCAGGCGGGTGCGCCACCGCTGGCGGTTCAAGAGCTCGACCTGCATGCGGGACCAGAACGACTCGATGACGGCGTTGTCGTAGCAGTCCCCGATCGATCCCATCGAGGGCACCAGCCCGGACTCCTTCGCGCGACGGGTGAACGCCCACGATCCGAACTGCACTCCATGATCGGAGTGGATCACCGTGCCGGGCGGTGGGCGTCGGCTGTCGATGGCCATGCCCAGGGCGTTGGTGACCAGAGCCGCGGTCGGCGATGAGTCGATGGACCAGCCCACGACCCGACGTGAGCACACGTCCAGAACGACGGCGCAGTAGATCTTGCCCTCACGGGTGTGGTGCTCGGTGATGTCGGTGACCCACAGCTGGTCGAGCCCCTCGCGCCGGAACTGGCGGTCGACTAGGTCGGTGGAGATCAGGTCCGGATGGGGCCGGCGCCACTTCGGCCGGCCGCCGATGCCCTTGAGCCCGGCCTGTCTCATCAGCATCTAGACCGTCCCGTGCCAGACGGTCAGGCCGCGACCGAGCGTCAGCTCGGCGTGGACCCGCCGGACCCCGTAGACCCCACGCGAGGTGGCGTGGACCTCCCGGATCGCGTCGGCGAGGATCACGTGTCGGATCGACCGTGGCGACGGGGCGCGGGTTCGCCAGGCGTAGAAGCCCGACTCCGAGGTCCCCAGCGCGCGCGTGGCGACCTGGACGGGCAGCCCCTCCTCGGCCATCACCGCGATGGCCTCGAACCGCCTTTTGGGGGCACCACCATGCCCAGCAGCTCACTGGCTCGCCGGTGCACCGCCAGCTCGGCTTCGAGCTCAGCGATCCTGCGCTTGGCTGCGGTCGGCTCGGCCTTCTCTACGGAGGTCAGCCCAGGTGCCAGGCCGCGGTCGATGCGGTCCTGACGACGCCAGGTGTAGATCGACTCCTCGCTGATCCCCAGGTCGCGCGCGACGTCGGCGACACTGCGCCCGCTCGCGACCAGATCCAGCACCCTGCGCCGGAACTCCGGCGGATACCCACGTCGTCCCACAAGGCCCTCCCTCAAGGGTCAAGTGGCACCAGAGTCCAGGAATCCGACTCCACGGAACGCGGGACACACCAGCCTCCACTGAACCCGGGGCGGTTCAGAACTCTCTGAACCTGGTCTTCACGACGGAGGTCGGTACACCGCTCGACCCGTCGAACGTCCGGCGCACGTATGCACGGCTCGCACGGAATGCCGGCCTCGAGCACCTGCATCCCCACATGCTTAGGCACGCGGCCGCCAGCCTCCTGCCGGCTGCGGGTGTTCCCATCGAGGACATCTCCGACACCCTCGAACACCGGTCTGTCGCGATCACCGCCGAGGTATATCGCCACCCGATCGCACCGGTGCGCTCTGGTCACATGGCAGCGATGGACCTGCTGGTCCCCTCGGGCCGGCCCAAGCCCGAGCGCTGACGCTGCGGCGACGACCGGCTGCACGTCTGTGCCCGATGACCGCAGCGATGACGGATTGCGGCAGGCGCGGAGCGTCATCGGCTCGGCTATCGGCTCGGACGAGCATGGACCTTCTCGCCCAAGGAGGTGGTCCCGATGGCCAGCACCAGTCCCCTTCGCCTGATCTCGACGAGCACCGAGCCAAGGCGCCGACGCGTCCGCGAGGTGGAGCAGCCGGTGATCAACATCACGCTGCAGGCCGACGAGCGCCGCGTATTCAGCGTCGCTGAGGCAGCGGCGGTCCTCGGGATCGGGCGCAGCAAGCTCTACCAGCTGATCGCGGCCGGAGAGATCCGCACCATCCACATCGGTCGTCTCTGCAAGGTGCCGGTCGACGCGATCGACGAGTTCCTCGCGACGCGGCCTGCGACACACCAACGGCCCGCCCCGTAAAGAGGCCGTGTCGCCGACGAGCGCGTCGTACGTTTACCCCGCTACGCCGGAGAAATGCCGATGCGCGGCGCACTTTCCCCGGACCGCCACGCACCGCCGCTGCGACGGCCTTACCCACGCTCAACTCCGAAGAGCCCGATTGTGATGAGTCTGACAAGCCAGGTTGCCCTGCCTATCGGCGGGCGGCGCGGGCGGTCGACGGTCTCCCAGTGCCGCGGCCCCGTTCTGAACCTGGCGAGCTGGGGTTCTGCCTTCGAGGTGCCTACAACAGTTGAGACGCGAGCTCGCCGACGAGGGCATCACCGCGTGCATTGAGGACGTGGACCACGCTGTCCGGTCGCACCTGGACGGCTTGGGCTAGGGCCTCTCGGGATGTGCAGCGGTCAGCCCGTAGGCCGGTAAGCCAGGCGATCTGCGACGCAATCGTGATCGACTCGGGACGATCGGGGCAGACCTCGAGCGAGACGGCGTTGGTCGAGCGATCAAACCGGATATGCAGGTGGTCGCCGCGCTGCGCGTCGACGGACTCTGCAAGGGCCTTGAGGGATCCGATGTTTGGGCCCATGTGGCTCGTTTCGAGCCAGCTCACCGGCACGTCGCGGGTCGGATTGCTGAGCAGCAGGCGTTCGCCGGGCGCGACGCCGAGAAACGCGGCTATCTCGGCTGGCAGGGCGCGTCCGCTGCCGCGCATCAGGTCGTGATCAGCGAGAACGTTCCAGACAATGGTGCCGCTACCGTCTCGGTAGAGCCCGGGTACTTGCTCTGGTGCAAGGCGGGGTTGGTAGGGCTCATCCGGCCGCCGAAGCCGGATCGTTCCGTTCTCGACGACGAAGATGGGCGCAGCGCTGTACGCAAGCACCGAGGTAGGGTTGACGTCGAACCGGCGGACCAGGTCTTCGATCAACGCGAAGGTGGTTGTGGGGCCGTGCTCCTCAAGGGCGGTGCTCATGAGGTCGACGAGCGTGGTGTATTCCTCCCCGCCCCATGCCTTTAGGCCGATCGTGGTGCGGGTGGCACGGCACATGCGAGGGTCCTCGAGAAGCCTTTGCCGCAAGCTACGGACGCTGATGTCACCGCCGATCTCTGCGGCGAGTTCTTCCGTGGTTAAGGGCGTCCCCCGCACGGCAAGTAAGGCGTAGGATTTCTCTACGATGCTGCGCGGCCACACCACCAGTTGGTCGTCATGTCGCGCGATTCCGTCGAAGGAGTCGATCGCCCAGTCAACCAGCTCTGGCCGGACGCCATCAGCAATCAGGGCCGTGCGGATCTGCGCTTGGTCTAGAAGTGGAAGGTCTGGTTCAAGTCGTGGAAGGCGTGACACGTGCGGTGGCGAGTAGCCGTCTCGTCGCACTGCGCCCGCTTCGCGGCGGTATCCCGCAAGCCAGAGCAGGAGGGTTGACGTGAGGTCGTCGCGTGGCGGGTGAATAAGGGCGTCGGCGGCACGGTCAGCGGGTGCATAGGAGCCGAGACGTTCGCGGAGGTCGAAGATTCGCCAGCGGACAGGACGCCAAGTGTCCGTCTGCATCAGCTCGTCCAGGTGTGTCTTGAGCTTGGTTTCGAGTTGCCGTACACGTTCTCTCGAAACGCCGAAAGGCTTGCCGATGTCGTCTAGTGTGTTGGGGGGAGCTTGGAGTAGGCGGCCTCGAAGGATTGCGGTGTTCCGGTCGTCTAGGCCAGCGATCCAGGCGGACGCGACGTGTTCCGCGGAGCGAAGTGGTGGGTCATCCGGCAACACTCGGCTGCGCAGCTCGATCACAGCCGCTTGAACGTCCTCGGGTACAGGCGCGCTTGTCAAGGCATCTTGCGCCTCCCCCCATGTGCGCGCCCCCGTGCTGACCCGGGCCCAGGTTGCAATCCGGTCGACCGCTGAATTCGTCAATAGAGCGGGCTGTGCGGTGGGTCCCGCCTCGCGAAGGGAAAGCGCGTCGGCAGCTACATCGCGGAAGAACTCTAGAAGAATCGCCTGCTCGCCCCTGCCGATGCCTGGCCAATCGAGCATGTCTTCATCGGTTAGGTCGAGAGCGTCGCCAATCAGGTAACAGCCGTTGTTGTGGAGCCAATCAACGATGAGGTGCCCGCTACGCCCCGTCAGCCGAAATTGTCGCAGCTCTGCGGCGTCTACGGACATATAGGCGAGCTGTGTCAGCTCGGGATATCGGTCGCCCAGAGTCCGTCGGACCGGCTCACCCGTCCCGCCACCGTCGTCCCAGCCGCCGAACGCTGTGGTTACCTCCTGTTGCATCGACGGTGGAGTGCTCGCCGAGTCACCTCCGCCGGGGCCGTACTGCCCTCGCGGTGGCTCTGGTGGCCAAACGGCCTCCGCGTCGTGCTGGTCTCGGCTAGTCATGTCACTCCCCCGACGGTGCTACGGCGCCATGTAGACGCGGCGCGCTCTGGCCACCTCGGGAGTCGAGACGAACGCGACGCCGACGTCGAGCTTCTCGATTTCTTGGCTCAGGTCCAGCCCGCTGCGGCCTCGCAGGAACCCGGAAACGGCCTTGGAGGCGGGGTAGTTGGTCCGGAAAACTATCTTGGCGCCCGCGTTCCCGAGGACGTCTGCGTGGAAGTCGTCGGCACTCTGGCTTGCCACGATCACGCCGACGCCGTACTTGCGACCTTCCTTCATGAGCTTCGGCAACGTGACGTCCCGGGCCATGCGGTGTGCCTCGTCCAGCACGACGGCGAGCTTCATGGTGCCGTCTTGTGGCCAGGCGAACATCTCGCGGTAGACGCGGCGCAGGATGAAAGAAGCCGCGAATCGCTGCACTTCCTCGAGCCCGAGCTGACTGACGTCGATCACTATGCCGCCCAGCTCGTCGTTAAGGAGGTCGAACCGGCCGCTGGCGTCGTCTGCGAATAGACCGAAGTCGGTAAACGGTTGCAGTCGGGCGCGGGCGTTGCGTCCTTGAGCTCCCGTCTCCACCGCTTCTACTGAGTCGGCGAACTCCTGCATCGTGGGGACCCGGGTCCCCGGCTGGGTGCCGGACCAGCCGCATGCTGCGTACGCGGCTTGGAGGGCGCGGTAAACGTGGTTGCGCTGGATCTCTCCGAGCTTCGCCACGTACCCGACCACTTCGGCGATTTCCCACGCCGTGGTGTTGATCGGCCGGCCGGCGCGCACGTCCGGTTCGAACGGGTTGAAGGGCAGGCCATCGGCGGCGTTCAGCACTCGCGCGCCTGAGGGCGGGTTGGCTGACATGTCGCCGTGGAAGTCGAAGACCAGGCTGGGCAGCCCCTGGTCAGCGAAGTCGCGGATGATGCGGCGGGTAGTCACCGATTTGCCCTGCCCGGGGATGCCGATCACGAACGCGTGCGGGCTGCCCTTGGTGCTGACGTGCCAGGTGACAGGCGCACCGTTCGCGTCCTGACCGAGGGTGACGGTGGCTTCGCCGGCAGGCGAGCCGTCGGCGTCGGCGCCCTCCTCTTCGATGTCGGTGGTGCCGAGCGCGTCCGTGGCCGCGTCGTCCGCTGCGCGAGCCGTTTCGGCATGGGCGTCCGAAGGGGCCTCCGGCATGGCGGGGTCATCATGTGCCTCCTCCCCGAAGGAGGCTCGCCCGAGGGTGCGGCCCGGGTCCGATGTTCCGCCGGTCCCTGCTTCGGATGCCTTCTTGGCCGGCGTGGCGGAACTGTTGTTCGCGCCTTCGCCGATCTCGGCGGTCTCGGTGCCGATGTCCTCGCCATCGGTGGGCGAGGTGGCGGGGGCAGGTAGCGTGGCCGGGCGGCCGTCTGGGTCGACTTCCTCGGATTCGGGTGGGGTGCCGACTCGGGTGGTGAAGCCGACGCGGCCGAGGTCGGCGGCGGTGAGCACGGTGAGGGATACGTCGCCGTAGCGCTTCTTGAAGCCCTCGTCGCCGTCGAGGCTGATGACGTAGCCGCGCATGGTGATCTCGGCGCGCTCGCCAGTCTCAGCTGCGCGGTCGATGTAGCGGTGGATGTCGTCGATCCGGTCGGCCGCGATGAGTCCGTGGTTGGCGGATCGGTCGGCGTAGTAGTGCAGCAGGCTGCCCAGGCGCGCGCGCTGCAGTTCCCCGTCGGTGCGGGGAGGGTCGGCGGCGAAGAACCGCGTCTCTAGGACGCGCAGGGTGTCCTCGAGCTGGTTGACGATCATGTCGGCGAGCGCCTGGGGCAACCGCGCCTCCTTGCGGGACTTGACCTCGACGCACTCGATCTTGAAGGACCGCGGACCGATGCGGATCAGCAGCAAGTCACAGCGACGTGCGGTGCCCTCGCCTCGGACGGCGGCTCCGAAGATCTCGGGGTGAGCGTCGACGGGCACGACGATGAGGTCGTCGAGCGCGCCTCGCTGCCGCAGATGGCTGATCACCGCCGCGAGCGAGACGGCCTCGCGCGCCATGCTCGTCTCCTCGAGGAGGCGAAGTGCGAGCCGGCCGGATACCACGGTCAGGGTGGACAGAACCGCCCCCACGCTCTGTTCAACGTCGGCAAGGCCGAGCTCCCGCATGGCCCCGTCGAGGAGCCGCTCGACTTCGGCGCGGTTAGCCGTGGTGACGGTGAGCCGGTCGCCGATCCCCTCGACGAAGTCGGGTGCGTAGTCGAGTAGGTACGTGCGTGTCATGGCCGCCGCGGCATTGCCCTCGTAGAGGTCTACTCCGATGAACCGATCGATGCCCACGACCCAGTCGGCTCGCTCGTGCACCCGGCCAATGCGAGCCTGGCTCTCTCCGTCGAGCACGACGCGGACGGCCGGCACCCCGGCTTGATCGTTGCCGGTGGTCAGCCGTCCGAGCGACCGCTGGTGTGCCCGGTGCGCCGTGGCCAGTCCGTGTTCGGCTGTGGCGGAGGTGACTCCGGTCGCGGGCAGGCTCTCCCAGACGAGCTCGCCCTCGCCGGTTGATGAGCGGGTCACGAGCGGTACGAGCAGGTCGCGGAACGACGGTTGGCGTTCCGCCGGCGTCGCGAGGTCGACCGTCGCGGGCCCGACATCCTGCACCACCGCGAGATGGGCGCGGGCGGTGTCGTCCAGCACCTGGCTTGCCGGCCGCACGCTGAGGGACAGCGGGGGGAACAGGTGGTTCGCGCGGCTGCTGACCTCCTGGGCGCGTGCCTTGGCCTGCAGCTCGGCAAGCGCCGGGACGGGCCGCACGTAGGCTGCACTGTCGCTGTAGCCGATGACCTCGACTCGGCGCGGTTCGACGGGCTCGTCGGCGGTCACCTCGCTTGGAAGGACCACGGAGTTGAGCGCACCTGCGAGCAGCTCGCCGGAGCCGGGGTTGACGGAGAGGATGCGCAGCGCGCCGCCGGGGTCGTGCGCGGACTCGTACGCTCGGATGCGTTCCGCGACCATCCGGGAGGATGCCCTCAGGGTCGACCCGGTTCTTTCCAGTCCTAGCACCGAACAGACGCTCTCGGCGGCCGCGTCGGTGTCGATGGAGCTCGGTACGAGGTAGAGGCCTGTTCCGAAGGTCAGTTCCTCGGTGTACACGCCGATGCGGTCAGCCTGGTCGATGAGGCTGAAGGGCAGGTTTGCCGGCACGACCTGGCTGACCAGGTCGGCGTCGAGCATCGAGCCCCTCGCGCTGCGGGGCATGACTTGGGTGAGCTCGTCGGCCCAGCGCCGCAGCACCTCGTCGTGCTCGGCGACCCAGGCCAGGCGCAGCGGGTGGATGGGGAGGAGCACGACGGCGTGAACGGTCGCCTCCCGGCGGCGGACGCCGAGGCTCAAGGTGTCGAGCAGGAGCAGGTCCCGAAGGGCGGCACGGTCCGCGGAGTCTAGAGCGCGCCGGTAGGTGGCGAGGTAAGTGCGGGCAGCGTCGCGCAAGTCGCTGTCCCATGCCACGGATTCCGCGGTGTCCCGGGGGGCCCGCTCGCGCAGCGCGCCCAGCAGCTCCATGCGGGACTTGCGCAAGGCTGGAGGGAGGCTCAGCGGGTGGGCGGCGGGCTCGTCCAGCGGCGTTCCGTACGCTGTCTCGGCGCTGAAGTGCAGGCCAATAGCGGGGTTGCTCGTGGCCTGTCGCTGCATCCGCACGAGCGCCTCGCAGACACGCACCTGGATCGAGCGTCTGTTCCCGAGCCGGACGCCGAAGACCTGCCCGGCCATGTCCCAGGAGATGAGGTCCTCGCTGAGGTCGTCCAACCCGTCGAGCGCAGCGCGCAGCACCGCTTCCGGCACGGACGGAGCCGCGGAGCGGCGGAGCTTCGCCTCCGGGTCGGCTCCCGAGACGATCTGGAATTCCTGGCTGTCGATCTCGGCGGGGGCGCCGCTGGTGAGGCTGATTCCCTCACCGTGTTCGCCGATCGCCTTGACGCTGACGACGAACCGGCTGCCCTGGGCTAGGGAGTCTTCGTCGACCGAGACACGGATCGTGCCGCGCTCCTTGTCACCGGTCACGTAGGCGGTTGCCAGGGGCTCGGTCTCTTCAGTGCGGAGGTCCTCGGGCGGGACGACGGTCAGCTGCCAGCGGGCCACCGCCGAGACGCGTCGCGGTGTGGTGTGCCACTTCACCACCATGGGCGCGGAGGAACCCTCCGGGACGCGGAGGATCAGCTGGCTGCCTTCCGCCAGTTCCAACTTGCTCGTTCTGTCGAGCGTCCCGTCGTTGCGGATGAAGGGGTCGACTTCTATGGCTTCGACTTCTTCGACGATTCGGTCGGCGAAGAGCCACCGGTCGAAGCTCAGTTCGGGGTGGCTGTCGGCGATCTGCCTGCCCCAGTAGCGGGGGTTGGCCAGCCGGGCTCCGCGCTGTTCGAGGAAGCGGCGCAGGGGCGCTCGCCACGGTCCGTCCTGGAGTCCCGCGGTGGTGAGCCGCTCGTCGATGCTGGCCGAGGGCCGGCTGGGCCGGCTGATGACGTGCGCGGCGTGGCGGTTGAGTTCCAGCCGCTCCTCGGGGTGCTCGCCCCGGTCCGGGATCAGCCCGACGCGCCATAGGTTGGCTCCCAGGGTCGTGGAGCTCGGGTCCGCGCAGAGCTCGGCGAGGAACTCCGCCCAGGCTTCGCGGTGCTGGCCGCGAAGCCAGCGCTTGTTGCGTCGCACGACCTCGCGGACTTGGGCGTCTGCGATGCGTTCGAGGAGGGAGCCCTCAGTGTCCTGGTAGATGTCGAGCACCGGGACGCGCATGAAGGAGTTGTCCAGGGAGCTGGCGGCATGTCCTTCGCCGGCGGGCACGAGGAGGAGGCACGCGTGCTGCTTGCGGTTGCGCAGCTCGATGGCCCGCTCGGCGACGATGTCATGGTCTTCCTTTGCCGTGGCCCGGAGCACCCGGACAGCGACGCCGGGTAGCCGGGTGCGGGTGGTCAAACAGAGCCGGTCGGCAAGGCCGGCGTCGACATCATCGATCCGGACGCAGTGACCGGGTTCCGCTCCGTCCATCAGGTGCTCAAGCTGGTCGGCGAGCAGGTCAGTGAGGAGGTCGTGAGGCGTGCTCATCAGGCGATCGCATCCCGTGGTCGGGTGACAAACTGGGCGGAGAAGTCATCGGAGAGGCCCTGGAAGCAGCCGAGGAGCTTCAGCTGGCGGGTGAAGGCGGCGAGGTTCTGCGCTGCGCCCGCTCGCGCGTCGGCGGAGTCGAGGTCGGCAGGGGGGCGGGCGATCAGGATGCCGAACCTGGCCTCGAGGCGGCCCAGGAGCTCGTCCATCCGGAGCCGGGCGGCGGTGCGCTGCCCGTCCGGCTCGACGAAGCACATGCTCAGCAATGTGGTGACGCATTCGTCGGTCGGGGCGTAGCGCCAGGTCGACCGGGCACGCTGGGTACCGGCCAGGACCCCGTAGGCCTTGGTGATCCCCCCGGTGGACCAGAACCACTTGACCTGGTTCTCCAGTCCCCGCTTGCGCAATCCCTCCACCAGCACCGCGGTCAACCGGTCGGCGGGGTTCAGGTCGCTGGCGGACTGCACCTCGTCGATGAATTCCTGTCCTTCCGAGCCGTCCTCGAGTTCGTTCCGAATCTGGACGAGCTGCATGCCGAGCGCCATTTGCATCGCGGGATCGTGTCGCAGAGCAGCGAGGCTGCGCAGGTGGTCTGCGGCGGTTTCGCCCAGCTCGGGTCGCGTTGGTAGCACCTGCACGGCATGGCCTAGGGACCGCATCAGCAACCGGTCCCCGAAGAAGGTGCGCATGACTTCCAGGTCGCGCACGACGCACATACGGGACAGGTCGTCGGAGGCGGTTCCCCGTTGCCGGACGAAGTCGCAGTACATCTCGGAGGGGTTTCCGGCCGTTGGCTCGGTGCCCTCGAGAAGGTCGCGCAGCGTCCGGGCGGTGATCAGGGGCAGTTGGAAGAGCCGGATTGAGATCAGTGCGGCCAGATGCGCGTAGGCCTCGGTCACTGGCATCCGTGGGCCGTAGAGGCGGAGGAAGTCGACGAGGTCTCGTCCCAGCGGTGCGACGGCGGCGGGCACTGGCGGGTCGAGGCGGCTCCGCTCCTTCGAAAGTCGGTCGCTGCCCTCGAACCCCTCGAGGAAGCGCAGGGCCAGCATCGTGTCGATGTCGAGTGGCGTGGTCTCGTCGTACTTCGGGCTGCTCCACGGCGCGACGCCCAGGTCGACGCCCCGGCCGAAGGTGGCGACGAAGAGGTCCTCGAGGTGCTTGCTGGAATTCTCTGCTCCCTCACCGAGCAGCGTGTCTTCCATGGACCGGTACGCCAGGAGGTCTGCCTGGCGGTTGCGGGATGCTGTCTTCGGCAGGCCGCTGCGGTACGCGGCGATCGTCAGTGGTCGCAGGTAGCCCATCTGTACGCTGTCGCGGCGCAGGCCGACGCGCTCCTCCTTCAGCACCGAGCTGCGGATCCAGCCGTCCAGGACGTCGCGGCCCCGTTCCCCTTCGAAGCCCTCCAGGTGGGGGGAGGCCTGAAGCCGGTCGAGGTAGGTGAGGTAGTCCTTGGTGTCGGTGCGAGAGCTTGCGGCCCGCCCGCGCTTCACGGCCATCTCGAGGATGCGGGTGAGCATCCGATCGACGTCGGTGTCGTTGAGCTCGACGTTGATGACCGTGGGTGTCATCAGGGAGTTGAAGCCGGTTTGGTTGGGAATGGTGAAGGTCATGACTGCTCCAGGACGATGGTGCGGTCACGCACGCTCACGATGGCTTCGGTGCCCGCGGAGTCCACGATTCGCGCGGCCATGGAGGGCTGGCGGGCCAGCTTCTGTACGAAGCTGTCGATCTCCTGCTGGATCGCGTCGGAGGCGAAGTCGTTGACGAGCTCGCCATCGGCTGCGCGCAACACGATCTCTGCGGTGTCGAGCGTAAGTTCCAGGAACGGTCCCGAGCGGTGTCGCAAGGTCAGCGTGTCCGCCATCGTCTCGATGTAGGGCTGGGCACTGGTGGGCATGAGGAGTTCGAACTCCTCGGGCGGTATGACGTGCAGGATCGCCCATGCCGAGTGCGCCATCCCGCTGGAGACGGCCAGTCCGGAGCTGGTGTAGCCGTGCGCGCCGACGAGCCGGCTGATCCCGAGAAGCAGCCGCTTGGCGACCGCGGGTCGGGCGCCCCCGGTGAGCATGTGCCGGAACTCGTCGAGGTACCGGTACGCCGACACGTCTTCCGCGCGCACGCTGCCTGCGGCGAGCTCGCGAAAGTAGATGGCGCGGGCGATGCTGCGATTCGAGGCATACTGCAGGGCCGACTGCTCGCCGACTTGGGAGCGCCGGAAGCGGTCCAAAGCCGGGGCGGCTACCTCCGCCGGATCGAGGTTGGACCATTCGTCGACCAGGTAGTCATTGCTGTCGGTCGCAAAAGCCAGGTCGTGGGCGAGTGCGCCTGGCACCAGGCGGGGGTTGCGCCCGGCTTCCCGCAGTTCGTGGATGTCCTCGCAGCCTCGGTCTCCGGTGATGAGCCACGCGGCGGCGGAGCGGACGTCTCGGAAGGTGGCGCGGCGCCGTCGCCGGAGGTGGCTGATGGTGATGAGCTCGTTGAAGGCAGCCGCGCCAGGTCCGGTGAGCACGTCGCGGTTCGCGAGGATCGGGCAGTCGAACTTCGCCTCGCAGGTCTCGCAGATGCTCCAAAATTCGGGATCCGTCAGTCGTGCCAGGGCGCGGTCGGCGAGCCCGGCCTCGTCCGGGCCGCTGGCAAGGGTTCGACGCTTGAGGTCAACGAGGGCAACCCGGGAACCGGGAGTGTCGGCGCCGCTGAGCTGGTCGTCGATCGCGAACTTCCAGTCCTCGTACTGGTCCTCGTAGTCGGTGAAGAACTGCAGCAGGCGACCATCGTTGATGGCGATCAAGGCGGTGGATGGTTCGGATTGCCGTAGTACCGGTTCCAGGGCCTGGTGCAGCATCGCGTCGGAGCTGAGGTCGCCATGCGCTTCGCTGGCGTCGAAGACGGCGATGAAGAGGCGCCCATCCAGGCGGATCTGCCACCCGGCTGGGTCGGACGAGACGACGGTCGCACCCCGGCGCGTGAGCTCCTGGCCGAGCTGGAAGAGGAGCGACGTCTTTCCATCGCCGGGGTTGCCACTCAGCAGGACCAGGTCCAGCTCCCCGGCGATGACCTGAGGCAACAAGCGGTCGTCGAGCAGGGTGGTGACGTACGTGTCGACGGCGAAGGGGTCATCCAGGCCCCGGTTCCCCGCGTTACCTCGACCGCTGGCGCGATACAGCCGCCGGATCGCTTCGACATTGGGATTGACCTGCCGTACCAGCGGGACTTCACGGTCCTCGGGCCGGTGACGACGGCGCGGCTCTGGCGGGCTGGGGGTCGCGGGCCGCGTGCTGTTGATGAGGGCGTGGAAGGCCTCGGCTGTTGTTGGCCGCTGGGACGGGGTGGCGTCGATGGCCTTGAACAGCACGTCGAGCAGGGCAGATCCCTCGGATCCCCAGATGCGTTTCTCGTCCTCGGTAGGTGGTTGGGTCTGGAAGGAGCCGTGCGCCATCGTGAAGGCGTGGCGACCAAGCATTGCGTAGACCACAGAGGCGGCGAAGCCGAACAGGTCGCTGAGCGAGGAGGCGGTGTCGCCACGCACCACCTCGGGGGCGGCGAAGCGCGGGTTCCACCCGCCGTGGCGCTGGCCGGTCGGAACCGCGAGGCCGAAGTCGATCAGCTTGGCATGCCCGCTGCCGTCGTTGGCGACGATGATGTTAGGCGGGGTGACGTCGCCGTGGACGAGATCCTTGCTGTGGATGTAGGCAAGCGCCTCGAGCACGTCGGCGGCAATGACTCGCAGCTCGTCGATGTCGCGCTGCACTCCGGCGGCGGCGAGGCTCTGACCCTCAACGAACTCGGACACCAGATAGTGCGGCTCGGTGTCCAGGTGCAGGTCGTACACGGCGCCGCATCGATCGTGGCGTAGCAGGTCTCCCGCCCTGTACTCGGCGCGCAGCTCGTCGGGCACCCCGTGGCGGAACTCCTTCAGCACCATGGTGCCGGCGCGTTGGCGGTCGTAGACCTGCCAGGAGGTGGCGAACCCTCCGCGTCCGAGCTGGGTTTTGATCTCGTACCGTCCGCCGACGAGACTGCCAACCTCGAAGGTGTCCATCTCGTCCGGGCCAGGCGGAGCGGCGTCCCCCCGTTCCGAGAAGCTGGCTGCCATGGCTTCGGCCTCTGGGCGGTCTTCGGGGTCGGCAGCGAGGGCGCGTGTCAATCCTTCGGCCCACGGGAACTTCTCCCGCAAGGCGGCATCGATCTGGTCATCGGTCTGTCCTGCGAGCGGCGTGCCGAGCAGCCAGTACGCCAGGCACTTCGCGAGGCTGTACACGTCCGACTTCTCCGTCGCGAGACCGACCTGCTGGCGGCACTCGGGAGCGCGGTAGTCCTCGCTGATGTCGCAGTCGGTAGCCCACGGCGAGATGGTGACGTCGCCGCGCATTTTAGCCAGGTGAAAGTCGCTGAAGAGGGCGCGCATCCGGCGCCCGAGCCAGACGCGGCGGGGGTGGAGGGCTCGGTGCACCATTCCGTGCTCGTGCACTTCGGCCAGGGCAGCGAAGGCGTCGGCGACTACGGACCGGGCGACGTGTGCATCCAGCGTCCCCCCGTCGCGTTCGGGCCCGGGCTTCCTGACTGCCGCCTCAAGGGTGCGCGCGTTGTCCGGCGGAATGACGGGAACGACGAACAACTCGTGGGCGGGGTCTTCAAAGTACGGGAGTGAGCGCCAGGTGCGTCCCGCTTCAGCCAGCTTGTTGAGCGCGCGGGTCTCGCGCTCGAGGAAGGTGCGCGGGTCACCTAGCTCGCGCAGTTGCCGGACGCGGTAGCACTTGAGGATGACTTCCTGATCGTCGGGAGACTGCGCGAAGTAGGCCTGTTCCAGTCCGGGCACCTCGATGCGTCCCTTGATCGAGTAGTCACCGATCTTGAGCTGCCCGGACGCCGCTGGCCGGTCATCGAGGTACGTCACGACGGCCTTGCGAACCGGGCCGAGGGGCGTGTGAGCGGCGTCGAGTTCTTGAAGCTTGTCAGCTGCGGTCGCGAGTAGCCAAATGTTCTCGTCGGAGTGGTGGTTGCGGCCGGCGAAGACGCGAGCGTCATCGTGGCTGAGAATCACGGCGGGGATGACCCGCTTCCCCTTGACGTTTCGGTAGCCAGTGGCGTGTTCGCGGAGAAGACCCGCAACCTTGCGGGCCAGCTGGGCGTTGCGGTTGAGCGGATTGGGGCGCGCGCTGTCGTTCACGTACCAGTAGTTGTCGTCGCAGACAATCCGAGGACCCCAGGCCTTCTCCTCGAGTACAAAGATGGCACTCTGGCCGACGACGATGAGGTCCACGTCGTCGCGCGTTTCCCCGGGCAGCTTGCGGCTAGCGAAGATGTCCCAGTCCGCGGGGAGGTTGTCGCGAAGCCGCTCGGCGGTCTTCTGCTCGCCCGGGCCGACGAAGGCGCCCTTGATCCGAAGTTCAGCCATCGATGCTCTCCGAGTAATCGTCCGGCCAGACCCAGATGCGCAGGGTGCTGGCCGGCATGCGTCGGACCCGTTCCAGGTAGAGGTTGTCGCGGGTGTACGTCAGGACGAGCTGGTCCTTGGCACGAGTGCACCCGACGTAGCCGCTGCGGCTGTCCTGGGTCGCGCGGCTGGATCCATCGGCGGTCAAGTGTTCGAGCCCGACGAGGAACACGACCGGGAACTCGTAGCCCTTGGCGGAATGAACAGTAAGGATCTTGACCGAGGGCGCCGCAAGGTCGACGTCATCGGCCTGGTTGGGGTAGATCGTCCGGCAGGGGATGTTCGCAGAGGTCAGCGCTGCTACGACCCGGCCGATGTCCCACTTGCGGGTGACCAGGACTGCGATGTCGCCGGCGGTTCGCTCCCCGCCGTCGAGGAGCAAGCGGATGTCCCAGGCGACCGCGGCGGCCTGCTCGCTCATTGAGTGCCCCCACACAAGGTCGACCGGCTCACCACGCGGGGCACGCTCGACACCGGCGATGCTGAACTCTCCGTTCAGGGCGGCGGTGACGTCGAGGATCTGGCGCGTCGACCGGTAGGGAATGGCCAACTCGACGGTGGCGACGTCTCGCCCGGCCAGCACTGCGGTGAGCTCGGGGTCCCTGTAGAGGGCCTGTTGCGGATCGCCTGCCAACGCCGTGCCGCCGCGACCGGGGATGGTCAGCGCCGTTGCGAGGAAAGTCCAGGCCGGCATGAAGTCTTGAGCTTCGTCGATAAGCATGGCGTCGACGAAGGGATGGGCGGTGCGAGCGAGCGCCGAGACCTGACGGTTCGCTGTGTCCTCATCGGTCAGTGAGACCGAGTAACCGGCGGCATGGGCGAACTTCCCGAACGTGCTCACCCGGACGCTCGGGAGATCGGCCACCAGGCTCCGCAGGTACGGCACGAGGACGCGGTTGTAGCACAGGATCTGAATGTGCCAGTCGGGATGGTGGGCAGCGAGCCACCGGGCTCGGGCGATCAGCACGAGCGTCTTGCCACTTCCCGGTGGACCCGTGATCAGCAGCATGTCGTGGACGTCAAGTTGCGCCGCGCGAGACTGCTCCGAGTCGAGCTCCAGTCTTGCCTCAGCCCGGGGCCGCGCATCGACGTCGAGCGGGACCTGCCGGCTCGGGACCGGAACGCTCAGCCGAGGGCGCAGCGCCGCTCGTAACTCGGCGACTACCTGGTCGTCGGCTGGCCGAGGAGTCAGCCGGTCGAGCCAATCGCCGTCGAGGCACTGGGCAAGGGAGAGGCTGCGATCAGCCGGCGGTGCTGTGTGGAGGCTCACGAGTATGCGAGCGATGCCGGTGCGGGCGACGGCCGGGACGTCATCGCGCAGCCCAGAAACCTTCCGATTCAGGGCAACATGAGGGTCATGATCACCAGCTGAGCCGTCGCTGGGCAAGATGTCGAGGGCCACTATGCCAATGCGCGGGTGGCAGGCGACCAGAGAAGGTCGGGCTCTCGAACCAGGGGTCAGCACCTCGAACCCCCGAGACACCAGGAAGTCGGTCAGCGCACCGATCGCTCGTTGCTCCTCAAGGGCAGCGTCGATCATGGGCGGGCACGCCTCACGATCGATCACGACCCGGGCCTGGCTCAAGGAGAGATGCTCGTCGCGAGCGCGCCGAGCTGCCCGCTGTCCCCCGACCCTGCATCATCCACCGTCCTTGATGTCCATCGAAAGGTAGCAGCGGATCGCCTGCACACCGCGTTGGTCAGGAAGTTCCTGCGCAAGCCAGGTGCCTAGAGCTTCCCGGTGAGCCATCGTCCTCGGGATGGGCAGTGTGAGGACTTCCATTTCGGGAGACCTCGACGTCCACCCGGGCACCGAAGCGCCGCCCCGCCACTCCGTCAGCTGCGATGGGCCGCGATAGTCCGGGCGATGACGGAGCGGAGCATCGTGCCGCGCGTCCGATGACGAGCCTGTCCACAGCGCGGCCAACATCGATGACGGTCCACCGCACGACCTCCGCGTCATCGCTTCGTGCATACGTCCTGAGCAGCGTCTTCTCCACCCGCATACGGAGGAGGCGTCCATGGACGCATCAAACACGCACAGCCCTCGGCGCATCCCGGCGACCGCACCGACCGAGATCCGACGGGACCGCACCGGTCTTCTGGATCACCTTGTTGCCGTCGACGCCGAAGGCTGGGAGGGCCCGACGGCAACGGCTCTTCTGACCTACCTGCGCATCCACGTCATCCGACCGCTCGCCGTCGACGTCGGACTCCGCGGATCCTGCGCCTCCCACGCCGAAGCCACGGCCTGGGAGGCGGTCTGGCTGCAGCTCCTCGAGCCGTCGCTGCGCAGTGCCCACTCGCCGTGGGGCGTCCTGTGGCAGACAGCGCGCCGCGCGATGCTCGGCGAGATCCTCGCCGACCGCTGGGGTGTCTCGGCAAGGCGGGCCTGGGAGCTCGACGCCGCCGAACGCGCCGGCGACATCCGGCGTCCCCTGTCCCTCGAGCCGCTCCTCACCACCGGCTGGGAGCCATCCGCGGAAGGCACGCCCGGCGTGCACGACGGCCCGCTCGCCAGCGCCGTCCGTCTCGCAGCCCAGGCACTCCACGAGGCTGGATGGCCGACCGAGGTCGCAGTGCGGATTGTGCACGAGACCGCCGAGATGGACAGCCCCGTTGGTGCAGGCACGACAGCCGTCGGATGGCGCCCGCTGGCCAACCGCCTGGAGCTCCCGCCGTGGCAGGCTCGCCGACTGGTCCTTGTCCTTCGCGGTTCGGGCGGCACCGCGGGCCTCCTCGCCCGTCTGCTAACCGAAGGTCCGTCGGTCGTCGACGACCCCGAGATTCGGAGGGCCCTGCGGACGACGCGGAGGCGGAAGCTGCGTTCGCCGATGTCCGACGGTGCCATGGCGACGCACCCGGTCACCGAGGTCCGAGCTGCCTCGTGACGGCGACTCGCAGATCGCCGAGAAGCAGCGCCGTCCGCAGATCCGGGCGGCGAAGGCGTCATCTTCTGCCCTGCCAGCGCACACCTGACGTCATGACGACACCGCTCGGCCTCGGCCAGTGCAGGGGCACAAGGGTTCACAAGTCGCGACAACGGGTGTCCAATGGTTGTCCGCGCCATGATCGGCGCGGGCCAGGGCATTCCGGGCACCGTTTCAGGGGGGACGGTGGTGGCCCGATGACGAGCCGACCACTTCTGCACCGTCTCGCGGCGGTCGCCTGCACGGCGATCCTCCTGTCGTCATGCACTGCCGAGGCGCCCGAGCCCACGTCCGCCCCGACGAAGTCGACTCCGTCGTCACCTCTCGTCACGAGCTCGCCGACGCCGACCGCGGATCCGGCCGTCCAGGAGGCCGAGGCTGCGGTTTTGGAGGCGTACCGCACGTACTGGTCCGTGTCCGTCGCGGCGCTCGCCGACCCGAGCGCGGACCTGCCCGAGGACTTCGACCGGTTCATCGTCGACGAGGCACGGGCCCCGACGTCGACTCGGTCGAACTGAGCGACGCGCCCGAGGCGCACGTCATCGATTGCGTCGACTCGACGGACTGGATCCCCACGTTCCGCGACACCGGCGCACCCGCGGCCTCGGACGGCCAGAACGCGGTCGTGGAGGTCGAGGCCTGGGCGACCGTCTTCGACGACCGTTGGGTCATCAGGGAGGTCGTTGTCCATCGGGACCGGCCGTGCTGAGGCGCCTGGCGTTGCTCAGCGGTGCCCTGGCGCTCTGCGTGTTACCGGTCGCCGCCGCGCACGCGGCGGGGGACGTCACGTGCCCGCCGCCTCTGATCATCTGCGAGGTGGAGGTCGAGGATCCCGGCGACCCCGCCAACCCGCCCGACGAGCCACCCGCTACTCAGGTGGGCGACGGGCAGTGCGTGACCTTCCGCGGCAACGTCGTCCCGTGCTGGCGCGCGGGCGTGGGGTGGTTCAACGCCTCGGACTCCTGCTACTACCAGATTCTCGAGCCGCAGCCTCCCGGTGACGACGCCGTGTGGGAGGGCAACTACCCCGACGGGGCCATCTACGACGTCTCGTGCGCGGAGCCTCTCCTCGCCCCGGGCACCAACGGCGGCTGGACATGGCTTCCCTCACCTCCACCGGGCTACGGCGGCGACCCAGCACAGCTCGCGCGCCGCGCCGTCGACCAGATGGCGCTCGAGGGGCCTGCGATCCGCACCCCGCTCGCCGACGGCGAGGCCGGCACGGTCGGCATCCCGCTGTGGCTCTGGACCGAGCAGAGCACTACGACATGGGGCCCCAACACGGCCACCGCTTTGGTGCCCGGACTGTCCGTCACCGCGACCGCTCGGGCCCGATGGATCGACTGGGACCTCGGCGACGGCACCCGGATGCGCTGCGACGGCCCGGGCACGCCCTACATCGCAGGCCGCGTCGAGTCGCCGACGTGCGACCACATCTACACCGCTTCCTCCGCAGGGCGCCCTGACGACGCCTACACCGTCACCGGCACGACCACGTGGGACGTCACATGGTCCGGCGGTGGCACCTCCGGGAGCCTCGAGGTCACCCGGGCCTCCACAACATCCGTCCGCATCGGAGAGCTGCAGGTGCTCACGACGAGCTGAACCACCTGCGGATCGGAGCCGACCATGGCCACGAGTACCGACACCCGCCGCGAAGCCGCGGCCCCTGCCCCGACGGGTCCGCAGCGCCTGGCGCCGGTCGTCCCGCCTCGCGGCCGGCGTCGTCCAGGACTCATCACCGCCGGTGTCGCGCTCTCCGCCCTGGGTGCGCTGGTCGCCGTGTGGCTCGTCTCCTCGGCGGGCGACCGAACTGACGTCGTGGTGCTCGCCCGCGACGTGCCCTACGGAGCGGTGATCACCGCGGACGACCTGACGACGACGGCGGTCGCGGTCGATCCCTCCGTGGCCACGGTTGGGGCCACCGCCGGTTCGACGCTGATCGGGCAGCTCGCCACAGCGAACCTCCCCGCTGGGAGCCTCCTGGCACCCTCCGACGTCGCACCCACCGGTCCGCCCGGACCAGGCGAGGTACTCGTGCCGTTGCCCGCCACCGCGGACCGGCTCCCCGCCTCGGGACTCAGGGCCGGCGACCGTCTCCTCGTCGTCGACACGCCGACCCAGGCCGCCGACCCACCGACCGAGAACCCCGAGACGTTCGAGGTGGTGGTGGCACGTGTCGGGTCACCGGACCTCAACGGTGTGAGCGTCGTCGACGTCGTGGCGTCCGCCGCCGACGGCCCGGCGATCGCGGCACGCGCAGCAACCGGCCGTTTCGCACTCGTCCTCCTCTCTCACGAGGAGCCGTGATGGCCCTCTTCACGCTCTGCTCCGCGTCTGGCGCGCCCGGGGTTACGACGACCGCGCTGGCGCTCACCCGCACTTGGGCGGGTGCCGTATCGCACCCTGGTGCGCTGCTCGTGGACGCGGATCCGGTGGGTTCGGCGTTGATCCCCGGGTTCGTCGAAGGAGGGATCCCGACGGGGGGCGGCATCCTTGGCGCGGCAGCGGAACGAGCCAGTACGGCCGACGACGTCCTCCGCCACGCGGTCGCCCTGGACGAGTCCGCCACCTCGCTGATCCTGACGGGCCTGTCGGAGCCGGGGCAGGCGCGCCCACTCGCCGCGGTCTGGACCACCCTCGTCGACGTCGCGCACGAGCTCGATCGCTCAGGGCTCGACGTCATCGTCGATGCGGGGCGACTCGGCCACCGGTGGGAACCTCAGGCGCTCATCGACGCTGCGGACGTCGTCGTCCTCGTCATGCGCGGGACGCTGCCGGAGGTGGCTGCGGCGCGAGCCGCCCTCGCTCAGCTCCACGCGCGGCGGCCGGCCGGGACGCCGACGCGGGTTCTCGTCGTCGGCCGAACATCGCCCTACTCGGCGGGCGACGTGGCTCGCGCGCTCGACGTCGAGGCGCTGCCCGGGCTGCCCGAGGACGCATGGGCCGCACGCGCACTGTCCCTCCTCAGCCCAGCGACGACGCGACTGCGGCGGTCGGCGCTGCTTCGCGCCGCGACTGAGACAGCTGCCGCCCTGATGGGCACCGCCACACCGGCGAGGCAGGGGGACCCGTCATGACCGAGGACTTGCGCACCGCATCGCGGAACGGCCACCACTCGCCGGTCGCGCTCCCCCGCATCATCGACGGCGAGCGCGTCACCTTCGGAGGACCGCCCGTCGACGTGGCAACCGTTCGGGACATCCGCAGGACCGTCGCCGAAGCGTTGGCTGCACGCCTCCAGGCGGACGCCGTGCCGGACCCCGCAGCGCGTCGAGAGCTCGCCCGCTCGCTCCTGGCGTCAGAGCTCAGCGCACGCGCCAGGGCACGCGTGCAGTCCGGTCTGGATCCATGGCCCGTCGAGACCGAGATGGCCGTGGCCGCCGCCGTGATGGCCGCGCTGTTCGGCCTGGGCCGCCTGCAACCGCTCGTCGACGACCCTCTCGTCGAAAACATCGAGGTCGACGGGTGCGACTCGGTGTGGATCTCCTACGCCGACGGCCGCGACCGGCGCGGTGAGCCCGTCGCCGACTCCGACGCCGAGCTCATCGAGCTGCTGCAGCTACTGGCTGCGCGCACCGGAGCCGACGAGCGGACGTTCACGTCCGCACACCCGTCGCTGCACCTCCGACTCGAGGACGGCTCCCGGCTCGCGGCGATGGCATGGACGACGCCGCGGCCGCACGTCGTCATCCGCAGGCACCGCGTCAAGGACGTCGACCTCGACGACCTGGTCCGGCTGGGAACGCTCGACGCCGTTCTGGCCGGTTTCCTCAGGTCGGCCGTCCGCGCCGGCAAGAACGTCGTCGTCACCGGACTACAGAACGCCGGCAAGACCACTCTCGTCCGCGCGCTCGCCAACGAGTTCGGGCCGATGGAGCGCTTCGCGACCATCGAGAAGGAGTACGAGCTCCACCTGCACGACCTGCCCGAGCGCCATCCCCGAGTCGTCGCGATGGAGGCGCGGGAGGGGTCGACGGAGCGCGACGCCCACGGCAGGCGCTCGGGCGAGGTGACGCTCACGGATCTCGTCACGGACGCCCTTCGGATGAACCTGCGGCGCATCATCGTCGGCGAGGTCCGAGGCGCCGAGGTGCTGCCGATGCTCGAGGCGATGTCGACCGGGGACGGATCGATGTGCACGCTGCACGCACGCTCGGCGCAGCACGGCATCGACCGCATCGTCACGCTGTGCCTCTCGGCCGGGATCTCCATGACGGAGTCCTTCGCGTACCGCCTCCTCGCGGGGTCGGTCGACCTGGTCGTCCACCTGAACCTGCTCGACGAGTCCGCGGACGGAGGCCCCAAGCGGCGCTTCGTCACGGATGTCATCGCCATCGAGGGGCTCGGGGAATCCTCCCGCCCGGCGACGACGACGGTCTTCGGCCCGGGACCGGACGGACGGGCGGTTCCCCTGCATCGGCCGGCGTTCCTGCCGGACCTCGTACGGGTCGGGTTCGACGCACGCCTGCTCGACGGCGACGGCTGGGTGGACCGACGGGGTGCTCGATGACGACCACCCTGCTCGCTGCGGCAGCGGGCATCCTTGTCCCGGCCGGCGCGATCGTCTGCGCCGTCGGTATCCGCCGCGCCGAGCCCCGACAGCGTTCCGCCCGACGGGGACAGTTCTCGACGTGGCGTTCCTACGTCGCCTCCCGGCGGGCACGACTTCTCGTTGCCCTCGCAGTCGGCATTCTCGTGTGGGCGGCATTCTCGTGGCCGGTCGCTGGGATCCTCGCCGCGGCGACCGTCATCGGACTGCCAGTGCTCCTCGGCGCCGGAGCCAAGGAACAGCGGCGGATCGACCGGATCGAGGCGATCGAGGAGTGGACCCGCCGACTGTCGGACGTCCTCGTCGCCGGCGCCGGTCTCGAGCAGGCGGTCACCACCTCGGTGGCGACCGCCCCAGAGGCGATCCGACCTGAGGTCTCCGCGCTCGGTGCCCGGCTGGCGGCGCGCTGGCCCGCCGAACAGGCGCTTCATGCCTTCGCGGAAGACATGGACGATGCCTCGGCCGACCTTGTCGTCAGCGCTCTCGTCCTCGCCGCCCGGCGCCGGGGCCCCGGGCTGTCCCGCGTCCTCGTCTCGGTCGCCGACTCCGTCGCCGAGGACGTCGCCGCCCGGCGGCGTGTGGAAGCGGAGCGCGCCAAGCCCCGGGCGACCGCCAAGGCAGTCACGCTGATCACCCTCGCCGTCGTCGCGATCGGCTCCGTCAATACGACGTACGTCGCGCCGTACCGGAGTGCGCTCGGCCAGCTCGTCCTCGCGGCCGTCGCCGTCGGTTTCGCCGCCTGCCTCACCTGGATCCACCGACTCACGATCTCCCCGCCCGAGCCACGGTTCCTCGGCGGCACGAGCGACGACGCCCTCGCCGCGAGGTGGTCGCGATGATGGGCTGGGAGGTCCTGCTGGCGGGCGCCCTCGTGGGCGCTGGTCTCACAGTCGTCGCCGCTGGCCTGGTCCCGAGCCGCCCGGACCTGGCAGCGGCACTGGCACGGCTCGACCCTCGGATGCTGCGATCAGAGACCCCGCCTCCCGCTGGAGCCCTCGCCGGTGTGCGCGCTCGCACTGTCCCGAGGCTCGTCGAAGCACTCGGCCTGCGCCGCTTCAGCGCCGAGCTGGCCGTCACGGAGCAGACCGTCGAAGCACTGGCAGCTCGCAAGATCGGCTATGCCGTCGTCGGGCTGGCGTTCCCACCCGTGATGGCCGTTCTTCTGGCGTTGGCCGGAGTCTCCGCCCCACCGGTGCTGCCCCTCGGTGTCGGTCTCGTGAGCGCCGGTGTGCTGTCGCTCGTGCCCGACGTCGAGCTCCGTCGGCGAGCCGCGACCGCGCGAGCCGCGATGCGACGGGCCACCTGTGTCTACCTGGAGCTCGTCGCGCTGGAGCGGGCCGCCGACGCCGGGGCCACGGAAGCCCTCGAACGCGCCGCCACCGTGGGCCGATCCCGGGAGTTCCAGCGCATCCGAGAAGCGCTCCTGACAGCGGAGGTCACCGGTCGCCCGGCGTGGGACGGGCTCTACCGACTCGCGGACGACACCGGCGTCGTGGAGCTCGCGGACCTCGCCGACATCATGCGCCTGTCCGGCACGGACGGCGCCGCCGTCTACTGCACCCTGCGCGCCCGCGCCACGTCGCTTCGCACGCAGCTCCTCGCCACGGCCTCGGCCGACGCCAACGCGGCGTCCGAGCACATGACGATCCCCGTCGCCCTGCTGGGCGTCGCCTTCATGGCCCTCATCGCCTTCCCGGCCTTCGCACGCGTCTTCACCGGATGACCCGACCGCACAAGGAGCCCGACATGCTGCACACCATCGCCGCCCTCACCGTCCTCCAGGGCTACGTCACGACCGCCCGACGAGCCGTCCGACGCCGGCTGGGAGAGAACGACGTCGGCGCATCCACGCTCGAGCTCGTGATCATCGTGCTCGGGCTCATCGCCGTCGCGACCCTCCTCGTCGTGGCCATCACCGCCGCCGTCCAGCGCCGCGTCGACCAGATCACCTGACGTGGTCGTGTCCCGCACCTCCGGTCTCGACCGACGGGCGATCCGCCCGGCGGTCGCGTCCGTACGGTTGCGCGACGACGGGTCGGTCACCGTTGAGCTGTCCATCCTGTTCCCGGCACTGCTCCTTCTCGTGACGGCGCTCGTCCAGTACGGCCTGTGGTTCCACGCCCGTTCGGTCGCGCTCGCGGCGGCCCAGCAAGGGGTCGTGGCCGCAGCCGCCTACCAGGCGCCCCCCGGCGCGGGCGTCGACGGCGCGACGGCCTTCGCCGTCGCTCACGGCTCCCAGACGCTCCTCGACGCAGCGGCTACCCAGGACGTGCCAGCGCCCGGAACGGTCAGCGTCGAGGTCCGTGGCCGGTCCGTCTCGCTCATACCCGGGGTGCCCGGTCCTGCCGTGGTCCAATCGGCCACCGCCCCGGTCGAGCGGTTCACCGTGGCAGGTGCGCCATGACCCCGTCCGACGGACGCGATCGTGAGCGCGGAAGCGTGACCCTCGAGCTCGCGGTCCTGACGCCGGCGCTGATCCTGCTGCTGGGCGCGTTGGTCTTGGCTGGCCGCGTTCAGGTGGCGGCATCGGCGGTCGAGCACGCGACCGCCGCCGCGGCTCGTGCGGCGTCGATCGAGCGCACTGTCGAAGGAGCCCGAGCGGCGGCCCAGCGGACCGTCGACTGGGAGACGACCGCGAGTGGCCTGCCGTGCACCTCAAGCGTCGTGCAGGTCGACCCCTCAGGGTTGGCTGCGCCGCTCGGGACGACCGCCAGCGTCACGGTCCGCGCGAGTTGCACGGTGACCATGGCGGATCTCGCCGTGCCGGGCCTGCCAGGCAGCCGAACGCTCACCGCAGAGGCCACCTCCGCCGTCGACAGGTACCGGACCCGATGAACGGGCTCGCGTGGGTGCGGGGGCGCATGCGTTCGAACGAGCCGGACGCGGGTTCGGTGACGGTCTTCGTCGCCGTGACGATGCTCGGACTGCTCGTGCTCTGCGGCCTCGTGGTGGACGGCGGCGCGAAGCTTCGCGCCGCACAGCACGCTGACCGCGTTGCAACCGAGGCCGCACGGGCCGCCGGCCAGGCGGTCGACCCGGCGGCTCTCGTCACGGGCGAGGTCACCGTTGATCGGACAGCCGCCGTGCGGGCCGCCCAGGAGTACCTCGCGATGACGGGTGTGCCGGGCAGCGCAGCCTTTTCCGCCGACGGCACGGCCGTCGACGTGAATACCGTCGTGTCGGCGCGCACCGTATTCCTGGGCCTGGTCGGCGTCGACTCTCTCACCGTCACGGGCCACGGGCGCGCGGTTCTCGTCCATGGCGTCACAGGAGATGGCACATGATCCAGCGCGCGGAGACCCAGGCCCGACGGTCCGATGCCCGCACGGCCGGCGACATCCTGCGCGGGCTGCTCGCCACGGCAGCCATCGCTGCTTTCGTCATCGGCGTCCCCGCGGCCCTCATGGTCGTAGCCCCGGTGCGCGTGCCCACGTCGCTTCCGACGTGGAGCGGCGTCATCGACGCTGTGAGCCGACCCGATGACGGAAGCCTGCTGCTCGGCGGCGTCACCGTCATCGCGTGGCTCGCGTGGCTGGCGTTCGCGCTGCCGCTCGTCATCGAGATCGTCTCCTCGATCCGTGGAGTGCGAACGCCGCACCTCCCCTTGCTGGGCCACGGGCAACGACTCGCGGCCGGGCTCGTCGCTACCGCTGGGCTCCTCATGACGACACCGGTCGCGACGGCCTCAGCCTGGGCGCCAAGCCACCAGAACGCTGCACCGATGGCACCTCAGCTCCTCCCCGCCGTCACGGCCGCTGCCGCCCCAGGCCCGACCGCTCCAGTTACCGAGTCAGCGACCGTACCCGCCGCGGAGGACGGTCAGGAGCGCCTGCCGTCCGTGACCGTCCTCCGCGGGGACACTCTCTGGGACCTGGCCGAGCGGCACCTCGGGTCCGGGCACCGGTACGCGGAGATCCGTGACCTCAACCTTGGTCGCCCGCAACCCGACGGCCGAGCGCTCACCGACGCTCACTGGATCTATCCCGGCTGGCGACTGCTACTGCCCGCGGACGCCGTCGGGGTCGAGAGCTCGAGTGAGTCGACGGTCGACACGACGGCGCCGTACAGGGTCGACGCCGGTGACACCTTGTGGAAGATCGCAGCGGAAGAGCTCGGTGACCCACTGCGCTATTTGGAGATCGTCGACCTCAACGTCGGACGTGCGCAGCCGGACGGTGAAACGCTACGGGATCCGGCTCTCATCCGACCCGGTTGGATACTGGAGCTGCCTGCGACTGCGCAATCGACCGAGATGACGGGGCCGTCGACGGCGTCGTCCACCGATAGTGCCCGCGATGACGGAACTGGACTCCGCGATGACGCGTCGAGGTCCGCCGATGACGCGCCGCCGAGCGGTCCCATCCCCGGCGAGCCAGGCGATGACGCGGCGGGCGCCGTCGATGACGGAGCCGTGAGGGCCGATAACGCGACGCCCGGTCGTCACCAGGCTGTTCCGCCCGTAGAGCAGCCTGCGGTCGAGGATGACGGCAACGGCGACACGATGACGACCAGCGGCGACCACCCCGAACTCGAGACGCACGACCTCTTCCTCGGGCTCACCGCACTCGCGGCGGCCGGCGTCGTCGGGGAGCTCACGCGGCGGCGTCTCATGCAGCAGCGCGTCCGTCGGGTCGGCCGGCGGATCCCCTTGCCCGTCCCCGGTTCACCTGCTGACAACGCCGAGCGGACCATGCGGGCCGCCGTGCCGCCGTTCACCGTTCCTCTCCTCAAGGCCTCGTTCCTCGATCTGGCGACGCGCTGCTACGAAGCCGAGCGTGACCTCCCGCGCGTCGGCGCCGTCACGGTGACGCCTGCCGCCGTCGTCCTGCACCTCACCGAGGACGACGACGCGCCGATCGGGCCGTACACGTCGATCGACCGGCGAACCTGGACGGCATCACACGATGCGCTCGCCGACGGGACCGACGCCGAGGACCCCGATCGTCCAGAGCCGTTTCCCGCGCTGGTGACCCTCGGGCACACGTCCGAGGGAACGGTGCTCGTTAATCTTGAAGCGGCTGGCACGCTGACGATCGCCGGGGACGAAGCGGTCGCCAGCGAGATCCTTCGCGCGCTTGTCGCCGAGCTCGCCACGTCCGACCTCACGGGGCGAATCGGCCTCGTCGCCAGTCCTGACTTCGAACCGCTGGCGCAGGCGTGCGACCCGGCACGCCTCCAGATCGCCCCGGTAGAAGCGATCGCCCTCACCGTCGACCGGCGACTCCACGAGATACGCCGTGCCACCGCGGACGCGGGAGTGGACGACACCCTCCAGGCCCGGTCCGATCGGATCGTCGGTGATGTCTGGCTTCCGGTCGTGTTCGTGACCACCGCCGCGGCCGCGGCAGTCGCCGACCCATGGAGCGGGAGCGCCATCGTCGCGGTCGGCTCGCCGCGAGTCGGGGGCTGGACACTGATCGCGGACGGCACCGATGCTCGACTCGAGCCTCTGGGAATCGGACTCGCGCCTCAACGGCTGACTCTCGAGAGCTTCGACCGCTTGGTGGAACTTCTGACCGTCGCCGCTCCACGGACGGACGGGGAGACCTCGGGGCGCCGCGAGCCTGTCGAAGTCGAGATCGTCGAGGCGCTCGCTGCGCTGCCGGCTACTGGCGTGGACAAGGAAGCGAGGGACAACGACGGAGGTGGAACCGGCGGCGCCCGCTCGGCCGTCCGGATCGGCGTGTTGGGACCCATCACTATCGACGGACTGCCGGGCGGTGCAGGGGCCCTGAGCCGGCGGTCGACGGAGCTCCTGGTCTACCTCGCACTACGGCGCCGTGCCACAGGGCCGGAGCTCGACGAGGCACTCTGGTACGGAGCCCGCGTTGACAAGCAGACGCGCAACAGCCTCGTCTATCGGACCCGACAGCGTGTCGGCGCGGACGTCCTGCCGGTCGTCGGTGCCGATGGGATCTACCGCCTCGGCGACACTTTGACGAGCGACTGGGCGGAGTTCCAACGGCACGCACGTCGCGGATTGGCGGCAGGACCTGACGGCGTCGCGGAGCTCCGGGCTGCGATGGACCTCGTGCGCGACCGTCCGCTCCTGGGAGTCCGGGACTCCGATTACACGTGGGCGGAGTACGACATCCAACACATGATCAGCACTATCGCCGACGTTGCCCACGTCCTTAGTCGACTCCTCCTCGAAGGCGGGGACGCCCGAGCAGCACTCGAGGTGGCAACGAAGGGCCTTGCGGTGGACGAGTCCTCGGAGCTGCTGCTCAGCGACGCGCTCGAGGCAGCGATGGTGACCGACGACGCGACAGCGCTTGACCGCCTCCGGGCGCGGCTGGCAGAGGATCTCGACGATCCTCTCGACAGCCAGACGGGCCTCCCTTCCCGGTCGGTCGGCCCCGTGGGATGATGGGCGACGACCGAAAGGAGACCTCCATGGGTGCTGGCTTGGACCGCACGTATCACGTGGTGGGTGGCAAGGACCTTCGCGACCTCCTTTTCACGACGCTGGCGGACGGTGTTGGCAGGACCAGTCATGAGTTGTTCGTCGCGCTACGCGCCCAGGGATTCCAGCCGCCGGGTGCAGACTACAAGGGGCGGATTAAGAACCTGCACAGCATGGCGTCCAAGGATGAGCGTATCACAAAGGTCCAGGCCGGCATCTTTGCGGTTTTAGGCGGCGAAGAGGTCACGGAGCCAAGGCAGTCATGATCGCATCCCGGTAGACATTCTCCCGGGGCAGTTCCACGTTGTTGAAGCGCTCCTGCATCTTATAGACCGTGGTGGTGTGATCGACTTCCAGCCGGAGTGGGACTGTGTGACCTGGCTGCACACCCCCAGACAGATCGTGCCCATAGGCCATGAACGTGATCGATGCTGGCTGCATCGTGTAACGGATCAGCCCTTTCTCGCCTCCAAGCCGCTCCATGATACGTTCATACACTGGTGTAGGGCACACAAAGAAGAGGCCCTTCTTGCAGAGACTTTCGCGCTGAAGCACTTGACCCTTGTAGATAAGTTGCGGCAGAATCCTCTTGCTGACATTCTCCCAGTTCAGGCCAGCTGTCGTTGACACGATCGCCCGGTTCTTCAGGAGTGCCGTAATGCCGTTCCGATAGTTGCCGGTTGTATCGATAGTCTGCACTTCGATCGCAACGAACTCCTCGAGGTCGCCGTTCGCGTCGATCTTTGCAAGAATCCAGTCGACAAAATAGCCGCCTTTGCCGCTGCGCTGCGGGAGTCGCAGTTCGCCGCCCCAGCGCTTACCAAAGACGGCGACCGTAGGCTTGCCGCTCTGCTTCGCAGTCGCCACCGCCGATCGCCCGGGCTCCAGTGCGTGGCCAGGCCCGAACGCCTTCTCTGCGACGTCCTTCAGAATCTTGTAGTCATCGGCGTAGAGGCGGATTGGACAGCAAATCACCGCTTCAGAGGTTACCGGCTTGATCGTGCAGGCACCCGCGATGGTGCCGTCGCGGAGCACCTTGGTGCAGGTGTCACTGAGGAAAGGGCACTGCGCTGAACCCGCCGCCTGGAGCGCCGCGGGCGACTGGTCAGTTGCACGGTAGCCGAAGAACTCCCATAGCGTGCCAGCCATCACACGGCTCGAATCAGGGCGGGTCGCTCAGCACCGAGGGCAGCGGAGACCGACCGACCGATCGCAGCAGCCAACAGCGGAGGGACCGCATTTCCGACCTGCTCGTATTGCTCTACCCGGGAGCCGGTGAACTGGAAAGCGTCCGGGAACGACTGGATTCGCGCAGCCTCACGCACCGTGAACGCCCGATCCTGAGAGTAGTGAAAGTACGCTCCCCAGTGCGGATCGCACTTAGTCAGGATGGTCGATGCCAAACCGTCCGGGTCAACACGCCCATATCGGCGCGTGTGGTCAGAGCGACGAGCGAGTTTCATTCCCTTCGGAAGCAGGTCGAACGGGATATCCGTCCAGTTGCCGCCTGGGGGGATATGCGTGAGTCGCTCTAGATTGATGGCGCTGAGACGTGCTGCCTGGTGGTTCGTTACGCCGCTGGAGCCTGCGCGAAGTAGACGCTGGTAATCATTCGTTGGCTCGGTCCTGTAAGCCTTGACCTCCTCGCCCGTCTCTCCATTTGAGAGTGCTGGCAGGTCATCAATGGCTTCCCTGACTGTGGTGTGCCCCGGGAGTTCCAAGCCGTTCGGAAGGGCGACGATGTTGCGACCCAGGAATCGAGACGTGAAGTTGACACGAACCGGCGCATCGCGGAGCGGGGCGGGAAAGGCTCTCCGGACCTCTTCTGAGTCCCGAAGGCCCAGCACGATCGTCCGCCAGCGGGTCTGCGGAACCCCGTAATGAGGGGCATACAAGATTCGAACGTCCGCGCTGTATCCGAGCTGCTTCAGACTGCAGAGTATTGCTTCCAGCGTGGCCCCGCCCGAGAAGGACACGAGACCGGGAACGTTCTCGATGAGGACCGCACGGGGCTGGAACTCAGCGACGAAGTTCAGATATTCTCGGAACAAGTGGTTCCTGTGGTCTTCGGTCGAGCGGACGGGAGCATTGATGCTGAATCCCTGGCACGGGGGGCCGCCGGCCAGGAGATCGAGGTCCCCTCGTTCGAGGCCAAGTCTGTCCCGGACCTCTGCCGCACCTACCGACCGAATATCCTTGCTCTCGACGAGCGTCTCGGGGTGGTTGACCTTGTATGTGGCCGCAAACCGCGGATGGATCTCATTGGCGTACAGGCTTGAGAAGCCTGCTTCTCTGAGGCCCTCTGAGAGGCCGCCTGCACCTGCAAAGAGATCGATGCTTGTGAGGTTCGCTGGATCCAGCCGGGGTGAGGTCACGTGCCAGATCGTAGTTGGAGGGGCCGACACATCCGGGCAGGCCCTAGGCCGTGTCTCTCGCTCCGTGGTTCGCGCGCAGCCCCGCGAGAGCCGATCCAGTCGTGGGCGCTGACCACGACGGGAGAGTCCGGGTCGGCGTCGACACCACCAGAGACGACGGCGCCCGCGGTGTGGGCTCCTCTCGGCTAGTGCGGATCACACCGGTCGGGGGCGTGGACACCGCGCCCCGAGACCGTTCTGCGAACTGGAGGAGGCGCGCGCGGGAGGAGGCGCGTCTGCGCGCGATCGAAGCACGAGAGCGCACGCCGCGCGGCGCAGGCGTGCCACGAGCCGGCGAGGGCGGCGACGCACGTCTTGCCTCCGGCGGGGATGCGAACCACCGCGGACTGGCGACGGCTCCACCCGCCCCTGCCGTGGAGCCCTGACCACCGCAGGGGCATGGCTGCGAGAGTACCCCGTCGAGGACCACAGAGCGGGCATTCACCTCGCCACCACGGTGGAGCCTCTCTACTCACCCGGCGGCTGCTCGATGCTCGCCAACCCCCGACCTCCTCCCAGACCTCATCCAAGGGGTGGTCGAGGACATGGGAGCCTGACCCGGTTTCCCGGACAGTTTTGGTTTGGGTGATCATGCCGCGGTGAGGGCGGCGGTGTGACGGTCCTCGAAGTCGTTCGGGGACCGGTAGCCGAGCCCGGAGTGGCGCCGGACGGGGTTGTAGAAGCCTTCGATCCACTCGAAGATCGCTGAGGCGAGCTCCTCGCGGGTGGTCCAGGTGCGGCGGTCCAGCAGCTCGCGCTGCATGGTGGACCAGAAGGACTCCATCATCGTGTTGTCCACGCTGGAGGCGACCCTGCCCATGGACCCGAGCAGGCCGGCGGAGCGCAGCCGGTGGCCGAAGATCCAGGAGGTGTACTGACCGGACTCAACCGATCGTCGCAACACCTCGACGGTGGAGGTGTTCGTGGGGCGTCAGCCGGGATGGATGGTCACGCAGACGGGGCGGCCGGCGATGAGATCGCCCGGTCGTCCCCCGATTCGCAGGGAGGTCGAGCGGGCGTTCTGGGTCAAGATCGCCGAGGGGATGACCAGCGAGGACGCTGGTGTGGCTGTGGGCGTGTCGGGGCCGGTGGGCTCGCGGTGGTTCCGCGAACGTGGCGGCATGCCCTTGATCGGTCTGGATCAGCCCTCGGGTCGGTACTTGTCGTTCGCCGAGCGTGAGGAGATCGCGCTGATGCGGGCCCGGGAGGTGGGAGTGCGCGAGATCGCCCGCAGGTTGGGCCGGGATCCGTCGACAATCTCGAGGGAACTGCGTCGCAATGCCGCCACCCGCGCAGGCAAGCTGGACTACCGCGCCGGGGTGGCGCAGTGGAAGGCCGAGCTGGCGGCTCGGCGGTCCAAGCCCGCCAAGCTCGTCGCGAACACTCGACTGCGCGACTACGTCCAGGATCGACTCTCGGGGCAGGTGCGCCGCCCGGACGGCGTCGTCGTCGCCGGACCGACACCGGCTCCATGGAAGGGCCGGAACAAGCCCAGACGCCAGGACCGGCGGTGGGCGCTGGCGTGGAGCCCGGAGCAGATCGCCCATCGCCTGCCGATCGACTTCCCGGATGATGAGTCCATGCGGATCAGCCACGAGGCGATCTACCAGGCGCTCTACATCCAGAGCCGAGGGGCGCTCAAGCGTGAGCTGGTCGCGTGCCTGCGCACGGGGCGGGCGCTGCGGGTGCCGCGATCGCGGGCGCGAGCCAAGCCGGGCGCGCACGTGAGCGCCGAGGTGATGATCAGCGAACGGCCCGCGGAGGTCGAGGACAGAGCCGTCCCTGGGCACTGGGAAGGGGACTTGATCATCGGGTTGGAGCGCTCGGCGATCGGCACCGTCGTCGAACGCACCACCAGGTTCACGATGCTCATCCACCTCCCCCGAGAGGTCGGCTACGGCCTCGTCGCCCGGGTCAAGAACGGGCCCGCGCTGGGCGGCTACGGCGCGGTCTCGATGAAGAACGCGCTGGCCGCGACGATGACCACGATGCCCGAGCATCTGCGTCGATCGCTGACCTGGGACCGCGGCAAGGAGCTGTCCGCCCACGCGGCCTTCCGCGTCGAGACCGGCATCTCGGTCTACTTCGCCGACCCGCACACAGCCCCTGGCAGCGCGGGACGAACGAGAACACCAACGGACTCCTGCGCCAGTACTTCCCCAAGGGCACCGACCTGTCCCGGTGGAGCGCCGACGACCTCGCGGCCGTGGCCGACGCCCTCAACAGTCGACCACGCAAGACCCTCGGCTGGAGAACACCCGCCGAGGCCATGACCGAGCACCTACTGTTGCTCGAGCAAGCCGGTGTTGCGACGACCGGTTGAATCCGCCCTGGGCTCCGCGGTCCGCGTGGACGATCGCTCCGGGGCCCGGCTGGCGGGTCCAGATCGCCATCTGCAGGGCGTCGACGACCAGCTCGGCGCGCATGTGGTCCGCGATCGACCATCCGACGATTTTGCGGGTGAAGACGTCCAGCACCGCGGCGCAGTAGACCTTCCCGGTGTTCGTGGCGTGCTCGGTGATGTCGGTGCACCACAACCGGTCCGGTCCGTCGGCGGTGAACTGGCGCCGGACCAGGTCCTCATGAGGCGCCGGCAGCGGGCGTTGACCACGGCGTTTGCGCCGGTGACAGACCCCGACCAGCCCGGCGGTGCGCATCAGCCGCGCGACGCGCTTGCGGCCGCAGGCAAGCCCAAGGCCGAGGCGCAGCTCGGCGTGGACCCGCGGCGCGCCGTAGGAGCACCGCGACATCTGGTGGACGGCCAGGATCGTCGCGGTGAGCTCGGCGTCGGCCAGCGACCGGGCTGAAGGCGGCCGGGTCGCCCAGTCGTAGTAGCCGGACCTGGAGACCTCGAGCACCCGGCAGGCCACCGCGACGGAGATCCCGTCCTCGGCGAGCTCACGGACCAGCCGGAACGTCATTTTGGGAGGACGTTCTCCCGGGCGAAGTAGGCGCTGGCGCGCTTGAGGATCTCGTTCTCCATCTCCAGCACCCGCGTCCGGCGACGCAGCTCGACCAGCTCCTTGCGCTCCTCGCTGGTCAGGCCCTCCCGCCGGCCGGCGTCGACGTCGTCCTGGGCCATCCACGGGCGCAGGCACGACTCGCTGATCCCCAGATCCGACGCGACCTTCGCGACCGGGTGCTGGCCGCTGCGGGCCAGGTCCACTGCTCGACGCCGGAACTCCGGCGGCTTGGCTGCAGGCACAAGGACTCCTCTCGGAGATGACATCGTCACCTCAGGACAGGTGTCCGGGGAAGCGGGTCAGGCTCCATGACCGCGGCTGGCTGGTTGCACGAGGACACCCGTGGCGCGGGCGAACCAATGTGGGTACGAGGCGACCGCGCGCCGGCCTGGCGGTAGGCGGCGGCGACCGCTCGCAGCTCGTCGAGCTTAAGGTCCCGCAAGTCGAACGTCCGCGCAGCTTGGCTCCAGATGGGACGGAAGACGTCCAGCTGACGCTGGTACCGGTGGAGCATCTGCCCGTGGGAGTTGCCGCGGCTGTGCTCGTCCTCGAAGAAGGGCGCGAGTTCCTCCACTTCCCGCCATCGATGAGTTGGCGGGAGCAAGACAGCAGCGTTCCCTCCAGCGCGTCGCTCGCGTCGATGCCCTGGAACTCGAGCCGTCGCACCGCTGTCCCCGCGGGTTGGTCGCGCTCGACCGCCGGCAGTCGACGGACGCTGAATGAGACGACGCGGAACATGTCGAGGATGTTCACACAAGCGCGCAGTCGCGGCGGGGAGTCTCCCGCGTATACCCCGCGACCTCCGTAGGCGGCGCGGCCATCTTCTGCCGTTCGACTGCACACCTCCCTCTAACCGCGCTACGGCAGGCGCCACGGAGGTCGGGAGTTGCGATGGTCACGTCTCGCTTAGCCACCTGGTCGCTTCTCGCTGCTGATCCAGGCATCACCCCCAACGAGGACGGCCTCCCCGGACTCCCCGTGGTCCGGTCGATCGTGGGGGCCCTGCTGACTTGGGGTCTCGTCGCCTGTGTCGCTGGCCTGGTGATCTCGGTCATCGTGTGGGCCCTCGCCCACCAGCAGGGCAACTACCAGTACGCGCAGGGCGGCAAGTCCGGCGTCGTCGTGTCGGCGGGTGGAGCGCTCCTCATCGGCGCGGCCAACGCGATCGTCGGCTTCTTCGCCGGCCTCGGGGCTGGAGTGTGAGATGGGGACCACCGCACTCGACCCCTGCGTCGGACCGATCGTCTTCGCCTGCGACCTGGTCTCGAACGCAGCGGGCTCGGCGCAGGCCGCCGCCTCGGACTACGTCCTCGGCGGAGTTGCGAACGCCCTTGTCAGCGCAGCCGCGTACCTCGGCGAGATGGCGCTGCGCCTCCTCGACTCCTCAACCGCGGTCGACCTCTCCGCCGCATGGCTCCGCTCGAACGTCGGCGTGATCGCTGCGGTCACCCTGCCTCTTGTGGTGGCGCTCTTCGTCATCCAAGTCATCGGCTCGGTTCTCCGGCGCGAGGGCGCGGGGCTGGGTCGCGCCGTCGTCGGGGTGGGCAAGGCTCTCCTCGGTGGCGCGTTGGCTCTGGCGGTCGCACAGCTCGCCCTGACGGCCGTGGACGAGCTGTGCGAAGCGGTCGCCAGCGCCGCCGGGACGACCGTCGGCACGGCTGCCGCCCAGTTCTTCAACTTCACCGCGCTGGCATCCACGCAGTCACCCGGCCTGCAACTCTTCATCGGCTTCCTCCTCTGCGTAGCCTTCCTGCTGCTGTGGGGGGTGCTGCTCTTCCGGAAGGCGGCCCTCATCCTCATCGCCGTCTTCGCGCCCGTGGCCTTCGCCGGCTCGGCATGGGACCAGACGCGCGTGTGGACGCGCCGGTGGCTGGAGATCGTCGCGGCGCTCGTGTTCTCGAAGCTGGTCATCGTCGTCGTCTTCGTGGTCGGAGCCTCAGCCTTCAGCGGCACGGGCCCGGACCTCGCAGGCACGGCTGAGTCGACGCCCGACGCACGGTCGTTCTCCGACCTCCTCGTTGGCCTGCTCCTCATGGCCATCGCGCTGTTTGCGCCCTGGCTGACGTGGCGGTTCGTGCACTGGTCCGGCATGGAGGCCGCCAGCCTCATGCACCAGAACGTCGCGGCGAACCCGATCTCGCGCGCCGGGCAGGCGTCCGGCCGGACGGCCCGGGTCGCGGCTCAGCATGCGGCGCTCACGATGGTGACGCGCGGTGTCGGCTCCGGCGCCGCTGCGGCCCGCGGAGGCCGCGCGGCCGCCGCGGTCAGGCCGGTCGCGGCAGCGCCACCGCACACGGCGCCACCGAAGTCCGGCGGGCTGTCGGATAAGGCGGCCGGGTCATGAGCGCAGCGACGTCGACGCCGGACGCACCGTCGGTGCGCTTCGGCAGGCGTGAACGCCGAGGAGTTCTCCTGGGTCTGGGTGGAGCACAGGTCGCCGTCCTCGGCATCGCGGTGTTCGCCGCCGTTGCGGGCGTCTACTCCGCCGGACATGTCGGGCTCGTCGCCTCTGCCGCGTTGTGGCTCCCGCTGACCGTGCTGGCACTCGCCGGGGTCGGCGGACGGTCCCTCGTCGAGTGGGTGCCCCTGTGCAGCACATGGGCCGTTCGCCGGCTAACCGGTGGAGCTCGAGAGATCAAGCCACCGGTCACGCGCCCGGAGCTCGCGCTGCCCGGAGTGGGTGCGATCCCGCTCGCTGTCACACCGACGCTCGGCGCAGCCCTGCTCGTCGACCGGCGTCGTGGGTCGGTCGTCGCGGTGGCGCGCGTCAGCGGTCGCGGCTTCGTGCTCGACGACCCGGGCACGCAGAGCTTGAAGGTCGACGGCTGGGGTCGCGCGTTGGCCGCCCTCGGCCGTCGACGCGCGGTCCGCCGGGTGCAGCTGGTCCTGCGCACGGCTCAGTGCGGTGAGACATCCGTGCACCGGTGGTGGAGGGAGAACGCCGTCACCGGTGGGTCGTCGGCCGGCTCGGTGCTCGCGGAGGTCATGGCCGACGCCTCCTACGCGACGCGACGACCAGAGGCGCTGCTGGCGATCGCTCTGCGGCCACCGCACGGCGGCCTGAGACGACTCGGCCAGTCGGCCATCGTCACGCTCGAGCAGGAACTGACGTCCGTGGCCGATGCATTGAGGTCCGCGGAGGTCGACGTCATCGCGTGGACCACGCCGGTTCAGGCGCACACCCTGCTGCGTTCCGCCTACGACCCGGCGACGCGCCCGCCATCGGGCACCGACGTCGCGACCACCACCCCGCCGGCGATGGGCGTCGCAGAGTCGTGGAACCACATCACGACGGACGGCGCCGTGCACGCGACCTACTGGATCGCCGAGTGGCCGCGCGCGGAGGTGCACCCAGGCTTCCTGCAGCCGCTCGTGCTGTCGCCCGACGTGGAGCGGACCGTGACGCTCATTGCGGAGCCGCTGCCGATCGCCGCGTCCCTACGCGAGATTCGGCGGGCGAAGGCTGAGCACACCGCCGATGCCGCACAGCGTGGCCGCATCGGACAGGTCGAGGACGAGTCGATCCGCGCCGAGCTCGACGACCTCCTGCGGCGCGAGCAGGAACTCGTGGCCGGCCACGGAGATCTCCGCTTCACCGGACTGGTCACCGTCTCGGCCCCCACGCTCGATGAGCTCGACGCCGCGTGCGGCGCGACCGAGGCCGCTGCCGCACAGGCCCTGTGCGAGATGCGCCGACTCGTCGGCCAGCAGGCGACCGCCCACCTGGCCGCCACCGTGCCGCTCGCCAGGGGTGTGCTGTGATGCGCCGCGGGGCTGCGCCGACGACGGCGCCACCGCGCGGTCGTCTCCGCCTGGCCGGATCGCTGCACCTGCCCGCCCACCGGGCGTCATCGATCACCCTGGCGGGCGCCTACCCGTTCCTCGCCGGACCACCCAGCACGACGGGTCCGCTCGTGGGTGTCGACGCGATGACCGGCGGGCCGTTCTGCTTCGATCCGTGGGCGCTGTACACGACGGGAGAGCTGACAAACCCGAACACCGTGCTCGCCGGCGTTATCGGTCAGGGCAAGTCGGCGCTGGCGAAGTCGCTGGCCGTCCGCGCCATCGCCACCGGGCGCCGTGTCTACGTCCCTGGAGACCCCAAGGGTGAGTGGTGCGCGGTCGCGGATGCCGTCGGAGGCGCCGTCGTTCGCCTCGGGCCCGGCCTGCCCACCCGCCTCAACCCGCTGGACGCCCACGGCATGGGCACTGGCGAGGCACACGCACCCCGGCTCCGGATCCTCGGTGCGCTCGCCGAACTGACGCTGCGCCGGGAGCTCCGTCCGTCCGAGCACGAGGCCCTGGAAGCGTCCCTCGCGGCCGTGGAACCGCACCCGGAGCCAACCCTCGGCGAGATCGTCGACGCCCTCGCGATCCGCGCGACCGCCGACGGCGACGGGCGCGACCTTCTTTACGCGCTGCGCCGCCTGGTCCGTGGTGACCTCGCCGGGATGTTCGACGGGACGTCCACCCAACGGCTCGACCGGGCGGCACCCATGACGGTGCTCGACCTGTCCGGGCTCGGTTCGGACGACGACGCTCTCGCGGTGGCGATGGCGTGTGCCTCTGCCTGGCTCGAGCACGCCCTGGTCTCGGGAACCGCGAAGCGCTGGGTGATCTACGACGAGGCGTGGCGCCTTATGCGATCCGTACCGCTCGTCCGGCGGATGCAGGCCCAATGGAAGCTCTCCCGCGCCTACGGGATCGCGAACCTGCTGGTGCTGCACCGACTGTCCGACCTGGACGCCGTCGGGCGCGCCGGCAGTGAGGCACGAGCGCTGGCCGAAGGCCTGCTCGCGGACTGCTCCACCCGCATCGTGTACCGGCAGGAGAGCGACCAGCTGGAGGCGACGCGGAGGGCGTTGGGGCTCTCGACGGCCGAACGCGACATCCTCACCACGCTCCCTCGTGGGACGGGGCTCTGGAAGATGCCCCGCCGCAGCCACGTCGTGCACCACCACCTCACGGCGAGCGAGCTCGCGCTGTTCGACACCGACGCCGCCATGCGGGACGAGCCATGATCCGCCCCGACACGGTTGCCGACTTGGCCGAGCGAGCGCTCCTGGGATCCCTGCTGCTTGACCCCGAACCGCTCCGCACCTTCCGGACGTGGCTGCGCACCTCCGACTTCACTGACCCGCAGCACGGCCAGCTGTTCACCCTTCTGTGCGAGCGGAAGATCGCGGGCGACCCGATCGACCCGATGACCATTGCGAGCGAGCTGGCGGGGCGGCTGGTCGGCTCCTCCCCCGGCGTCGTGGTGCACGACTGCCTGGCGGCCGTGCCCGCCGTCGCGAGCCCGCAGACCTACGCGCGCATCGTCGCGGAGACAGGGTTGCGCCGGGAGATCGCGGGGCTCGGTGTTCTGCTGCGCGCCGGCGCCCTGCAGTCCTGGTTGTCACATGAATCGGTCCCGATGACGTCGACGTGCGCCCTGGTCGACGGCGCGCTCGTGTCCGTGGGCCGTAGATGGGAGGCGGCTACCGGCGCACCGCGCCCGCTTCAGTCCACCACCCCGATCCAACTGAACGCGGCGTTGCGCAACCCCAACCTCCGCGTAGGCGCCGACAAGCTGCTGCAGGCGCACCCGGACCGGGACGTCGCCGCCGAGCACCTCCACGAAGCGCTCCTCGTCGGCAGCCTGATCACCCACCCGAAGGACGTCGCCGCCGTCGGCAGCCACCTGCCGCCGCAACGGATCTCCTCCGCGCCGTGGCGAACCGTGTACGGCGCGACCCTCGAGATCGCCGAACTGGACCAGCCCGTCGACCTCGTGACCGTGGCACACGCGACCGCGCGGCTGAGCCACCACGGCCAACCGACACCCTCCCTTGCTGAACTCCTTGAGGTGACGGACGCCGCGCGCCACACCGCGCCGCGGGCGGCGGAACAGGCCGTGTGGGTGGACCAGCTCCGGCGGATCGCGGAGAGCGGCGCCGACCAGCTCCTCAAGGGCGCAGCCAACCCCGGTCTCAACGTCGCCGACCTCATCGACACCGGTCGACTCATCACGACGGTCCTGCGCGACGGCGCCGGCATGCTGCCCGAGCACGTGGGCACCAACAGCGCACTCGTTGCTCAGCAGAGAGCTCCACAGGCCACGCGACACGGACCGGCAGCCGGATGAACGCCCGTCCACGCCGCGCGAGCCACCTGCCGACCTCAGGGGCCGCGGGCGGGCTCGATCTGACCGGCTGGGCGTTCGCCTCGGGCTCTGCCGTCTTGGCGTTCGGCGGCGTCCTGTGGTGCGGGGCCGCGATGGCATGCATGCTCACGGGACGACCCGCACCTGCCGGAGGCGTGCTGGACGCGCTACGCGCGCTTGGAGCCCTCGGCAATCCGGGTTCGGCATGGCCGGAGCCGTCGGAGATGCCGGGTCCCGTCCCGTACTGGTTCTGGACCGGGGCGGTCATCGCTACCGCTGCCCTAGCGACATGGCTGGTGTTGCGACTCGCAAACCGCTGGACGGGCGACGCGACAGGTCCTGCCGCCGTGCGGTCACTACCCGGTCTCGCCACACCCGGCGAGGCCGCCGCAACCGCCGGTCGGCGCGCACTGGTGCGGCGTGGCGCCATCGTCCGCCCCTCCACCGGCAGCCGACCCGCACCCGAACAGGTGGGTTACCGCCTCGGCCGCTCCGGCAGCCGGGATCTCTGGTGCTCCGTGGAGGACTCGGCGCTGCTGGTGGGGCCGCCCCGGATGGGGAAGGGCCTGCACGTGGTCATCCCGTGGGTCCTCGACGCCCCGGGGCCCGTCGTATCGACGTCCACGCGCCCGGACACGCTGGCGGTGACGATGCACGCGCGGTCGCGGCGCGGGCCGGTGGCGATCTTCGACCCGCAGCGCCTGGCCGACCTTCCCGGTGGGCTGCGGTGGTCTCCGGTGCGAGGCTGCGAGACGCCACGCACGGCTCTCGTCCGCGCGCGTGGGCTCGCGGCGGGCGCGGGGTTCGGACGCACCGTGTCGGACTCCGACTTCTGGGCCGGCCAGACCGAGACCACGCTGCGTTGCCTGCTCCACGCCGCCGCGCTCGACGGGCGGCGCGCCGTCGACCTCTACCGGTGGTCTCTGAACCCGGTGCTAGCTGAGGACGCCGTCACGACGCTCAACCGCCATCCCTCGGCAGCATCCGGCTGGGCGGACGCCCTCGAGGCCGCCATCCACGCCGACCCGCGCACGCGCGACTCGGTCTGGCTCGGGGTCCGCCAGTCCCTCGCCGCCCTCGCCGACCCGGACGTCCTGGCCGCCGTCGACCCCCTCCCCGGCAAGGAGTTCGACCCCGCCGGCTTCCTCCGCGACTCCGGCACCCTGTACCTGCTCGCCTCCGCAGTGACCTCCGGCTCCTGCGCACCACTCGTCGCAGCATTCGTCGAGGACATCACCGAGACCGCCCGCGCCCTGGCCGCCCGCTCCCCCGGCGCACGCCTGGACCCGCCTCTCCTGCTGGCGCTCGATGAGATCGCCAACCTCACTCCCCTGCCGTCACTGCCGCAGCTCATGGCGGAGGGAGGTGGGTCCGGCATCACCACACTCGCGGTGCTCCAGTCGCTGGCGCAGGCGCGCAACCGGTGGGGCGAGCACGCCGCCGACGCCATCTGGGACGCCGCCACCGTCAAGCTCGTCCTCGGCGGGCTGGCCAAGTACCGCGACCTCGACGACGTCGCACGACTCCTCGGCGAACGCGACGAGCTCACCGAGACCCGCTCCCAGGGCCGCGGCGGCGAGCGATCGACGTCAACGTCGGTCCGCATGGTGCCGGTCATGCCCCCGTCAGTGCTCCGCACTCTTCCCTTCGGCACCGGCGTCCTGCTCCTTCGCCACAGCCGACCCGTCGTCATCGACCTCACCGCCTGGAATGCACGCCGTGATGCATCGGCCCTACGGGCGGACCAGAAGCGGGTGGAAGCCGCCACGGGCGGCTCCGCCCTCGGAGAGGAAACCTCGTGATCAGGAAGCTCGTTGCACTCGGCGGAGCAGGCTGTGTTGCCATCCCAGCCATCGCCCTCCTCACCGCCATCGGCATCGGAGCGGGCGCGACAGCGTGCATCGGAACGTCAGCGGGCGGCGCCCTCGCACCGGACGCACCCGTGCCGGCGGAAGCGCGCACGTGGATCCGTGAGGCCAAGGCGGCATGCCCGGACCTGCCCGAGCCATGGATCGCGGCGGTCATGGCGCAGGAGTCCGGCTTCCGCCCCGACGCCTACGCGGACGACGTCAACGGCGGCACATGGGGCCTCTTCCAGATCAACGAGGCGATCTGGACGGGCGTCTACGGCCACGACTTCGACGCCGACCTCGACGCCAACGGAGTCCGCGACATCGCCGACCCGTCGATCCACGCCCGCGTCGGCGGGCAGTACCTGTGCAACCGCCTGGGCGGGGTCCGCGAGATCCGCGCCGACCGCCCCGACTGGGCGTCGTCCCAGCTACCCGTGCTGGACGCGCTGATCATCGCGCACAACGCCGGTGAATCGAGGCTGCGCACCTACCCCACCATCCCGACCATCACCGCCACGTTCATCGAGAACGTGAACCGCCGCGTGGCCGAGTGGAGTACCGTCCCCGACGCCGGCCTCCGCAGCGACCTCCCCGACGACGCCGCCGGGACCGGCCCCACGAACGCCCCGACGCCCGAGCCGTCTAGCCCCCTGGACACCTCGGGCGTCGGGTGCCTACCCGGCCTCGGTTCCGGCAATGTCGTCGTCCCAGCCGGCACCCCGCACGACGTCGCCACAGCCGTCCGCACAGCGATGTCGTACGTCGGCGTCACCTCCGGATGGCACCAGCTCTGCGACCGCCTCGCCTGCCGCGCCTACGGCTACGTCGGCTCGGGCTACCCCACAGCAGCCGAACACTGGCGGCAGATGGTCGCCACGGGCAACGCCCACCCCGACGACGCGTGCCCACCCCTCGGGTCCTTCGTCTTCTGGCGCACTGGCAGACCCGCCGGCCACGTGTCCGTCGTCGTCCAGGCCGACCCGGGCTGCGACCCAGAGAAGATCATGGTGACCTCCAACGGCGTCTTCGACTCCGCCACCGGCAACCACGGCGGCGTGTACCTGCTCTCCTTCGCCCGCCTCAATGCCGGGTACGTCAACGGCACGGGTTATCTCGGTTGGTCCAATCCCATCTGCAAGGGCGCCAAGATCGACGAGTCAATCGGGCATCCAGCGCCCTCACGATGGTGATGGTTGCGACCGGATCCACCCTGCCGCACGGGGTCAAGCGCCCCCACCACCAAGCGGATCCCGTTTTTGTCCTCTAGGCGCCGCTAGAGCCTCCGCGGCGCGAGATGACTTCTGTGAGCGCGCCCGTAAGACCCTTGGTCAGCGAGTCATATCCATCCAAGTTGTCCTTGTAGATGATATGCCTATACCGGTTAAGGTCGAACGGTATATCGCGCGTCGCTTGCGTGAGCAGTATTACCTCTTTTCCGAGAGCGTGCGCGAGACCCAATTCGTAGAAGACGTTCGCGTTCCTACCAGTGATGTCGGCCAACACCACCTCGGCAGATAGGATCATCCTCCAGATGTCCTCCATGATGTCGCGCCCGTATAGGTCATCCGCACGAACGGGCGAGAATCCAAGGGCGACAAGATGCGGTCGAACTACGCGCGACCAAATCCGATCTGACCAATCTTCACTGAAGGGCATCAGCGCCGCACACTTGCCCACTTCTATTCGAGTGTCGCGACTACTATATATTGGATCGATGTACACGTGCTTGAACCTCCTCTGTGCAAGGTAGACAAGCTTGTCGGACCATCCATTGCCGACGGCCCCGAGATGAGCCACCATCTCCTGTCCAGGGAGTTGAGCCTGGCCCGTCAGATATCCGAAGCAGAAGAAGCCAATTGGATCACCTTCGTGCTGCACAGGGGCAATAACAGCCCTCGACGCGGTCGCACCATCAGCCGGGAAGCCCTTGGGAAAGCCTCCTCTGGCGAGCTCCCGCCAGAGGAATGCCATATCAGACCAGTAAAAGGGCCTGCCTCGCAGGAGACTGTCTACAAGCGCCCTATCCCCTACCTGCACTGAGGGCCTGGCGGCATAAGCTGCTTTGTCCCCTGATGCGCGCGTCGCCACGTACTCGGCACACCATCGCGACCCGTCGAAGGTGAAGTACACGCCGATTTCTGCGCGAAGGCCAGTGCGCAAGGTTTCGGTGGCAATGGCGGCGATGGTTCCGGGTCTCTGATCCGAGCGGCGCTCTGACACGACCGTCGCCGACGCTCGATCCAGGGCTTCCTTCATGAGCCTGTCACGCCGAGCGCCTATCAAGTGCTCAACGTCCGACGCGATCAATTCCAGATATGCAATCTCGTCGGCGGAAATGCCGTCGCTCCGACGGACCAAGAGTGCGGCGTGAGAAGGGGAGCTGCGCTCTGCTGTCCTGAAGTTTGACGTCCACCATGTGCCATTCTGCGCACCAGGAGGTTGCCATGTCACCTGATTCTGGATCGAGTACTCGCCGCCCTCGAGTCGCTGAGTCCGAAGTCCCCACTCGCGTGGTGCTATCGAGCTATCCGTCCAGAATAGAACCTCGTCTGGCAACAGGCTCGCCGTCAAGTGCACAACGATACGATGAATTATGTCGTACGAAAGAGTGTGGCGCCCCGGCGTGCTTCGCATGCAATTTACGAGATAGCCGTGCAGCGACATCATCGACCGTGCTACGTCGTCCGATTCGCTAGCGTGAACCTTGAGGTAGCGGTCGAGTCGTCGCTGCAGAGAAGGCGCGCGACGAGCTCGCGCGACCCCGCCCGGGTCGTCGCCTACCAGCCCAGCATTGTCGCTCAGATGACCAGTCTCCGTTTAGCCTTTCCGCAGAGTAGCGGCCGCTTAGCGGCGCCCCTCGCGTTCCTCTTCCGTCGTCAGAGTAGCGTCAATCTCACCCGCACCACTCTGGCGAGGGGCCAGTCTCGTCGTGCGGGCACGGACTGCCCTTAGGTCCGTGGCGTCCGAGTCCGCTCAGCCGGTCGCGCGATGGTCCCCAGCGCGGCATCCCGCCCGCGCTACCCACTCGGCAAGCCTGAGACGTGCGTGCCCGAGCCGCTCGTGCCAGGTGAGCGGGGCGTCGGCGTGCGAGGTAGTCGCGTACGCACCCTCCCAGGCGAGGTGAAGAGCGGAGAGCTCCTCAATGAGCTCCCAGTGCTTTGCCCAGCACTCGGGGACGTACCGGTGGTCGAGGCGGTAGTGGCCGGTCAACCAGGTGACCCAGACCTCGAGTTTGTCGAGGTAGTGACGCTGCTCCTCGGGAGTGTGAGCGGCCCAGAGGAGTGGAATCGGGGGCCCACTCGGCTGGTACAGCACGGGCTCGTGGAAGAACCCATCGGACCCGCGTTCCGGTGACGTGGCGGTCATCGGATGACGCTCCGTTCGGTGTCGACGGCTGGGCTGTGCTTCGCGAGCGATGCCGTTGGACGGACTCCAGCGGTCCCCGTCGTGAAGTCATCGCGGGCCACGTGCGCGGCGACGCTGGTGCGCCAGGTCCGCTCGTCCGCTGGGCCGTCGGGTGCCGGGCCGAGCCCGACGAGCCAGTCCGAGCTTGCATGAATGGCCTGATCGGTGAGGGCTTCCGTTCGTACAGCGATGAGCTGGTCGACCTGCTGCAAGAGGTCGGCGATGTCGTCGGGCGCATCTTCCACGTCGGGGCTGACGCGGATCGCCGCGGGGTCGTCGACCTGTGTTCGCAGCCAGCCATCGACCCGGTCATGCAGGACTGCGGCGATATCGTGCGCTGGGGAGGCCCCGTCGATCGGTCGGTCGCCGACGAGGCCGGCAAGAACCTGCCGCATGGGGTGCCCAAGGGTGCGCCCGCGCTCCAGTGCTGTGATGAGCGGTCCGCGGGCGGGCGACGTGGTGATCTGCTCGCACTGCTCGGCGGTGAGGCCGACGTCCGGGAAGGTGGCGTCCCAGCGGTGGCCGGCGGCGTCGGCGATCAGGGTCTGGCGGATGGGCTCGAGTCGCCCGAGGCAGGCGACGTGGTCCTGAGAGGCCGCGATGATCTCGGTGGCAGACAGCTCCGCCCCGGAGGTGGCCAGGATCGCTGCGAAGGCGTCGTGACCGTCAGGTCCGCTCTGACCTTCCGGCAGGTGGTCGCAGGCCGGGTCGATGTCGTCCAGGGCGAGGTAGAGGTGGTTGTCGTGGCGGCCGCGGGTCATGGCTACGTAGAGGTTCTCGCGGACCATGCCGGGTGACGCGAGCACGTGTGCCGGGTCCACGGTGATGCCCTGGGCGCGGTGCGTGGTGGTGGCGTATCCAAGCTCGACGTGCTCGGCGACGTATCCGGCCGGGAGCGTGACCTCTCCCCCGGTTGCCGTCATCGCGGAGCCGGGGCGGGCGACGGGGGTGACGGTGAGTGCGCCGTCGGCGATCGCGGTGACCTGCCACAGGTCGCCGTTGCGGACGTAGCCGTGCGGAGCGCGCAGGCGCCGGTTGTTCGCACGGGTCAGGACACGGTCGCCGACGGCGATCTGGGTGCCGTCGGCCTTGATGATGCCGACGGGGGCGACGAGACCGTCGGTGACGCGGTCGTTGTGCGCGCGGGCGTTGAGGACGTCGACGGTGTGCGAGTCGGCAGCGATGAGGATCGCGGGGACGCCGTTCTCGGTATCGGTCTGCCAGGCGGTGTAGGCGTGCTCGCACATGACCTCCGCCGGGCCGGCGCTGATGCGGTCGTGTTCGGCATAGCTCTCGATCACCGCCGGATCCCCGGTGCGCAGCCGCCGGGTGGCGGCGGCTTCCCAGGGCTGGCTGAACCGCCACAGCGACGTCAGGGTGGCGGGTCGCGAGCGTTCGGCGAGTAGGTGGAAAGCGCCGCCCGCGTCGACCGCGGAGAGCTGCTTGTGGTCACCGACCAGGAGCACCTTCGCCCCGGCAGCGGACGCCTGTGCGGTCAGGGCGTCGAGGGTAAAGGTCCCGGCGAGGGAGGCCTCGTCGACGATGAGCAGCTGGTCACGGTGCAGCCGGTTGCGCTCGCTCTGGGCGGTCAGGGTGTTGATCGCGGTGTCGATCGTGCGCAAGCGGGTGCGCTGGTCGACGCCGAGGGCGGTGGCGCGTTCGGCGTGCAGGTGCGCCAGGAGGTCGCCACGGCGTTCGGCGCCGGGACCGGTGGACTCGTGCAACCACTTGGCGGTGTTCTCGCACTCGATTCCCAGGGCGTGGCAGAGCTCGGCGGCTGCGGTCGCCGACGGGGCCAGGCCGACGACGGCGCCGCGGCCGTAGGTCTGCTCCCACACGCTCTTTAGCGCCGCCAGCGTCGTGGTCTTGCCCGTGCCCGCCGGTCCGACCAGGACGTCCAGGCGCGCCGGTGACGCGGCGACGTGTTCGACGGCGTCAGCCTGGTCCGGGGCGAGCGTCACCGCGCGCCCATCGGTGCGCTGCACCGGTCGGCAGGTCACGGCCTTCGCGACCCAGGCCGGCGCCGTAGGCGCCCCTGCGTCGAGGGTCGCGGCGTCGAGGAGCCGGGCTTCGGCGTCCAGCACCTGGTGGTGGGTGTACCGGTCCTCGCCCGTGCGGGTGAACTGCGAGGCGCCGTCGTGCCGCGTGTACGTGACGGGGACGGTCAGCGGGTCCCGCGCCTGCAGGCTCACGCACGAGGCGAGGGCGACGTCGGTGACGCGCTCAAGCAGTGCGATGCGGTCGGCGGGGGTGGCCATGCGGATCGCCCTGGTGGACCGAGCCGCTTCCGCCATGACGTTCCACCGGGTCCACGTGGACCGCCGGGTCATCACCTGTCCGATCGTGTGCTCGGCGAGGCGGGCGATGACGGGTGGCGGGATCTGGCCAGCGCGTTGCGCGATGGTGTGGGACAGGCGCAGGACGGCGGCGGTGAGCTCGGCCGGCGTCTTGCCGGTGCGGCGGGTCGCCCGTGCCCGCCACACCGTCATCAGGTCGGCGAGCGGGGTGACGTGCTTGTCCGGGCGTGTGGCGCGGGTGACCTGCTGGCGGAGCCGGGAGACCTCAATGCGGTTCGGGCCTCGGCCGTGGGCTGCGTAGAACTCCCCGAGCACTGCCGTCATCGCTTCGTCGATCTGTGTAGTGCGCGTCGAGAACTCCGTCATCAATGCGTCATCGACGCCGTCGAGCTCGAACCCGGGTGTGCGGCGTGGTCCGCGATGACGCCAGCCGAACTGCACGGGTAGGCGGCGGGCGATCTCGTCGGCGAGCAGGTCGTCGTAGACCTCCGAGGTCGTCACGACGGCGTGGTGCAGCGCCCGGGAGTCCACGGACAGCCACGCTCCTCGCGGGGCCTGGACCTTGTTGGCGATCACGAGGTGGGTGTGCAGGTTCGGGTCCCCGGCGCGGGAGTCCCAGTGGTCGAACCCGGCGGCGATCAGCCCACTGACGCGGTGCTGCTGGCATCCGTTCGTGCCCGTGCGCGTGAACGCCGCGGTGTCCTCGAGAAAGGTGAGGGCGTGCTCGACGGCGACCCTGTGGGCCTCCAGGATCGCGGTCTGAGTCGTCGAGTCCGAGACGGCCCAGAGCGCCGAGATCGACTTCGCCGGGCTGAAGGTCAGGTCGAACCCCGCCACCGCCGACGGCACGTGCTTGGCCAGCTCGACGCGGGTGATCGTGGCGATCGCGGCGTCACGGTCCGCACCGGTCAGCTCCCGCGGTAGCGCAGCGACCTGCGCGGCGATGCGCTCAGCCGCTGGCGTGAAGGTCCGGTAGGCCCGCCCGAGCGGGACACCTGTGGTGGGGTCCTTGCCCTGGCCGTAGAGGTTCGCCATCTGCGGCTCTGTGACCATGCCTCCGGCGGTGAGGCGCCCCTCGCTGACGGCGTCCAGCCCGCGCCCGTACCAGCGGCCGGGAGGGTTCCCCGAGGCGGTGTAGTACGCGGTCAGGTCGTCCTTCGCTGACCGCTGGCAGTCCCCCGACGCGGTGTGCTTGATCAGGTACTGGTACCCGGCGCCGGCCGTCAGCCGGTGCATCGTCATGACCACGTCCGGTCACCGCCGACCACGGCGGCCGGACGCTCCTGCCGCGAACGGTGGCCGCAGCCTGCGGCCTGTCGGTGGAGTCGTCGTTGTGGTTGTCACGCCACCTGGTGCGCAGGCCGGGGCTACAAGATGCGCCGCCTCGGGGGGCCCGCCCGGCCCTCGAATGCCAGACGTGTCAATGGCCTCATCCCCCTCGGCCGCTCGGCTTCGCCGCCGTCGCTGCACACCTCTCCCTGCCACGGCTCGATCCACAGCCGAAGGGTCCGTCGCGCCTCTGCTAGGCGGCAGGCGTGGAAGTTGGCGGCCACATCAGTCGGAAGGAGACGGTCATGAACATCGTCGATGCGAGGACGAGCACGCGCCTTCGACAGTGGGCGGCAGGCCGGCCCCCGGCCCAGGCGGCGGTCGAGCTGGTGTTGCGCGCCTTCCGCGGCCGGTTCGCGGACCCGGGGTTGCCATGGGTCCGCGTCGACGGCGATGTCACATGGCTGGACCCCGACACCTTGCGCGACCACGCTGCTGTCCTGTCCGGCGGTGAACGCCGCCTGCTGTTCGTGGTGGCCTCGCTGCTCGACGAGCGACCACTCGACATCGTCGACGTCGCTACTGGCCTGGACAGGGAGAACCTCCAGCTGGTCCTCGCGGCCCTCGCCCATGCCGGCGGCTCACACAGCTCGACCGTGCTCGAGCACGTCGACGGCGCGGTGCGGTTCTCCTCCCCCGGTCCGCTTGTCCCGTGGCCCGACAGCGAGGGCCCCGGTCGGTCATCTTAGGCCTCCGCCGCGCACACCTGAGAGCGAAGGCGGCACGACGACGTCGCCCCGCGACGAGGAGGGCCCGATGACGACAACCTGGACCGGCACCGCCGAGGCCCTGCTACACGACGCCGACACCGGGTGGTCGGGCATCTGGGCGCTGACCCACACCGCAGCGATGGGCGCACTGAACCTGGCCATGACCGTGCCGCTCGGCGTCGGCGTGTCGATCTCCTACGCGGCTATGGACTTCCGCGAGGCCCAGGACGAGCTGGAGTGGGCTCGCCCCGATGCCCTGACCACCGCCACCCCAATGCGGCTCGGCGCCGTCCGTCCCGAGGACGCAGGCGAAGCCCGCGCGGTCCTCGACCGGCTCGCCACCGCAGCCCTAGACCGCGCGGCCGCCCTGGCCGAGGCGGAGACAAACCTCGCCGCGCAGGCAGCGCTCTCCCGAGTGATGGCTCGGCTGATCACCGGCCGGGCCAAGGTCACCGGACGCTGGTCATGACCAGCTACGCCGACCTCCTGGCGCAGGCGACGGCGCACGTGCGCGACGGCGCCACCATCTTGCGAGGCGACCGGTTCTGGACGCCTCGGGAAGCCCTCGACGCGATCGGTGACTACCACGGGGTCCTCGACGCGATCGCCTCACACGCCCGCAGACTCGTATGGCCAGCGCAGTTCCACCGCATCGGAAGAACGCGAAGCGCCGACGGAGCGGAGCCGACCAGCCGGGTCGCGATGGAGCTAGTCACCGGGATCGAACACCTCACCGGTGAGGCAAGGCCGCATCCATCCCAGCTCGGCGCGCAGCGCACCCCCTGGGCCCATGCCGCACTCTGCCTGCGCACCGCCGCCGATCTCGTGGCCACCCACTTCGGCCCAGTCGGCAAACCGCGTACCCCCGATGCCGCGTCCACCACAGCGGCAACCTTCGAGGCCGGGCTGGCCGACGTCGGGCGCCTCGCTCAAGCAGTTCTCGCCCAGGAGGAACCACTCGCCCTGCGCGCTCTCCAGGCCGGCGTTTCGCGGGGCGTACTTGACCGACAGTTGCCCGGTCTCGACCACCTGGCCGACGTAGCTCGCCACCTTGCCTCGGACACACCACGACCCGTCGGCACATCGCTCGATGCCCTGGCTCAGGCGCCCCTACGTCGACGTCTCGATGACCCCGCAGCCGATCTCACGCACACGATGATCCGCCTGCGGCAGGCGACGTGGGAACTCGCGGGCGATCGTGGAGACGCACTGGCATCGCTGCGCACGATGGCTGCCCTCGGTGTCGCGGTACACGCCCACACGGCTGCTTTCCATGGAGCCGACCTCGCCGCGTCGGACACTGCCGCCGCCGACCGTGGCGCGGGCGCTCTCGTCCGGCACGCGCGCGCCTGGCAGCGCCTCCACCAGGCACTGTCGGACTTCGCGATCCTCGCTCCGCCGACGCCAAGCATCCGTAACGATGCCGGGGCCGCCGCCCGCCTCCTGCGGCATCTGGCCCCGGTCGAGCGCCGCCAGCAGTCCGAGCCCCTGACCCCATCTGAGCGACACATTGGCGCGGTTCTCAACGGCGCCGTACAGGTCATGGCCGACATCGCCGTCCACGAAGGAACAACGTTCGATCGGCTGGCCCGAGCGGGCCTTCTGTACACGCCGGCCCGGACGTTGCCACGCGACCTGGTCAGTGAACGACGTGACCTCGCCACCGCCCGGCTGGAGCACCGCATCGTCCGCGCCCCGGACGTCATCACCGAAGCCACGGCACGGATGTACGCGGAAGTCGCCGCTCATCCGATCGGGGTCTCGACGGCGCCACCAGCCAGCCGTCTGGTGGCCGCTCCGACGGACGCGGTCCCGCTCGCCATGACTTGAGAAGGCCGTTCCCTTGCGCGCGTGGCCGCACTGCCAGCGGCAGGACGTGATGTACGTCTTCCCCGCCTCCTTCGTGTGGTGGCGTGGCGGAAGTGGGTGGGTAGCGGGTCAGCCCGTAATCGCCACGGGAGGAAGGCATGTTGACCGCTGAGGCGCAACCGTGGAGTCCGAGAGCGCCGTCGCAGGGCATCCCAATAAGCGCCGCCGAGCGAGGCTGACGCCTGCGAGCACCGGCTACTCTCCGAGCCATGGTGACAGCCGGCGCTGGCGCGGACCCCTCTTGGTTCGACTGGCTGAACTTGGCCGTCACTACGGGAGTCACGGCCGTCGCCGCAGCAGTGCCAGCATGGATTGCGATCGCGCTGTGGCGCGCAGACCGACGGTTGTCAAGGAAGGAACGTCGCGCCGCAGCGATCCGGGAGTTCACCCATCTGCTTGCCGCTGGCGACCGCGTCCTGCTTCAGTTTCGCGACTTAGGCTACTTCGCCAACGTGATGGGCCCCGGGGCGAGCGGCCTGCTCCGGCTCATTTGGCGTTACATGGACTGGGATTCCGACGAGGAACGGGAGCTCGGGCCAGCGCCTACGGCGCCCATCACGCCCGTAGCGCCCGACCTTCGAATCGACCTGTCGGTGGACGTCACTCATGCGATCGGACGGTGGAACGCCGACCCGGCCTATCGGGCGGACCTCACCGAGGTGTACCTCGCTAACGGGGAGGTCTTCCCAGCCGCGGAGGACAACCGCATCATCTCGCCCAGCACTCGTCGCGCCGCCGAGGACGCGATCCTTCGGGACGCCGACGAATACCGGGAGTGGCTCGCGGGCACAAGGCTCGCTCCGGGCCGCATCCGTCGACGACGGCTCCTGGGCCGGCTCGGCATCCGCCCACAGGCTGACGAGCCATTGAATCCGTTGGCGTTGGACACCTACATCGAAGACGAAGACGTGCTGGCCGGTGACGCGTGGCTACGCGAAAGGACGACCGCGGAACTCGACTGAGCATGTACGGCCTCGCCGGCGCTCCTTGGTCCCCGGACGGACGTCCCCCGGTGGTGCGGCACCTCGCGAGCCACCTCGGAAGCGCTCCGCGTCCGGCGACCCTTCAGGATCTGACGTCCGCAGTGGGCTCTACAAGATCGACCTCGCCGGGCTGCTGCTCGCCGCAGTTGCCAGCGCGAGCCCGCTGCTGACGCCGCCCCCAGCCGCAGGCACCGCCTAGGCTCGCAGGCTGCAAGACGGGGGCCGCAGTGGCGGGCGTCCATCGACATGCCGCGCCCGTCCGTGTTCGTCCAGGGCGTACTTAGGCCTACCGATAGGCCTACTGAACAGCAAGAGGCCCGCCCCGCCGAAGCGGTGCGGGCCTCTGACCTGCTGTTCCACTGTCGGGATGACAGGATTTGAACCTGCGACCCCTTGACCCCCAGTCAAGTGCGCTACCAAGCTGCGCCACATCCCGATCGGCCCTTGCGAGCCGCCGATACTCTACCGCACCGAGGCCGGGTCGCTGCACCTCGGACCGCGGCACGCCTCCGGCAGGGCTCACGACCTCCGCTGGTCGCGCCGTCCCGCCGCCCGCTGCGCGTCGGCCTCCATCTGGCTCAGCTCCGCGACGACGACGCCGAGGACGAGCAGGTCGGCGACGAGGCCGGCCGTCGCGGCCCACTCCTCGAGGCGGAACACGAAGACCTGGGTCACCAGGAGGCTCACGAGGACCGCGCGGCGGAAGAGCCGGTACGCCCGCGGGCGGTCGCGCCTGACCACCGCGAGACCTGTGAGAGCCGTCGTCGCCGACACGGCCGCGGACAGGAGCAGCGCCGTCACCACCCAGCCGGGGACGTCCTCGCCCTGGAACCACGCGACGAGGCCGCGGCTCACGGTCAACGCGGTCGTGAGGACGAGCACGCCGACGGTCACCCACGGGACCCATCGCGCGCTGACGAGCCGTCGCAGGCCGTGCACCACCCAGGCCGCGACCCGGTCGATCGGGTTGGGCAGCTCGGTCGCGTCCTCCTCGACGGCGTCGAGCAGCGCGCGCACCTCGCGCGCGCCGCGCACGCCGTCGGTCCGCTCGAGCAGGCCGTGCGCCTCCGTCCTGGCGCGCTCGGTCATGCCGCCGACGACCCCCGCGACGGCGTGGTCCGCGGCTCCCGCCACCCGCTCCTCGGGCCGGTGCTCACGACGGCCGTGGAGCGCCTCGCCGACGAGCACGAGCCCGACCACCGTGGCGTAGATGAGCGCCGCGGTCGGCTCGTAGAAGTAGTCGTTGTCGGAGGTGACGAACTTGCCGACCTCGTCGACGAAGAGCCCGAACCCGACGCCGCCCACGAGCGCCCCGGCCGGCCGGACGACGGGCCCGGCGAACGACAGGAGCAGCACGAACGCGAGCGCCATGAGCAGACCGCCCCACAGCACGTGCGCGATGTGCAGGCCGTCGCCCCCGAGCTGCGGGTAGCCCGAGGCGGCGAGCAGCGCGCGCGTCAGCAGCACGGTCACGACCGCGGCGACGAGGAACCCCGCGAGGTGACGCGAGGCGGACGGATCGCGCGGCAGCCCCCAGCGCAGCAGCAGCGGCCGGTCGCGGACCACCGAGGCGCGCGACCCGGTCACCGCTTGCGCTTCTCCCGCACCCGGACCGAGATCGAGATCGGTGTGCCCTCGAACCCGAACGTCTCGCGCAGGCGCCGCTCGATGAAGCGTCGGTACCCCGCCTCGAGGAACCCCGTCGCGAAGATCACGAAGCGCGGCGGACGCGTGTCCGCCTGGGTCGCGAAGAGGATGCGTGGCTGCTTGCCCCCGCGCAGCGGGTGCGGGTGCGCAGCGACGAGCTCGCCGAGGAAGGCGTTGAGCCGCCCCGTCGGGATCCGCATGTCCCACGACTCGAGCGACCGCTCGATCGCCGGCACCAGACGGTCCTTGTGCCAGCCCGTGCGCGCCGACACGTTGACGCGCGGCGCCCACTGGATCTGCACGAGGTCCTGCTCGATCTCGCGCTCGAGGAACGGACGGCGGTCCTCGTCCATGAGGTCCCACTTGTTGTAGGCGATCACCAGCGCGCGGCCCGCGTCGATGACCTGCTGGATCACGCGCGTGTCCTGCTCGGTCATGGGCACGCTCGCGTCGACGAGCACGACCGCGACCTCGGCCTTCTCGATCGCGGCCTGCGTGCGCAGCGACGCGTAGAAGTCCGCGCCCTTGGTCTGGTGGACACGTCGGCGGATGCCGGCGGTGTCGACGAACCACCACTGCCTGCCGCCGAGCTCCACGAGCTCGTCGACGGGGTCACGCGTGGTCCCGGCGGTCTCGTCGACGACGACGCGCTCGGCGCCCGCGAGCTTGTTGAGCAGGCTCGACTTGCCGACGTTCGGCCGGCCGATGAGCGCGACACGCCGCGGCCCGCCCTCGGGCAGCGCCTCGCCGTAGGCCGACTCCTCGGGCAGCTCCTCGACGACCGCGTCGAGCAGGTCACCGATCCCGCGCCCGTGCAGCGACGAGATGGGGTGCGGCTCGCCCAGGCCGAGCGACCACAGCTCGGCGGCGTCCGCCTCCTGCCGGGGCCCGTCGACCTTGTTGGCCGCGAGGACGACCGGCTTGCGCGCCTTGCGCAGCAGCCGGACGACCTGCTCGTCCGTCGACGTCGCGCCCACGGTCGCGTCCACAACGAAGAGCACCACGTCGGCGAGGTCGATCGCGACCTCGGCCTGCTCGGCCACGCGGGCGTGGATCCCCGCGACGTCGACCTCCCAGCCGCCGGTGTCGACCAGGGTGAAGTCCACGCCCGCCCACTCGGCGGGGTAGCTGACGCGGTCACGCGTCACGCCGGGCTTGTCCTCCACGACGGCCTCGCGCCGGCCGAGGATCCGGTTGACGAGGGTCGACTTGCCGACGTTCGGGCGCCCGACGACCGCCAGGACCGGCCGGGGCCCACGGGGCGCCTCGGGCTCGGCGAGCTCGTCGCCCTCCTCGATGAGGGCGAGGTCCTCGCCGGACAGCTCGTACTCGGCGAGCCCGGCGCGCAGCGCCTCCGCACGCGCGCCGTCGTCCGTGGGGAGCCCGTCGGGCCCGGGCGCAGGGGCGAGGTCGCCGTCGACGTCGGGGGCGGCGGCACGGTCGTGATCGGTCATGGTGCACATCCTCCCCCGTCGCGCCCCTCGCCGACGAACCGGTGCGGCATGACGTGCGCCTCGCCAGCGCTGCACGACGACCGTGGGTCCCGGCGAGGTCCGCGTGCCTCAGCCCGGCGGACCCGCGAGGCCGTGGTCGTCCGGGAGCGGCACACCCGTTTGGGCGACGGTCCGCTCGACGTGCTCGGCGAGCCGCACCCGCAGGAGCTCGTGCGCGTCCGCCACGGCCTGGCGACCGGAGACGCCGGGTCCACGCCCGAGCACGAGCGGTTCGTCGAACGCGACGACGAGCCGTCGCCGCGCCCCGGGGACGTGCCCCACCGACTCCCCCGTGCGACGGGTGCCCAGCACCGCGGTCAGCACGACGGGCGCACCCGAGTTCACGGCGAGCCACGCCACGCCCGCCCGGGACGAGCTCACGTCGCCGCGCCCGCGCACGCCCTCGGGGAAGATCCCGACGGCGCCGCCGCGACGCAGCACGCCGAGCGCCGCCGCCAGCGCCGGCCGCCCGCCCGTGCGGTCGACCGGGATCTGCCCGGCCGCACGCAGGACGGGCCCGAGCGGCCCGGCGAACATCTCCTCCTTGACGAGGATGTGGGTGCCGCGCGGGACGGCACCGTGCACGACCGGGCCGTCGACCACGCCGATGTGGTTGGCGGCCACGACGACCGGTCCGGCGGCAGGCACGTGCTCCGCTCCCAGCACCTGCGTGTCCCAGACGACGTGCGCGAGGAGCCGCCCCACGTGCCGTGACCACCGGGGACCCCAGGCCGCCGGGACACGGGACGCGGCGGACGCGGCGGACGCGGTCGCCCGGCTCACGCCGACGTCACCCGGGCGACGACCGTGAGCACCGCCTCGACCGTCTGCTCGAGGTCGAGGTCGGACGAGTCGACGGTGACGACGCCGTCGGCGGCCGTCATGAAGTCCACGACGGTCGAGTCCTGCGCGTCGCGCCCGACGACGTGGCTGCGCGTCGCCTCGACGCTCGCGGCGTCCGCGTCGCCGTGCAGCTCACGCGCGCGTCGCGCGAGGCGCGCCTCCTCGCTCGCCGTGAGGAGCAGCCGGACGTCCGCGTCCGGCGCGATCACGGTCGTGATGTCGCGTCCCTCGACGACGACGCCGCGCCCACCGCTCCAGCCGTCGGCCGAGCACTCGACCGCGATGATCCGACGCTGACGCTCGCCGAGGTCCGCGCGCGCGTCGAGGTTCGTGGCGACGCGGCTCACCACCGACGAGATCGCGGCGGTCCGGATGGCCTCGCCCACGTCGCGGCCGCCCACCGTGAAGGAGGGCCCCTCGGGGTCGACGCCGACCTCGAGCGGCATCCGCTCGACCGCCGCCGTCACGGTGTCGGTCGCGTCGAGGTCGATGCCGTTCTCGAGGCACCACCACGTCGCCGCCCGGTACATCGCGCCGGTGTCGAGATACGCGAGGCCGAGACGTGAGGCGACCCGCCGGCAGACGCTCGACTTGCCCGAGCCGGACGGGCCGTCCACGGCGACGACGACGGGGTGGGGCACGTGTTCCTCCTGGGTGGTCATCCGGCGAGCCGCCAGCCGCGGTCCAGCAGCTCCTGCTCGAGGCGCTCGCGGAGCCCCGGCAGCACCGAGATCGCCGCGAGCCCGACGGGTTGACGGGGCGCGTGCTCGAGCTCGAGCTCCTCGATGTTGATGCCGGCCCCGCCCACGTCGGCGAAGAGCCGCGCGAGCTCGCCGGGGCGGTCGGGAACGAGGACCGTGACGACGTCGTACGAGCGGCGCAGCCCGCCGTGCTTGCCGGGGATCCGCGCGACGCCGGCGTTGCCGGCCGCGATCGCGGCGGCGATCGTGCCGAGCGCTCCGTGCGCGGTCGTCGCCGGCGCCGGTGCGCCGTCCTCGTCGGTCGCGCTGTCGCCGTCGGCGGCCGCGGCGAGCGCCGCCACGACCCGGTCGAGGTCGTCCCGGATGGCGGTCAGGACGGGCAGGACCGCCGGGGCGTTGGCGGCCAGGATCGACGTCCACAGCGCGGGGTCGCTCGCGGCGATGCGGGTCACGTCGCGCAGGCCCTGCCCCGCGAGGTCCAGAGCCCCCGGCTCGGCGTGCCCGAGGCGCGCCGCCACGAGCGACGCCGCGACCTGCGGCACGTGGGACACCATCGCGACCGCCGCGTCGTGCGCGCGTGCGTCGAGCATCACGGGCGTCGCGCCGACGTCGTTCGCGAGGTCGCGCACCGCGAGGACGGCCTGCGGGGTCGACTCCCCCGACCCGACGACGACCCAGGGCCTGCCCGTGAAGAGGTCGGAGCGGGCCGCCGTGGGCCCGGAACGCTCCGAGCCCGCCATCGGGTGCGACCCCACGTAGCGCGAGAGGTCGGCGCCGGCGCGGCGCAGGCCGTCGAGCACCGCGCCCTTGACGCTCGCGACGTCCGTCACGACCGCGCGCGGGTGCGCGGCCAGCTCGGCCGCGACGACGTCGGCGGTCACGTCCGGGGGCGCCGCGACCACGACGAGCACCGGCTCGTCGTCGTCCGCGGCGGGCCGCCCCGCGCCCACGTCGCGCGCGAGCAGGAGCGTCGTGCGTGAGGGGTCGTGCAGGACGACCTCGACCCCGTGCGCACGCAGCGCGAGGCCGATGCTCGTGCCCAGCAGCCCCGTGCCGACCACGCGCACCGGTCCGCGGGTCGCGGCGGGAGCGTGCTGCCCGCCTCCGGCGATCACGGCCGCCTCACTGCGCGAGGTCGCGCCGCAGCACCGTCGCACCGTGCAGGTAGACGTGCTGAATCTCGGCGCGGGGCCGGTCGGAGGCCACGTGCGCCATCAGCCGGACCACCCGCGGGAGCGCGCCCGGGACGTCGATCTCGACCGCGCACATCAGCGGTACGGCGCCCATGCCCATCTCGCGCGCGGCCGCGGCGGGGAAGTCGCTGCGCAGGTCCGGGGTGCAGGTGAAGAGGATCGAGATGATGTCGTCGATCTCGAGCTCGTTGGCGCGCAGCACCTCGCGGACGAGCTCGGCGGTGCGCTCGAACAGGTGCGCGCGCTCGTCGACGTCGAGCTGCGTCGCCCCCCGGATCGCACGGACCGTCATGCTGCACCCTCCCTCGTCACGGACGGCCGCGAGACTACCCGCGCCCCGCGTGCCAGGGCGGGTGCGTCCGCCGACGTCGCGCGCGCCATGACGCGGCTCACAGCCCGACCTCGGCCATGAGGCGCCCCAGCTCCTCGCGTCCGAGCACCCTGGTGCGACCGGGTCGCAGGTCCCCGAGCCGCACCGGCCCGATGCGCGTGCGCACGAGGCGGGTGACCGGGTGGCCGACCGCGTCGAACATGCGACGCACGACGCGGTTGCGGCCCTCGTGGAGGACGACCTCGACCATGGTCGTGCCGGGGGTCGAGTCGATCACGCGGAAGCCGTCGACGCGCACCGGTCCGTCGTCGAGCTCGACACCGCCCCGCAGGCGGGCACCCACAGCGGGGCGGACCGTCCCCTCGACGGTCGCGAGGTACGTCTTGCGCACCCCGTGCGTCGGGTGCGCGAGCCGGTTCGCGAGCTCGCCGTCGTTGGTCATCAGCAGGAGGCCCTCGGTCTCGGCGTCGAGCCGGCCGACGTGGAAGAGCCGCTCCGGGCGGTCGGCGACGAACGCCGCCAGCGACGGCCGGCCCTGCGGGTCGTGCATCGTCGAGACCACGCCGGCCGGCTTGTTGAGCGCGATCGTGACGAGCGACGTGTCGAGCTGGAGCCGCATGCCGTCGACGTGCACGACGGCCCGCGCGGGGTCGACCCGCACGCCCAGCTCGCGGGCGACGACGCCGTCGACCGTGACGCGCCCCGCCGCGATGATCTGCTCGCACGCGCGTCGCGAGCCGAGGCCCGCACCCGCGAGCACCTTCTGCAGGCGCACGCCCTCGGGGTCGTGCACGTCCTGGGCGGTGTCGCGTGCCATCAGGCGGTCCTCTCCTCGTCGATCGTCTCGAGGTCCGGCAGGTACGGGGCCAGGGGCGGCAGCTCGTCGAGGCTCGTCATCCCGAGCCGCTCGAGGAAGTACGACGTCGTGCCGTACAGGACCGCGCCGCTCGGCTCGGTGCCCTGCTCGGCGACCAGACCCCGTGCGACGAGCGTACGCACGACCGAGTCGACGTTGACGCCCCGCACGGCGGACACCTGTCCGCGGGTCACGGGCTGCCGGTACGCGATGACGGCGAGCGTCTCGAGGGCCGCGTGCGTCAGGCGGGCGGTCTGGCCCTCGAGGACGAACCGCGCGACGACGTCGGCGTGGGCCGGCGCCGAGTAGAACCGCCACCCGTCGGCGACGTGCCGCAGGACGAAGCCGCGGGGCCGCTCGCCGTCGCCGGCGTAGTCGGCGGCTAGCGACTCCAGCAGCTCCTCGACGCGCTCGGTCGCCAGGCCGAGGACCGTCGCGAGACGGACGGCGGGGATCGGCTCGTCGGCGACCATGAGGACCGCCTCGATCGCCGCCGCGGCCCCGCCGGGCAGCGAGTCGACGTCGAAGTCGAGCTCCTCGGGCACGGGCGGGCGGACGTCGGGCGCCTGCTCGTCGCCGTTCCGCCCGTCGCCGGTCTGCCCGCCGGCGGTCTGCCCGCCGGCGGTCCCCTCGTCGGTGGTCCCCTCGTCGGCGGTCCCCTTGTCGGCGCTCTGCGCCGACGCGTCCGCGGCGACGTCGGTGCCCTCGCCCTCGACCGGTGCGGCGTCCGCCCTCGCCGTCGCCGACGCGTCCTGCGCGGGAGTCCCGTCCTCGACCGTCATGCCTGTCCCTCCTCGGCGCCGACCGGTGCGGCCGCGTCCCCGTAGTCGTCGGTGACCTCGACCTCGCCCTCGTCGCCGCCGGTCCAGCGGACGGTGAGGTCGCCCAGGGGCTGCACCTGGTCGAACGCGACCGCGCCCTCCCGGAACAGCTCGAGCAGCGCGAGGAACCGCACGACGACCACCAGCGTCCCGTCGGCGTCCTGCACGAGCGCGCGGAACGTGGTCGTGCCGACCCGACGCAGCCGCTCGGTGACGACCGCGGCCTGCTCGCGCACGCTCACGGCCGGCGCGTGCAGGTGCGCGAGGTCGACCGTGGGCACCGCACGGGGGCGCAGCGCGTGCGCCGCGAGGATCGCGAGCTCGGCCGGTCCGATCTCGAGCACGAGCTCGGGCAGGAGCGCCGCGTGGTGCGGCTCGAGGCCGACCGCGCGCGGGAGGCTCCGTGCCTGCGCCTCGAGGCGTGCGCCCAGCCGCGCCGCGACCTCCTTGTAGGCGCGGTACTGCAGGAGCCGCGCGAACAGCAGGTCCCTCGCCTCGAGCATCTCGAGGTCCTCGGCGTCCTCGACGTCGCCGGCGGGGAGGAGACGCGCGGCCTTGAGGTCGAGCAGCGTCGCGGCGACCACGAGGAACTCGCTGATGCGCCCGAGCTCCCACGGCTGGTCGCCGGCCTCGGCGGCACGCACCGCGGCGATGAACTCGTCCGTCACCTGCGCGAGGGCGACCTCGGTGATGTCGAGCTTGTGCTTGGCGATCAGACCCAGGAGCAGGTCGAACGGACCCGTGAAGTTGTCGAGGTGGACCTCGAACGGGTCCTGGCCGGGACGCGGACGAGGAGCGGTCGAGCCGTCCTCAGGCTGCATCGCCACGCGCCACCAGCTCGCGCGCGAGCTGACGGTAGGCAGCGGCGCCCGGGTGGGTCGGCGCGTACGTCGTAATGGGCTCCGCGGCGACCGAGGAGTCCGGGAACTTGACCGTCCGACCGATGACCGTGTGCAGGAGCTGGTCGCCGAACGCCTCGTGCACACGCGCGAGGACCTCGCGCGAGTGCAGCGTGCGCGGGTCGTGCATCGTCGCGAGGATCCCGTCGACCTGCAGGCGCGGGTTCAGCCGGTCGCGCACCTTCTCGACGGTCTCGATGAGCAGTGCGACGCCGCGGAGCGCGAAGAACTCGCACTCGAGGGGGATCAGCACGCCGTGCGCCGCGGTGAGCGCGTTGACCGTCAGCAGCCCGAGCGACGGCTGGCAGTCCACGAGGACGACGTCGTACTGCTCCTCCGCCGGGCGCAGCACGCGCGACAGGACCGACTCACGGGCCACCTCGCCCACGAGCTGGACCTCGGCGGCCGACAGGTCGATGTTCGCGGGCAGCAGGTCCAGCCCGGGGACCGCCGTCGGACGCACCATCTCCTCGAGGCGCGCCCCGCGCTCCATGAGGAGGTTGTAGACGGTCCGGTCGAGCTCGTGCGGGCTCGTGCCCAGGCCGACCGACGCCGCGCCCTGCGGGTCGAAGTCGACGATCAGGACGCGCCGCCCGTAGTCGGCGAGCGCGGCGGCGAGGTTGATGGTCGTCGTCGTCTTGCCGACGCCGCCCTTCTGGTTGCACAGCGCGATGATGCGCGCGGGTCCGTGCGAGGCCAGCGGGGCGGGCTCGGGGAACTCGGGCAACGGCCGGCCGACGGGGTCGGTGGGCGTCACGTCGCGGTCCTCGGAGGCCTGGCTGGTCACGGCCCCGAGGCTACCGCAGCGATCCTCCCGACCCGTGGTGCGCGCGCCCTCAGAGCGCACGCGGGTGCGCCGCGGCGTAGACCTCGCGCAGCGTGTCCGCGGTGACCTGGGTGTAGATCTGCGTCGTGGTGACCGAGGCGTGCCCGAGGAGCTCCTGCACGACACGGACGTCCGCCCCACCGGCGAGCATGTGGGTCGCGAACGAGTGGCGGAGCGTGTGCGGCGACACGTCGTCGGCGCGCGCGATCCCGGCACGCTGCGCCGCCGTCCGCAGCACCGCCCACGCGGTCTGCCGGCTCAGTCGCCCGCCGCGCGTGTTGAGCAGCAGCGCCGGCCCGCCGCGCCCCGCCGCTGCGAGGGCCGGACGCGCACGGACGAGGTAGGCCTCGACGGCGTCGCGTGCGTACGACCCCACGGGGACGACGCGTTCCTTGCCGCCCTTGCCGAGCAGCCGCACGGACGTCGCGGCCTCCTCGAGGTCGAGGTCGTCGACGTCGAGCCCGACGACCTCGCTGATCCGTGCGCCGGTCGAGTAGAGCAGCTCGAGCAGGGCGCGGTCGCGCAGGGGCACCGGTCCGTCGCCCTCGCCCGCGGCCCGGATCAGGCGGTCGACGTCGTCGGTCGAGATGGCCTTGGGCAGCCGCCGCGGGAGCGCGGGCGGTCGGACGTCGCGCGCCGGGTCGTCCGCGGCGACGCCCTCGAGCGCGCAGAAGCGGTGCCAGCCGTGCACCGCGGCCACGACGCGCGCGGTGGACGCCGCCGCGAGGGGTCGGCGCTCGGCGTCGCCCGTGCGCAGCGCCGTCACGAACTCCTGCACGTCGTCCTGCGTCACCTGGGCGGCCGAGGTCCGCCCGCGCAGCGCGAGGAACGCGACGTACCGCGTGAGGTCGCGCCGGTACGCGGCGAGCGTGTTGCCCGCGAGGCCGCGCTCGACGGCCAGGTGGTCGAGGTACGCGCCCACCTCCGCGGTCAGGGCCGCGGGACGGTCGGGCGCATCGGACCCTGCCCCGCCGGGCGCGTCGCCGGGTCCCGCGCCGGCGCTCGCGCCGGACGTCGTGCGGGCCTCGAGGGTCACCTCAGGCGGGCAGGAGCGTCGCGACGCCCAGCCGCGCGACGAACGGGTCGGCGCCGACGGCGACGAACAGGAGCGTCAGGTACGTGATCGACTGGTGGAACAGGCGCATCTCCCCCAGGCGGACCCCGGGACGCGGGCGTGCCGCCCGGCGTGCGAGGGCGATCGTGCTGCCGAGGAACCACACGCCGAGGCCCGCCGCAACGGCGAGGTAGACCCACGTCATCGGGGTCAGCGCGACGAGCACGAGGGAGGCGGCGACCATCGCGACGGTGTGCGCGAGCATCTCGCGGGAGACCCGGACGTCGTCGGCCACGACGGGCAGCATCGGGACGCCGGCCGCCGCGTAGTCGCGCCGGAACCGCATCGACAGGGGCCAGTAGTGCGGCGGCGTCCAGAAGAAGATGACCGCGAACAGCGCCACGGGTGCCCAGTCGACCCGGTCGGTCACGGCCGACCACCCGATGAGCACCGGCATGCAGCCCGCGACGCCGCCCCACACGATGTTCTGCGGCGTCCTGCGCTTGAGCAGCATCGTGTAGCCGACGACGTAGAGCAGGATCGCGCCCAGTGCGAGCACGGCCGAGAGGACGTTCACCGTGACCACGAACCACACGAGCGAGAACGCCCCGAGCAGGTAGCCGAAGACGAGGGCCTCGCGCGGCGTGACCTCGCCCGTCACGAGCGGACGCCGCTTGGTCCGGTGCATGACCTGGTCGATGTCGCGGTCGAGGAAGCAGTTGAGGACGTTGGCCGAGCCGGCCGCGGCCGCCCCGCCGACGAGCGTCGCGAGGACCAGCCACACCGAGGGCATGCCGCGCTCGGCGAGCAGCATGGTCGGCACCGTCGTGACCAGCAGCAGCTCGATGATGCGGGGCTTGGTCAGCGCGACGAAGGCCGCGACCCGCCGCCGCGCCTGCGCGACACGCACGGTCCGAGAGCTCGCTCCGGCGTCGCGCACGTCCTCGCCCGGGACCTCGTGCCCGGACGCGTCCACGGCCGCGGACTCCTGCCCGGACGTGGGGTCCACCGTGCCCGTCGGGTCGGTTGCGGCGCGGCCCGTCGAGGGCCCCGGCCGCTCGACCGGGACCTGGCTCGCTGTGCGCACGGTGCGAGGGCTCCGTTCCGTCGGGAGGGGACGACCCATGGTACGTGGTGGCCACCCGCGACCGGGCCAGGTGGTGCCTCTGCCCCGCCGGGGGCGCCCGGAGGCGGGTCGTCCCACGACTCGGCCCGGTCGGCCCGGACCGCGCCGCGTGAGTACGCTCACACGGAGCGGTCGCTCTGGCGCGGCCCCGGGCACCGGCGACCTGGTCTCCAGGTGCCCGGACCACGAGGTGACGCCCGGACGACCCCGGGCGGGAAAGAGGTCCTGTGAACGTGCCCCCCACCACCGAGCTGCAGTGGTCCGAGACGGACCGGCGTGCGGTCGACACCCTGAAGGTGCTCGCGGCCGACGCCGTGCAGAAGGTGGGCAACGGCCACCCGGGGACGGCGATGAGCCTCGCACCCGCGGCCTACCTGCTCTTCCAGCACTTCCTCGAGCACGACCCGAGCGACTCGCACTGGGCCGGCCGCGACCGCTTCGTCCTGTCGGCCGGGCACTCGTCGCTCACGCTCTACCTCCAGCTGTTCCTCTCGGGCTACGACGTGTCGCTCGACGACGTCGCGGCGCTGCGCACGTGGGGCTCGAAGACCCCGGGCCACCCCGAGTACAAGCACACCGACGGCGTCGAGATCACGACCGGCCCGCTCGGCCAGGGCCTCGCCTCGGCCGTCGGGATGGCGATGGCCGCGCGTCGCGAGCGCGGACTGCTGGACCCCGACACGGCCGCCGGCGAGAGCCCCTTCGACCACACCGTCTGGGTCATCGCGTCCGACGGCGACCTGCAGGAGGGCGTCACGAGCGAGGCGTCGTCGCTCGCGGGCCACCAGGAGCTCGGCAACCTCGTCGTCATCTACGACGACAACAAGATCTCGATCGAGGACGAGACCGACGTCTCGTTCAGCGAGGACGTGCTCGCGCGCTACGAGGCCTACGGCTGGCACACCCAGCGCGTCGACTGGACGCAGGGCGAGGGCGGCTACAGCGAGGACGTGCACGCCCTCGCGGACGCGCTGCACGCGGCGCGGGCCGAGACCGGCCGCCCGTCGATCATCTCGCTGCGGACGATCATCGGCTGGCCGTCGCCCACCAAGCAGAACACCGGCAAGATCCACGGCTCGGCGCTGGGCGCCGAGGAGGTCGCCGCGCTCAAGGAGCTGCTCGGGTTCGACCCGGAGCGCAGCTTCGTCGTCGAGGACGAGGTGCTCGCGCACGCCCGGAAGGTCGTCGAGCGGGGCCGCGCGAAGCACGCCGAGTGGGACGAGGCGTACCAGGCGTGGCGCACGGCGCAGCCCGAGCGCGCCGAGCTGTTCGACCGGCTGACCGAGCGTCGCCTGCCCGAGGGCTGGACCGAGGCGCTCCCCGTGTTCGAGGGCGGCAAGGCCGTCTCGACCCGCGCCGCGTCGGGCAAGGTCCTGACGGCGCTCGCGCCCGTGCTGCCCGAGCTGTGGGGCGGTTCCGCCGACCTGGCCGAGTCCAACAACACGACCATGGAGGGCGAGCCGTCGTTCCTGCCGGCGCACCGGTCGACCCGCGCCTGGAAGGGCGACCGGTACGGTCGCACGCTGCACTTCGGCATCCGCGAGCACGCCATGGGCTCGATCCTCAACGGGATCACGCTGCACGGCGGGACGCGCGCGTACGGTGGCACGTTCCTCGTCTTCAGCGACTACATGCGCCCCGCCGTGCGCCTCGCCGCGCTCATGCAGATCCCGTCCACGTTCGTGTGGACGCACGACTCGATCGGGCTCGGCGAGGACGGCCCCACGCACCAGCCGATCGAGCACCTGGCCGCCCTGCGCGCGATCCCGGGCCTCGACGTCGTCCGCCCGGCCGACGCGAACGAGGTGGCCTGGGCCTGGCGCACGGTGCTCGAGCGGACCCACAACCCGGCGGGCGTCGTCCTCACGCGGCAGAACGTCCCGACGTTCGAGCGCGGTGAGGGCTCGGCGTCGGGCGACACGTTCGCCGCCGCCGACGGCGTCGCGCGCGGCGCGTACGTCCTGGCCGAGGCGCGCGACGGCTCGCCGCAGGTGATCCTGCTGGCGACCGGCTCCGAGGTGCAGGTCGCGGTCGCGGCCCGCGAGCTGCTCGAGGCCGAGGGCGTCGCGACGCGCGTCGTCTCGGTCCCGTGCCGCGAGTGGTTCGACGAGCAGCCCGCCGACTACCGCGAGCAGGTCCTGCCGTCGTCCGTCCGTGCCCGGGTGTCGGTCGAGGCGGCCGTGGCGCAGGGCTGGCGTGAGCTCGTCGGGGACGCGGGGCGCTCGATCTCGATCGAGCACTTCGGCGCCTCGGCGGACCACGAGACGCTCTTCCGCGAGTTCGGCTTCACCCCGGAGGCCGTCGCCGCGGCCGCTCGCGAGTCGCTCGCGCACGTCGCCGACGCCTCGCCCGGTGCGGGCCCCCGCCCGACCGAGGGCGGTACCGCCGACGTCTGACCCGTCAGGTCCGGCGGGGGCGGCGCGACCCGCCCCCGCCGGAACGCCCAGCAGGAGGAGCCACGCCATGACCCACGAGAACCCGGCCGCGGCGCACGCCGCCCCCGCAGCGTCGTCGACCGCGTCCACCCCGTCCTCGTCCGCCCCCGAGCCGGTCCGTCGGCTGCGCGACGCCGGTGTCGCCATCTGGCTCGACGACCTGTCGCGCGAGCTGCTGCGCACGGGCGAGCTCGAGCGCCTGGTCGCCGAGCGCGGCGTCGTCGGCGTGACGACCAACCCCACCATCTTCGCCTCTGCGCTGGCCGAGGGGTCCGCGTACGACGAGCAGCTGCGCGACCTCGCGTCGCGCGGCGCCGACGTGGAGACCGCGGTCTTCGAGATCACCACCGACGACGTGCGTGCGGCGTGCGACGTCCTCGCGCCCGTGCACCGGGCCACGGACGGGCGCGACGGACGTGTCTCGATCGAGGTCGACCCGCGCCTCGCGCGCGACACCGAGGCGACCGTCGAGACCGCGCGCCGCCTGTGGTCGACGGTCGACCGGCCCAACCTCTTCATCAAGATCCCCGCGACCGTCGAGGGCCTCCCCGCGATCACCGCGGCCGTCGCCAAGGGGATCAGCGTCAACGTGACGCTGATCTTCTCGCTCGACCGCTACCGGGCCGTCATCGACGCGTACCTCGACGGTCTCGAGCAGGCGCGCGCCCACGGTCACGACCTGACGCAGATCCACTCGGTCGCGTCCTTCTTCGTCTCGCGCGTCGACGCCGCCGTCGACAAGCGTCTCGACGCGCTGGGCACGGACGAGGCGGCCGCTCTGCGCGGCACCGTGGCGCTCGCGAACGCCCGCCTCGCCTACGCGGTCTTCGAGGAGACCGTCGCGGGCGAGCGCTGGCGCGGGCTCGCGACCGCGGGCGCGAACGTCCAGCGGCCGCTGTGGGCGTCGACGGGCGTCAAGGACCCGGCGTACCCGGACACGCTCTACGTCGACCAGCTCGTCGCGCGCGACGTCGTCAACACGATGCCCGGCGCGACCCTCGAGGCCGCCGCCGACCACGCCGAGGTCTCCGGCGACACCGTGCGCGGGACGTACGACGACGCCGCGGCGACGATCGAGCGCCTGCGCGCCGTGGGGATCGAGCTCGACGAGGTCACGACGACGCTCGAGGAGGAGGGCGTCGCGAAGTTCGAGACCTCCTGGTCGGAGCTGCTCACGACCGTCGAGGACGGGCTCGCGCGTGCCCGCGAGGGAGCGCGGTGAGCCCGGCTCGCGTCACCGCCGACCACAACCCGCTGCGCGACCCGCGCGACCGCCGACTCCCCCGCATCGCCGGGCCGTGCGGCCTGGTGATCTTCGGCGTCACGGGCGACCTGGCCCGCCGCAAGCTCATGCCCGCGGTCTACGACCTCGCGAACCGCGGGCTCCTCCCGCCCGGCTTCGCGCTCACCGGGTTCGCACGGCGCGACTGGGAGGCGCAGGACTTCGCCCAGGTCGTGCACGACGCGGTCAAGGAGAACGCCCGCACGCCGTTCCGCGAGAGCACGTGGCGCCAGCTCGCCGAGGGCATCCGGTTCGTCCAGGGCGAGTTCGACGACGACGACGCGTTCGACCGGCTCAGCACGACCGTCGCGGAGCTCGACGCCGAGCGCGGCACCGGCGGGAACCACGCGTTCTACCTGTCCGTGCCGCCCGGTTCCTTCCCCCTCGTGTGCCGGCAGCTGGCCCGGTCGGGCCTCTCGCGGCAGACCGAGGGCGCGTGGCGGCGCGTCGTCGTCGAGAAGCCGTTCGGGCACGACCTGCAGAGCGCGCGTGAGCTCAACGACGTCGTCTCGGAGGTGTTCGAGCCCGAGTCGGTCTTCCGGATCGACCACTACCTGGGCAAGGAGACCGTCCAGAACATGCTGGCGCTGCGGTTCGCCAACCAGCTGTTCGAGCCCATCTGGAACGCCCACTACGTCGACCACGTCCAGATCACGATGGCCGAGGACATCGGCATCGGGGGGCGCGCGGGGTACTACGACGGAATCGGCGCGGCGCGTGACGTCATCCAGAACCACCTGCTCCAGCTCCTCGCCCTCACGGCGATGGAGGAGCCCGTGTCCTTCGACGCCGACGACCTGCGTGCCGAGAAGGAGAAGGTGCTCTCCGCGGTCCGCCTCCCGAAGGACCTGGGTCGCCACACCGCGCGTGGCCAGTACGCAGCCGGCTGGCAGGGCGGCGAGGAGGTCGTGGGCTACCTCGACGAGCAGGGCATCGCGCCCGACTCCGGCACCGAGACGTACGCCGCGATCCGGCTCGACATCGACACCCGACGCTGGGCCGGTGTCCCGTTCTACCTGCGCGCGGGCAAGCGGCTCGGGCGCCGCGTCACCGAGATCGCCGTCGTGTTCAAGAAGGCGCCGCACCTGCCGTTCGAGTCGACCGCCACCGAGGAGCTCGGCAACAACGCCCTGGTCATCCGGGTCCAGCCGGACGAGGGCGTGACCCTGCGGTTCGGCTCGAAGGTGCCCGGCACGTCGATGGAGGTCCGCGACGTGACGATGGACTTCGGCTACGGGCACGCGTTCACCGAGTCCTCGCCCGAGGCCTACGAGCGGCTCATCCTCGACGTCCTCCTCGGGGACCCGCCCCTCTTCCCCCGCCACGAGGAGGTCGAGCTGTCGTGGAAGATCCTCGACCCGATCACCGAGTACTGGGCGCAGCACGGGCAGCCGGAGCCGTACCGGTCGGGCACCTGGGGCCCGCCCTCGGCCGACGAGATGATGGCGCGCGACGGTCGCACCTGGCGGCGTCCGTGACGCCGCGGGCACACGCGCGCGCACGGGTGCACGGCCAGGACGGAAGGGGACGGTCATGATCCGCGAGCTCCCAGACACGACGACCTCGAAGGTCGCCAAGGAGCTGCTCCGTCTGCGGGACGAGGGTGGTGCGGTCGCGCTCGGCCGCGTGCTCACGCTCCTCGTCGAGACGCACGTCGACGGCGTCGAGCGCGCCGTGGAGATCGCCAACGACGCGAGCCGCGAGCACCCCTGCCGCGTCATCGTTCTCGCGGCCGACGACGCGTGCACCGCGGGCCGGGTCGACGGCCAGATCCGCGTGGGTGGCGACGCCGGCGCGAGCGAGGTCGTCGTCCTGCGCACGACGCGCGAGATGCTCCAGCACAGCGACACGCTGGTCATGCCGCTGCTCCTGCCGGACGCGCCGATCGTCGTGTGGTGGCCGGACGAGCTGCCGTCGGCGCCGGCCGACCACCCGCTCGGCCGGATGGCGCAGCGACGCATCACGGACACGGTCCTGTGCACCGACCCGCGGGCCGCGCTCGACCAGCTCCAGGGCAGCTACCGCGACGGCGACACCGACCTGGCCTGGACCCGTCTGACGGTGTGGCGGGGCCTCCTCGCCGCCGCGCTCGACCAGCCCCCGCACGAGCCCGTGCGCCGCGCCGTCGTCTCGGGCCGCGGTGACCACCCGTCGGTGTGGTTGCTCGCGGCGTGGCTCGCGCAGTCGCTGCGCTGCCCGGTGTCCGTGGTCGAGCAGCCCGCGGCCGAGGCCGTGACGCGCGTCGAGCTCGACCGCGCCTCGGGGCCCGTCGTCATCGACCGACCCGACGGCCGCACGGCCACGCTCGAGCAGCCGGGCCAGCCGCAGCGCCGCGTCTCGATGCCCCTGCGCCAGCTCGACGAGTGCGTCGCGGAGGAGCTGCGGCGGCTCGACCCCGACGAGGTCTACGGCGAGGTCCTCGTGAAGGGCCTCGACCGGATCGGAGCAGCATGACCACCCCGCACCAGCCGGCACGCACCGTCGTCGTCCACCCCGACCCCGCGACGCTGGCACGCGTCACGGCGGCCCGCCTCGTGGTCGCCCTCGTCGACGCGCAGTCCACCCACTCCCCCGTCCACGTCGGCCTGACCGGCGGGACGGTCGGCACGCGGGTGCTCGAGGAGGTCGCCGCGTCGCCGCTGCGCGACGCGGTCGACTGGACCGGGGTCCACGTGTGGTGGGGGGACGAGCGGTTCCTCGCGTCGGGGGACCCCGAGCGGAACGAGACCCAGGCCCGCGCGGCGCTCCTGGACGCCGTCCCGATCCCGCCCGAGAACGTGCACCCGGTGCCCCCGCTCGGCGGCGAGGTCCGGACGCCCGAGGACGCCGCCGCTGCGTACGCCACGGAGCTCGCCCGACACGCCGCGGCGGGCGGACGCCTCACCGACGACGCCGGCCCCGCCGTCCCCGCGTTCGACGTCCTCCTGCTCGGGATGGGTCCGGACGGGCACGTCGCGTCGCTCTTCCCGGGTGACCCGGCGCTCGAGGTCCTCGACCGGACCGTCGTCGGGGTGCAGGCGTCCCCCAAGCCGCCGCCCCAGCGCGTCAGCCTCACCTTCCCCGCCATCGAGGCGGCCCACGAGGTGTGGGTCGTCGTCGCGGGCTCCGAGAAGGCCGGGCCCACCGCCCGCGCCCTCGCGGGTGACGACATGCACGAGACCCCCGCTGCCGGTGCGCTCGGTCGCAGCCGGACGCTCTGGCTGGTCGACGCCGCTGCCGCCGGCTGATCCCGTGCGCGAGGTCTGGTCCGCCGTCGACGACTACGTGGTCGCGCACCTCTGCGCTGAGGACGAGGTCCTGACGCGAGCCCTGGCGCGGGCAGAGGCCGCTGGTCTGCCGCCCATCCAGGTGTCCGCCGCACAGGGCCGGATGCTCGAGCTCCTCGTCCGTGTGCAGGGCGCCCGCCGCGTGCTCGAGGTCGGCACGCTCGGCGCCTACAGCACGATCTGGCTCGCCCGGGGCCTGCGCGGCCCCGGTGCGCACCTGACGACGCTGGAGATCGACCCCGGCCACGCGGAGGTGGCGAGGGCGAACCTGCACGACGCCGGCCTCGACGACGTGGTCGAGCTGCGGCTCGGACCGGCCTCGATCACGCTCGACGAGATGGTCCGCGGCGGCGTCGAGCCGTTCGACCTCGTGTTCATCGACGCCGACAAGCCGTCCAACGCGCACTACCTCGCCCAGGCGGTGCGCCTGGCCCGGCCGGGCACGGTCGTCGTCGTCGACAACGTCGTGCGCCAGGGCGCGCTCGCGGACGGTCGCAGCGCCGACGAGCGCGTCATCGGCAGCCGTGCGGTGGTCGAGGCCGTGGCAGCCGACCCTCGCCTCACCGCGACCGTGGTGCAGACCGTCGGCCACAAGGGCTACGACGGCTTCCTTCTCGTCCGCGTCGACGACTGAGCCCGCCACCGCGGTGCGGTGACGGGCTCGGCCATGACGTCTGCTGAGGAGGTCGGTCAGCCCCCGCGCCGCGCACGCAGCGCGGCGAGCGCCTCGTCGAGGATCGCGGCGCCGTCCTCGTCGGTCCGGCGCTCCTTCACGTACGCGAGGTGCGTCTTGTACGGCTCGTTCCGCACCGGCGAGGGCGGGTTCTCCTTGTCCTGACCGGCGGGGAAGCCGCAGCGCGGGCAGTCCCAGCTCTCGGGCGCCTCGGCGCCGGCCTCGACCGAGAAGCTCGGCCGGGTCTCGTGCCCGTTGGCGCACCAGTACGACACCCAGAACCGCGGGGCCGCCTCGCCGCGCTCGGCCTCGCCCATCGGCCCCGCGCCGACGCGGGAACCCCTGATCGCACTACCGCTAGCCATGGCAGACCCCCTTCAGCTGACCCGCTGGATCAGGCCCAGCAGCACGATGATGACCGTCCACACGAGCGCGAGGCCGATCGTGATGCGGTTGAGGTTGCGCTCGGCGACCCCGGAGCTCCCCGCACCGCTCGAGATGCCTCCGCCGAACATGTCGGAGAGGCCGCCTCCCTTGCCCTTGTGCAGGAGCACGAGGAGGACGACGAGGACGCTGGAGAGGACCAGCAGGACCTGAAGGATGATGCGCAGTACGTCCACGACGTCGTCTGTTCCTCACTCATTGCGGTACGGGCGCCGGTGGGCGCCCGCACAAGGATAGGTGACGGTCGGACCGGTGGACCAGCACGTCACCGGTTCGGGCGTGCCGAGGGTGCCGGGCCCGTGGACCCGGCACCCTCCCGACGACGCCTCGCTCAGAGGCCGACGTCGTGCGACCGGAACCGGACGATCTTGGCGAACTCCTCCGCGTCGAGGCTCGCGCCACCGACCAGTGCGCCGTCCACGTCGGGCTGCGCCATGATCGCCGCCACGTTGCCCGACTTCACCGAGCCCCCGTAGAGCACGCGCACGCCGTCGGCGAGCTCGCGCGAGTAGAGCTCCGCGAGCCGGTCACGGATCGCCTTGCAGACCTCCTGCGCGTCGTCCGGCGTCGCGACCTCGCCCGTGCCGATGGCCCACACGGGCTCGTACGCGATGACGATCTGCGCCGCCTGCTCGGCCGGCAGGCCGCTGAGCGCCCCGTCGAGCTGGGCCAGCGTGTACGACACCTGCTCGCCGGCCTTGCGGACGTCGAGACCCTCGCCGACGCACAGGATCGGGACGATCCCCTGGCCGAACGCCGAGGCGACCTTGGCCGCGCACAGCGCGTCGTCCTCGCCGTGGTACTCGCGGCGCTCCGAGTGGCCCACGGCGACGTAGCTGACGCCGAGCTTGGCGAGCATCACCGGGGAGATCTCGCCGGTGTACGCGCCCTCGGTGTGCGCCGAGACGTCCTGCGCGCCGTACTTGATCTCGTACTTGTCGGCGTCGACGAGCGTCTGCACGGACCGCAGGTCGGTGAACGGCACGAGCACCGCGACCTCGACCGACGAGTAGTCGTGCTTGGCGTCCTTGAGCGTCCACGCGAGCTTCTGCACGAGGTGCGTCGCCTGGTGGTGGTCGAGGTTCATCTTCCAGTTGCCCGCCATCAGCGGGGTGCGCTCTGCCATGTCAGGCCTCCGTCCGGTTCTGCTCGAGCACCGCGATGCCGGGGAGCTCCTTGCCCTCGAGGAACTCGAGGCTCGCGCCGCCGCCCGTCGAGATGTGGCCGAAGCCGGCCTCGTCGAACCCGAGGCGACGGACTGCCGCGGCGGAGTCGCCACCACCGACGATGCTGAACGCGCCCTGCTCGCCCGCGTCGACCATCGCCTGCGCGACGGCGCGGGTGCCCGCGGCGAACGCGTCGAACTCGAACACGCCCATCGGGCCGTTCCAGACGATCGTGCGTGCGTCGAGCAGCTTGCTGCGGAACAGCTCGGCCGAGTCGGGGCCGATGTCCAGGCCCATGCGCCCCTCGGGCATCGCGTCGGCAGGGACGACGTCGTGCGGCGCGTCGGCCGCGAAGGAGTCCGCGACGACGACGTCCGTCGGAAGGACGATCTCGACGCCCCGCTCCTCGGCGGTCGCGAGGTAGCCCTTGACGGTCTCGATCTGGTCCTCCTCGAGCAGCGAGGTACCGACCGCGTGACCCTTCGCCGCGAGGAAGGTGAAGACCATCCCGCCGCCGATCAGGAGGCGGTCCGCCTTGCCCAGCAGGTTCGCGATCACGCCGAGCTTGTCGGAGACCTTCGAGCCGCCGAGCACGACCGCGTACGGGCGCTCGGGGTCGTCCGTCGCACGCCGCAGCGCCTCGACCTCGGTCAGGACGAGGCCGCCGACGGCGGCGGGCAGCTTGAGCGCGACGTCGTAGACCGACGCCTGCTTGCGGTGCACGACGCCGAAGCCGTCGGACACGAACGCGTCGGCGAGCGCCGCGAGGTCGTCCGCGAGCGAGGCGCGCTCGGCCTCGTCCTTGGAGGTCTCGCGGGCGTCGAACCGGATGTTCTCGAGCAGGGCCACCTCGCCGTCGCCCAGCGCGGCGACCGTCGCACGGGCCGACTCGCCCACGGTGTCCTCGGCGAGCGTCACGGTCGTCCCGAGCAGCTCGCCCAGTCGCGTCGCGACCGGCGCGAGCGAGTACTTGGCCTCGGGCGCTCCCTTGGGCCGCCCGAGGTGCGCCGCGACCACGACCTTCGCGCCGGCGTCGACCAGCTTCTTGATCGTGGGCACGGCGGCGCGGACGCGACCGTCGTCGGTGATGGTCGTGCCGTTGAGCGGCACGTTGAGGTCGGCACGGACCAGCACGCGCTTGCCGCGCAGGTCGCCGAGGTCCTCGATGGTCTTCATGTCTCTCCCTCGTCGGGGTGGTTCCGGGGCGTGACGCGACGACGTCCGCGTGCCCCGCGGTGGGCGCGGCACGCGGACGTCGTCATGGGTGCTCGGTGAGCGGTGCGGTCAGAGACGCTCGCCGATGTAGACCGTGAGGTCCACGAGACGGCTCGAGTAGCCCCACTCGTTGTCGTACCAGGAGACGACCTTGACCTGGTCGCCGATGACCTTCGTGAGGCCGGCGTCGAAGATGCTCGAGGCGGGGTCCGTCACGATGTCGGTCGAGACGATCGGGTCCTCGGTGTAGACGAGGATGCCCTTGAGCTCGTCGCTCTCGGCGGCGGCCTTGACCGCGGCGTTGACCTCCTCGACCGTGGTCTCGCGCGACGCGGTGAACGTGAGGTCCGTCGCCGAGCCCGTGGGCGTGGGCACGCGCATCGCGTAGCCGTCGAGCTTGCCCTTGAGCTGCGGGAGGACGAGCGACACGGCCTTGGCCGCACCCGTCGACGTCGGGACCATGTTGAGGGCCGCGGCGCGCGCACGGCGCAGGTCCTTGTGCGGGCCGTCCTGCAGGTTCTGGTCCTGCGTGTACGCGTGGATCGTTGTCATGAGGCCACGCTCGATGCCGAAGGCCTCGTCGAGGACCTTGGCGAGCGGCGCGAGGCAGTTCGTGGTGCACGACGCGTTCGAGACGATGTGGTGGTTCGCGGGGTCGTACTCGGTGTGGTTGACACCGACGACGAACGTCGCGTCCTCGTTCTTCGCGGGCGCCGAGATGATGACCTTCTTCGCGCCGGCGTCGATGTGGGCCTTGGCCTTGGTCGCGTCGGTGAAGATGCCGGTCGACTCGATGACGATGTCGGCGCCCAGCTCGCCCCACGGGAGGGCCGACGGGTCGCGCTCCGCGAGCGCCTTGAACGTCTTGCCGCCGACGGTGATGCTCTCCTCGTCGAAGGTGACGTCCTGCGCGAGGCGGCCCAGGATCGAGTCGTACTTCAGAAGGTGCGCCAGGGACTTGTTGTCCGTGAGGTCGTTCACGCCGACGATCTCGATGTCGGCACCCGACTCCAGCACGGCGCGGAAGAAGTTACGTCCGATGCGGCCGAAGCCGTTGATTCCGACGCGGATGGTCACTATGCCCTCCTCAAGGCGCACCGCATTCCCGGCACGCACGATGGTTGACGGATGCGTACGGCGCTGTACGCGCCTGGCCGGACCGCACACGTCGATCCTCGTCCAGAACGAGACCCAGGTTACACGGCGGACACAGGCCCGTCGTCGGGACGTTCGTCCGACGGGACCGGCGCCCGGCCGTGCTGACGCCGGGTCGCCAGCGCCCTGCCACGTGACCGTGACAAACCGGCGACGTGCTCAGACGTCGAGCATGTCGGCCGTGAGGCCGGCCTCCGTGTCGGGGATCCCGAGGTCCGCGGCGCGCTTGTCGGCGGTCGCCAGGAGGCGCCGGATGCGGCCCGCCACCGCGTCCTTCGTCAGGGGCGGGTCGGCGAGCTGACCGAGCTCCTCGAGGGACGCCTGCTTGTGGTCGAGCCGCAGCCGGCCGGCCTCCCGCAGGTGGTCCGGGAGGTCGTCGCCGAGGATCTCGAAGGCGCGTTCGACGCGGGCCCCCGCGGCGACGGCCGCGCGCGCCGAGCGGCGCAGGTTCGCGTCGTCGAAGTTCGCCAGGCGGTTCGCCGTGCCGCGCACCTCGCGACGCATCCGGCGCTCCTCCCACACGAGGACGGCGTCGTGCGCGCCGAGCCGCGTGAGCATCGCGCCGATCGCGTCGCCGTCACGGATGACGACCCGGTCGACGCCGCGGACCTCACGCGCCTTCGCGCCGATCCCCATGCGGCGGGCGGCCCCGACCAGTGCCAGGGCGGCCTCGGGCCCGGGGCACGTGACCTCGAGCGCGGCGGAGCGGCCCGGCTCCGTGAGCGAGCCGTGCGCGAGGAAGGCCCCGCGCCAGGCGGCCTCGGCCTCGCCCACGCCCGCCGACACGACCTGCGGCGGGAGCCCACGGACCGGCCGTCCCCGGTTGTCCAGCAGACCCGTCTGCCGGGCGAGCGACTCGCCGTCCTTGACGACGCGCACGACGTAACGCGTGCCGCGCCGGATCCCGCCGCCGCTCACGACGACGACGTCGCTGGTGTGCCCGTACACGTCGGCGACGAACTGCCGCAGCCGCCGCGCCGCGACACCGGTGTCGAGCTCGGCCTCGATGACGATGCGCCCCGAGATGATGTGCAGCCCGCCGGCGAAGCGCAGCGTCGCCGACACCTCTGCCTTGCGGTGGGACGTCTTCTCGACGGAGAGCCGCGCGAGCTCGTCCTTCACCTGAGCGGTCAAAGCCATGGGCGTCATCCTGCCACCCCGCCGGCAGCCGTCCCGATGTCGCCGAGGTACCCCTCGAACGCGTCCCGGTAGGCCGCCGCGAGGCGCAGCGGGTCGTGCCGCGGTGTGCCGTCGCCCACCCGGACCTGCCGCAGGAGCAGCTGCGCGCCCGACGCCGCGCACTCGCGCTGCAGCGCGTCGACGTCGTCGATCGCGCTCGGGTCGGCGACCACGACGTCGAGCCGGAGGTCGGGCGCGTGCCGACGCAGCGCCACCAGGTGGTCGTGCGCGCGCATACCCGTGGTCTCCGCGGACTCCGCGCTGAGGTTGAGGGTCACGCAGCGCCGGGCCGAGGTGCGGTGCAGCGCGGCGGACAGCTCGGGCACGAGCAGGTGCGGCATGACGGACGTGAACCACGAGCCCGGGCCGAGGACCACCCAGTCGGCCGAGTCGACGGCCGCGACGGCCTCGGGGCACGCGGGCGGGTCGCCCGGGATCAGTCGCACCGACCGCACGCGGCCCGGCGCGACCGCGACCGCGCTCTGCCCGCGCACCACCGTGACGTCGCCGTCCTCGACGGCCGGGTCGACGAGCTCGGCCTCGATCGCGAGCGGGACGGCCGCCATCGGCAGCACCCGGCCGCGAGAGCCGAGCAGGCGCCCGACCCAGTCCAGACCCGCGACGGTGTCACCCAGCAGCTCCCACAGCGCGACGATGAGGAGGTTGCCGACCGCGTGCTTGTCGAGCGACCCCTCCGAGGCGAAGCGGTGCTGCAGCACGTCACGCCACGTGCGCCCCCAGTCCGTGTCGTCGCACAGCGCGGAGAGCGCCATCCGCAGGTCGCCCGGTGGGAGCACCCCCATCTCGTCGCGCAGCCGACCCGACGAGCCGCCGTCGTCGGCGACCGTCACGACCGCCGTGAGCCGGTCGGACATCAGCCGCAGCGCGGACAGGCTCGCGTACAGCCCGTGCCCGCCGCCCAGCGCGACGACCGCCGGACCGACGCCGTCGCGGCGTCCCGGGGCCTCGCCTCTCACTCGCGCCCCAGGTCGCGGTGCGTCACGACGACGCGGTGCCCGAGCTCCCTCAGCTCGGTCGCGAGCGCCTCGGAGATGGCCACCGACCGGTGCTTGCCCCCGGTGCAGCCGACGGCGATGGTCGCGTAGCGCTTGTCCTCGGTGCCGTAGCCCGCGAGGACCGGCTCGAGGGCGTCGACGTACCTCCCGACGAAGACCGACGCACCGGGCAGCCCCAGGACGTAGTCCCGCACGGGCACGTCCCGCCCGGTCAGGTGACGCAGCTCGCCGATCCAGTACGGGTTCGCCAGGAAGCGCACGTCGACGACGTGGTCGGCGTCGAGCGGGAGGCCGTACTTGAACCCGAACGACAGGACGTTGATCCGCAGCGCGTCGTGGGCACCACCGGTCACCGCCGACCGGACCTCCCGGGCGAGGTCGTGGACGTTGAGGTCGCTCGTGTCGATGACGATGTCGGCGCGCTCGCGCAGCCGGTCGAGCAGCTCGCGCTCCTCGGCGATGCCGTCGAGGATCCGCCGGTCGCCCTGGAGGGGGTGGGGCCGGCGCACCGTCTCGAAGCGCTGCACGAGCACCGGGTCGGACGCGTCGAGGAACAGCAGGCGGTAGGGGAACCCCGAGTCCCGCAGCCCGTCGATGACCTCGACGAGATCACGGAAGAACTCGCGGCCGCGCACGTCGACGACGGCCGCGAGCCGGTGCACGGCACCCTGCGCGACGCTCATCATGCGGACCATCTGCGGGAGCAGCTGGGGCGGCAGGTTGTCGACGACGTACCAGTCCATGTCCTCGAGGACGGCCGCGGCCCGGCTGCGTCCGGCGCCGCTCATGCCGGTGATGAGGAGGAGCTCGGGGAGCTCTCCCCGGGGTGCCGCGGTGGTGGCCTCGAGAGCCGGGATGCCCGTGGGCACCGTGGTCGGGGGTGGCTCCTGGGTCATGCGTCCAGCATGCCAGGGGTCCGGGCGGGGTGGCCGCCCGAACCCGCGCCACCCGTCGCGGACGGCACGTCCGCGGACGTCCCGTCCGCCGGTGCGGCGAGGGCGCGGACCACGGCCTCGGCGGTGCGCCGGCCCATGCCCTTGACCTCCGCGACCTCCTCGACCGTCGCGCCACGCAGGCGCTTCACCGACCCGAAGTGCTTGAGCAGCGCGGCGGACCGGGCCGGCCCGAGTCCGGGGACCGAGTCGAGCGCCGAGACCGTCATGCTGCGGCTGCGACGGCTGCGGTGGTGACGCAGCGCGAAGCGGTGCGCCTCGTCCCGGACGCGCTGCAGGAGGTACAGCCCCTGCGAGCTGCGCTGGAGGATCACGGGGTACTCCTCCCCCGGCAGCCACACCTCCTCCAGGCGCTTCGCGAGGCCGCACAGCGCGACGTCGTCGACGCCGAGGTCGGCGAGCGCGCGCGCGGCTGCCGCGACCTGCGGCGGGCCCCCGTCGACGACCACGAGGTTCGGGGGGTACGCGAACCTGCCGCCCCCGGGCTCGCGGGACGCCGTCGCGCCGGAACGACCCGTCACCCCGCCGTCCGGGTGCGACGCCACGTCGTCGTCGGACTCGCCGAGCTCCGGTGCACCGGTCGCCTGCTCCTCGAGGTACCGGCGGAACCGGCGCGTCAGGACCTCGTACATCGCCTCGGTGTCGTCGCGCGCGCCCTCCCCCTCTGCGCCACGGACGACGAAGTGCCGGTACTCCGACGACCGCGGCAGCCCGTCCTCGAACACGACCATCGAGCCCACCTGGTGCGTCCCCTGCGTGGTCGAGATGTCGTAGCACTCGATGCGCAGCGGTGCGGTCGGCAGGTCGAGCGCCTCCTGGAGCTCGCGCAGCGCCTGGCTGCGGGTCGTGAGGTCGCCGGCACGGCGCGTGCGGTGGAGCGTCAGCGCCTGCTCCGCGTTGCGGCGCACCGTCTCCGCCAGGGCCTTCTTGTCGCCGCGCTGCGGGATGCGCACCTGGACGCGCGAGCCGCGCAGCCCCGTGAGCCAGTCGGTCACCTGCTCGAGATCGGGTGGGAGGACGGGGACGAGGACCTCGCGGGGCACCGGGCTCTCCGCGCGGTGCTCGCGCTCCGGGCGTCGCGCACCTCCGGAGGCACGCTCCGGGGCCGCCCAGCCCGTCTGGTCGCCGTACACCTGCTGGAGCAGGTGCTCGACGAGCTCGCCGTCGGTCACGTCCTCGACCTTCTCGACGACCCAGCCGCGCTGACCGCGGATGCGGCCGTCCCGCACGTGGAAGACCTGGACCGCCGCCTCGAGCTCGTCGCCGACGAGCGCGAACACGTCGGCGTCGGTGCCGTCCGCGAGGACCACGGCGTTCTTCTCCGTCGCGCGCTCGAGCGCCCCGACGTCGTCCCGCAGGCGGGCCGCGCGCTCGAAGTCGAGGTCCGCCGCCGCGGCCTTCATCTCGGCCGTCAGCCGACGCGTGAAGCGCGCCGTCTCCCCCGCCATGAAGTCGCAGAAGTCCTCGGCGAGCTCCCGGTGCTCCTCGGGCGTCACACGCCCGACGCACGGTGCCGAGCACTTGTCGATGTACCCGAGCAGGCACGGCCGACCGGTCTGCTTCGCGCGGCGGAAGACGCCGGCCGAGCACGTCCGCACGGGGAAGACGCGCAGCAGCAGGTCGACGGTCTCGCGGATCGCCCACGCGTGCGCGTAGGGCCCGAAGTACCGCGTCCCGGGCCGCTTGGCCCCGCGCATCACCTGCACGCGCGGGAACTCCTCGCCGAGCGTCACCGCGAGGTACGGGTAGGACTTGTCGTCGCGGTACTTGACGTTGAAGCGCGGGTCGAACTCCTTGATCCAGGAGTACTCGAGCGCGAGCGCCTCGACCTCGGTGCCCACGACGGTCCACTCGACCGACGCGGCGGTCGTGACCATCTGCTGCGTCCGCGGGTGGAGCGCCGAGAGGTCCTGGAAGTAGCTGGCCAGGCGCGACCGGAGGCTCTTGGCCTTGCCGACGTACACGACCCGTCCGTGCTCGTCGCGGAACCGGTAGACGCCCGGCGAGTCCGGTACCTGGCCCGGTCGGGGCCGGTACGTCGCGGGGTCTGCCATGACGCGGAGCCTAGTTCGCGCACCTGACACGGCCGACGACTAGCGTGGGCGGATGGGACTCGTGCACACGTACTCCGCCGACGTCATCTGGACGGGCGCAGGCGACGCCGGCACGGCGAGCTACACCTCCTACTCGCGCGACCACGAGGTGCGGATCGGCGACAAGCCGCCGCTCCTGGGGTCCGCGGACCCGGCCTTCCGCGGCGACGCCAACCGGTACTCCCCCGAGGAGCTCCTGGTCGCGGCCCTCGCCCAGTGCCACATGCTCTGGTTCCTGCACCTCGCGTCCGCGGACGACGTCGTGGTGATCGGCTACGCCGACCGTCCCACGGGCCGGATGCGCGTCGAGGGGGCCGGGCACGGCCAGTTCACCGACGTCGTCCTGCACCCGTCGGTGACGCTCGCGCACGCCGCGCGCCCCGACGGGCGCGCCGTCACGGACGCCGAGCTCGCGACGCTCCACTCGCGCGCGCACGAGCACTGCTTCATCGCGCGTTCGGTCAACTTCCCCGTCCGGGTGGCGCCGGTCCAGCTCCGCGTCGCGCAGGCAGCGACCTAGTCCGTCGGACGCGCCGCCGACCGGCGCGCACCCGCCGTGACGCGCCGCCGACGGGCGCGTCACCCGCCGGTCAGGCGCTCGCCGGCATCCGCTCGTCGACCGTGAGGACCTCCGCCAGGAACTGACCGGTGTGGCTCTCCGCGACGCCGGCGACCGACTCGGGGGTGCCCTCGGCCACGACGACCCCGCCGCCCGACCCGCCCTCGGGCCCCATGTCGATCACCCAGTCGGCGTTCTTGATGACGTCGAGGTTGTGCTCGATCACGATGACGCTGTTGCCCTTGTCGACGAGCGACTGGAGCACCCCGAGCAGCTTGCGGATGTCCTCGAAGTGCAGGCCGGTCGTCGGCTCGTCGAGCACGTAGGCGGTGCGCCCGTTCGACCGGCGCTGCAGCTCGGTGGCGAGCTTGACGCGCTGCGCCTCGCCACCCGACAGGGTCGGCGCCGGCTGCCCGAGCCGCACGTAGCCGAGGCCGACGTCGACCAGCGTCTTGAGGTGGCGTGAGATCGCGGGCACGGCCGCGAAGAACTCGGCCGCCTCCTCGATCGGCATGTCGAGCACCTCGGCCACGGTCCGGCCCTTGAAGTGCACCTCGAGCGTCTCGCGGTTGTACCGCGCCCCGTGGCAGACCTCGCACGGGACGTAGACGTCCGGCAGGAAGTTCATCTCGATCTTCAGCGTGCCGTCCCCCGAGCACGCCTCGCAGCGCCCGCCCTTGACGTTGAACGAGAAGCGGCCGGGCGTGTAGCCCCGCACCTTCGCCTCGGTGGTCTCGGCGAAGAGACGGCGGACGTGGTCCCACACCCCGGTGTACGTCGCCGGGTTCGAGCGCGGCGTCCGGCCGATGGGCGCCTGGTCGACGTGGACCACCTTGTCGAGGTGCTCGAGCCCGGTCACCCGCGTGTGCCGTCCCGGCACCTGCCGTGCGCGGTTGAGCTCGTTGGCCATCACCGTGTAGAGGATGGAGTTGACGAGCGTGCTCTTGCCCGAGCCCGACACCCCGGTGACGGCGACGAAGCACCCCAGGGGGAACGACACGTCGATGTTGCGCAGGTTGTTCTCCCGCGCCCCGACGACCTTCACCTGGCGCTTGCGATCGACCGGCCGACGTGCGGTCGGCGTCGGGATCTCGCGTCGGCCGGCGATGTAGGCGCCGGTGACCGACTCGGGCGAGTCGAGCAGACCCTGGAGGTCCCCGGAGTGGACGACACGGCCACCGTGCTCGCCTGCGCCCGGGCCGATGTCGACGATCCAGTCGGCGGTCCTGATGGTGTCCTCGTCGTGCTCGACGACGATGAGCGTGTTCCCGAGGTCGCGCAGGCGCGTGAGGGTGTCGATGAGACGCCGGTTGTCCCGCTGGTGCAGGCCGATGCTGGGCTCGTCGAGCACGTACAGGACGCCCACGAGGCCGGAGCCGATCTGCGTCGCGAGGCGGATCCGCTGCGCCTCACCGCCCGAGAGCGTCCCCGCGGGCCGGTCGAGCGCGAGGTAGTCGAGCCCGACGTCGAGCAGGAACCCGAGCCGGGCGTCGATCTCCTTGAGCACCTGCGCGGCGATGGCGCGCTCACGCTCACCGAGCTCGAGGCCGAGGAGGAACGCGCGCGCCTCGCGCAGCGGGAGGCCGCAGACGTCGGCGATCGACCGGCCGCCGACACGGACCGCGAGCACCTCGGGCTTCAGACGCGTGCCACGGCAGACCGGGCACGGCGTCTCGCGCATGTACGCCTCGTACTTCTCCTTCGACCAGTCGGACTCCGTCTCCTGGTGCCGCCGCTCGATGAAGGACACGACGCCCTCGAACCCGGTGCTGTACTGCCGCTCGCGTCCCCACCGGTTCCGGTAGCGGACCTGCACCTGGTGGTCCTTGCCGTGCAGGATCGCGTCCTTCGCGCGCTGCGGGAGCGCGCGCCACGGCACGTCCATCGAGAAGCCGAGGTCGTCGGCGAGGGCGCGCATGACGCGCTGGAAGTACTCCGACGACGTCTGCGCCCACGGCGCGACGGCGCCGTCCGCGAGGGTCGCGTCCTCGTCCGGGATGATCAGGTCGGGGTCGACCTCGAGACGCGTGCCGATCCCCGTGCACTCGGGGCACGCGCCGTACGGCGCGTTGAACGAGAACGTCCTCGGCTCGATCTCCTCGAGCGTCAGGGGGTGGTCGTTCGGGCACGCGCGGTGCTCGGAGAACCGGCGCTCGCGCTGCGGGTCGTCCTCGTCCGCGTCGACGAGCTCCACCACGACGAGGCCGCCCGCGAGCGAGAGCGCGGTCTCGACGGAGTCCGTGAGGCGACGCTGCACCCCGTCGCGCGCGACGAGCCGGTCGACCACCACGTCGACCGTGTGCTTCAGCTTCTTCTCGAGCTGCGGCACGTCGGTGAGCTGGCGCACCTCGCCGTCGACGCGCGCCCGGGCGAAGCCCTTGGACTGCAGCTCGCGGAAGAGGTCGGCGTACTCACCCTTCCGACCACGCACGACGGGCGCGAGCACCTGGTAGCGCGTGCCCTCGGGCAGCTCGAGCAGCCGGTCGACGATCTGCTGCGGCGTCTGCCGGCTCACGACCTCGCCGCAGACCGGGCAGTACTGCGTGCCCGCACGCGCGAAGAGCAGACGCAGGTAGTCGTAGACCTCGGTGATCGTCCCGACCGTCGAGCGCGGGTTCCGGTTGGTCGACTTCTGGTCGATCGAGACGGCCGGCGACAGCCCCTCGATGAAGTCGACGTCGGGCTTGTCCATCTGACCGAGGAACTGGCGCGCGTAGGACGAGAGCGACTCGACGTACCGCCGCTGGCCCTCCGCGAAGATGGTGTCGAACGCGAGGGACGACTTCCCGGACCCCGACAGACCCGTGAAGACGATGAGGCTGTCGCGCGGGAGGTCGAGGTCGACGTTGCGGAGGTTGTGCTCGCGGGCGCCTTGGACGCGGAGGCGGTCGTTCACCCGCCCATGGTAGGCGGCGACCCGGAGTCGTACAACTGTTCGACGCGTCACACTGCCCCGTCCCCGCGTCCGGCTGATCGCGGGGCGTGTCACCGACGGGTCGGCGCGCGCACCGCCCACGGAGGCCCCTTCCCTCCCCCGGCGCGGCCCGCGACGATGGCGGCATGGCGTACTCGGGCGACGTGACGACCGGCGGCCCCTCGGACGTCCGCGTCCTCGACGAGGTGACGATCCGCAAGGCCTCCGTGGGACCGATGGACAACGACGTCTACCTCCTCACGTGCCGCGCGAGCGGTGAGCAGCTCCTGGTCGACGCCGCGGCCGACCCCGGACGTCTCCTCGCGCTCGTCCGCGAGGGCTCCCACGCGGGCCGTCTCGACACCGTCGTGACGACCCACCGCCACCCGGACCACACGGGTGCCCTCGAGTCGCTGCTGGCCGTGACGGGCGCCGTGCACGCGTCCGGCGCCGACGACGCGGCGGCGATGCCCGTGCCCGTTCAGCGTCGGTTGCACCACGGGGACGTCGTGTCCGTCGGGCACGTGGTGCTCGACGTCGTCGCGCTGCGCGGGCACACGCCGGGCTCGGTCGCGCTCGCGTACCGGGAGCCGCACCGGGTACACGCGGACGGGGCGGTCGCAGGACGGGTCCACCTGTTCACCGGCGACAGCCTCTTCCCCGGCGGCCCGGGCAGGACCACGGACCCCGAGGCGTTCCGCTCGCTGATGACCGACCTCGAGGAGCGCGTCTTCGGCGTGCTCGACGACGCGACCTGGGTGTACCCGGGACACGGCCGCGACACCGTGCTCGGCGACGAGCGGCCCCACCTGCAGGAGTGGTGGTCCCGCGGCTGGTGACCGTCACGGCTCACCGCGACCCCGGTCGTCCCGACCGGGGTCAGCCCCTGCCCCGGCCGTTGCCGTTGCCGTTCCCGTTGTCCCCGCCGTTGCCGTTGCCGTTGCCGTTGTTGCCGCTGCCCTCGCCGCGACCCGGGCCGCCACCCTCGTCGCCGGACCCGTCCGCGGGCGCAGGCGCGACCGGCTCCTCGACAGGGGCCGGCGCGGGCGCGGGAGCCGGCTCGTCGGCGGGACCCGGCTCGCCCGGTTCCGGCGCGGGCGCGGGCTCGTCGGGCGCCTCGACCTGGCCCTCCCGCTCCGCGAGCAGCGCGGCGAGCTCCGCCTCGGTCCGGCTGAGGGCCTCGTCGACGACGCGGTAGCGGTACGCCGAGATCTCGCCCGCGTCGGCCGCTGCGTCGAGCGCGGCGCGCACCTCGCCGGCGGCCGCCGCGGCGGCGTCGTACCGCCCCTGCGCTGCGGCCGAGGCGATGTCGTGGACGGACTCCTGGAGAGCCTGGGCCGCGCCGGGCGACAGCTCGGGCGCCGCGGGAGCGCACCCGCCGAGGAGCGCCGCCGTCACGAGGACGGCGGCGAGATGGGGACGTCGCCTCATGGTTCGACCGCCTCCGCGAGCTCCTCGATCGCGCCGCCCAGGCTGCCCTCGACCGTCGGGTAGTCGGGTGGGGGTGTGACGTCGCTGCCGGTCCCCGACCACAGCAGGGCCAGCACGACGGCGACGAGGACCGCGCCGAGGGCCACCACGACCCGGGGCCGGCCGGGCGTCCGCCGGCGTCCTCGCGCCGCGGTCCCGCCCTGCGCGGCCGCGGCAACGGGCAGGGGCTGGGTCCGGTCCGCGCGCGACTCGTGCGACGAGCCCGGCGCGCTCCTCCGACGGGGGGCCCCGGAGGGCTCCTCCCGCGGCGAGGTCGCACCGCGGGACGTCGCCGGTGCGGGCGGACGCAGCAGCACCGCGGTGTCGAGCGACGAGGCCGGGGCGTTGCCCGCGAGGACGCCGAGCTGCGCGGCGGCGGCCGGCATCGTGATCCGGTCCTCGGGACGCCTCTCCGTCATCGCACGCAGCAGCTGCCCCCACTCCGGACCCAGCTCGGGCGGGATCTCCGGGGAGCGCACCAGGCGGGCGGCGGCGACCTCGGCCACGGTGCCGGTGAACGCCTTCCGTCCGGTGAGGCACTCGAGCAGTACCAGGCCCAGGGCGTAGACGTCCGTGGGAGGGCCGACCTCCGCCCCCGAGGCCTGCTCGGGACTCAGGTACGTCGCCGTGCCCAGCGTGGTGCCCGTCATCGTCAGACGTGCGCCGTGCGCGAAGCGAGCGATGCCGAAGTCCGCGAGCTTCACGACGGGCCCCGTCGTGAGCGCGGCGGCCGGGTCCTCCTGGACGGCGGCCGCGCGCTCGACGAGGAGGATGTTCGCCGGCTTGATGTCCCGGTGGACCACCTCGGCCGCGTGCACGGCCGCGATGGCCTCGGCCAGCTGACGACCGATCCGGGCGGTGTGGGTGCGCGAGAGCGGACCGGTCGCGAGGAGGTCGGCGAGGGTCGGCCCGGGGACGAGCTCCATGACGATGTACGTCTGCTGGACGGGTCCCCCGGCGTACGCGGAGCCCGCGTCGTGGAGGGCCACGAGCCCGGGGTGGTTCATGTGCGAGAGGACGCGGATCTCGGCCTGGTGACGCAGGACCTCGTCGGTGTCGGGGGTCGGCGGGAACAGCTTGACGGCGACGTCGCGGTCGAGCAGCTCGTCCCGTGCCCGGTAGACGGTCGCCATGCCGCCCTGGCCGATGACGTCCTCGATCCGGTACCTGCCGTCGAGGACGACACCGCGGGCCACGTCCACCGGCCCTGGCGCCACGTCCCTCTCCTTCGTCCGTCCGACGGCCCGCCCCCCTGCCGGCCACGTCGGTGCCCGACAAGCACGGTTTCGACGCTAGGGCCCCGGTTCGTCGCACGCATGTCGAGGCGCGCTTTTCACCCGTCCGTGCCGGGTGGGGCCCGGGCGTCCCGGACACCCGCGGCGTGAGGGGGCTCGGGGTGTCACGTCATGAGGTCACCGGTCCCGCGGCAGAATGCCGGGATGACCTCCTTCGCGGTGCGCTACACGTACGCCGATCGGCCCGAGAGGCTCGACGCGGTCCGACCGGAGCACCGTGCGTTCCTGCGCTCGCTGCTCGAGGCGGGGACCCTCCTCGCGAGCGGACCGCTGGTCGGGCCGTCGACGGAGCAGGCCGCCGGCGAGGACGGGCACGAGGGCGACGCCGCACCGGGCGCGCTGCTGCTCCTGCGCGGCCGCGACGTGGCGGAGGTGCTGAGCGTCCTGGACGACGACCCGTTCGCACGCGAGAGCCTCGTCGCGCACCGGTCGGTGCGTCGCTGGGACCCGGTGATCGGTCCCTTCGCCTCCTGATCCTGACCTCGTCCCCGCGGCCCGTCAGACGACGTCGAAGACGTTGCCCTCCGGATCCTCCATCGTGATCCAGAAGCCCTGGTCCGGGTCGTCGTACTCGCGGACGACGCGCGCGCCGACCTCGACGAGCCGCGCGGCGTGGGCCCGCATCCCCACCTTGTCCTTCTCCGCCCCGGGAGCGTCGGGCCCGCCGGGCACCCCGACGTCGAGGTGCAGACGGTTCTTCCCGGCCCGCGGCTCGGGCACCTTCTGGAAGAACACGCGGGGTCCGACCCCCTCCGGGTCGACGATCGCGTAGGCGTCGTCCCACCGTTCACGCGGCAGTCCCCACCCGACGAGCGCCTCCTCCCACGTGTCGTAGCCGGGGGGCGGCCGGTCCTCGACGTATCCGAGCGCGCTCGCCCAGAAGGTGCCGAGGGCACGCGGCGAGGCCGCGTCCATGACGATCTGCAACCGACGGTCCATCTCGTTCCCCTCCCGCGCGCCCCTCGGCGCGCCGCCGAGCTCCGCCGACGGCGTCAGGCGGTCGCTCTCTGCATGTCACGAAGCTCCTTCTTGAGCCCCGCGATCTCGTCGCGAAGCCGTCCCGCGAGCTCGAACTGCAGCTCCGCGGCCGCGGCGTGCATCTGGTCGCTCAGCTCCTGGATGAGCTCCGCGAGCTCGCCCGCGGGTACGGCGGCCATGCGCGCGCGCGCAGTCTCCTCGGTCCGGCCCGCGGCTCCCGGGACGGGCGCCTTGCCCTTGCCCTTCCCCTTGCCCGGGTTGCGGTAGCCGCCCTTGAGCAGCTCCTCGGTGTCGACGTCCTCGCGGGCGAGCATGTCCGTCACGTCGCTGATCCGCTTGCGCAGCGGAGTCGGGTCGATCCCGTGCTCGACGTTGTACGCGACCTGCCGCTCGCGTCGGCGGTTGGTCTCGTCGATCGCCTGCGCCATCGAGGGCGTGATCGTGTCCGCGTACATGTGGACCTCACCCGAGACGTTGCGAGCGGCACGCCCGATCGTCTGGATGAGCGAGGTCCCGGAGCGCAGGAAGCCCTCCTTGTCCGCGTCGAGGATGCTCACGAGCGACACCTCCGGGAGGTCGAGGCCCTCACGCAGAAGGTTGATGCCGACGAGGACGTCGTAGACGCCCATCCGCAGCTCCCGGAGGAGCTCGACGCGCCGCAGGGTGTCCACCTCGCTGTGCAGGTACCGGACCCGGACGTCCTTCTCGAGGAGGTAGTCCGTGAGGTCCTCGGCCATCTTCTTCGTCAACGTCGTGACGAGGACGCGCTCGTCGCGCTCGACGCGCACCCGGATCTCATGGAGCAGGTCGTCGATCTGGCCCTTCGTCGGCTTGACCACGACCTCGGGGTCGACGAGACCGGTCGGCCTGATGATCTGCTCGACGACGCCGTCCGACTGCGACAGCTCGTACGGTCCGGGCGTCGCGGAGAGGTACACGGTCTGGCCGATGCGCTCGACGAACTCCTCCCACCGCAGCGGACGGTTGTCCATCGCGCTCGGCAGCCGGAAGCCGTGCTCGACGAGCGCCCGCTTGCGCGACATGTCGCCCTCGTACATCGCGCCGATCTGCGGCACGGTGACGTGCGACTCGTCGATGACCAGCAGGAAGTCCTCGGGGAAGTAGTCGAGCAGCGTGTTGGGTGGCGTGCCCGGCCCGCGACCGTCGATGTGCCGCGAGTAGTTCTCGATGCCGGCGCAGGTGCCGACCTGGCGCATCATCTCGATGTCGTACGTGGTCCTCATGCGCAGACGCTGCGCCTCCAGGAGCTTGTTCTGACGCTCGAGCTCGGCGAGGCGTGCCTCGAGCTCCGCCTCGATCGAGCCGATCGCGCGCTCCATCCGCTCGGGGCCGGCCACGTAGTGCGACGCGGGGAACACGAACGTCTCCTGCTCGGAGCGCAGGACGTCACCCGTCACCGGGTGCAGCGTGTGGATGGCCTCGACCTCGTCGCCGAACAGCTCGATCCGGATCGCGAGCTCCTCGTAGACCGGGATGATCTCGACGGTGTCGCCGCGCACCCGGAACGTCCCCCGGGTGAAGGCCATGTCGTTGCGCGAGTACTGCATCTGGACGAACTGGCGCAGGAGCTGGTCCCTGTCCACCACGTCACCGACCGCGATGTGCACCATGCGGTCGACGTACTCCTGCGGCGTGCCGAGACCGTAGATGCACGACACCGACGCGACGACCACGACGTCCCGCCGCGTGAGCAGCGAGTTGGTCGCCGAGTGCCGCAGCCGCTCGACCTCCTCGTTGATCGAGGAGTCCTTCTCGATGTAGGTGTCCGTCTGCGCGATGTACGCCTCGGGCTGGTAGTAGTCGTAGTACGAGACGAAGTACTCGACGGCGTTGTTCGGCAGCAGCTCGCGGAACTCCGTCGCGAGCTGCGCGGCGAGCGTCTTGTTGTGGGCCATCACGAGCGTCGGCCGCTGGAGCTGCTCGACGAGCCACGCCGTCGTCGCCGACTTGCCGGTGCCCGTGGCACCGAGCAGGACGACGTCCTTCTCGCCCGCCCGGACGCGCTGCGTCAGCTCGGCGATCGCGCGCGGCTGGTCGCCCGAGGGCTGGTACTCGGACACCACCTCGAAGGGGGCGACACGGCGCTGGAGGTCCGTCACGGGGCGCATGGGTCACACGGTACGTCGAGCCACCGACACGGCGAGCGCGGGGGGTCCGGGACCAGCGCCGACGCGGGCGCCCGCGGGCGCCGCACGGCCGGGACCGGGCAGCGGGTCCGGCCTCGCGGCCTGCTCAGGCCTCCGCGCCGGCCGCGAGCACAACGTCCGCGACCCCGCTGCACGCCGTGGCGACGACACGCCCCAGCGCACGCGCCGACGCCGCGGGCTCGAGCGCCGCCGTACCCGGCGGCACCTGGTCGGGGCTGCCCGGCACGTGCACGAACCCGGCCCTGGTGCCGGTCCCCCGTGTGGCGTGCATGAGCGCGTAGAACGTGGCGTTGCAGACGTAGGTGCCCGCCGTCTGGGAGACCTCGACCGGGGTGCCGTCCCGCCCGACCTCCACGAGCGCGCGCTTGAGCGGCAGCGTCGAGAAGTACGCGGCGGGGCCGCCGTCGACCACCGCGACGTCCACGGGTGCGGCGCCGTCGGCGTCGGGGATGCGCGCGTCGACGACGTTGACCGCGGCGCGCTCGAGCCCGACCGCCGCCCGACCGACCGCCTCGCCGACGCACACGACGACGTCGGGCCGGTGCTCGTGAAGGGCGGCGCGGAGCACCCGCGGCCCACGGTCGAACGAGACGGGCAGCCGCACGACGGCGAGCTCGTCCGCCCGGTCCCAGCCCGCGGCGAGAACCGTGACGGCCTCCCACGAGGCGTTCGCCGCCCGACCGTCGAACGGCTCGAACCCCGTCACCAGGACGCGCGTCACGCGCCGGCCCCGTCCGTCGGGACGGCTCGCGCGTGCCACTGCGCCCACAGCGCGTCCACCTGCTCGCGCAGACCCTCGACCGAGCCGGACCCGTCGAGCACGACGTCGGCCGCCTCGATCCGCTGCTCGTCGTCGGCCTGCGCCGCGAGCCGCGCCCAGGCCTCGTCCTCGGTCATCCCGCGCGTCTCGACGAGCCTGCGCACGCGCTGCTCGGCCGGGGCGTCCACCACGACGACGACGTCGACGTGACCCGCCTGCCCGGTCTCGACCAGCAGCGGGACGTCGTGCACGACGACGTCGGCACCGGCCTCGCGACGCGCCCGCTCGGCGTCGGCCGCCGCCGTGCGCACGAGCGGGTGCACGACGCCGTTGAGCCGGGCGCGCGCCGTCGGGTCGGCGAAGACGACGCGCGCGAGCGCCGAGCGGTCGAGCGTGCCGTCGGCCGCGAGGACCTCGTCGCCGAACTCGGCCACCACGGCAGCGAGCCCGGCGGTGCCCGGGGCCACGACGTCCCGCGCGAGGAGGTCGTGGTCCACCACACCTGCGCCCAGCTCGTTCAGTCGTCTCGCGACGACCGACTTGCCCGACGCGATGCCGCCCGTCAGCCCGACCCTGAGCACCCCGGTGTCGTCCATCGGCCCAGCGTAGCCAGCGTGCACGACGACGGGCCGACCACCCGGAGGTGGTCGGCCCGTCGTGGTGGTGCGCCGCTCGGCGGCGCACCGGGGTCAGACGCGGGTCAGTTGCCCGTGAGCTTCTCGCGCAGCGCGGCGAGCGCCTCGTCCGACGCGAGCGTGCCGCCGGTCGGCTCGGGAGCCGACGAGTAGCTCGACGAGGCCGCCGGAGCGCCGGCCTCGGGACGCGACGACGCCTCCGAGTCCGCCTGCTGGGCCTCGGCGACCTGCTTCTTGTGAGCCTCCCAGCGAGCGTGGGCGGCGGCGTACTGCGCCTCCCATGCCTCGCGCTGGGTCTCGTAGCCCTCGAGCCACTCGTTGGTCTCCGGGTCGAAGCCCTCGGGGTACTTGTAGTTCCCCTTCTCGTCGTACTCGGCCGCCATGCCGTACAGCGCGGGGTCGAAGTCCTCGCTGGACGGGTCCACGCCCTCGTTCGCCTGCTTGAGCGACAGCGAGATGCGGCGACGCTCGAGGTCGATGTCGATGACCTTGACGAACGTCTCGTCGCCGACGTTGACGACCTGCTCGGGCAGGTCGACGTGACGGACCGCGAGCTCGGAGATGTGCACGAGGCCCTCGATGCCGTCCTCGACGCGCACGAACGCACCGAACGGGACGAGCTTGGTGACCTTGCCGGGCACGACCTGGCCGATGGCGTGCGTCCGGGCGAACGCCTGCCACGGGTCCTCCTGCGTCGCCTTGAGCGACAGCGAGACGCGCTCGCGGTCGAAGTCGACGTCGAGCACCTCGACCGTGACCTCCTGGCCGACCTCGACGACCTCGGACGGGTGGTCGATGTGCTTCCAGGACAGCTCGGAGACGTGCACGAGGCCGTCGACGCCGCCGAGGTCGACGAACGCACCGAAGTTGACGATCGACGAGACGACACCGGGGCGGACCTGCCCCTTCTGGAGGGTCTGCAGGAAGGTCGAGCGGACCTCCGACTGCGTCTGCTCGAGCCACGCGCGACGCGACAGGACCACGTTGTTGCGGTTCTTGTCGAGCTCGATGATCTTCGCCTCGATCTCCTTGCCGACGTACGGCTGGAGGTCGCGGACGCGACGCATCTCGACGAGCGACGCGGGCAGGAAGCCACGCAGGCCGATGTCGAGGATCAGGCCGCCCTTGACGACCTCGATGACGGTGCCCGTGACGACGCCGTCCTCCTCCTTGATCTTCTCGATCGTGCCCCACGCGCGCTCGTACTGGGCGCGCTTCTTGGACAGGATGAGGCGGCCTTCCTTGTCCTCCTTCTGGAGGACGAGGGCCTCGACGGCGTCCCCGACCTTGACGACCTCGTCGGGGTCGACGTCGTGCTTGATCGAGAGCTCGCGCGAGGGGATGACACCCTCGGTCTTGTAGCCGATGTCGAGGAGGACCTCGTCGCGGTCGACCTTGACGATGGTGCCCTCGACGATGTCGCCGTCGTTGAAGTACTTGATGGTCGCGTCGATCGCGGCGAGGAAGTCCTCGGCCGAGCCGATGTCGTTAATCGCGACCTGCGGCGTCGTCGGCTTGGCAGGGGTGGAGATGGTCATTGAGTTTCGAGCTCCGATGCGGACAGGGAGTAGGTCGGACAGGGACGGTGCTGGTGACGCGGCGTCGGCCGCCTCCTCCTCGACGTCGCCCCCGCGCGCGGTGCGCACGGTCGTGGGCCGGGGTGGGACGGGCGCAGGACGCGATACGCCACCGGCCATCTTAGGCCGGTGGCGAAACCGCGGTCAAAGAGACGCGCGAGGGGGCCCTCAGGCGAGCACCTGCGCGGCGCGGATCAGGTCGGCGGGCACGCGCTTCGGCTTGCCGGCGACCTCGCTCAGCGGGACGAGCTCGACGTGCTCGCCGCGCAGCGCCGTCATCACGCCGGTCCGGCCCTCGACGACCGCGTCGATCGCCGCCACGCCGAACCGGCTGCCGAGGATGCGGTCGGTCGGCGTCGGCGACCCGCCACGCTGGACGTGCCCGAGGATCGTGACGCGCGTGTCGAAGCCCGTCCGGTCGGCGATCTCGTGGGCGAGCCGCTCACCGACGGCACCGGCGACGATCTCGCCGAACCGCCCGAGCTGCGTCGTGTAGTCCATCGACCCGCCCTTGCGCGGCTCCGCGCCCTCCGCGACGACGACGATCGAGAAGTTCGCGTGCGCACGGTGCCGGTGCTTGAGGAACTTGACGACCTGGTCGATGTCGAACGGGTCCTCCGGCGTCAGGATCAGCTCCGCGCCGCCCGCGATGCCCGCGTTCACGGCGATCCACCCGGCGTGGCGGCCCATGACCTCGACCACCATGACGCGGTTGTGGCTCTCGGCGGTCGTGTGGATCCGGTCGATCGCCTCGGTCGCGATGTTGACGGCCGTGTGGAAGCCGATCGACAGGTCCGTCCCCGAGACGTCGTTGTCGATCGTCTTGGGGATCGCGACGATCCGGACGCCGGCCTCGGCCACCTTGCTGGCCGCGTGGAGCGTGCCGTCACCGCCGATGCAGATGAGCGCCTCGATCCGCTCCGCCTCGAGCGTCGCCATGACGGCGTCGATCCCGCCGTCGTGGTCGTCCGGGTGGTACCGCGCCGTGCCGAGCAGGGTGCCGCCGCTCGGCAGCACGTTGCGGATGTGCGGCCGACCCAGCGGCATGACGTCGCCGTCGACGACGCCGCGCCACCCGTTGCGGAACCCGATGATGGAGTGGCCGTACGTCCCCTCCCCGTGCTTGACCACGGCACGGATCGCCGCGTTGAGGCCCGGGCAGTCGCCGCCACCGGTCAGCAGTCCGACACGCACGCGAGGCACTCCTTCAGGAAGGGGGTGGGGGGACGGTCGCGTCCGCGCGGCCCGTCCCGATCACCCTAGCGCGGGGCGCACGCGCCGCCCGGGGCCGAGGTCCCGGACGGCGCGTGCCTCACCCCGCCCGCAGGCCGAGGTCGAGCGACCGACCGGGGATCGCGTCCAGGAGCGCACGCGTGTACGCCTCCTGCGGGTGGTCGAACACGTCGTCCACCGTGCCCTCCTCCACGATGCGGCCCTTCTCCATGACGCACACCCGGTCGGCGATCTGCCGCACGACGGCGAGGTCGTGGCTGATGAAGAGGTAGGAGAGCCCCTTGCGGTGCTGGAGGTCGGCCAGCAGGTGCAGGATCTGCGACTGGACGATCACGTCGAGCGCCGAGACCGCTTCGTCGCACACCACGAGCTCGGGGTCGAGCGCGAGGGCCCGCGCGATCGCGACGCGCTGACGCTGCCCGCCCGAGAGCTCGGCCGGGTACCTGCGCAGCAGCGACGGGCTCAGCGCCACGTCGTCCATGAGCTCGAGCACCCGCTCACGACGACGGCTCGCGGACCCGTACCCGTGCGCACGCAGGGGCTCCTCGATCGTGCGGTAGATCGTGTAGAGCGGGTCGAGGGACGAGTACGGGTCCTGGAACACCGGCTGGACCCGCCGTCGGAACCGCACCTCCGCAGCGCGGTCCTTGCCGCCGACCGGCTCGCCGTCGAAGCGGATCGTCCCGGACGTGGGCTCCTCGAGCGCGAGGATCATGCGCGCCACGGTCGACTTGCCGGAGCCCGACTCGCCGACCACGGCCGTCGTCGTCCCGCGCGGGATCGTGAAGCTGACCCGGTCCACGGCCGTGAAGTCGGTGCCACGGCCGAGCAGCCCGCGCCCGCGGATCCGGAAGACCTTGGTCACGTCCTGCACCTCGACGACCGCGTCGGCCGTCGTCCGCGTCGCGTCCGACGGCGCGTCGGCGGTCACCGCGAGGAGGTCGTCCGCGGCGACGCGGGCCCCGCCGCCGTGCTTGGCGATCTCGATCCGGCGCGACGCCAGTGACGGCGCCGCGGCGAGCAGCCGCTTCGTGTACTCGTGCCGGGGGTCCCGCAGGAGCTGGGCCGCGGGCCCGGTCTCCACGACCTCGCCGCGGTACATGACGACGATCCGGTGCGCGCGCTCCGCCGCGAGCCCGAGGTCGTGGGTGATGAGCAGCACCGCGGTGCCGCGCTCGGCGGTCAGCGCCTCGAGCCGGTCGAGGATCGTCCGCTGGACGGTCACGTCCAGCGCGGAGGTCGGCTCGTCGGCGATGAGCAGCCGCGGCCGGCACGACAGGCCCATCGCGATGAGGGCCCGCTGCCGCATGCCGCCGGAGAACTCGTGGGGGTACTGGGCCGCACGCCGCTGCGCGTCGGGGAGCCCGGCCTCCTCGAGGAGCTCGACCGTCCGGCGCCTCGCCTCGTCGCCGCGGGCGACGCCGTTGTCCTCCAGCGCCTCGACGATCTGCGCGCCGACGCGCATGACGGGGTTCAGGTTGGACATCGGGTCCTGCGGGACCATGCCGATGTCCCGACCGCGCATGCGTGCGATGCCGGCCCCACCCCGCTCGGCGAGGTCGGTGCCGTCGAAGAGGATCCGCCCGCCCGTCACCCGGCCGTTCTCGGCGAGCAGGCCGATCACGGCCGCGGCGGTCGTCGACTTGCCGGATCCCGACTCGCCCACGATGGCGACCGTCTCCCCCGGCATGACGTCGAAGCTCGCGCCCCGGACGGCCGTCGCCGAGCCCTGCTGGGTCGTGAACGTGACCTCGAGGTCGCGGATGCTCAGGAGCGGCGTCGCGCCGTCGCGTGCGTCGGGTCCGTCGGACCCGGTCGTGGTCGCGGCCACCTCGGGGCTCACCTCTTCCTCGTCTTGGGGTCGAGCGCCTCGCGCAGGGCCTCGCCGAACAGGGTGAACCCGAGCGCGGTGATCGCGATCAGCGCGCCCGGCCACATCGCGAGCCGCGGCGCGACCTCGAGCTCGTTCTGGGCGGCGGTGAGCATGCGACCCCACTCGGCCGTCGTCGGGGAACCGCCGCCGAGCCCGAGGAACGACAGCGCGGCGGCCTCGATCACGGCGGTCGCGAGCATCAGCGTGGCCTGCACGATGACCGGGCCGAGGCTGTTCGGGAGCACGTGGCTCATCGTCACGGTCCGGCGCGAGAGGCCCAGCGACCGTGCCGCGAGGACGTAGTCCTGCCCGCGCTGGGCGAGCATCGTGCCGCGCAGGAGACGCGCGAAGATCGGGACCTGGACCACGCCGATCGCGATCACCACGGCCGTCGGCGACTGGCCGATGACCGCCGCGATCGACACCGCGAGCAGGAGCGACGGCACCGACAGCATGAGGTCCACCAGACGCATCGTCGCCGTGTCGACCCAGCCGCCGAAGGCACCCGCGAGGAGCCCGACGAGCGCCCCGCCGAGGAGGCCGAGCATCGTCGACAGGACGCCGATCACCAGGGACGCCCGCGCGCCCCAGACCAGCTTGGAGAACAGGTCGCCGCCGTAGCGGTCGAGGCCCAGGAGGTGCTCGGGCGACGGGCCCGGGATGAACGTCGGCCGGATCTCGGCCCGACCGGGCAGCTCCTGCGGACCGTACGGCGCGATCAGCGGCGCGAGGAGCGCGACCAGGACGAACGCCAGCACGATCACGGCGCCGAGGATCGCGCCGGGGTTGCGTCGCAGACGGCGGGCGGCGACGCGCCAGATGCTCGCGCCCTCGTCGCCGGTGCGGCCCCCGGGGCCTGACGGTGCGGTCGCCGCGACGACCGCCTGGGCAGCGGGTTCGGTGCTCATCGGACACGCATCCGTGGGTCGATCAGGCCGTAGGACACGTCGACCGCCAGGTTGACGAGCGCGTACACGACGGCGATGAAGAGGATGAAGCCCTGCAGGACGGCGTAGTCGAGGTTGAAGACCGCCGCGGCGAGGAAGCTGCCGATCCCGTTGAAGGCGAACACGGTCTCGGTGAGGACGGCACCCGACAGGAGCAGGCCCACCTGGAGCCCGATCGTCGTCGCGACGGGCAGCATCGCGTTGCGGATGACGACGCGGCGCCGCAGCCGCGGCGGCCGCAGACCCTTGGCGCGCGCCGTGCGCACGTAGTCGGCGCTCTGCACCTCGATCACGGACGCCCGCGTGATGCGGGCGATGATCGCGAGCGGGATCGACCCGAGCGCGATGGCCGGCAGCACGAGGTGCAGCAGCGCGTCCCATGCCGCGTCCCACTCCCCCGTCAGGAGCCCGTCCAGGACGTAGAACCCCGTGGGGTGGGTCGCGACCATGGACGGCGACTGCCGACCCGCCGAGGGGAACCACCCGAGCTGCACCGCGAAGAGGAACTTGAGCAGGAACGCGAGGAAGAACACCGGCACCGTCACACCGAGGAGCGACGCCACGACCGTCGTGTGGTCCAGCGCCTTGCCCTGGTGCCGCGCGGCGACGTACCCGAGCGGGATGCCGATGCCGACCGCGAAGACGAGCGCGAGCAGCGTGAGCTCGATCGTCGCGGGGAACCGGTCGAGGAACTCCTCGAGCACGGGGACCTGGGTCCGGGTCGACGTGCCGAAGTTCCCCTGCAGGAGCTGACCGATCCAGGTCAGGTACTGCTCGAGGAGCGGCTTGTCGAAGCCGTAGAGGGAGTTGATGCGCTCGACCGCCTCCGGGGTCGCGCGCTCCCCCAGGAGGGCCGTAGCCGGACCTCCCGGGAGAGCGCGCACCCACAGGAACAGCAGGACGGACAGACCGAGCAGCGTCGGGACGAGCAGCGCGAGACGCTGCAGGATGAGCCTGACCATCGAGTCGTGCGCCGCCTCAGTCCTCGATGGTGATCACGTTGTAGACCTCGTCCTGCACGGGCGACGCAGGGTAGCCCTTGACGGACGGCTTGAACGCGAGCGAGGGGACCGGGTGCGCGAGCGGGACGCCCGGGAGCCGCTCCATGATCGCCTCGTTGGCGGCCTCGTACGCCGCCGTCTGGTCCTCGACGCTCGTCTGGTAGCGCGCGTCGCCGATCATCGAGAACAGCTCCGGGTCGTCGAAGCCCCACTCGTTCGAGCTCTGACCGAAGAAGACGCCGATGAAGTTGTACGTGTCGTTGTAGTCACCGGTCCACCCGAGCAGGTGCAGCCCGTGGTCCGCGGTCCCCTGGATGCGGTCGAGGTACTCGGGGCTCCACGGCTCCGGGACGGGGTTGACGGTGATGCCGACCTCCTGCAGGTCCGCCGCGACGGACTGGAAGACCTGCTCGGGCGTGGGCATGTACGGGCGCGACACGTTCGTCGGGTAGTTGAAGTCGACGGTCAGCGACGGCACACCCGCGTCGGACAGGAGCTGCCGCGCCCGGTCCGGGTCGTACTCGTACGTCGCGACGTCCTCGCTCCAGCCCGCGACCGACGGCGGGACGAAGTTGGTCGCCACCTCGGTGCCCTCGGGCAGCGTCTGGGCGACCAGCGCCTCCTTGTTGATCGCGTGCGCGATCGCCTGGCGGACGCGCACGTCGGCGAGCTCGGGCACGGCCTGGTTCATCGCCAGGTACAGGACGTTGAACGGCTCCCGGTTGACGATCTGGAAGCCGGCCTCCTCGAGCGCGACGACGTCGGCGGGGCCGACCAGGTCGTAGCCGTCGATGTCACCCGCCTGGAGCGCCTGCCGCCGAGCGGTCGGGTCGCCGATGACCGGGAAGACGACGCGGCGGATCTGGCCCTGCTCGCCCCAGTAGTCGGGGTTCGCCGTGAGGACGACCTCCTGGCCGCGGGTCCACGACTCGAACATGTACGGGCCGGTGCCGGTCGGGTGCGCGGTCGCGTACTCGGGGAGCACGGGCGCGGCCTCGTCACCGCCGACGTCGTCGGCGCCGTACTCCTCGAGCGCGGTGGGCGACTGCATCGAGAAGGCGGGCAGGGACAGCGCCGAGATGAACTCGGGCAGCGGGCTCGCGAGCGTGATGACGGCCGTGAGCTCGTCCGACGCCTCGCAGCTCTCGTACTTGCCGGTGCCGTCGAGCGACTCGACGTCGCTCGACGCGAAGCCGCCGTTCACCTTCTGCCAGTAGTAGGAGAGGCTCTCGGACTGCAGGACGCCGGTGAAGTTGTTCCAGCGCTCGAAGTTGAAGCAGACCGCCTCGGCGTCGAACGGCGTCCCGTCGTGGAACGTCACGCCCTCCTTGAGGGCGAACTCGTACGTGAGCCCGTCCTCGCTCACCTCCCACGACTCGGCCAGCAGCGGCGCGGGGTCGGCCGTGCCCGGCTCGGTCCCGACGAGACCCTCGAAGATCTGCCGTGCGACGCGGAACGACTCGCCGTCGTTCGCGAAGGCGGGGTCGAGCGACGCGGGGTCGGAGGACGCGGCGAAGATGAACGTGTCCTGGCCACCGCCCTCCCCTCCCCCCGCGGTCTCGCCGCCGTCGGCGTCGCGGTCGCTCGCGACGCAGGCCGTCAGTGCCAGCGCCGACACCGCGGCCAGGGCCGTGGTCCTCAGGACAGTGCGCACACCATCACCTCTCGTTCTCGTTCTCCGATGCCCCCGGGCGCCATTGCCCAGGACTCGGGTGACCGTAGAGCCCCCATGTCACCGGCTGGTTACCGGTGAGTACCCGTTGACCAGGAGACGATAGGGCCATGAGTCCCCCGAACCTAGGATTTGCCGGATATCGACCGACGTCCGACGACGGCGGCGCGGCCCGGTCCTGGTGGGACGCCAACGCCGAGGACTACCTCACCGAGCACGGCGACTTCCTCGGAGCGGCCGACTTCGTCTGGTGCCCGGAGGGCCTGCGAGAGGCCGACGCCGGCCTGCTGGGCGAGGTGCGCGGCCGGCGTGTCGTCGAGGTCGGTGCAGGGGCGGCGCAGTGCAGCCGGTGGCTCGTCGGGCAGGGAGCGCTCGCTGTCGCGACCGACGTGTCGTCGGGCATGCTCCGCAGCGCCGTGGCGCTCTCGGCGCGTACCGGTGTGCGGGTCCCGGTCGTCCAGGCGGACGCACGTTCGCTCCCGTTCGCCGACGCGTCGGTCGACGTCGCCTTCACGGCGTACGGCGCGCTGCCGTTCGTCCCGGACGCGACGGCCGTGCACCGGGAGGCGGCGCGCGTCCTGAGGCCGGGCGGGCGGTGGGTGTTCTCGGTGACCCACCCCGTGCGGTGGGCCTTCCCCGACGACCCCGGCGAGGGCGGGCTCACGGCGACCCGCTCGTACTTCGACCGGACGCCGTACGTCGAGGTGGACGACGAGGGGAACCCCTCCTACGCGGAGTACCACCGGACGCTGGGCGACCACGTACGCGACGTCGTCGCGGCGGGCCTGCGGATCGTGGACCTGGTCGAGCCCGAGTGGCCGGCCGGGCACGAGCGCACGTGGGGCGGCTGGAGCCGCCTGCGCGGCGAGCGGATCCCCGGCACGGCGATCGTCGTCACGACCCGCGACTGACCCGGTTCAAGCCCCGGCCGGCACCCGGTCCGCCCCGCCCGGTGCGCCCCGTGTCAGTGCCCGGCCTCGTGCCAGCTGCCGCCGACGCCGACGGACACGTCGAGCGGCACCGACAGCGGCGCAGCGGCACCCATCTCCTGCCGGACCAGGTGCTCGACGGCGTCGCGCTCACCGGGTGCGACCTCGAGGACCAGCTCGTCGTGCACCTGCAGGAGCAGCCGTGACCGCAGACCCTCGTCGCGGAGCCGGCGGTCGACGCCGAGCATCGCGACCTTGATGAGGTCGGCGGCGCTCCCCTGGATCGGCGCGTTCAGGGCCATCCGCTCGGCCATCTCGCGTCGCTGGCGGTTGTCGCTCGTCAGGTCCGGCAGGTACCGCCGCCGACCGAGGATCGTCGCGGTGTACCCCGTCCGTCGGGCCTCGTCGACGACGCCCGCCAGGTAGGTGCGCACACCGCCGAAGCGGTCGAAGTAGTCCTCCATGAGCGCCGCCGCCTCGCCCACCGAGATCGTGAGCTGCTTGGAGAGCCCGAACGAGGACAAGCCGTAGGCGAGCCCGTACGACATCGCCTTGATCTTGGACCGCTGGGCCGGGGTCACCTCGTCGGTCGCGACACCGAACACCCGTGCGCCGACGTAGCTGTGCAGGTCCTCGCCCGACCGGAACGCGTCGATCAGCCCAGGGTCGCCGGACAGGTGCGCCATGATCCGCATCTCGATCTGGCTGTAGTCCGCCGTCAGCAGGACCTCGTAGCCCTCGCCGACCACGAAGGCCCGCCGGATCTGCCGCCCCGCCTCGGTCCGGATCGGGATGTTCTGGAGGTTCGGGTCGGTCGACGACAGGCGCCCCGTAGCGGCGATCGTCTGCTGGAACGTCGTCCGGATGCGCCCGTCGTCGTCGATCGACCGGATGAGGCCCTCCACGGTCTGCCGCAGGCGTGACGCGTCGCGGTGCGCCAGGACGTGCGCGAGGAACGGGTGCTGCGTGCGCTCGAAGAGGTCGGCGAGCGACGCCGCGTCGGTCGTCCACCCCGTCTTGATCTTCTTGGTCTTGGGCATCTGGAGCTGGTCGAACAGGACCTCCTGCAGCTGCTTGGGCGACCCGAGGTTCACCTCGCGCCCGATGACCGCGTAGGCCTCCGCCGCGGCGTCCGCGACCGCCGCCGCGAAATCGCGCTCGAGACCGTCCAGGTAGCCGCGGTCCGCGGCGATCCCGGTCCGCTCCATGCCCGCGAGCACGTCCACGAGCGGCAGCTCGAGGTCCCGCAGGAGCTGCGTGGCGCCCCGGTCGGCGAGCTCCTCCTCGAGCACGTCGCCCAGCTCGGCGACCGCCGCCGCGCGCAGCGCCGTGCCGTGGTGGGGGCTCACCCCGTCGAGCGAGAGGTCCAGGGCGCCCTGCCCGTCGTCCGCGGTCGCCTCGCTGCGCAGCTCGCGCCGCAGGTGCCGGATCGACAGGTCCGCGAGGTCGTAGGAACGCTGATCGGGGTGGCACAGGTACGACGCGAGCAGCGTGTCGACCGCGACCCCGGCGAGCGGGAGCCCGCGCCCGGCGAGCGCGTGCATCGCGTCCTTCGCGCCGTGCACAGCCTTGGGCTGCGCCGCGTCGCCCAGCCACCGCGCGAGCGCACCCTCGTCGTCGGGCGAGAGCTCAGCGAGCTCGAGGACCACCGCGTGGTCCGGACCGTCGGCGACGGCGAGCGCCCAGGCGTCACCACGACCGGGCGCCGACGTCCCGGCCACCTCGAGCGCGAGCCGGCGGCCCTGCCGGGCCTCGAGCCACGACGCGAGGGCACCCTGCGCGGGCGACACGACGTCGAGCTGGAACCCCTCGGCCTCCCCGACCTCCTCGGGGACCATCGCGAAGAGCCGCTCGCGCAGCGTCCGGAACTCGAGGGCGTCGAAGACCTGGTGCATCGCCTCGCGGTCCCACGGGCGGGCCGCGAGGTCGCCGACGACGACCGGGAGCTCGACGTCGCGCACGGCGGCGTTCAGCATCCGGTTGATCCGCACCTGGTCGGCGCACGCGCGCAGGCTCTCGCCGGCCTTGCCGGTGATCGTGGGGGCAGCGGCGAGCACCCCGTCGAGCCCGCCGTGCGCGAGGATCCACTTCGCCGCGGTCTTGGGCCCGACCCCGGGGACGCCCGGCAGGTTGTCGCTGGTCTCACCCACGAGCGCGGCGAGGTCCGGGTAGGACGCGGGCGGCACGCCGTACTTCTCCTGGACCGCCTCGGGCGTGAACCGCACGAGGTCCGACACGCCCTTGCGCGGGTACAGGACCGTGACGTCGTCCCCGACGAGCTGGAGGGCGTCGCGGTCGCCGGTGCAGACGAGGACGTCCATCCCGTCCGCCTGCGCCTGCGTCGAGAGCGTCGCGATGATGTCGTCCGCCTCGAAGCCCTCGCGCTGGAGCGTCGTGATCCGCATCGTCTCCAGGATCTCGCGGATCAGGGGCACCTGGCCCTGGAACTCCTGCGGCGTCGCGTCCCGCGTCCCCTTGTACGCGGGGTACTGCTCGGTCCGGAACGTGGTCCGGCCCGCGTCGAACGCCACGGCGACGTGCGTCGGCGCCTCGTCGCGCAGGAGGTTCGCCAGCATGGCCGTGAACCCGTACACCGCGTTGGTGGGCTGGCCTGTGCGGGTCGAGAAGTTCTCGACGGGCAGGGCGAAGAATGCCCGGTACGCCATGGAGTGGCCGTCGATGAGCAGCAGGAGGGGTCGCGTTCGCGCCTGGTCGGTCACGGGTGCCAACCTAGCGGCCATGTCCGACACCCGATCCGACGCGCCGACCCCTGCCGCGCCCTCCGTCGTCGACCCGACCGCCGACCCGGCCGCCGGCCCGACCGGGGGTGCCGCACCCGGCGCGGACGCGCTCGCCACCATCCGCGCGAGCCTTCCCGGCACGCTCATGGAGCGCCTCGGGATCGAGGTCGTCGAGGCGTCCGCGGAGCGCGTCGTCGGGACGATGCCGGTCGCGGGGAACACCCAGCCCTACGGGCTGCTCCACGGCGGGGCCTCCGTCGCGCTGGCCGAGACGCTCGGCTCGTTCGCCGCCATGGTCCATGCGGGTCCCGGCCGGCGCGCGGTCGGCGTCGAGGTCAGCGCGACCCACCACCGAGCGGCCACCGAGGGGGACGTCACGGGGACCGCGACGGCGCTCCACCTCGGCCGCACGACGGCGTCCTACGAGATCGCGGTCGTCGACTCCAGGTCGCGGCGGGTCTGCACCGCGCGCCTCACGTGCCTCGTGATCGACGAGCGCGGCTGAGCCGACGCCTCGACCGCCGGGCGCAGCGCCGCCCGGTCGACGGCCGGCTCCGGCTCGAGACGTCGCGACTGCCGACGGCGGGCGATCAGGTCCTCGACTGAGCGGGCCGGACGGCGGGCCCCCGCCGCCTCCTGCGCCAGCCGACGCTGCAGCGACGCCGTCGTCGCGACGCGGTGCATCGCCGCCGGCGCGAACCCGAGCTGCACGAAGAACCGCTGCATCCCCCGGGCACCCGGGAGCGGCATGACGTAGACGTGCTCGGCACCGGACCGCGACGCGTGCTCGGCGGCCCCGGTCATGAGCGCGTGCCCCGTGCCGCGCCGCCGGTGCCGCGGGCTCACGTACAGCGCCTCGACGACGAGGTTGACCTCGTCGGTGAAGACGTTGGGGCCGACGACACGCCCGAGGAGGAGGCCCACCACCTCCTCGCCCGCGCACGCCACGAGGACCAGCCCCCCGGGTGCGGCCGTCAGCGCGCCGATCTGGTGCGCGACCGTGGCCGGGTCCGGGCTGCACAGCTGCGGCCCGAGCGCCGTCTCGGCCCGGGCGGCCAGTGCCAGGGCGACGACTCCGTCGACGTCGGCGGGCTCGGCGGGACGCACCTCGACACCAGGACGCACGCGACCGTCCTCCTTCAGCGCAGGGGGTCGGGCCCGCTGGGGGAAGGCCCGTGATGACGAAAAGATAACGGTGCGCCGCCCGCCGCGGTAGTCGCCCGGACGGGGGGATGATCACGGACCCCGCCACACCGCCCGGCGAGGACCTGGCACAGTTGGGCGCGTCGTGAAACGTCCATGACACACGGATTGCCCTATCGTTCCGGGCACCCCCGGACGGCCGGGGCCGTGCCTTGCCGCGCAGAGTCGCGCGGTGACCGGCGAGACGCGAGAGCGCAGGACGGACGGAGGCCGCAGGTGCCACCAGCAGAAGCACGACCCGGAGCGCGGTACGCGCGAGGACGGGGCAGGGGGAGGCCGACCGTACCGGTGGGCCTCCTCCTCATGACGCTCCTGACGCTGGTCATGGGAGCGTCCCCGGCCTCGGCGGCGACGGAGGTCTGCCAGCCGGACCCGGAGACGGCGTGCCTCGGCGGCACCATCCGGACCTCGGCGGGCGAGCCCGCCGTCGGTGTCGAGGTCGACGTCGCGGGTCCCGAGCAGGTCACCGCCGTGACAGGCGACGACGGCCGCTGGTCCGCGCGCCTCACGGCAGCCGGTGACTACGTCGTGACGCTCGACGAGGCCACGCTGCCCGCCGGGGAGACGCTCCGCGACCCCGCAGCGAACCCGCGGACCGTGACGGTCGTGCTGGGCTCCTCCGCGGGGGCGCTGTTCCCCCTGGGCCAGCCGGCGGCCGCCGGAGGCGGCGGTGACGGCAGCGGCGAGGGCGACGACGGGGCGAGCGCCCCGCCGTCGACCGGCGGCGAGGGCGGCGGCGAGCCCGGTCTGGACACCGCGCCCGCCGGGTCGTCGGCCACCGGCGGCTTCAGCTGGTCCAGGCTCGCTCAGCAGGCGAGCGCCGGCATCGTGTTCGGGACGCTCCTCGCGCTCGCGTCGGTGGGCCTGTCGCTGATCTTCGGGACGACCGGCCTGAGCAACTTCGCCCACGGAGAGATGGTCACGCTCGGCGGCATCGCGGCCTACGTCTTCGCCCGCACGGCGGACCTGCCCCTGCTCGTCGCGGGCGCGCTCGCGGTCGTCGTGGGTGCCGCCGCCGGCTGGGCCCAGGACGCCGGCATCTGGAAGCCGCTCCGCCGCAAGAGGGTCGGCCTGACGCAGCAGCTCATCGTGACCATCGGCCTGGCGATCACGCTGCAGTACGTGTTCCAGTTCTTCTTCGGCGGCAGCTCGCTGCGCATCGTCGTCGCGAACCCGCCCACGGTGCGGCTGGGCCCGGTGCTCATCACGCAGCAGTCGCTCATCTCGCTCGCGATCGCGCTCGTGGTGCTCGGCGGCGTCTCGTACTTCCTGCTCGGGACGCGCGTGGGTCGCGCGACACGGGCCGTCTCCGACAACCCGGCGCTCGCCGCGGCGTCCGGGATCGGCGTCGACCGGATCATCCGCCTCGTGTGGACGGTCGGCGGGGCGCTCGCCGCGCTCGGCGGCGTGCTCATGGGCCTGTACCTGAACGCCACGGCCTGGAACATGGGCGCCACGATCCTGCTGCTGATGTTCGCCGCCGTGACGCTCGGCGGGCTCGGCACCGCGTTCGGGGCCCTGGTCGGCTCGCTCGTCATCGGGCTCGTCGTCGAGCTCTCGAACCTCGTCATCCCGTCGGACATGCGCTACGCGGGAGCCCTCGTCATCCTCATCCTCGTGCTGCTGCTGAGGCCCCAGGGCATCCTCGGCCGCGCCGAGCGGATCGGATAGGTGGAAGCCATGGACTGGCCACGCATCCTCACCGTCGTCGCGGGAGAGCTCTTCGCCCCCACCACCGCCGCCTACGCGCTCGCCGCGATCGGCCTCAACGTGCACTTCGGCCTGACCGGCCTGCTCAACTTCGGGCAGGCGGGCTTCATGCTGCTCGGTGCGTACGGGTTCGCGATCTCGACCATCGCCGGGCTCCCGATCTGGGTGGCGCTGCTCGTCGCGGTCGCGTGCTCGACCGTCTTCGCGCTCGTCCTCGGCGTCCCGACGCTCAAGCTGCGCGGCGACTACCTCGCGATCGTGACGATCGCGGCCGCCGAGATCGTGCGCATCGTCGGCCGGTCGACCGCGCTCACGGACCTCACTGGCGCCTCCTCGGGTCTGCGCGGCGACAGCTACAAGGAGACGTTCCAGGCGCTCTCGCCGTTCGACGACGGCACGACCACGCTCGGGCCGTTCACCTACTCGAACAACGCGTCCAACAGCTGGTGGATCAGGATCGCGGCGTGGGCGGTGGTCGTGCTCGCGTGCCTGCTCGTCTGGCGTCTCATGCGCAGCCCGTGGGGCCGCGTGCTCAAGGGGATCCGCGAGGACGAGGACGCCGTCCGCTCGCTCGGCAAGAACGTCTACGCGTACAAGATGCAGGCGCTCGTCCTCGGCGGCGTGATCGGCTCGGTCGCGGGGGTCTTCTACGTGCTGCCACGTGCGGTCCAACCGGACTCGATGGGTCGTCCGATGACGTTCTGGATCTGGACGATCCTGCTCCTCGGCGGCGCCGCGACGGTGTTCGGGCCCGTGCTGGGATCGATGCTCTTCTGGACGGTCCTCATGCTGATCAAGACGGTCGGGCGCGAGGTCATCCCGAACACGGTCATGAGCAACGCCCAGATCGAGCAGTTCGGCTGGATCGTCGTGGGCGTCACCCTGATGCTCCTCGTGATCTTCCGACCGCAAGGCATCCTCGGCGACAAGAAGGAGCTGGCGATCGATGTCCGCTGAGACCCTGAGCGCCGCGCTGGCGGACGTCCCCCGGAGCCCCGGCGCACCCAAGCCCGACCCGATCCTCGTGGCGGACACCGTGACCCGGCGGTTCGGCGGGATGACAGCCGTGGACGTCGAGCACATCGAGATCCAGCGGGGTGCGATCACCGCGCTGATCGGGCCGAACGGGGCCGGCAAGACGACGCTGTTCAACCTGCTGACCGGCTTCGACCAGCCCAACACCGGCACGTGGACGTTCGAGGGCCGGTCGCTCGCCGGGGTCCCCGCGGCGCGGGTCGCCCGCGCCGGGATGGTGCGGACGTTCCAGCTGACCAAGGCGCTCAACCGGATGACGGTCATGGAGAACATGCGCCTCGGTGGCGCCAAGCAGCCCGGCGAGAACCTCGGGCGCGCCCTGCTGCCGCCGCTGTGGCGGTCGCGCGAGCGCGAGATCACCGAGAAGGCCGAGCACCTCCTCGAGCGCTTCAAGCTCCTCGAGAAGAAGGACGACTTCGCCGGGAGCCTGTCCGGCGGTCAGCGCAAGCTGCTCGAGATGGCCCGCGCGCTGATGAGCGACCCCACCATGGTCATGCTCGACGAGCCCATGGCCGGCGTGAACCCCGCGCTCACGCAGTCCCTCCTGGGGCACATCCAGTCCTTGCGCGACGACGGCACGACGGTGCTCTTCGTCGAGCACGACATGCACATGGTCCGTCACATCTCCGACTGGGTCGCCGTGATGGCCGAGGGGCGCCTCGTGGCCGAGGGCCCGCCGTCGACCGTCATGGCCGACCAGGCCGTCGTCGACGCCTACCTGGGAGCGCACCACGACACGGACCTCGGCGACGACAGCCTCCTCGAGGACGAGTCCGTCACGAGACGTCTCGAGGCCGAGGCCCAGGCCGAGGACACCGAGCGCGCCCACGAGAAGGAGCAGTCATGACCGCACCCGCCGCCGCCCCCGGCGCCGCCCCCGTCCGCGGTGAGCCGCTCCTGCGCGCCGCCGACCTCGTCGCGGGGTACCTCCCGGGCGTCAACATCCTCAACGGCTGCGACCTCGACCTGTACCCGGGCGAGCTCATCGGGATCATCGGACCCAACGGTGCGGGCAAGTCGACGCTGCTGAAGGCGCTGTTCGGGCTCGTGACGATCCGCAGCGGCTCGGTGACCCTCGGCGGCGAGACGATCACCAACCTGCGGGCCGACGCGCTGGTCCACCGCGGCGTGGGCTTCGTCCCCCAGAACAACAACGTCTTCCCGTCGCTCACGATCGAGGAGAACCTGCAGATGGGCGCGTTCCAGCGCCCGCGCGCCTTCGCGCAGAGGTTCGACGCGATCGTCGACCTGTTCCCGACCCTCGGGGACCGGCGCAAGCAGCGCGCCGGGTCGCTCTCGGGCGGCGAGCGGCAGATGGTCGCCATGGCCCGCGCGCTCATGATGGAACCGTCGGTGCTGCTGCTCGACGAGCCGTCCGCGGGCCTGTCCCCCGTGCGCCAGGACGAGACGTTCCTGCGCACGCGGCGCATCAACAAGACCGGCGTGTCGATCATCATGGTCGAGCAGAACGCACGTCGGTGCCTCCAGATCTGCGACCGCGGCTACGTCCTGGACCAGGGCCGCAACGCGTACACGGCCACGGGCCGGGAGCTGATGAACGACCCGAAGGTCATCGAGCTCTACCTCGGGACGCTCGCGACCGACGTCGAGGACGCCGAGCGGAGCAGCAAGCACGCCTGAGCACACGCGAAGGGGCCCGGACCGCACGGTCCGGGCCCCTTCGTCGCGTGGGCCCGCCGTGGGCGCCCGTCGTCGGCCCCGCTCGTCGCGGGTACCCGCTCGTCGCGTGCGCCCGTCGTCGCGTGCGCCCGTCGTCGCGTGCGCCCGTCGTCGCGTACGCCCGTCGTCGCGTGCGCCCAGGACGGACGAGGGCCCGGCCGGGTCGTCCCCGGCCGGGCCCTCACCCGATCGATCAGCTCAGAGCCGTCGAGGTCACTCGACCTCGCCGAACTCCGCCTTGACCCAGGCGTACTTGTTCTCGGCGTCGTACCGGTAGATCCCGACGAACGCCGACGACGGGTCGTTCTGGTCGTTGAAGGGCCCGGCACCCGACACGGCCTGGTACGCGATGTCCTCGCCGTCCTCGAGCAGTGCGGCGCACTCCTCGAAGCCCGTGCACTCGGTCCCGCCCTCGGCGCCCGACACGGCCGCCATGTTCTCCTGGATGGTGGGGCCGTCCGTGGCACCGCCGCGCACGGCCGCGAGGGCCGCGAGCATCACGGCGTCGTACGACTCGGCCGCGTAGGAGAAGTCCTTGAGGGACCCGTCGACCTCGAGCAGCCGCGACTGGAACTCCTCGTCCGGGAACGCGCCCGGGAGGGTGCCCTGCGCGCCCTCGAGCGTGCCCGGCTCGAAGACCTCGCTGTAGTCGGACAGGTTGCCGTCGGTGAAGTACAGCTTGGACGTGTCGAAGCCGGCCGACGCGAGCGCCGGGACGATGAGCTTCGACTGGTCGAACGCGATGACGACGATCGCGTCCGGGTTGGTCGAGAGCGCCTCGGTCACGACGGACGGGATGACGTCGTCGGACGCGGGGTCGAACTCCTCGCCCGGGTTCCCGTAGACGACCGTCCCGCCTGCCGCCTCGATGGTCTCCTTGGCGACGTCGCGCAGCGTGATGCCGTAGTCGTCGTTGAAGACGATGAACGCGACGTTGGCGTGCCCGTCGTTGACGACGAGGTTGCCGAGGGCCGAGCCCTGCACGACGTCGGACGGGGCGGTGCGGAAGTAGAACGGCGAGTACCCGCTCAGCTTGGTCGCGGTGTTGGCCGGCGAGATCTGCACGATCTCCGCGTTGGTGATGTCGTCGACGACGTTGAGCGTCACCGAGGACGACGCGGCACCGACGATCACCTGCGCGTTGCGGCTGATGAGGTCCGTCACCGACTGGGTCGCGACCTCGGCGTTGTCCGCGTCCGAGGAGTCCGTGTGGACGATCTCGACCTCGGAGCCGAGCACGCCGCCCGCAGCGTTGATCTCCTCGATCGCCAGGTCGACGCCCGCGATCTCGGGCGGGCCGAGGAAGGCGAGAGAGCCGGTCTGGGGCAGGAGCGAGCCGACGACGAGCGGGGTGGCGTCGCCGCCGCCGGAGGACGAGCCGCCGTCGGCCTCGTCGTCGTCGCCGCCGTCCTCGCCGCCGCCGCAGGCGGCCAGGACCAGGGCGACGGCACCGGCGAGCGCTGCTGCCCGGGCCGTGTGGGTGGATCTCTTCATGTGTGACACCCCTCGTGTGCACGCGGTCTCCGACGACGGGTGTGGCCCGTCCTCGGACTGTGTGCCGGAAAGGTACCCCCGATGTGTATCCGGTTGGTGAAATCCGCCGTAGCAGGGCCCGTCGTTGCCGAGTTGTGACGTAGGTCCCACATGCTGGGCACCGATTCGAGTGCTCCGAGCCGGCCCGGACGACGGTTCCCGTCGTGGGACGACGATGCCCCCGACGAGAACCGTCGGGGGCACCGTGGAGCGCGACGTCAGTCCGCGGAACCGACCTGCTCGATCACGGCGTCGGCGACCTCGCGCATCGTGAGCCGGCGGTCCATCGACGTCTTCTGGATCCAGCGGAAGGCGTCGGGCTCGGTGAGCCCCATCTTCGTCATGAGCAGGCCCTTGGCACGGTCGACGCGCTTGCGGGTCTCGAAGCGCTCCGCGAGGTCCGCGACCTCCGACTCGAGCGCGGTGATCTGCTTGTAGCGGGAGATCGCGATCTCGACCGCCGGCAGCAGGTCGGCCGGCGTGAACGGCTTGACGACGTAGGCCATCGCGCCGGCGTCACGCGCGCGCTCGACGAGCTCGGTCTGGGAGAAGGCGGTCAGCAGCACGACCGGGGCGGCGTGCTCCTTGCCGATCTTCTCGGCCGCCGTGATGCCGTCCATCACGGGCATCTTCACGTCCATCACGACGACGTCGGGCCGCAGCTCGACCGCGAGCCGGACCGCGGACTCGCCGTCGCCCGCCTCACCGACGATGTCGAAGCCCGCCTCGCGGAGCGACTCGACGACGTCCATGCGGATCAGGGCCTCGTCCTCGACGACGACGGCGCGACGCCCGGGCCGGACCGGCGTCTCCTCGGCGGCGTCGGACGGCGTGATGTCCTCGCCGGTGAGGTCGAGCGCGGGGTTCTGCGGGGCGTCGGCGTCTGTCACGCGCGCCAGCCTAGTGCGACCACGGCCCCGATGGCTCACGCGACGCTCCGGTCCCGACCTCCCGTCGCCCCGGAGGACCGTCGGGGCGCCACGTCGCGGGCCTGCGCCCGCGACGTGGGCCCGCGACGTCCGCCCGCGACGGGCGCCTGGTGTGCCCCCGGAGGGACTCGAACCCTCACGCCTCGCGGCACCCGGGTTTGAGCCGAGCGCGTCTGCCAGTTCCGCCACAGGGGCATCTGCGGTAGCTAGACCCTAGGGCACCGCTCGGGGCCCGGGCGCGTCCGCCGCGTCGTCCTGGACCCGTGGCCGGGCCCGAGACCCGGTGACGACGCCCGGGGGCTCCGGGGGGTAGGCCGACCTGAGGCGCTCCCACTCGCCGCGGCGCAACGGCAGCACCCCGCCGTGCTTGGTGTCCGGCGGCATGCGGAACTCGTCCTTGGGGACGGGCTCCCACCTGCCGGCGAGCAGGTCGGTCGTCCGGAAACCCACGTACCCCTGCGGCCGCCGGCTGTACTGGTCGAGGAAGAGGTACCAGACGTCGACGTGGTGGTCCTTGAACAGGACGGGCGCCTCGAGCCGGTCGTACCGGTCGGCGCCGATCCGCGTCGCGACCGTCCGGTAGTCCGGGGAGAAGAGCGCCGGGCCGACCTCGTGGAACACGCGGTCCGACCCCGGCTCGAGCGACTCCTGCTTGGAGACGCGGTGCACGACCCCGTCCTGGACGAGGACGGTCGTGTCGATGACGTCGTCGCCGCGGTCCACGAGGACCCGGGGCGTCCCGATCCGTCGGAAGTCCGGCGTCCACGCCGCCAGGACCCGGCTGTAGGCGTCCCCCTGGTGCGCGGTGTCGTCCGCCGCGTACAGCTTCGACGACCAGAAGAGCAGGAACTCGCCTCGCCCGGCGTCGTAGAGGGCCTCGGGGGCCCACGCCATGCCGGCCGTGGGCGGTGCCACCTCGAGCGTCCACGGCTCCGACCACTCGACGAGGTCCTCGGACCGCCACACGAGCACGTCCCGGCTGCCGTGCCGGGTCCAGGCGTCCCACCCCGCCCCGTCGCCGCCGTAGATGCGCAGGTCCGTCGCGACGAGGAAGAACTCGTCCCGACCGCGTACGAGGTACGGGTCGCGGACCCCGGTGGTCCCCAGGTCCGAGCGGAGCAGGGGCTCTCCCCCGTTGAGACGGACCCACGAGCACGGGTCGTCCCCGTCGCTCAGGGAGAGGTACACCTGCTCGCCGTACCCGTCCGGGTCCTCGACGAAGTGCGACAGGAGGTAGCCGAACGGCTCCTGCGACGCCGAGGAGGGCGCCGCGGGGCGTCCCGGGCCCGTCACGAGGCCTGCAGCAGGAACATGCTCCACGACGCGGGCGGCAGCGTCGCGCGCAGGCCGGACCCGTCCACCGCGGCCGCGGGGTGCGGCGTGGGCACGACCCGGTCCGGCTCGTCGACGGTGTTGACGGCGAACAGGTCGTCGTCACCGACGAGCGTCGCCTCGACGAGGTCGACCCCGCCGAATCCCCGCAGGTCCGCCGAGACGGAGACCTCCTCGGCGGGGTCGCGGTTGACGACGAACACGGCGAGACGGCCCGTCGCGGCGTCCCACGTGGCGACGGAGTCGAGCACCGGCACGTCGCCGTGCTTGCCGGTCGACAGCGTCGGCACGTCGAGCCGGAGGTCGAGGACCTCTCCCTGCGCGTGCCGTGCGGTGAGCGCGAAGGGGTGGAAGATCGACTGGCGCCAGGCGGGGCCGTCAGGCTCGCACCGGATGGCGCTGATCGTGTTGACGAGCTGCGCCTGGCAGGCGACGGTGACGCGGTCGGCGTGCTTCAGCAGGGTGATGAGCAGCGACCCGACGACGACGGCGTCGAGGACCGTGTACGCGTCCTCGCTCAGCCGCGGCGCCTCGGTCCAGTCGTCGGGCAGGCCGCCCGCCTGCATCTCGCGCAGGTACCAGACGTTCCACTCGTCGAACGCGATGTTGATCCGCTTCGACGAGGAGAGCTTCGCGCCGACGTGGTCCGCGGTCGCGATCACCTCGCGGATGAACAGGTCCATGTCCACCGACGACGCGAGGAAGCTCGCGACGTCCTCCCCGTCGAGCTGGTAGTAGGCGTGCGCGGAGACGAGGTCGACCACGTCGTAGGTGTGCTCGAGCACGGTCGCCTCCCACGTCCCGAAGGTCGGCATGGAGCGGCCCGAGCTCCCGCACGCGACCAGCTCGAGGCGGGGGTCGAACTGGCGCATCGCCCGCGCCGTCTCCGCGGCGAGCCGTCCGTACTCCGTCGCCGTCTTGTGGCCGAGCTGCCACGGACCGTCCATCTCGTTGCCCAGGCACCACATCCGGATCCCGTGCGGCTCCTTGACCCCGTGCTCGACGCGCGCGTCGGACAGCGCGGTGCCCTCGGGGTGGTTGGCGTACTCGAGGAGGTCGATGGCCTCCTGGAGGCCACGCGTGCCGAGGTTCATCGCCATGATCGGCTCGACGTCGGCCTTCCGGGACCACTCCATGAACTCGTTGAGCCCGAACGCGTTGGTCTCCACGGTGCGCCAGGCCGGGTCGAGCCGGGTGGGGCGGTCCCCGACCGGGCCCACCCCGTCCTCCCACCGGTACCCCGAGACGAAGTTCCCGCCCGGGTACCGGACCGCGGTGACGCCCAGCTCGCGGACCAGCGCGAGCACGTCGCCCCGGAAGCCGCTGTCGTCGGCGGTCGGGTGACCCGGCTCGTAGATCCCGCCGTAGACGCAGCGGCCCATGTGCTCCACGAACGAGCCGAACACGCGGCGGTTGACGGGTGCCACGGTGAACGCCGGGTCGATCGAGAGCGTGCCGTTGTGCATGAGTTCTCCTGTGCGGTGGTGAGGGTTCGGGCGGTGCGGGTCAGGCGGTGGGCGGGGAGCGCCCCGGGCGCCGGCGGCCGGCCGGCACCCGGGGCGGCGGTCAGCCGCCGATCTGGTTCTCCAGGTCGGCCTGCGCCTGGTCGAGCGCCTGCTGCGGCTCGACGCCGTTCTCGAAGATCTCCGTCCAGGTGACGGTCGTGAACATGTTGTCCAGGGCGGGGAGGTTCGGGTTGGTGAACGCGTCGAAGTGGCCGATGTCGCCCTTGACCTCGTTGAGCACGTCGAAGAGGTTCGTCTGGAAGTACTGGTTGAACTTGTTGTCCGGGTTGTGCGTGACCTCGTCGTCCTCCCAGACGGACATGTTCACGGGGTCGAACCCGAGCACCTCCCAGACGGCGACGTTCGCCTCGGGCGAGAGCTTGGCGAAGGCGAGCCACTCGGCGGCGAACTCCTTGTCGGGCGACGCCTCGGTCACCGCGGTCCCGGTGCCGCCACCGCCGATCGTCGCGACCTCACCCCCGTCGACCACGGGGGCCGGAGCGATGGCGACGTCACCGGCGAGGTCCGGCATGTAGTCGACGAACCGGGACGTGTACCACGCGGGGTAGACGATGGCCGCGTAGTCGCCCCGGTTGATCGCGCCGAACGCCTCCTCGGAGTCCGGGCTGCCGCCGGGGATGGTCGAGATCGCGCCCGCGTCGAGCATGCCCTTCTCGATCTCGAGAGCCTCGACGACCTCGGGGCTGTTCACCGCGACCGCCCCGTCGTCGTCGAAGAAGCTGCCGCCGAGCTGCGCGACGAGCAGCGGCTCGACCATGTCGACGCCCGTGCTCGCGACGCCGAACGCCTTGCCCGTCGCCTGGTTGTACGCGACGCCGGCGGCCTCGAAGTCGTCCCAGGTCTCGATGGTCGTGTAGTCGATCCCGGCCGCCTCGAGGAGGGTCGCGTTGTAGAACGCCACGAAGGCGCCCACGTGCATCGGGAACCCGTAGATCCCACCGGCCCGGCTGTACAGGTCCAGGCGCGCCTGGACGATGTCGTCGACGTACGGCTCCGCCGCCTCCGTGAGGTCCATGAGCGGCGTCCGGCCGTCCTCCGTGACGAAGTTGGAGAACTTGCTCACCTCGATGTCGACGACGTCCGGCAGCCCGGAGCCCGAGTTCGCGGCCAGCTGCAGCTTGTTGTGCATGTCGTCGTACGGGTACACCGTGACCTCGAGGTCCACCGGCCGGTCCGGGTTCGCCTCGTTCCACTGCTCGGCCATCTGCTCGTAATAGGCCGCGTGGAGCTCGGCGAACACCCACATGTCGAGGCTGACGGGCTCCCCGTCCGCGGTCGGGGACCCCTCCTGGCCGCCGCCGCTGCAGGCGGACAGACCCAGGACGCCGGCCACGCCGGCCGCGGTCAGGGAGAGGAGCGTGCGAGATCCAGCCATGTCGTGACTCCGATTCGTTGGGTTGTCGGTCAGCCCTTGAGCGCGCCGGCGGTCATCCCGGCGACGAAGAACCTCTGGAAGAGCAGGAACAGGACGAGGACGGGCAGGAGCGAGAAGAAGGACCCGATGATGAGCAGCTCGTAGTTGTTGCCGTACGGCGTGAGCAGCGTGTTGAGCCCGATGGGCAGCGTGAACTTCTCCGCCGAGCGGAGGACGAGGAGCGGCCACAGGAAGTTGTTCCAGATGACCATCCCGTTGAGGATCGCCATCGCGGCGAACGCCGGTCGCGCGATCGGGACGACGATCTTGAAGAAGATCCCGAACTCCGTCACGCCGTCGACGCGTCCGGCCTCCAGGAGCTCCTTCGGGATGCCCAGGAAGTACTGCCGGAAGAAGTAGATCGTCACCGACGCGGCGAGGAACGGGAACACGATGACGGAGTAGGAGTCCGCCAGCCCGAGGTCGTTCACCAGGACGAACAGCGGCAGCATCATGATCTCGAACGGGACGGTCATGAGCAGCAGCACCGCGATGAACCAGGCGTTCTTGCCCTTGAAGTCGTACATCGCGAACCCGTACGCGACGAACGAGCTGACCAGGAGCGTCCCGGCGACCTGCACCGCGGTGAGGACCACGGAGTTGAGGAACCACCGGAAGTAGAGCCCGGAGTCGGTGAAGAGCATCCGGTAGTTGTCGAGCGACAGCGCCTGGAGGTCGATGTCGAGGGTGAGCCCGTTGCGCAGGATCGCGTTGCCGTCCTGGAACGTGCCGACGAAGATCGCCACGAGCGGCACGAGCACGATGAGCGTGAGCAGGACGAGGAAGGCGGTCTGGACGGCGACGAACAGACCGCGCGGCAACGGACGCTTCGTCCGCACGGGTCGGCCACGTCCCGGCGGTCCCCCCGCGGTCGCCTCGGCGGCCGTGGCGACGGTCACGGGCAGCGGTGCCGGCGCGCTCATCGGACCTGCTCCTTCCGGAAGGTCCCGGTGAGCGTCAGGTACGTCAGGTTGATGGTCATGATCACGACGAGCAGCACGACACCGACGGCCGAGGCGAACCCCAGGTCGTTCTCCTCGATCCCCCTGCGGTAGAGGTAGCCGACGACCGTGAGGCCCTGGTTGTTCGGGGAGTTGTTGCCGGCGTAGAGCATGAAGCTCTCGAGGAACATCGCCAGACCGCCGTAGATGCTGATCGTGGTGACGTAGACGATCGTCGGCTTGAGGTTCGGGAGCGTGATCTGGAAGAACTGCCGCACGCGTCCCGCGCCGTCGATCGACGCCGCCTCGTAGTACTCGTCCGGGATCGACTGCATCCCGGCGAGGAAGTACAGGACGTTGACCCCGGTGTACCGCCACATCGCCAGCGCGAGCAGCGCGACGAGACCGCCCGTGTCGGTCCGCAGCCAGCGCACCGGGTCGGCGCCGAGGAGCGCGAGGACCTGGTTCATCAGGCCCGTCCCGGTCTCGGCGAACATGAGCCGGAAGATGATGCCCGCCACCACGATCGACGTCAGTGCCGGGACGAACATCGACGCCTTGAAGAAGCCCTTCACGCGCTCGCTGCCGATCTTCGAGTTGATGATCGCGGCCAGCGCCAGAGGGATGGGGATCAGCAGCAGGAGCGTGAGCACCATGTACCGGGCGCTGTTGAACATCGCCTGCCAGAAGATGCGGTCCCCCCACAGCCGCTCGTAGTTCTCCGCGCCGACGAAGGAGGCCTGACCGAAGAGCACGTTCTGCGTGCTCATGACGAACGTCCGGCCGAGCGGGACCGCCCAGAAGACCAGCAGCGTGACCACGAACGGGGCGATGAAGAAGTACGGCGCGAGCCGCTGGGAGTAGAGCACTCCCCTGACCTGGGGCCGCCCGCCGCGCCGCGACGGCGCGGCAGGCCGCTGCAAGGTGTCCACGTGGTCCTCCTGCTCTCGGGGTTCCGTCGTCGGCCGACGCGGGAGACCGGTCCGGTCCTCGTCGTGTCGCCCTCGGAACCGGGGCCTCACGTCACGCCTCGTCGCGTGCCGTGCGCCGGACACCTCGCTCGAGGCGCCCGCCAGGACGTGCCCACGGCCGTCGCCATCGCAGGCGGCGGCCTCGGATGTGTGACGTTACACATCCGTCGCCACGGCTTTTACGACGTCGTAAACCGTGTGTGGTCATGCTCGCCCGGCCTCCGGCGGTGTGTCAAGGACTCGCGCGGCCGCAGCTCGGCGCCTGTAGGCTTCCCGCACCCGTCGACGCCGGGTGCGAGCGGTGCCGTGACGCGCCCGACGGCGAGGGCCGACCCGTCCGCGTCCAGCGGGTCTGCGCGGACACCGATCGACCACGGGAGTGCGGAGCCGGCGTGAGTGTGACCATGCGCGACGTCGCGCTGCGGGCCCGGGTCTCGAACAAGACCGTCTCCAACGTCGTCAACGACCACCCGCACGTCCACCCCGCGACGCGTGCGCGCGTCCAGCAGGCGATCGACGAGCTCGGCTACCGACCCAACATGTCGGCCCGTGGTCTGCGCTCGGGCCGGACCGGAGTCATCGGCCTGGCCGTCCCCGACCTCCGTCAGCCGTACTTCGCCGAGCTCGCGGACGCCGTGCTCGCGGCGGCCGAGCGACGCGGCCTCGGCGTCATCGTCGGTCAGGTCGGCGCCGACCGGGACCACGAGATCGCCGTCCTCGCCAACGGGTTGCGGCAGACGGACGGGCTGCTCTTCAGCCCGCAGCGGCTCGGCACCGAGGACCGCGGCCTGCTCGACCACCTCCGGTACCCGCTGGTCCTGCTGGGCGAACGCATCTTCGGCGGGCCGACGGACCACGTCACGATGCACAACATCGAGGGGGCGCGCGCGGCCGTCGACCACCTGCTCGCCCAGGGACGACGCCGCATCGCCGTCGTGGGCGCCCATCCGGACGGGCGCACCGGGCAGCTCCGTCCGTCGGACCTGCGCATCCGGGGGTACCGGGAGGCGCTCGAGGCGGCCGGCCTTCCCCTCGACCCGCGTCTGGAACGGACCGCGGCTCCGTGGCACCCCGAGGACGGCGCCGACGCCACCCGTGAGCTCCTCGCGGACGACGTCGACGTCGACGCGGTCTTCGCCTTCAACGACGCGCTCGCGATCGGTGTCCTGCGCGCGCTCGGCGAGGCCGGGCGCCGCATCCCGGAGGACGTCGCCGTGATCGGCTTCGACGACATCAGCAACGGCCGCTTCACGCTCCCGTCCCTGTCCACCGTCGACCCGGGCCGCGACGAGATCGCGGAGGTCGCCGTGGACATGCTCGTCGAGCGCATCGGCTCCGGACCCGGCGCCGGGCCCCCACCGCGGCTGCACAAGGCGTCGTTCCGCGTCGTGGCGCGCGAGTCGACCGGGGCGGCCCTGGCGGAGGGCGCCTCGGCGTGGTGAGGATGAGCGACGTCGCGCGCGAGGCGGGCGTCTCGCCGATGACCGTGTCCAACGTGGTGAACGGGCGACCGGGCGTCAAGGCGGAGACCAGGCAGCGGGTGCTCGAGGCCGTCGAGCGGCTCGGCTACCGACCGAACGCCACGGCCCGGCTGCTGCGCGGTGGTCGGTCCGGGGCGATCGGCCTCCTGGTGCCTGACGTCGACACGGGCTACTACGCCCACCTCGCCGCGCGGCTCGGGGCCGTGGCGGAGGCCCACGGGTACCACGTGGTCGCCGAGCGGACGGGCGGGACGCGCGAGGGCGAGCTCGGGGCGCTCTCCCCGGCGCGGGTCGCCGCGTACGACGCGATCGTCATGAGCCCCGTCGTGCTCGACGCCGGCGACCTGCGCGCTGCGCGCATCGAGCGGCCGTGCGTGCTCCTCGGGGAGCGACCGCTCCCCGGCCCGTTCCCGCACGTGATGATGGACAACATCGGCGGCAGCACGCTCGCCACGGAGCACCTCATCAGGGCGGGTGCGCGCCGTATCGCGCTCGTCGGCGGTCGGCGCGCCGTGGCGTTCGGCGACATGGCGTCGCTGCGCAGCGTCGGCTACCGGCGTGCCCACGGCGACGCGGGGATCGAGGTCGACGACGACCTGATCGTCGAGGTGGGCTCGTACAGCATGCGCGACGGGTACGACGCCGTGCTCGCGCTGCACGCGGAGCAGGTCGACTTCGACGCCGCCTTCGCCCTCACCGACGCGGCCGCGATGGGGGTTCTGCGCGCGCTCGCCGACATCGGCCGCGACGTGCCGCAGGACGTGCAGGTGGTCGGGTTCGACAACGACGCCGAGGCGGAGTTCACGATCCCCCGGCTCACCACCGTCGAGCCGGGCAACGACGCCATGGCGAGGGAGATCGTCCGTCTGCTCCTCGCGCAGACCGGCGACGGGGCCCGGCCGCCCGGTCCGGGCGACCGCGTGGCCGAGGCCCGTCTGGTCGTCCGGGAGTCCACCCGGCGTATCCGGGACGTACGCTCACGAAGGTGACCAGCGCGACGACGCCGTCGGGTGCGCCGCGTCAGCCCGCGTCCGGTCGCCTCGCGGCCGTCGCCGGCGTCGCGGCCACCGCGGTCGCGCTCGGCGTCACCGAGCTGGTCGCCGGTCTGCTCCCCGGCGGCCGGTCGCTGGTCCTCGCCGTCGGCGACGCCGTCGTCGACCGCGTCCCCGGCTGGCTCGAGCGCGCCGCGATCGCCGTCCTCGGGACGGCGGACAAGCCCGTCCTCGTCGTCGGCGTCCTCGTCGTGTCCGCCGCCGTCGGCGCCGCCCTCGGCGTCCTGGCCCGCCGTCTGTTCGTCCTCGCCGCGCTCGGCCTTGCGGGGTTCGCGTTCGTGGGCGTCGTCGCCGCGCTCGCCGACGAGCGGACCTCGCCGTGGGCCGCCGTCGTCTGCGGACTGCTCGGCGCCGTCGCGGGCGTGGGAGTCCTGCGCTTCCTGCTGGACGCGGCGGCCGGGTCGGCGACCCGCGCGGGATCTGCGCCGTCGTCGGGCGTCGACGCCGGGTCCGTGCCGCAGCGGGACGTCGACGTCGGCCGCCGGCCGTTCCTCACGCTCGTCGCCGTCGCCGCCGTCGTCGCGGCGTCGACCACGGTGGCCGGGCGGTGGCTCGCGTCGTCGGACCGCATCGAGCAGATCCGCGCGGCGCTGCGGCTGCCACGGCCCGCCCGGCCGGCGCCGCCCGTCCCCGCGGCGGCGGCGCTCGACGTCCCCGGCCTCACGCCGCTCTTCGTCCCCAACGACGACTTCTACCGCATCGACACCGCACTGACGGTCCCGCAGGTCGACCCGGGCACGTGGACGCTCGAGGTGCGCGGCATGGTCGACCGCCCCTTCACCCTGACCTACGACGAGCTGCTCGCGATGCCGCACGTGGAGGCGGACGTCACGCTCGCGTGCGTCTCCAACGAGGTCGGCGGCGGACTGGTCGGCAACGCCCGGTGGCAGGGCGTGCCGCTGAGGACGCTCCTGGGACGGGCCGGTGTCCGCGACGGTGCGACGCAGCTGCTGGGCCGCTCCGTCGACGGGTTCACGGCGGGGTTCCCCGTCGCGCTGGCGCTCGGCACGCAGGACGCGCTCGTGGCCGTCGGCATGAACGGCGAGCCCCTCCCCGCCGCCCACGGCTTCCCTGCACGGCTCGTCGTCCCCGGCCTGTACGGGTACGTGTCGGCGACCAAGTGGCTCTCCGCGATCGAGCTGACGACCTTCGAGGACGAGGTCGGGTACTGGATCCCGCGGGGCTGGGCCCGTGAGGGACCCGTCAAGACCCAGTCCCGGATCGACGTCCCCGCGGTGGCGTCGACCGTGCGTGCGGGCGTCCGGCCCGTCGCCGGCGTCGCGTGGGCCCCGACGCGCGGGATCGAGCGCGTCGAGGTGCGCGTCGACGACGGCCCGTGGGTCGAGGCGCGGCTCGCCGACAGCCTCGACGTCGACTGCTGGCGGCAGTGGGTGCTCGAGTGGGACGCCACGCCCGGCCGCCACGTCCTGACGGTCCGTGCGACCGACGGCACGGGCGAGCCCCAGACCGACGAGCGCACCCCGGTCGCCCCGGACGGCGCGAGCGGGCACCACAGCGTCGAGGTGCTCGTCGAGGGGTGAGGACGGTCAGCCGTGGGGCGCGACGGTGACCCTGTTGCGCCCCCGGCGCTTCGACTCCAGCACGGCCGCGTCCGCGGACGTGAGGGCGTCGCCCTCGATCGCGTCGGCCGCCCCGACCCCGACCGACACGGTGACGGTGAGCCCGCTCGCGACCTGGCCCCAGTCGTGGTCGAGCACGGCGCGACGCACCCGCCGGGCGACCTGGTGCGCGGCGTCCGCGTCGCCGACGGGCAGGACCAGGAACTCGTCGCCGCCGTAGCGGACGAGGACGTCGTCGGCGCGGGCCACCGACCGCAGGAGCTCGCCGAGGCGGCGGAGCACCGCGTCGCCCACCGCGTGGGACCAGCGGTCGTTGACGGACTTGAAATCGTCGACGTCGATGAAGACGACGCGCTGCGGCGCGCCCTCGGCGAGGATCCGCTCGAGGGCGCGGCGGTTGCCCAGGCCCGTCAGCGAGTCCTGCAGCGCCTCGGCGCCCGCGCGCTCGCTGCGGTCGGTCAGCTCGCGCAGGTGGTGCCGGTCGTTCAGCGCCGCGAACCGCGCCTCGCGCTCGGACCAGACCTTGTGCAGCCCGGCGACGGCCAGCCCGCGCCACAGGTCCGCTCCGCGGCTCGTGCCGTGCTCGGCGGCGTGGACCCGGGCCAGGGCCACGGTCGCGGTCTGGGTCCACAGCTCGTGCCCGGCGTCGTCCGCGTCGGCGAGCATGGTCTCGAGGGCCGACGTGGCCGCCGCGTAGTCGCCGCGCCGCTCCGCGTCGGCGGCCGTGACCAGGTGCACGAGGTGCGTCTCGACGAGCTCCGCGCGGGCCGAGAAGGAGCCTGCCGCCGCCCGGCACCGTGCCGCGGCTAGCTCGACCTCGCCGAGCCGCATCATCGCGTACGACTCGATCACGTGCGCCCGCGCCGCCATGCGCTCGTCACCGACCCTCGTCGCCGCGCGTCGCATGCGTCGGCTCCGCGACGCGGTCAGCACGAAGTAGGGCGCCGCCTCGCGGTCCCGCTCGAGCAGCACGAGGCTCGTCCCCCAGTGCGCGGAGAGCAGACCGAGCTCCTGCCAGACGAGCACGTCGACACCCGGACCGCCCCCGCCCCGGACCGCGGACAGCGCCGCGTCGGCCTCCTCGAGGAGGTTGACCGACCGCAGCGCGAGCGCGACGGCCATGCTCGCGGACAGGTGCCCGTACGTGCCGACGGGGATCCGGCGCCGCAGCCAGTCGGCCTCGGCGATCGCCGCCATGGCCGTGCCGTGGGCGCCGATCCGGCCCGACGCCTCCGACACGATCGACAGGGCCTTGGCACGCCACACCGGCTCCGGCTCGTCGCCGAGCGACGCGAGGAGCTCCTGGGCGCGCACGACCGCGTCGGCGTGCCGGCCGAGCTCCTGGAGGGCGACGGCCTCGACGTACCGGAGGTACCGCGCGGTGACGAGGTCGCCGGCGGCCACGGCCAGCGCGAGCCCGTGACGGCACAGCACGACGGCGTCCTCGGAGAACCCGTCGACGTACGCGGCGTGCGCGGCGTCCGCGAGCGCGTCCCACGGGCCGAACTCGCCGCGCACGTCGAGGGTCGTGGAGCGGGCAGCACGCGTCGTCATGGGCCGCCCCCTCCCCGCGGCTCCGCCCGGAGCCGCTCGTCGTCGTACCGCAGTGTGCCCGGTCCGCCGCGCGTGGCACAGGACGAAGTCCGGTGACCACGCAGCGCGAGGGGTGACGACGGCTCCGGCCGCCCGATCGCCCGCTCCTTGACCAGGGACGCCGCGCGGAGCACCGTGGGAGGAGCAGGGGCAGGCGCGGAGGAGGACCGATGCGCTCGCACGACCGCGGCGCGGCCGCGTGCGGGACGCGTGGACGGACGACGTCGCGCCTGCTCGGCGCGGCGCTCGTCGCCCTCGTGGTCGCCTGCGCGCCCACGACCGCCGCCGACGACGACCCGGAGCCGTCCCCTCCTGCCACGTCGAGCCCGACCGCGACGGTCCCGCCGTCGCGCACATCGACCCCGTCGCCCGCACCCGCACCCGCACCCGGACCGACGCCCGAGCCCACGCCCGAGCCGGCACCCGAGCCCGCACCACCACCCGCGCCGCCGCCCGACCCGGCACCGCCCGCGCCGCCCGCCACGGACGACCTCCCGCAGGCGTGGCGCGGCGTCGACCTCGAGCGGCTGCCCACCTCGGCCCGTGAGATCGCGCTGACGTTCGACGGCGGCGCCTCGGACACCGCCGTCGCCTCGATCCTCGCGACGCTCGACCGGTACGACGCACCGGCGACGTTCTTCGTCACCGGGGCCTTCGCACGCTCCTACCCCGACGCGGTCCGGGCGGTCGCCGCCGCCGGGCACCCCGTGGGCAACCACAGCGACACCCACCCCGACTTCACCGTCACGACGAGCGCGGCCATCCGCGCCGAGCTCGCGGCGGCCGACGCGAGCATCGGTGCGCTGACGGGTGCGCCCTCCCGACCGCTGTTCCGCTTCCCGTTCGGCGCGCGCACGCCCGAGGACATCCGCGTCGTCAACGACGCGGGCTACGTGCCCGTCCGGTGGAGCGTCGACACGCTGGGCTGGAAGGGCACGTCGGGCGGTCTCGACGCGGCGACGGTGCACCGTCGGGTCGTCGACGGCCTCCAGCCGGGTGCGATCGTCCTCATGCACGTCGGCAGCAACCCCGACGACGGGACGACGCTCGACGCGGACGCGCTCCCCGGGATCATCGAGGAGATCCGCGCCCGCGGCTACACGCTGGTCGACCTGCGCGACGTCGGGCGCTGACGGGTCGGCGCCCCCGCTCGCCGTGGACACGGATTGACACGGGCGGCCGGGTCACGGTCTCCTGACCGTGCTGCGCCGGCGCGCCGAGGCGTCGACAGCGCCCGACCGTGGTCGGGAGCGCCCGCGCAGCTCGGGACGGACGGCACACGCCGACGACCCCGAGCCCTGGAGGCCCCCGATGTGCACCGTCCCGGGTCCCTGGGCCGATCGCGTGGCCGCGCTGCACCGGCTCACGGCCCGCCTCGCCGAGGAGTCACCCGACGAGTACGTCGCGTCGCGCCCGCGTGACGGGGCCGATGCCGCCGCCCTGGCGCGCGCCGAGGAGCGGCTCAGCCACCCCCTCGACCCGCAGCACGCCGGACTGCTGCGCGCCGCCGACGGGTGGACCCAGGTGGTGCTCGACGGCGACCTCCTGGCTGCCGACGAGCTCGGCGAGGGGGCGCTGTGGGACCGCGGGTCGACCCTGCTCGACGACGTCTACCTGTACGCGCCGTCGCCCGGGCTGCCCGCACGGGACGCGCTCTACCCGGTGTTCGTCGCCCCCTACGAGCGGGACGTCGTCGCCGTACGCCGGGACGGGCCGCGGACGGCCGGTGGCCACGAGGTGCTCTGGTTCAGCGACGAGCTCGCCGCGGTGTGGCCGGATACGACCGCGTGGTGGGAGTCGCTCGTGCACATCGCGCGCGAGACGCTGCACTACGTGAGCGTCCGCCCCGACCCGTGAGGCGCACCGCGGGGCGGCCGTGACCGGTGCTCCCGCGACGACGGGTCAGCCGCCGCCGTCGTCGTCCGACGCGTCGTCGTCGCGCAGGGCCCGCGCGTCGACGGGCTCCTCGAGCTCGGGCAGGAGCTCGTAGCGGGTCCGGTACAGGTCGAGCAGCGACAGGAGCATCGCGACGACCGGGATCGCGAGCAGCGCGCCCGCGACGCCGAACATCGCCGTGCCGAGGATGACCGACGCGAAGCTGACCGCCGGGTGCACGTCGACCGCCCGCGCGCTGATCCTGGGCTCGATCGTGAGGTTCTCGACCTGCTGGTAGAGCACCGCCCACGCGAGGACGATCACGCCGAGCCACGGGTTGGGGCTGAGGAGCCCGACGAGGACGGGCAGGACGATCGCGATGTACGTCCCGATCGCGGGGACGAACTGCGCCACGAGCCCCGTCCACAGCGCGAGCGCCAACCACGACGGCAGCCCGATGACGACGAAGACGATGCCGCTCGCGGTCGCGTTGACCGCGGCGAGCACGACGCGCGCCGCGACGTAGCGACCCGTCTTCTCCGCCGTGGTGTCCCACACGACGACCGTCGTCTCCTGGACCCGCGGCGGGAACAGCGAGGCGATCCACCGCCGCAGCCGCGGGCCGTCGGCGGAGAGGTAGAAGAGGAACAGCGCGAACATGAAGAAGCTCGCGACGGCGCCGGCGATCGAGCCCAGCACCGCGAGCACTCCCCCGGCGAGCTGGCTCGCGACGCCCGCGGCGCGCTCGGGCGACAGGTCGATGTGGGAGACGAGGTCCTCGATCCGGTAGCCCGTCCCGAAGCGCGCGTTGACCCACGCGAGACCGTCCTCGGCGAGCGACGGCACGCTGCGGACGAGGTTCGCGACCTGCTCGACGACGAGCTGCCCGAAGAGGGCGACGAAGACGACGAGGAAGACGACCACGCCGAGCATGACCACACCGGTCGCCGCACCGCGCGGCATCCGGCGGGCGAGCCGGCCGACGGCGGGCTCGATGGCGAGCGACGCGAACCACGCCATGACGATCGTGAAGATCAGCGAGCTGCCCTGCCCGAGGACGAAGCGCAGCACCATCACGAGCGCGATCAGGGCGATGACGACCCAGCCGATGCGCCACACGTTGCCCGGGTCCAGCAGCATGCGGGTGCCCAGGTCCGCCCTGGTCATCCTGCGGTCGTTCGCGCGCACGGCGCCTCCTTCGGTCGTGCTGATCGTGCCGCAGACGGCCCGCCGCGGCGGCGCAACGCGCCCGAGGACGGGTCGCGTCGCACCGCGGACCAGGTCCGGGTACGCACGACCCGGCACCATGGGCGCATGACCGATCACGCGCCCCCGGCAGAGCGCACCGTCGTGCCGACGCCGCACGGTGAGGCGGTGGCCCACGTCCGGACCGTCCCCGACCCGACGGGCCTGGTCGTGCTCGGCCACGGCGCGGGTGGCGGCGTCGACGCACCCGACCTGACCGTGGTCGCGCGGGTCGCGGCCGACCTTCGGCTCACGGTCGCGCTCGTCGAGCAGCCGTACCGCGTCGCGGGACGGCGCCTCCCACCGCGCGGCCCCGCGCTCGACGAGGCCTGGCGCGCCGTCGTGACGTCCCTGCGCGCGCGGTGGCCGGACGGTCCGCTCGTCGTCGGCGGCCGCTCCGCCGGGGCGCGCACCGCCTGCCGCACCGCGGACGGGCTCGCGGCCGACGGCGTGCTGTGCCTCGCGTTCCCGGTCCGTCCGCCCGGCCGTCCCGACGCGCCCGACCGCCTCCCGGAGCTCGACGCCGTCGGGGCGCCGGTGCTCGTCGTGCAGGGCGAGCGGGACCCGTTCGGGCTCCCGCCGGACCGCCCGGGCCGCGAGGTCGCCGTCGTCCCGGGCGACCACTCGCTCCGCAGAGGCCTGGCCGAGGTCGAGCGCGAGGTGCGCCGCTGGCTGCTCGACCTGACGCGGTCGGCGTCTCGCGGCTGAGGGCCGCCGGCACGCGGATCCCGTCCGGGTCGGTCCACCGCCCGGTCGCGGCGACCGACGACGTCCGGGCCGTCCTGCGTGCGACGTCGACCGTCAGGCGCGCACGCGGAACCGGTCGACGAGCCGGTCCATCAGCGCGTCCATGGCGGTGTCGACGCGCCGCCTCGCGGGGTCGGCGTCGTGCCACGCGACGATCTCGCGCGCCCCCTGCTCGAACGGCACCGTCGAGACGAAGTCGGGCACGACCGAGCGGAGCTTCGACGTGTCGAACACCATCGAGTGCGCCTTGTCGCCGAGGAGGCCCGCGCCCCAGGCAGGGTCCTCGGCGGCGATCACGTCCGACGGCACGTGCACGATGCGTGCGGTCGTCCCGGCCGCCCGGGCCAGGGTGTGCGCGATCTGGTCCCACGTGAGCACGTCGTCACCCGTGATGTGGAACGCCTCCCCCACGGTCCGGGGACGCCCCAGGAGAGGGACGAGCCCGCGGGCGAAGTCCGTGTTGTGCGTCAGGGTCCACAGGGACGTCCCGTCGCCGTGCACGACGACCTCCTTGCCCTGTCGCATGCGCTCGACGACCGTCCACCCGCCGTCGAACGGGACGAGCGTGCGGTCGTACGTGTGCGAGGGACGCACGACGGTGGCGGGGAACCCGGTGTCGCGGTACTCGCGGACGAGCAGGTCCTCGCACGCGATCTTGTTCCGCGAGTACTCCCAGTAGGGGTTGCGCAGCGGGGCGGACTCCACGACCGGGACCCGCTGCGGCGGGGTCTGGTACGCCGACGCCGACGAGATGAAGACGTACTGCCCGGTCCGGCCGCGGAACAGGTCGACGTCGGCCCGCACGTGCTCGGGCGTGAACGCGACCCAGTCGACGACGGCGTCGAACTCCCGGGAGCCCAGCGCGTCGCGCACCGAGGCGGCGTCGCGCACGTCGCCACGCAGGACGGTCACCCCGTCGGGGACGGGGCGGTCCGACTCGCCGCGCGTGAGGAGGTGCACGTCGAGCCCGCGCTCGACGGCGAGCCGGGTGCACGCGGAGCTGATGATGCCGGTTCCACCGATGAACAGGACCGAGGGCGCAGTCATGGCCCGAACCTAGTCGCGACCGCCGCCACGGGCACGGCGGTCGGCGCGCGGGGTCACGGTCCCGCGGGCGGGCGGTCGCGCAGGTACCGCGCGTCGTCGTTGACGTACGCGTAGTAGAAGCCGACGAGCAGCCCGCCGCCGAGGTAGTTGCCGAGCAGGGCCAGCAGCACGTTGCCCGCCGCGAGCCCGAGGTCGATGCCCTCGCGCAGGCCCACGATCGTGAACAGCACGGTGTTCGCGACCGAGTGCTCGAGGCCGAGGAACGCGAAGAGGAAGACCGCCGTGATCATCACGGCGCTGCGCATCACGTCCTCGCGGATCAGGCCGTTGTAGACGAGCAGCATCGCCATGTTGATGAGGAAGTTGCACAGCACCGCCCGGACGACGAGGTCGCCCCAGCCGGCCGGCCCGGCGGACACGTACTCGAGCTTGTGCTCGACCGAGGCCACCATCTCGGCGAGGACCGGCCCGTCCGCGAGCGTGCTGAAGCGCACGAGGAGCGCGACGAGCAGGCCCCCGAGCGCGTTGCCCAGGTAGCACAGGCCGAGGATGCGCAGCGCCTTGCCCCACGTCGTGCGGCGGTAGTAGCCGCCGATCGAGACGACCATCATGTTCGAGGTCAGCAGCTCGGACTTCGAGTAGTAGATGAAGACGAGCGCCCAGCCGAAGGTGAGCGCGCCGACGATGCGCCCCAGCGGGCGCAGGGTCGTCGAGCCGAGGTCGATCGCGTCGAACGCGGCGACGAGCGCGTAGTTGGCGGCGTACAGCAGGCCGATGATGATCCCCGCCATGGCGGCGCGCTGGAGGTACCGGCGCGCGAGGTCGCCCGACATCGCCGTCTTCGTCTCGAGCGCGTCCAGGATCGTGCTGATGAACTGCTTGCCCGGGAAGAGGTGCAGCGGGTCGGCGGCCATGCGCACACCGTGCCACGACGCGCCCCGGGCGGCGTGGGCCGTCCGACCTCGTCGCGCGGTTTGACGGCGCACGCGGGTGACCGTTCACTCGTACGCATGGACGACCCCGCGAGTACCCCGCCCCACCGGACCCCCGTCACGACCCGCGGGGCGGTGCGCTGATGGACGAGGCGACCTGGGTCAACATCGGGCTGGTCCTGCTCTTCGTGCTCGTGGGCGGGGTGTTCGCGGGCACCGAGCTCGCGCTCGTGTCCCTGCGCGACAGCCAGCTCGGCCGGCTCGAGCGGCAGGGTCGCCGCGGCGCCCGGGTCGCGGCGGTCGCACGCGACCCGAACACGTTCCTCGCAGCGGTCCAGATCGGCGTGACGGTCGCCGGGTTCTTCTCCGCGGCCTACGGGGCCTCGACGCTCGCGCCCGACTTCGCGCCCGCGCTCGAGGCGCTCGGCCTGTCCGAGGGTCTCGCGCGCACCGTGTCGCTCGTGGCGCTGACGCTCGTGATCGCCTACCTGTCGCTCGTGCTCGGCGAGCTCGTCCCCAAGCGGCTCGCGCTCCAGCGGGCCGCCTCCGTGGCTCTGGCCGTCGGCCCGCCGCTGGACCGGTTCGCACGCCTCATGCGACCCGTGATCTGGCTCCTGTCGGTCTCGACGAACGCCGTCGTCCGCGGGCTCGGCGGCGACCCCCGCGCGACGTCCGAGCAGATGACCGAGGAGGAGCTGCGCGACATCGTCGGCTCGCACGAGGGGCTCGCCCCCGACGAGCGCCGCATCATCGACGACGTCTTCGACGCGGCCGACCGCTCGCTCGGCGAGGTGATGCGGCCACGGGGCGAGGTGGCGTTCCTGCCCGCGGCGCTCGACGTCGCCCAGGCCGTCGCCGCCGTGCGCGACCGGCCCTACTCGCGCTATCCCGTGACCGGCGAGGACTTCGACGACGTGGTCGGCTTCCTGCACGTGCGAGACCTGCTCGGCGCCGACCCGGCCGCACCGCTGCGCAGCCTCACCCGCGAGCTGCTCCACCTGCCGTCGACCAACCGGCTGCTGCCCTCGCTGTCCCGCATGCGCCGCGAGGGCGTCCACATCGCCGTCGTCGTCGACGAGTACGGCGGCACGGACGGGATCGTGACGCTCGAGGACCTCGTGGAGGAGCTCGTCGGGGACATCCAGGACGAGCACGACGCACCCGTGGCGAACGCCGCCCGGCACGACGACCGTGTGACGGTCGACGCGTCGCTCACGATCGAGGAGTTCGCGGAGGAGACCGGTGTCCCCCTCGAGGACGGGCCGTACGAGACCGCCGCGGGCTGGGTCCTGGCTCAGCTGGGACGCCTCGCCGTGGTCGGTGACGTGGTCCCGGTGCCGGGCCATGAGATCGTCGTGGTCGGGACGCGCGACCGCCGGATCACCCGGCTCGACGTGCGTCCCGCCGTCGACGCCGACGCCCCGACGCAGGACGCGGCCGACGAGGCCGGTCACGACAGGAGCACCCGATGACCATGCTGCCCACGGCGATGCCCGTCCTCGCCCTCGGTCCGCAGTGGCTCGACCCCGACGCGATCCTGCACTGGCTCGGGCCGCTCGCGGTCGTCGGCGTGCTCGCGATCGTGTTCGCCGAGACCGGCCTGCTCGTCGGCTTCTTCCTGCCGGGCGACTCGCTCCTGTTCACCGCGGGCATGCTCACGGCGACGGGCTTCATCGACATCCCCGTCCTGCTCCTGTGCGCGCTGGTCTTCGCCGCCGCGTTCGCGGGCGACCAGACCGGCTACCTCATCGGGCGGAGCGCGGGGCCACGTGTGTTCCGGCGGCCGGACTCCCGCATCTTCCGGCAGGAGTACGTCGACAAGACGTACGCCTACTTCGAGCGCTACGGCGGCCGGACGGTGGTCCTCGCGCGGTTCGTGCCCATCGTCCGGACCTTCGCGCCCGTCGCCGCGGGCGTCGGCGGGATGAGGTACCGCACCTTCGTGACGTACAACCTGGTCGGCGCGCTGCTGTGGGGTGTGGGCGTCACGCTCGTCGGCTTCTGGCTCGGCCAGGTCACGTTCGTCCAGGAGAACATCGAGGCGATCCTCATCGGCATCGTGGCCGTGTCCGTCGTCCCCGTGGTCGTCGAGCTGCTCCGGGGCCGCGCAGCGGGCCGTCGTGACACGGGCATGAGCGCGCCCGCCGAGCGCACGCCCCTCGTGTGAGCGCCGGCCCGCCGCGCTGTCCGTTCCGCCTGGTTGCGCCCCGTGACGACCGCTTCCCTCTGCTAGCGTGCTGGGGCCCCCACACCCCTGCTCGCGGCTGAACGAAGGCCTGCCCCATGCTCCTCATGCTGAACGCCACCGGCGACGCCATCCGGCGGGGTCGCGCGTTCGCCGTCCAGACGGCTCAGGAGCTCGGCGCCCACCCCGACACGCTGCCGGTGGTGGAGCTGCTCGCGAGCGAGCTGGTGACGAACGCCGTCAAGTTCGGCGGCGACGGCGGACAGGTCGCGCTGAGCGTGTCGGCGGCGGAGGGGCTCCTGCGCATCGAGGTGAGCGACGACAGCACGACGCCGCCCCGCGTCGACGACGACCGCCCAGCCCACCTGGGAGGCCACGGGATGAAGCTCGTCGAGCTCCTGGCGACGGACTGGGGCGTCGTGCGGACGGGGCCCACGGACGGCAAGACCGTGTGGATGACGATGCCGCTGCACCGCTCGCTCTCGGCCGCCAGGGACGCGTCCGCCGCGTCCTGAGCGAGCACGCCGCTCCCCCTGTTGCGCCGCGTGGCCCGGGGGACGACGCTGGCGGGACACCGCCCGCACCCGACGGCCGGCGGTCCCTCGGAAGGAGACGACGGTGTCCCACCACGACGCGCACCACGACGACACGACCGGCGCGACCCCCCAGCCCGGCGGCGGACGCGAGGACGCGACCGGTACCGGCTCTCTCGGCGACACGGTCGCCGACCCGTCGCACGCCGCGCACCCCACGGACGGCGCTCCCTCGCCCGGACCCCAGCCGGGCAGCACCAGCCCCCTGCCGGGTCCCGACGCGGACGACCCGGACCGCGAGGGCGACGACCGCTTCGACGCGGGCTGAGCCCTCAGCCGCCGAACGGGAGGACGGGCAGCCCCGGGACGTCGACACGGGCCCGGAAGAGGGCACCGGCGGCGGGCTCGGGGTCGTCCAGGTTCTCGCGCGACGTCGTCACGTACAGGTCGCGCAGCTCCGGCCCGCCGAACGCGCACGCCGTGACCTGCGCGACGGGCACCGGCACGCGCTCGAGGACCTCGCCGGAGGGTGACACGCACACCACGACGCCTTGCCCGTGCACGGCCGTCCAGACGTTCCCCGCGGAGTCCACCGCGAGCCCGTCGGGCGAGCCCGCCGGCACGCGGTGGAACGGCCGGCGCCCGCCGACTCCCTCGGGCGTGACGTCGAGGACGTCCGTCCGCCCCGTCGCGCTGTCGTTGTAGTACGCGCGACGCCCGGACGGGTCCACGGCGAAGCCGTTGGAGATCGTGACCCCCGCGAGCGCGACGGAGACCGACCGCCGCGGGTCCACGCGGTACAGGGTCGCGGCGCCCTCGGCCGCGTCGTACGCCATGCTGCCGGCGTACAGGGCTCCGAACGGGTCGCACCCGCCGTCGTTCATCCGCACACCGGGGTCGGACCAGATCTCCTGGACGTCGTCGGGCACCTCCTCGGGATCCGCGCCGAGCGCGAGGCCGCGCTCGACCGCGACGACCCACCCGCCCGACGACCTCGGCCGGAGGAACGCCGCGACCTCTCCCACGTGCACGCGGTCGACCGTGCCGTCGGCCCGCAGGGAGAGCACGTCACCCGCGAGCATGTCGACCCAGCGCAGACCTCCCCACCCCGGCCACCAGCACGGGCCCTCCCCGTGGTAGGTCACGACGTCCGTCACCTGCTCAACCGTCCGTGTCACGGCACCTCCTCGCGCCCCACCCCACCAGATGGCGGCGGCTGACGCACACCCGGCGCCCCGTCCGGCACCGGGACGAGCCGCAGCCGGTCGCCCGGGCGCAGCTGCGCGAGGCGGTCGACGTGGGCGGCGCGCACGACGGCGACCACGGGGTACCCACCGGTCACCGGGTGGTCGGCGAGCAGCGCGATCGGCAGGCCTGAGGGCGGCACCTGGATCGCGCCGGGGACCGCGCCCTCGCTCGGGAGCTCGCGCGCGACCGCGCGGGACAGCGGCGGCCCGTCCAGACGCACTCCGACGCGGTTCGAGCGGTCGCTGACCGCCCACTCCACCTCGTGCAGCGCGCGTCGCGCCGCCGCGGTCAGCCAGTCGTGGCGCGGGCCCGGGAGGACCTCGACCGTGCGGAGGGGCGCGAGCCCGGTCGCACCACCCGGGTCACCCGAGACCAGCACGTCGGGCAGGTAGGGCAGGTCCGGCGCGTGCGGCACGGCGTCACCGGGGTCGCGGCCCACGGGCAGGACGTCGCCGGTCGCGAGGGGACGCGGCCCCAGGCCCGACAGGACGTCGGTCGACCGGCTGCCCAGCTCGTGCGCGGTGTCGACGCCGCCACGCACCGCCACGTAGGAACGCAGGCCGCGTGCGGGGGCACCGAGCTCGAGCGTCCAGCCGTCGGGCAGGCGGAGAGGGCGTGCGGTCCCGACCGCGGTGCCCGCGTCGTCGTCGGGGCGACGGACCACCAGGGGAGCCGGAGCGCCCGTGACGGCGACGACCAGGTCGCCGTGGGCGCGCAGGACGAGCCCGCCGAGGACGGCCTCGAGGACAGCGGCACCGCGCGGGTTGCCCACCAGGCGGTTCGCCACCACCGCGGCGGCGCGGTCGGCGGCTCCGCCGCGGGGCACGCCGTCCGACTGCCGGCCCGGGCGGCCGAGGTCCTGGACGAGGGTCGACGGGCCGGGCGCGAGGACCTCGAGCGCGGACCGCCCCGGCAGGGCGGCGGTGCCCGCGTCGCGTGACGAGGCCCCTGCCCGCACCCCCTCGGGCCGCTCGGCGCGCCTCGCGCCGCGGTGGCCCCCCTCGACCGGGGGGCGGGAGCCCCCGGCCGTCGTCGCCACGGCTCGCGCGACGCGGAACACGACCTTCGTGCCCGGTCCGAGGAGGGCCGGCCGGGGCGCGGTGACGTCCCAGACGGCGCCCGAGGTCGTGCCGACGAGCTGCCAGCCCCCCGGGGAGCTGCGCGGGTACACCGCCCCGTACGGTCCCGCGAGCGCGACGCTGCCCGGCGGGACCGCGGTGCGCGGCTCGGGACGTCGGGATACCTCGCCGAGGGGCACGTCGGGCAGCAGGTACGCGAAGCCGGGCGCGAACCCGACGAACGCCGAGCGCCACGTGGTCCCCGAGTGCCAGGTCACGACCGCGTCGACGCTCGTCCCGAGGCCTGCGGCCACGTCGGCCAGGTCGGGACCGTCGTACACGACGTCGAGCCGCACGGTGCGGGCGCTCCCGGCGGCCTGGTCCGCACCCGCGTCGACGTGGGCGAGCGCACGCGCGGCGGCGTCGAGACGGCCCTCGGCGACGTGCACGAGCACGGTCTCGGCGGCCGGCACGACCTCCTCCTGACCCGGCACCGGGTTCGCCCGCAGGTGCGCCGCGAGGGCAGCAGGGTCCGCCCCACCGGTCAGGACCAGGAGCGCACGGTCCCCCATGGGCCGCACCTCCAGGCGGGGCCGTCGCGCGTCGCCGGGCGACGCGCGGAACACGGGCCCGCGTGTCGGCGGCACCCGCCCGGACGACGCACGGCCCGTCCGACCGCCCGCCCGTTCACCCATGCGGGCGCACGAAGCCGGCGACGTCGACCCCCGCAGCGTCGAGCGCACGCCGCGTCGCGACCGCGGCGGCGACCGACGACGTCGAGTCGCCGTGCAGGCAGAGCGTCTCGACGTCGACCCGGACCGACGTCCCGTCGACGGCCACGACCGAGCCGTCGGTCGCCATCCGCACGGCCCGCCCCGCGATGACGTCGGGGTCGTGCAGGACCGCACCCTCGTGCGACCGCGGGACCAGCGTGCCGTCCGGCGCGTAGGCGCGGTCGGGGAAGGCCTCGGCGACCACGCGGACGCCCGCGTCGCGCGCGACGGCCCCGACCACGCTGCCCGGCAGCACGAGCAGCGGCAGCGCGGGGTCGACGTCCAGGACCCCGCGCACGAGGGCACGCGCATGGCTCTCGTGGTGCACGACGGCGTTGTAGAGGGCGCCGTGCGGCTTGACGTACGACACGCGCGTGCCCGACGCGCGGGCGATCGCCTGGAGGGCGCCGATCTGGTAGATCACCTCGTCCGTCAGCTCGGCGGGTGCCACGTCGACGAACCGGCGGCCGAACCCGGCGAGGTCCCGGTACGACACGTGGGCACCGACGACGACGCCGTGCCGGACCGCCGCCTCGCACGTGACGCGCGCCGTGCGCGCATCGCCGCCGTGGAACCCGCACGCCACGTTCGCGCTCGTGACGTGCGGCAGGATCGCCGCGTCGTCGCCCATCGTCCACGCGCCGAACGACTCACCGAGGTCGCTGTTCAGGTCCACGGGTCAAGCCTCGCACCTGCCGGCACACCCAGCGCCGCTCCCCGCCGCGGCGCAGCCGGCGCGGTCAGGGCCGGTGCGCCGCAGGCCGCTCGACGCGGTGCAGCTCCACCTCGGCGAAGCCCTCGACGTCGGAGCCGATCCGCGCGGTCATGAAGGTCGCCCAGGGCTGGCGGCGGCGGTCCGTCGGCGACCCCGGGTTCAGCAGCCGCACGCCGCGTCCGGTCGTGGTGTCCCACGGGATGTGGCTGTGCCCGAAGACCACGAGGTCGGTCGAGTCGGCGAAGGCGGCGTCGAGGCGGCGCTCGCGTCCGCTCGCGGCGCCGGTCTCGTGCACGACGGCCACCCGCACGCCGTCGACGACCCCGCGCGCGACCTCGGGGAGACGACGGCGCAGCCCGGGCGGGTCGTTGTTCCCCCAGCACGCCAGCAGGGCCGACGCGCGCGTCTCGAGCTCGTCGAGGAGGCCCTCCTCGACCCAGTCCCCCGCGTGCACGACGAGGTCCGCGGCCTCGACCGCGTCCCAGACCGCGGCGGGGAGGGTGCCCGCGCGCCGCGGCCAGTGGGTGTCGGTGAGCAGGAGCACGTGCACGCACCGACGCTAGCGCCGACGAGGCCGTCGTGCCGTCACGGCCGACCGCGAGGCGCAGGACGCCGACGCGCGGACGACCCGGGGCCGACCTACGGTCGGAGGACGAGCACCGACCCCTGTGAGGAGCGCTCATGACGAGCACCGACCGCGCCGCGTCGCGGCACCACGTCGTCGTCGTCGGATCCGGGTTCGGGGGGCTGTTCACGACCCGTGCGCTCGCGCGCGACCCGGTCAAGGTCACGATGATCGCGTCCACCGGGCACCACCTCTTCCAGCCGCTGCTCTACCAGGTCGCGACCGGGATCCTCTCCGAGGGCGAGGTCGCGCCCGCGACGCGCGACGTGCTGCGCCGTCAGCGCAACGCGCGGGTCCTGCTCGGCACCGTGACGCGCGTCGACCTCGAGCGCCGCGTCGTGACCTCCGTGTCCCCCGCGGGCGAGACGACGACGTCCTACGACACGCTGGTCGTGGCGGCGGGTGCCGGGCAGTCCTACTTCGGCAACGACCGGTTCGCGAAGTACGCGCCCGGCATGAAGAGCATCGACGACGCGCTCGAGCTGCGCGGCCGGATCTTCGGGGCGTTCGAGCTCGCGGAGCTCGAGCAGGACCCCGACGTGCGCCGTCGGCTCCTGACGTTCGTCGTCGTCGGCGCCGGGCCGACCGGCGTCGAGATGGCCGGTCAGATCGCGGAGCTCGCGCACCGCGCGCTGCGGGGCAACTTCCGCAGCATCGACCCGCGCGACAGCCGCATCGTCCTCGTCGACGCGGCACCGTCGATCCTCGGCACGTTCAGCGAGAAGCTGTCGCGCGCCGCTGCCCGGCAGCTCGGGGACCTCGGGGTCGAGATCCGGCTCGGCGCGATGGTGACCGACGTCGACTCCGACGGCCTCGAGCTGCGTGACGCGGACGGCGCGACCTCCCGCATCGAGGCCCGGACCAAGGTGTGGGCGGCGGGCGTGGCAGCGTCACCGCTCGGTCGGCAGCTCGCGGAGGCAGCGGGCGCGACGACCGACCGCGCGGGCCGGGTCGAGGTCGAGCCCGACTGCTCGCTCCCGGGGCACCCCGAGGTGTTCGTCATCGGCGACATGATGGCGCTCGACCGCCTGCCCGGCGTCGCGCAGGTGGCGATGCAGTCGGGCAAGCACGTGGCCGGCGAGATCCGGCGTCGCCTCCGGGGCGAGACGAGCCCGCGGCCGTTCCGCTTCCACGACAAGGGCAGCATGGCCACGGTGTCGCGCTTCCACGCCGTGGCCGACGTCCGGGGCCTCGAGCTCGCCGGCCTGCCCGCGTGGGTCATGTGGCTGGCGGTCCACGTCTTCTACCTCATCGGGTTCAAGAACCGCGTCACGACCCTGCTCCACTGGACGGTGAGCTTCATCGGGCGCGGCCGGTCCGAGCGGACGGCGACCCTCCAGCAGGTCAGGGCGCGTGAGGCGCTCGCCGCGCTGGAGGCCGAGCAGACCGCACCCGAGGGCGCCGGGAGGATGCGGACCTGACGCGCGTGGTGCGGGCCCCGGCCGGTGCCCGCACCACGTCGGCCTCAGGGCAGGTCAGCCGGCGGCGCGTCGCCCTCGTGCACGCGGTCGGCGGCGGGGACACCGACGCCGTCCGCCTCCATCTCCTCCTCGTACCCCGAGTGCGGCGAGTCGGACAGCCCGTGCCCGTCGGTCGACCCGAGGTCGTCCGCGGCGTCGGGGTCCTGGCCGGGCTCGTCCGGTATGGGGACCGTGACGTCCTCGCTCATGAGCGCCTCCTCTCGGGCCCCGGCGGGGCCGCCACGTCAGCCGACCACCGGGGCGCACGGAGCGCAACCGCGGGAACGGGGCGTTCGAGATGCGCGCGCGCGGACGCTCGCCGAGCCTGAGGGGACGCCGGCGGGGCGACCGACCCGCCTGCGATCCGTCGACCAGTGGGGGACCCATGACGCACCCGACCGGACGTGCGACCACGACCGCCGGCTCCTCGCGATCGGCTACGGCGCGACGTTCGTCTACGGTCTGATCGTGGTCGACGACGAGGAGGCGAACATCCTCGACATCAACGCCGCGGACGACGTGCTGCACGCCGTGAGCGCCCTCGCGGGTCTCGCGAGCGCCCTGTGGCCCGACCGCGACCGTGCGCGCGGGGGTGTCTGACCGGTGTGCTCCCAGGAGCGCTCCGTCACGCTCGTCGTCCGCGGCCACGTCCAGGGCGTCGGGTTCCGGTGGTGGACGCGTCAGGTCCTCGGGTCCCTGGGGCTGACCGGCGGCGCCGAGAACCTCCCCGACGGGACCGTGCGCGTCGTCGCGAGCGGCGCCGCGGAGGCCGTCGACGAGCTCGTCGCGACGCTGGGCAGCGGACGGGCACCCGGGCACGTCGAGGGGGTCGACGTCGTGTCCGACAGACCGGTCCCGAGCGGGCCGCCCCCGCTCGGGACCACCGCCGTCACCCTGGGCGCGCCGCCCGCGGACGACCCGGTCCGCCGGACCCCTGACCACGAGGTCGTCGTCGTGGGCGGCGGACCGGCCGGCCTCAGCGCGGCCCTCGTGCTCGGCAGGTCGCGCCGCTCGGTGGTCGTCCTCGACGACGGCTCGCCTCGGAACCGCTTCGCGGCGCGGATGCACGGCTACCTCGGCCACGACGGCACGACGCCGGCCGAGCTGCGGGCCCGCGCCGAGGACGAGCTCGCGCGGTACGGGGTCGAGGTCCGTCGGGCGCGGGCCGAGCGGCTCGTCCCCGCACCCACCCAGTCCCTCGTGGAGGTCGTGCTGGACGACGGGCGCTCGCTGACCGCCCGACGCGTGCTGGTCGCGACCGGGCTCGTCGACGAGCTGCCGGACGTGCGCGGTGTTGCTGACCGGTGGGGCCGCGACGTCCTCCACTGCCCGTACTGCCACGGCTGGGAGGTCCGCGACGCGCGGCTCGTGGTGCTCGCCCGGGCCGTCGACGAGGCGGACAAGGCCCTCACGGTCCGCCAGTGGACGGGTGCGGTGACGCTCGTCCTCGACGGGCCGTCGCCCGCGGACCTCCCGGAGGTGACCACGCGCCGCCTCGGCGCGACGGGCGTCGACGTCGTCGTCGGTCGCGCCGAGGAGGTCGTGGTCGAGGCCGATCGCCTCACGGGTCTGCGGCTCGCCGACGGGCGGGTGGTCCCGTGCGACGCGCTCGTCGTCCAGCCACGCGTGCGGGCGCGCGACGAGCTCCTGGTCCACGTGGGGGCCGAGCGCGTCGACGGCCCCGCGGGGTCGTTCGTCGTCACCGACGGCTCGGGTGCGACGGGCGTCCCCGGCGTGTGGGCGACCGGCAACGTGTGCGAACCGCAGGCGCAGGTGGTCGTCGCCGCGGCCGAGGGCTACCGGGCGGCCGTCGCGATCGACCACGACCTGGTGCTCGAGGATGCCGACGCCGCGGTGCTGGCCGCGGAGGGCAGCGGGGAGCGGGTGTCCGGGGACCGGTCCGGCGACGACGCTCCCTGAGGCGGACGCCGCCGCACGCGACGACGACCCGCGGACGCGCGAAGGGCCCCGGGGTGTCCCCGGGGCCCTTCGCGGTGCTCGATGCCGTCACCGGCACCGCGGCGTCAGTGCTTGACGGCCTGCGCCTCGGCGCCGATGCGGTGCACGAGGAGGGAGTTCGTCGTCCCCGGCACGCCGACGGGAGCGCCGAACACGATGACGACGAGGTCGCCGTCCTCGGCCAGGCCGTTCGCGCGCAGGGTCTGGTCGACCTGGCGCACCATCGCGTCGGTGTGCTCGACGGTCGGGACCTCGTACGTCTGGATGCCCCAGCTCAGCGCGAGCGTGTTCCGCACGTGCGCCACGGGCGTGAACGCGATCTGCGGGATCTGCCCGCGAAGCCGCGAGACCCGGCGTGCCGAGTCGCCCGTCTGCGTGAACGTGACCATGTACTTCACGCCGAGCGTGGCGCCGACCTCGGCCGCGGCGCGCGTGATGGCGCCGCTGCGGGTCTGCGGGCTCCAGCCGAGCGCCGCGATCCGGTCGAAGCCGTGCTCCTCGGTGTTCTCGATGATCCGTGCCATCGTCCGCACGGCCTCGATCGGGTAGTCACCGACGCTCGTCTCGCCCGAGAGCATGACGGCGTCCGCGCCGTCGAGGACGGCGTTGGCGCAGTCGCTCGCCTCGGCGCGCGTCGGACGCGGGGCCGAGATCATCGACTCGAGGACCTGCGTGGCGACGATGACCGGCTTCGCCGAACGGCGCGCGAGCTCGATCGCGCGCTTCTGGACGAGCGGCACCTGCTCGAGGGGGAGCTCGACGCCCAGGTCGCCGCGGGCGACCATGATGCCGTCGAACGCGTCGACGATCTCGGCGAGGTTCTCGACGGCCTGGGGCTTCTCGACCTTGGCGATGACGGGGACGGTGCGGCCCTCCTCCGTCATGATCCGCGCGACGTCGTCGTAGTCGGCCGCGCTGCGCACGAACGACAGGGCGATGATGTCGGCGCCGAGGCGCAGCGCCCACCGCAGGTCCTGCTCGTCCTTGTCGGACATCGCGGGGACGCTGACGGCGACGCCGGGGAGGTTGAGGCCCTTGTTGTTGGACACCGGTCCCGGGACCTCGACGCGCGTCACGACGCGCGGACCCTCGACCGCGGTGATCCGCACGGCGACGCGACCGTCGTCGATGAGGATGCGGTCGCCGACCTTGGCGTCGCCCGGAAGACCCTTGTAGGTCGTCGAGACGAGCTCCTTGGTGCCGGGGACGTCCTCGGTCGTGATCGTGAAGACGTCGCCCTCGGCGAGCTCGTGCTTGCCCTCGACGAACCGGCCGAGACGGATCTTCGGTCCCTGCAGGTCCACGAGGACGGCCACCGCGCGGCCGGAGGCCTGCGCGGCCGCCCGGACGTTGTGGTAGACGACCTCGTGCTCCGACGCGTCGCCGTGGCTGCGGTTGATCCGCGCCACGTCCATGCCGGCGTCCACGAGCGCCTGGATCTGCTCGGGCGACTCCGTCGCCGGTCCGATGGTGCAAACGATCTTGGCTCTGCGCATGTCTCCAGCCTATGTCGATGGGCCGAGGCCCTTCCTGTGCCGTTCAGCCCCTGCAGGGGCCGGCGGCTGTGGTAGCGACGGCGCGGGAGGTCCGCGCGGGCCGCGACCTGGTCGCTACGGGCGCATGGCCCTCGTCGTGGGCGCCACCGGGACCGGCAGCTCGCTCCTCCCGCGAAGGTACGCGTCGACGGACGCAGCCGCAGCGCGACCCTCCGCGATCGCCCACACGATGAGGGACTGCCCGCGGCCCGCGTCGCCGGCGACGAAGACGCCGTCGACCGACGTCGCGTAGTCGTCCCCGCGCGCGACGAGCCCTCGCCCGGTGATGTCGGCCCCGGTCTGCTCGGCGAGCGTGTCGGTCTCGGGGCCGGTGAACCCCATCGCGACGAGCACGAGGTCGGCGGGGATGTCGCGCTCGGTCCCTGGCGTCGGGACGCGCCGGCCGTCCGGCAGGTACTCCGTGGTGGCGACCCGCAGCGCACGCACGTGGCCGTCGTCGTCGCCCAGGAACGCGACGGTCGACGCGAGGTACTCGCGCTCACCGCCCTCCTCGTGCGACGTCGAGACCTCGAACAGGATCGGGTCGGTCGGCCAGGGCTGGTTCTCGGCGCGCTCGAGCGGCGGCTGGAGCCCGATCGCCAGTGTCGTGACCGACGCCGCGCCCTGCCGCAGCGACGTGCCCAGGCAGTCGGACCCGGTGTCGCCGCCGCCGATGATGACGACGTGCTTGCCGGTCGCGGTGATCTGGTCCGCGACGTCGTCGCCCGCCACGACGGCGTTCGCCTGGTGCAGGAACTCCATCGCGGGGTGGATGCCCGCGAGGTCGCTGCCGGGCACCGGGAGGCGGCGGGGGACGACGGCACCGGTCGCCACGACCACGGCGTCGTACCGCGTGCGCAGCTCCTTCCAGGTGATGTCCGTGCCGATCTCGACGCCCGGCCGGAACCGGGTGCCCTCGGCCTCCATCTGCCGGATGCGCCGGTCGATGAGCTCCTTCTCGAGCTTGAAGTCCGGCACGCCGTAGCGCAGCAGGCCACCGATCCGGTCGTCCCGCTCGAACACGGCCACGGTGTGGCCCGCGCGGGTGAGCTGCTGGGCCGCTGCGAGACCGGCGGGCCCCGAACCGACGACGGCGACCGTCTGGCCCGTGAGGAAGTGCGGCAGCTGCGGCGTCACGAGCCCGCGCGCGAACGCCTCCTCGGCGATCGAGACCTCGACGTTCTTGATGGTCACGGGGGGCTGGCTGATGCCGAGGACGCACGAGGTCTCGCACGGCGCCGGGCAGATGCGCCCGGTGAACTCCGGGAAGTTGTTCGTCGCGTGCAGCCGGTCGCTCGCCTCGTGCCACAGGCCCTTGTAGACCAGGTCGTTCCACTCGGGGATGAGGTTCCCGAGCGGGCAGCCCGAGTGGCAGAACGGGATCCCGCAGTCCATGCACCGTCCGGCCTGGCGCTGCAGGACGACCGCCGTCTCGGGGTCCTCGAGCGTGGAGCGGTGCTCGTGCACCTCGCGCCAGTCCATGAGCCGGACCGGGACGGGGCGACCGGCCGGGACCTCGCGGTCGCGCACCTTCAGGAAGCCACGGGGGTCAGCCACGGGACACCTCCAGGATCTGGTCCCACACGCCCGGGGCGGTGAGGTCGAGGCCCTGCTCACGGGCGTTGGCGAGGGTCGCGCGCATCCGGTCGTACTCGGCCGGGACGATGCGCGTGAAGCGGGCGAGGGCGGACGGCATGTCCGCCAGGAGCTCGGCGGCGCGGAGCGAGCCGGTCTCCTCGTGGTGCGCGCGCACGAGGCGCTCGACCACGGCGGCGTCCTCGTCGTCGAGCTCGGACAGGAGCAGCTCCCCGCCGGCGAGCGCGGGGCCGTTGACGGCGGAGCGGCGCAGGTCGAGCACGTACGCGTGCCCGCCCGACATGCCCGCCCCGAAGTTCCGGCCGGTGCGGCCGAGCACGACCACGGTGCCGCCCGTCATGTACTCGCAGCCGTGGTCGCCGACGCCCTCGACGACGAGCGTCGCACCGGAGTTCCGGACCGCGAACCGCTCGCCGACGACGCCGCGCAGGAAGATCTCGCCGGCCGTCGCGCCGTAGCCGATGACGTTGCCCGCGATGACGTCCCGGTCACCCGAGAGCACCGCCGCGTGGTCGGGCCGCACGACGATCCTGCCGCCCGAGAGCCCCTTGCCGACGTAGTCGTTGGCGTCGCCGAGGAGCCGCAGCGTGATCCCGCGCGGGAGGAACGCGCCGAGGGACTGCCCCGCCGAGCCCGTCAGGGTCACGTCGACGGTGTCGTCCGGGAGGCCCTCGCCGCCGAACCGCTTGGTCACCTCGTGCCCGAGCATCGTGCCGACCGTGCGGTTGACGTTCCGCACGGGCAGCGCGATCCGGACCGGCTCGCGACGCTCGAGGGCGTCGGACGCCATCGCGATCAGCTGGTTGTCGAGCGCCTTGTGCAGGCCGTGGTCCTGGCTCGTGGTGCGGTGCAGCGCCGAGCCGGGATGCGGCTCAGGCTGCGCGAGCACGGGACCGAGGTCGAGGCCGGCTGCCTTCCAGTGGTCGATCGCCGCGCGCGTGTCGAGGGACTCGACGTGACCGACGGCCTCCTCGATCGAGCGGTAGCCCAGCGAGGCGAGGTACTCGCGGACCTCGACGGCGATGTACTCGAAGAACGTCTCGACGAACTCCGGCTTGCCCGTGAAGCGCGCCCGCAGCTCCGGGTTCTGCGTCGCGACGCCGACCGGGCACGTGTCGAGGTGGCAGACGCGCATCATGACGCAGCCGCTCACGACGAGCGGCGCCGTCGCGAACCCGAACTCCTCGGCACCCAGCAGCGCCGCCACGACCACGTCGCGGCCCGTCTTCATCTGGCCGTCGACCTGGACCGTCACGCGGTCGCGCAGGTCGTTGAGCACGAGGGTCTGCTGCGCCTCGGCGAGCCCGATCTCCCACGGCGTGCCCGCGTGCTTGAGCGACGTCAGCGGGCTCGCGCCCGTGCCGCCGTCGTGGCCCGAGATGAGGACGACGTCGGCGTGCGCCTTGGACACGCCCGCCGCGACCGTCCCGACGCCGAACTCGCTCACGAGCTTGACGTGGACGCGCGCCGCGGGGTTCGCGTTCTTCAGGTCGTGGATGAGCTGCGCGAGGTCCTCGATCGAGTAGATGTCGTGGTGCGGCGGCGGCGAGATCAGGCCGACTCCGGGCGTCGAGTGCCGCGTCGCGGCGATCCACGGGTAGACCTTGTTGCCGGGCAGCTGCCCGCCCTCGCCGGGCTTGGCACCCTGCGCCATCTTGATCTGCAGGTCGTCGGCGTTGGTGAGGTACTCCGCCGTGACTCCGAAGCGGCCGGAGGCGATCTGCTTGATCGCGCTGCGACGCTCGGGGTCGCGCAGGCGCTCCGGGTCCTCGCCTCCCTCACCGGTGTTCGACCGGCCGCCGAGCCGGTTCATCGCGACGGCGAGCGTCTCGTGCGCCTCGGCCGAGATCGAGCCGTACGACATCGCCCCGGTGTTGAACCGCTTGACGATCTCGCTCACGGGCTCGACCTCGTCGAGCGGGACCGGGGGCCGGACGCCCTCGGCGAACCGCAGCATGCCGCGGAGCGTCATGAGCCGGTCCGCCTGGTCGTCGACGCGGCGCGTGTACTGCCGGAAGACGTCGAGCTGCCGCGTGCGCGTCGAGTGCTGGAGGCGGAAGACCGTCTCCGGGTCGAAGAGGTGCTCCTCGCCGTCGCGACGCCACTGGTACTCGCCGCCCACGGTCAGCCGCTGGTGCGCCTGCGGGTTGCCGCTCGCGGGGTACGCGTCGGCGTGGCGCGAGGCCACCTCGGCCGCCAGGACGTCGAGGCCCACGCCGTCGAGACGGCTCGTGGTGCCCGCGAAGTAGCGGTCCACGAGCTCGCGGGACAGGCCGAGCGCCTCGAAGACCTGGGCGCCCCGGTACGACGCGATCGTCGAGATGCCCATCTTGCTCATGACCTTGAGCACGCCCTTGCCGAGCGCCTTGATGAGGTTCGCGACCGCCCTCTCGGGGCTCACGTCGCCGAGCGAGCCCTCGCGGGCGAGGCCCTCGACGGTCTCCATCGCGAGGTACGGGTTGACCGCGGCCGCGCCGTACCCGATGAGGAGCGCCACGTGGTGCACCTCGCGCACGTCGCCCGCCTCGACGACGAGGCTGACACGGGTCCGCGTGTGGCGCCGCAGCAGGTGGTGGTGGACCGCGCTCGACAGCAGGAGCGACGGGATCGGCGCGAGGTCCGCGTCGGAGTCGCGGTCCGACAGCACGAGGAACGAGACGCCCTCGTCGACCGCGCGGTCGGCCTCGGCGAAGATCTCCTCGAGACGGTCCCGCAGCGCGTCCGCGCCGCCGTCCACCCGGTACAGACCCTTGATCGTCACGGTCCGGAAGACGCCGGCGAGCGCGGGGTCGCGGTCGATCCGCACGATCTTGGCGAGCTGGTCGTTGTCGAGCACGGGGAACGGGAGCACGAGCTTGCGCGCGTGCTCGGGCGTGTCCTCCAGGAGGTTCGGCTCCGGACCGATCGCCCCGCCGATGGACGTCACGAGCTCCTCGCGGATCGCGTCCAGCGGCGGGTTGGTGACCTGCGCGAACATCTGCGTGAAGTAGTCGAAGAGCAGACGCGGGCGCTGCGAGAGGACCGCGATCGGCGTGTCGGTGCCCATCGCGCCGAGGGGCTCGGCGCCCGCCATCGCCATGGGCGCGAGGATGATGCGGAGCTCCTCCTCGGTGTACCCGAACGCGCGCTGGCGACGGCGGACCGACGCGGGGCTGTGCTGCACGTGCTCGCGCTCGGGCAGCTGGTCGAGGAAGACCGAGTGGTCGGCGACCCACTGCGCGTAGGGACGCTGGGCGGCGAGCTGCGCCTTGATCTCCTTGTCCTCGATGATCCGGCCGGCGCCGGTGTCGACGAGGAACATGCGCCCGGGCTCGAGGCGGCCCTTGCTCCGGATCGTCGACGGGTCGAGGTCGAGCACCCCGGACTCGCTGGCGAGGACCACGAGGCCGTCGTCGGTCACCCAGTAGCGACCGGGGCGCAGACCGTTGCGGTCGAGGACCGCGCCGATGACCGTGCCGTCGGTGAACGTGAGCGCCGCCGGCCCGTCCCACGGCTCCATGAGCGAGGCGTGGTACTCGTAGAACGCCCGTCGGTCGGGGTCCATCTCGGTGTGGTTCTCCCACGCCTCGGGGACCATCATCAGCACGGCGTGCGGCAGGCTCCGGCCGGCCAGGTGCAGGAGCTCGAGGACCTCGTCGAACGTGCCCGAGTCGCTCGCGCCCGGTGTGCACACGGGCATGAGCGGCGAGAGGTCGCCGAGGAGGTCGCTCGACAGCGTGCTCTGCCGCGCGGCCATCCAGTTCCGGTTGCCGCGCACCGTGTTGATCTCGCCGTTGTGGGCGAGCAGCCGGAACGGCTGCGCGAGGGGCCACGACGGGAAGGTGTTGGTCGAGAACCGCGAGTGCACCAGCGCGAGCTCCGACGCGTAGCGCGGGTCCGAGAGGTCCGGGAAGAACGGCTCGAGCTGCGCCGTCGTCAGCATGCCCTTGTAGGTGAGGGTCCGTGCCGAGAGCGACGCGAAGTAGACGCCCAGCTCGCGCTCGGCGCGCTTGCGCACGCGGTAGGCGCGGCGGTCCAGGTCGAGGCCCGCGAGGGCCCGCGCGCGGTCGGCGACGACGAGCTGGCGGAACACCGGCATGCTCGCGCGGGCGGTCGGGCCCACGAGCTCGGCTGTCACGGGGACGTCCCGCCACGCCAGGAGGTCCAGGCCCTCCTCGGCGACGAGCCGCTCGATGCCGGCGACCGCCTCGGCGAGCGCGTCGGCGTCCGTCGGCAGGAACGCCATCCCGATCGCGTAGTGGCCCGGGGCGGGGAGCTCGGCGTGCACGACGTCGCGCAGGAACGCGTCCGGGATCTGGGTGAGGATGCCCGCGCCGTCGCCGCTGTCGGTCTCGGCACCGACCGCGCCGCGGTGGTCGAGGTTCAGCAGGGCGGTCAGGCCGGCGTCCACGATGTCACGGCCCGGCGTCCCGCGCAGGGTCGCCACGAAGGCCACACCGCAGGCGTCGTGCTCGGCGGCCGGGTCGTACAGGCCGGCGGCACCGGGGGTCGTGTGCTCGGTCGGGCGGATCATGCGTACCGTCCTCGCTGAGACCCGGACGCGCCCGGGTCGTGGTCAGGGAACACCGGGACGACGTCGGCCCAAGCGTGATGCCCGGAGGGCGACCTCGTTCCCGGACAGGGGGATGTGTCCGGAGCCCGGCGAGCGGGCGGTTGCCTCTCGGACGTCAGTCGGGGTCCGGGACCGTGGCTTCCTCGTCGTCCACGGACCGCGCCTGCACGGTGGTCTCGCGCCCGGGGTGCCGACGTCCGACCAGCACATAGGCTACCAGCGCGCCCAAGCCCACCAGGATCGACGTCCAGACGTTCAGCCGCAGCCCGAGGACCGTCTCGGCCGGGTCGATGCGCAGCGCCTCGATCCACACGCGCCCCGCCGTGTAGAGCACGACGTAGAGCCAGAACACGCGCCCGTGGCCGAGCCGTCGGCGCCGGTCCCACCAGATGAGCACGGCCGCGGCCGCGAGGTTCCAGACCATCTCGTAGAGGAAGGTCGGGTGGAACAGCGTGCCCGGGTCCACGCCGTCCGGGAACGTCGGCCCCGCGGGGTCGATCCGCAGGCCCCACGGCAGGGTCGTCGGGCCGCCGAACAGCTCCTGGTTGAACCAGTTGCCGAGGCGTCCGATCGCCTGCGCGACGAGCAGCCCGGGGGCCACCGCGTCGGCGAAGACCGCGAAGCTCACCCCCTGCCGACGCGCGCCGATCCAGGCACCGACCGCACCGAGGGCGATCGCGCCCCAGATCCCCAGGCCGCCCTCCCAGATGAAGAGGGCCTTCACGGGGTCGCCGTCGGGGCCGAAGTAGCGGTCCGGGCTCGAGATCACGTGGTAGATCCGGCCGCCGACGATGCCGAACGGCACGGCCCAGTAGGTGATCTCCAGGACCGTGTCGGGGTCTCCCCCGCGATCGGCCCAGCGACGGCGCGTGAGCCACACCGCCGCGACGATGCCCGCGAGGATCGCGAGCGCGTACGCCCGCAGCGGGAACGGCCCGAGGTACCACACCGACTCCGGCGGGCTGGGGATCGCCGCGGGGACGGCCGCGGGCAGGCCCGCCGTCGCGCCGGCCCACACGTGGGCGAGGCTCATGCGAGACGCTCCGCGCGGGCGACGCCCGACGCGAGGTCGGCGACGACCGTCGCGAGCGCGTCGAGCCCGGCCGTCGCGTCGTCGCCGGCGAGCGCGCGCACGAAGGCGCTGCCGACGATCACGCCGTCCGCGTACGACGCGACCTCGGCCGCCTGGTCGGCGGTGCTCACGCCGAGGCCGACGCACACGCGCTCGGCCCCCGCGGCGCGCGTGTCGCGCACGAGCCGTGCGGCGTCCGCACCCACGCTCGCGCGGGTCCCGGTGACCCCCATGGTCGACGCCGCGTAGACGAACCCGCGGCACGAGCGGGCGGTGAGCTCGAGCCGCTCGGGCGTCGAGCTCGGCGCGACGAGGAAGACCCGGTCGAGCCCGTGCGCGTCGGACGCGGCCACCCAGTCCTCGCCCTCGTCGGGGATGAGGTCCGGCGTGATGAGACCCGCCGCTCCCGCACCCGCGAGGTCGCGGGCGAACGCGTCGACGCCGTAGCGCACGACCGGGTTCCAGTACGTCATGACGAGCACGGGGGCGCCCGTCGCCGCGACGGCCTCGGCTGCCCGGAGCGTGTCGCGCACGCGCACGCCGCCGGCGAGGGCCCGCTCGACCGCGTGCTGGATGACCGCACCGTCCATCACCGGGTCGGAGTAGGGCAGGCCGAGCTCGACGACGTCGACGCCCGCGTCGACCATGACGCGGGCCGCCTCGATCGAGCGGTCCACGTCCGGGAAGCCGACCGGCAGGTACCCGACGAGTGCGGCCCTGCCCTGTCCCCGGAGTCGTTCGATCGTGTCCGCGGTGCGGCTGCCGACCTGCTGGCTGGTCACTGGTCTCCCTCGTCGAGGAGGTGGAAGTAGCGGGCGGCCGTCTCGACGTCCTTGTCGCCCCGTCCGGAGAGGTTGACCAGGAGGACGGCGTCCTGACGGCCCTCGGCGGCGAGCTCCTGACCGAGCCGCATCGCCCCGGCGAGGGCGTGCGCCGACTCGATCGCCGGGATGATGCCCTCGGTGCGCGACAGCAGGCGGAACGCCTCCATCGCCTCGGCGTCGGTCACGGGGCGGTACTCGGCGCGTCCGATCGAGGCGAGCCACGCGTGCTCGGGGCCGACGCCCGGGTAGTCCAGGCCCGCGGAGATCGAGTGGCTCTCGATCGTCTGACCGTCCTCGTCCTGGAGCAGGAAGGACCGTGCACCGTGCAGGACACCCGGTGCACCACCGGTGATGGTGGCCGCGTGCCGCCCCGTCGCGACGCCGTCACCGCCGGCCTCGAGCCCGACGAGCCGGACCTCGGGGTCGTCGAGGAACGCGTGGAAGATGCCGATCGCGTTGGACCCGCCGCCGACGCACGCCGCCACGACGTCGGGCAGCCGCCCGGTGAGGTCGAGCACCTGCTGGCGCGCCTCGACGCCGATGATCCGCTGGAGGTCGCGCACCATCGCGGGGAAGGGGTGCGGCCCGCCGACGGTGCCGAAGACGTAGTTCGTGGTCTGCACGTTGGTCACCCAGTCGCGCAGGGCCTCGTTGATCGCGTCCTTGAGGGTCCGGGACCCGGTCGTGACGGGGACGACCTCGGCCCCGAGGAGCCGCATGCGCGCGACGTTGAGCGCCTGGCGCCGCGTGTCCTCCTCGCCCATGTAGACGACGCACTCCAGGTCGAACAGCGCCGCAGCCGTCGCGGTCGCGACGCCGTGCTGGCCGGCGCCGGTCTCGGCGATGACGCGCTTCTTGCCCAGCCGCTTCGTGAGGAGCGCCTGGCCGAGCACGTTGTTGATCTTGTGCGACCCGGTGTGGTTGAGGTCCTCGCGCTTGAGGAGGACCCGCACGCCACCGCAGTGCCGCGCGAACCGCGGCACCTCCGTGACGATGCTCGGCCGGCCCGTGTACGTGCGGTGCAGCCGCGCGAGCTCCTCGCCGAACGTCGGGTCCGCCTTGGCCTTGCCGTACTCGGTGTCGAGCTCGTCGAGCGCCTCGATGAGCGCCTCGGGCACGAACCGGCCACCGAACGGGCCGAAGTACGGACCGGAGCCCGCGGCGGTCGTCGTCGGGCCGTCGGGGGCGTCCGCTGCGCGCGGCGTCCCGGCCTCGGGGGCCTGGGGGGGCTGGGTCATGGCTGGTCGATCGCTCCGTGTGTCGTTGCTTCCCGGCACGGCCGCCCGCGGTGGTGCCGCCGGGCGGTCGGACGGCGGGTGGGTGGGCGTCAGGGCGCGCGCGTCGGCACGTCAGTGCCGCACGGCGCGCAGCGACGGGTGCGCGCCCGCGGCGACGAGGTCGGCGACGGCGTCGCGCGGGTTGCGCCCGGTCACCAGGCTCTCGCCGACGAGCACCGCGTCGGCACCCGAGCGCGCGTAGTCCATGACGTCGTGCGGACCTCGGACTCCGGACTCCGCGATCCGGACGACGCCCGAGGGGATGAGCGGCGCGAGCCGGGCGAAGGTCGTGCGGTCGACGTCCAGCGTCTTGAGGTTGCGGGCGTTGACGCCGATGCACCGCGCACCTGCGTCGAGGGCCCGGGCGACCTCGTCCGTGTCGTGGACCTCGACGAGCGCGGTCATCCCGAGGCTGTGCACCCGCTCGACGAGCGACGTGAGCACCGTCTGCTCGAGCGCGGCGACGATCAGCAGCACGATGTCGGCACCGTGCGCGCGGGCCTCCCACACCTGGTACGGCGTGACCACGAAGTCCTTGCGCAGGACCGGCACGTCCACGGCGGCCCGGACGGCGTCGAGGTCGGCGAGGCTGCCGCCGAAGCGCCGCTGCTCCGTCAGCACCGAGATCGCAGCCGCACCGCCGGCCTCGTACTGCCCGGCCAGGTGCGCGGGGTCCTCGATCGGCGCGAGCGCGCCCTTGCTCGGGCTCGACCGCTTGACCTCGGCGATGACCTGGACGGCCTCCTCGTCGTGCAGGCGCCCGAGGCACTCCTTGGCGCCCGGGACGCGTGCTGCGCGCTCCTTGACCGCGTCGAGCGGCGTCCGGGCCTCGCGCTCGGCGAGGTCCGCCCGTACTCCCGCCACGATGTCCTCGAGGACCGTCATCGCGTCCACCTCTCTCCGCGGCCCGCTCCCCCGCCGGCCATGCGCCATCGTAGAGCCGCCCGGGGACCGCCCTCCGCACGCCCACCAGGTGGACGACGCGTCCCATGTGGGGGACCCCCCGCCACGGCCGGCGTCAGAGCCCCGGCGCGAGCCACGCTCCGAACGCGGGCACGTTGCGCAGCACCCCGTGCAGGACGACGACGACGAGCAGCAGCCGCAGGGCCCACGGCGGGGCGAGCCGCTGCCGTCGGCGCCCGGTCCACGTCCGACGCGCCCACAGGAACCACGACACGACGAGCACGGGGACGGCGACGAGCAGCAGGGGGTTCATGGCGAGGGCTCCGGCGACGTCCAGGTTCGCGAGCTCGTGCAGCGCCCGGAGGGACCCGCACCCGGGGCAGTACAGACCCGTCAGCGCGAGCGTCGGGCACGTGGGGTAGTTCCCGGACTCGTACGGCGAGACCACCCGCAGGTACCCGAGCGCAGCGACGGCCCCCGCGGCAACCGCCGCGGGGGCCGTCCTGGAGGCGGCACGGCTCAGCGTGCGACCAGGGGCGGCGGCCACGACCTCGACCGCCACGGGTCAGTACCCGGTCGTGTCGAGGCCCGCGACCACGCCGCTGGTCACGAGCGCGATGTAGCCGATCGCGAACACGAGGCCGACCACGGCGCTCGCGATCGCCCACGTCTTGGCACGCTGCGAGGCGACCTGCGCGCCCGCCTGGTCGCCCTGCGCCCACTTCGTGTTGACCTGGGTCGAGAAGACGATCGACACCACGCCGAGCGGGAGGCAGCACAGGACCGTCGTCAGGATGGCCCACACGAGGTGGTTGGGGGGCGGCGGCGTGGACCCGTAGCCGCCGTCACCGCCGTAGTACCCCGGCGGGGGCGGCGGGGCCGAGTAGCCGTCACCCATCGAGGGCCCGCCCTGACCGGGCTGGGAGCCGTAGGACGGCGGGGTCGAGCCGTAGGGCGGCTGCGAGCCGGACGCCGGGCCGGCGTAGGGGTCGTTGGGGTCCTGCGGACCGGGCGGGATGCTCACATGGCTCCTTGGCTCGTGGTGTCAGTGCTGGGTACGGGAGGTCGTGCGGCCCGACGTCGGCTCGGGCTGCCCCATGCCGAGCATCTTCAGCACGCGTCCGGCGACGAGGCCCAGCACGACGACCCCGACGCCCGTCCAGAAGAGCCACGGCATCGCGAACATGACCGCGAGCGAGCAGACGACCGCACCCGCCATGACGACGATCACGGTCACCCACGCGGCGGTCGTGTGCCCGTGGTTGCGCGGCGGCGACGCCACCGGGAGGTGGACCTTCTCGGTGGACCCGTCGAGGGGCTTCTCGGCCATTGCGTGCATGCCTTTCGTGGACTGGGCGGAACCCTACCGAACTCGGGGACGCCGGGCCGTGTCAGGTCGGGTCCTCGCCGCGTGTCAGAGCGTCCCAGACGTCCTGGTCGTCGGGGGGCGTGCGCGTCGCGGGTCCGCGGCCGCCGGAGACCTCAGCGGACCGGGCAGGGTCGTCGGCACCCGGGTCGCGGCCGTCGTCGTCCGCCGCCGTGCGCGCT
>JAUZVJ010000002.1:0-183932 GCA_031844515.1 Actinotalea sp. AC32 | reverse complement strand
CTCGAGTACTCCCGTCGGCCGGAATCCAGGTTCACCGCAGCCTAGTTGTCGACGCCCCGGGCACGTCCGGCGCGTCCGGACGTCGGGCGTGCCCGGGGGCCGCCCCGGGCGTCGGACGCCCCGGACGCGCCACGGCGCTGCTCCCGCGCGCCGCTACCACGGCGGGCGGGTCGCGGACCCTACCCTGCGACTGTGATCACAGCGGATGCGGATGTCCCGGCGGAGTTCGTGCGCGCGCTGCACTCGCTCAGGGACCGCCGCCTGCGTCCCGAGGTGCGGCTGCAGGAGATCCCCGCGCCCGCACGCATCGCCCCGTACGCCGTCGCGCTGACCGCGGAGGTGACGGCCGCGGTGGCCGACGACCTCGAGGACGAGCCGGCCACGGGTCGCTTCGTGCTGCTGCACGACCCGGCGGGGCAGGAGGCGTGGCAGGGCACGTTCCGCGTCGTCACGCTCGTGCGCGCGACGCTGGACCCCGAGGCCGCCCAGGACCCGCTGCTGTGCGCCGCCGCCTGGAGCTGGGTCGAGGAGGCGCTGGACACGACCGGTGCGCAGCGGCACGCGCTCGGCGGGACGGTGACCCAGGTCCGGTCGCAGTCGTTCGGCGCGATCGCGGAGCGTCCCGACGAGGTCGAGGTCGAGATCCGGGCCTCGTGGTCCCCCGACCCCTCGGACGCCGGTGCCCACCTCGCGGCGTGGGCGACCGTGCTGTGCACCGCAGCGGGACTGCCCCCGCTCCCGGAGGGCGTCGCCGCGCTGGGACGCCGGATCTGACCCCTCGTCCGACCCCTCGCGGTGACGACCGCGGGTGAAGCCTGGGAACGATGTCCCGATTCGCGCTCAAGCCTGTGCCGTGTCATGCCGATGTGACGGTCACGACATCGAAACCGCACAGCCGCACCGGGAGTTCCCGTGACCGTCGAGCACGTCCGCACCGCCCCGCGCGCCAGCGCGCCCCGGGCCCTCGTGCGTCCGGTCGCCCCCGGGCGGGCGCCGGCCCCCACCGCACCTCCCTCGCCGCGACCGGCCTCGGGCAGCGGCCCGCTGTGCCTGGTCGTCCCCGAGCTCAACGAGGGTGACGGGACCGCCCTGCTGCGCACGCTGCGCCGTCGCGAGTCGACGCGGGCCGTCCTCCTCACGCGCAAGGCCGGTCGTCGCGAGCTCGTCGTCCTGCTCGGCGGCGGCGTCCGTGGCGCCGTGACCGCGGAGACCCCCGGCGCCGTCCGGATCGTGGGGCGCCCGGCGCCGCCCGCGCGACGCGGGCCCGAGCTCACCGCGCGCGAGCTCGGCGTCCTCCGGCTGGTCGCCGACGGCAAGAGCAACCGCGAGATCGGCGAGGACCTCCAGCTGTCCGCGCTGACCGTGAAGAGCCACCTCGCGCGGATCTCGCGCAAGGTCGGCACCGGCGACCGCGCCGAGATGGTCGCCTTCGCGATCCGCAACGAGCTCCTGACCTGACCCTCCGGCACCTGTCCGGCCTGTCGCGGCCTGATCGGCGCGGGTGACCCTCTAGCGTGGAGCCCATGCCCCGCTCCCGTCCGGTCCTCCCGACGGCGGCCGTCGAGGCGACGGCGTCCGAGGACGCCCCCGCGACCGACGCGTCGACCGAGGTGGAGCTCCCCGAGCCGCCCGCCGTCACCCCGCTCACCGAGCCCGCGGACGGCGTCCCCGACGTCGTCGCGACCCCCGAGGACCTCGAGCGGGTGGTCGCACGGTTCGCCGCGGGGACCGGGCCCGTCGCGGTCGACGCGGAGCGCGCGTCCGGGTACCGCTACGGGCAGCGCACCTACCTCGTCCAGCTGCGTCGCGCCGGGGCCGGCACCGCGCTCGTCGACCCGGTGGCCGTGCCCGACCTGTCGTCGCTCTCCGACGCCCTCGCCGGCGTCGAGTGGGTGCTCCACGCCGCGTCGCAGGACCTCCCCGGCCTCGTCGAGCAGCGGATGCGCCCCGACGCGGTCTTCGACACCGAGCTCGCCGCACGCCTCCTCGGCATGGAGCGCGTGGGTCTGGCTGCCGTCGTCGCCGAGGTGCTGGGCCTCGGGCTCGCCAAGGAGCACTCGGCGGTCGACTGGTCGACGCGGCCCCTGCCCGCCGAGTGGCTGCGGTACGCGGCGCTCGACGTCGAGGTGCTCGTCGAGCTGCGCGCCGCGCTGGGCGAACGTCTCGAGGCCGCCGGCAAGTCCGAGTGGGCGCGGCAGGAGTTCGAGGCCGTCCGGCTCGCCCCGCCCCCCGCGCCGCGCATCGACCCGTGGCGCCGGACGTCGGGCCTGCACACGCTGCGGGACGCCCGCCGCGTCGCCGTCGCGCGCGAGCTCTGGCTCGCACGTGACGCCGAGGCGCGTCGACGCGACCTGTCCCCGGGACGCGTGCTCCCGGACAGCGCGATCGTGGCGGCCGCGACGGCCCTCCCGCGCAGCGTCGGCGAGCTCGCCGCGCTGAGGGCGTTCTCGGGGAAGTCGACGCGTCGCAAGGTCGACCAGTGGTTCGCCGCGGTCGAGCGCGCGCTCGCGGCGCCCGAGCGCTCGTTGCCCTCCGTCCGTGGACCGCGCTCGGACGGCCCGCCGCCGCCGCGCGCGTGGGCCGACCGCGACCCGGCCGCGGCCGCGCGCCTCACCGCCGCGCGCGCCGTCGTCCAGGAGCTCGCGTCGACGCACACGCTCCCCGTCGAGAACCTGCTCCAGCCGGACCTGCTCCGCCGCCTCTGCTGGGCTCCCCCGGCACCGCTCACCGGGGACGCCGTCGCGGCGTTCCTGACCGACGGCGGCGCCCGCCCGTGGCAGGTCGGCCTGGTCACCGGACCGCTGGTTGGAGCACTAGTTACTGTCGAGTAACCTCAGCGGCACCCGGACACCGTCGTCCCACCTGGAGGCTCGATGCCCACCGCCGCCGCCACGCCCCACGCGCGTCCCGTCGTCTTCGTCGACGGCGTGCGCACACCGTTCGGCCGCGCCCGCCCGGACGGGATCTACGCGCACACGCGCGCCGACGACCTCGCCGTCCGGACGGTGCGCGAGCTCCTCCGCCGCCACCCGGGGCTGCCGCCCGAGCGCATCGACGACGTCGCGATCGCCGCGACGACGCAGCGCGGCGACCAGGGGCTGACGCTCGGGCGCACCGTCGGCGTGCTCGCGGGCCTCCCGCAGACCGTGCCCGGGTTCGCGGTCGACCGGATGTGCGCCGGCGCGATGACCGCCGTGACCGCGACCGCCGCGGCGATCGGCTTCGGTGCGCAGGACGTCGCCCTCGCCGGCGGCGTCGAGCACATGGGTCGTCACCCGATGGGCTTCGACGCCGACCCGAACCCGCGCTTCGTCGCGGAGCGGCTCGTCGACGCGCAGGCGCTCAACATGGGGTGCACCGCGGAGAACCTGCACGACCGCGACCCCCGGCTGACCCGTGAGCGTGCCGACGAGTACGGCGTCCGGAGCCAGCGCAGGTACGCCGCCGCGCTCGCCGCGGGCCGCATCACGCCGGACCTCGTCCCGGTCTCGACGCGTGACCCCGAGCGCGGCTGGGGTCTGGCCACGGCCGACGAGCCGCCGCGCCCCGGGACGACCGTCGAGCAGATCCGCGCGCTCCCCACGCCGTTCCGTGCCGGTGGGCGCGTGACCGCCGGCACCGCGGCGCCGCTCACGGACGGTGCCGCGATGTGCCTGCTCGCGGGGCAGGACACGGCCGAGGAGCTCGGGCTGGCGCCCAGGCTGCGCATGGTCTCGTTCGCGTACGCGGGCGTCGACCCCGCGGTCATGGGCCTCGGGCCCGTCCCCGCGACCGAGAAGGCGCTGCGCCGCGCCGGCCTCGGCATCGAGGACATCGGGCTGTTCGAGATCAACGAGGCCTTCGCCGTCCAGGTGCTCGCGTTCTGCGACGCGTTCGGCCTCGCCGACGACGACCCGCGCGTCAACCCGTACGGCGGTGCGATCGCGGTCGGCCACCCCCTCGCGAGCTCGGGCGTCCGGCTCATGACGCAGCTCGCGCGCCAGTTCGAGGAGCACCCCGAGGTCCGGTACGGGCTGACGACGATGTGCGTCGGGCTCGGGCAGGGCGGCACCGTGATCTGGGAGAACCCCCACCACGCCGACTACGACGGCTTCACCGGCACGACGACGACGACGGAGGCGCAGCGATGACCGCCACGACGACCACCTGGTCCGGGACCGCCGCAGCCGAGGACGTCGCGCGGCTCACCGCCGCGACGGCCGACGTCGAGCGCGTGACGCACGCGCCCGTTCGCGACGTCGCGCTGCCGGGCGGCGCGGGGACGCTCGCACTCGTGACCCTCGACAACGGCCTGGACCACACCAGGCCGACGACGCTCGGGCCCAACGGGCTCGCCGAGATCGCGACGGCGCTGAGGGCCCAGCAGGCGCGTGCCGCCGCCGGGGAGATCGTCGCGGTCGCCGTGACCGGCAAGCCCTACTACCTGGCGGCCGGGGCCGACCTGCGGATCATGGGTCGGCTGACCTCGTTGGACGACGCGCGGACCATCGCGCGCATGGGCCACGACACGTACCGCCTGCTGCGCGACATGGGCGTGCCGACCTTCGCGTTCGTCAACGGTGCGGCCCTCGGCGGCGGCCTCGAGATCGCCCTCGCCTGCTCCTACCGCACCGTGTCGGCCGACGTGTCCGCCCTGGCGCTGCCCGAGACGTACCTGGGGCTCGTCCCCGGCTGGGGCGGCTGCTACCACCTCCCGCGCCTCGTCGGGGTCGAGGCGGCGGTCGACCTGATCCTCACGCGTCCGCTCGCGAACAACCGCCGGACGGACGCCGCGACCGCGGCGCGGATCGGGCTCGTGGACGTCGCGCTCCACCCGGCGGACTTCCTCGAGCAGTCGCTCGCGTGGGCGGCGCGCGTGCTCACGGGCGAGGTCGAGGTCGCGCGTCGTCGGCTCGACGACGCGGCGACGTGGGACGCCGTCGTCAGCGCGGCCCGGGCGCAGCTCGACCGCCGCCTCCACGGGTCGCGCCGGGCCCCGTACGCCGCGCTCGAGCTCGTCGCCGCGGCGCGCGAGAGCGACGTCGACACGGCGTTCGCGGCCGAGGACGAGGCGCTGACCGACCTGCTCATGACCGACGAGCTCCGCGCGGGCCTGTACGCGTTCGACCTGGTCACGCGTCGGTCGCGCAAGCCCACCGGTGCACCCGACCGGTCGCTCGCGCGCCCGGTCCGCAGCGTCGGGATCGTCGGCGCGGGGCTCATGGCCCGGCAGCTCGCGGTCCTCGTCGCACGGCGCCTGCGCGTTCCGGTCCTCATGACCGAGGTCGACGACGAGCGGGTCGCGGCGGGCCTGGACGGCATCCGCTCGATGGTCGGGCAGATGGCCGCCAAGGGGCGCATGAGCGAGGCCGAGGCCAACCGCGTCGTCGCCTCGATCACGGTCAGCACCGACATCGGGACGCTCGCCGGCGTCGATCTCGCGATCGAGGCCGTGACCGAGGTCATGGGCGTCAAGCAGCAGGTGTTCTCGGCCCTCGAGAAGGTCCTCGACCCCGAGGCGGTCCTCGCGACCAACACCTCGGCGCTCTCGGTCGCCGAGATGTCGGCCCACCTCGACCACCCCGAGCGGGTGGTCGGCCTGCACTTCTTCAACCCCGTCGCGCAGATGCCGCTGGTCGAGGTCGTCCGTGCCGAGCGGTCGTCGGACGCCGCGGTCGCGACCGCGTTCGCCGTCGCCGAGCAGCTCCGCAAGACGGCCGTCGGGGTCGCCGACCGGCCCGGGTTCGTCGTCAACCGCCTGCTGCTGCGGATGCTCGCCGAGGTCGCCGCGGCCGTGGAGGCAGGCACTCCCGTCGAGGTCGCGGACCGCGCACTGCGACCGCTCGGGCTCCCGATGGGGCCGTTCGCACTGATCCAGCTCGTCGGTCTGCCGGTCGCGCTGCACGTGCTGCGCTCGCTGCACGGGGACCTCGGCGACCGCTACCCGCTCTCCCCCGGCCTCGAGCGCCTCGCGGCCGAGGGCCGACGGGTCGTCCCCGAGCCTGACGGGAGCGGACGCGAGCACGACGTCGACCCGGCCATCCAGGAGGTGTTCGGCGCGCCCGGCGGTCCGGGCGCGCTCGACGAGGCCGGTGTGCTCGACGCGGTGCTCGTCGGCCTCGCCGAAGAGGTCGGGCTCATGCTCGACGAGCGCGTCGTGGCCGAGCCCGAGCAGATCGACCTGTGCATGGTCCTCGGTGCGGGCTGGCCGCTGCACCTCGGCGGGATCACGCCGCACCTGGACCGCAGCGGTCACGCCGAGCGGGTCATCGGCCGCCGCCTGCACGAGCCGGGGGTCGCGAGCCTCGCCTGAGCGCGGCGACGACGGAGGGTCCGGGACCGACCGGTCCCGGACCCTCCGTCGGTCCTGCGGCCGACGCCGGCGTCCGCGCCGGGGCCGTCAGAAGACCGTGAGCCCCTTCGCGCGGAACTGGTCGCGCACACGCTCCACGAGGTCGGCCGACGGTGCGGGGGTGTCCTCGAGCTCGTACCGCATGCCGAGGCTGTCCCACTTGTCCCGACCCATCTGGTGGAACGGCAGGACCTCGACGCGCGAGACCGTCGAGAGGCTCGCGACGTACTCGGCGACCGCCTCGACGTTCTCGACCGCGTCGGTCAGGCCGGGGACGAGCACGAACCGGACCCAGATCTGCGTCCCGCGCTCCGCGAGCCGCCGACCGAAGGCCAGGGTCGGCTCGAGCTCGCGGCCCGTCACCCGCTTGTACGTCTCGGGGATGCCGGACTTGACGTCGAGCAGGACCAGGTCGACGTCGTCGAGCATCTGGTCGCTGCAGTGCGCACCGAGGTAGCCGGAGGTGTCGATCGCGGTCCGGATGCCCATCTCCTTCGCGCCCCGCAGGATGCGTGCGAGGAACGCGGGCTGCATGAGCGGCTCGCCGCCGGAGACGGTGAGCCCGCCGCCCGTCACGTCGAAGATCCCGCGGTAGCGGGCGACGCGTGCGAGGAGCTCGTCCGCGGTCACGGGCTCGCCGCGGCGCATCTCCATCGTGTCGGGGTTGTGGCAGTACAGGCACCGCAGCGGGCAGCCCGAGAGGAAGACCGTGAGCCGCGTCCCGGGACCGTCGACCGCCGTGACCAGCTCCCACGAGTGCACCGAGCCCAGCTCGCCGGCCCGCATCTGCGAGAACCGCTCGGAGCGCTCGGCCTCGCTGGGCTCGAGCCCAGCCGTGCCTGCGGACGACCGCGTCCTCGACCCGCCGACGAGCGGAGCGGTCAGCTCGATGATCGGTGCCCCGCACCGGTCGGTGGCCTGCGTCGTCGTGGTCATGGGACCAGCCTCCCCCGAGCCGTCCACCCAGTCATGGGACGAATGTCCGTGAGACCGACGTCACACGGACGCCAGAGGGGCGCGGTGCCGGAAGGCACCGCGCCCCTCTGGGGTCGCCGTCGGTCAGAGGCTGCCGTGGAACGTCCGCGACAGGACGTCGAGCTGCTGCTCGCGCGTCAGCCGGACGAAGTTCACCGCGTAGCCGGAGACCCGGATGGTCAGCTGCGGGTAGTTCTCCGGGTGCTCCATCGCGTCCTCGAGCGTCTCGCGGTTGAGGACGTTGATGTTGACGTGGAAGCCCGAGCTCACGTTGTAGCCGTCGAGCAGACCGACGAGGTTGGTGATCTGCTCGTCGCGGTTGCGCCCGAGGCCCGACGGCACGACGGTCGCGGTGAGCGAGATCCCGTCCATCGCGTCGTCGTACGGGAGCTTCGCGACCGACAGCGCGCTCGCGAGCATGCCGTGGCTGTCGCGACCGTTCATCGGGTTCGCGCCGGGGGCGAACGGCTCGCCCTTGCGGCGCCCGTCCGGGGTGTTCCCCGTGTGCTTGCCGTAGACGACGTTCGAGGTGATCGTCAGCACCGACTGCGTGTGCAGCGCGCCGCGGTAGGTGGGCTGCCGGCGGACCTTCTCCATGAAGCTGCGCACGAGCTCGACCGCGATGGCGTCGACCCGGTCGTCGTCGTTGCCGTACGTCGGGTACTCGCCCTCGACCTCGAAGTCGACGACGAGCCCGGTCTCGTCCCGGACGGGACGCACGGTCGCGTACTTGATCGCCGAGAGCGAGTCGGCCACGACCGACAGGCCCGCGATGCCGCACGCGAGCGTGCGCAGGATCGCGCGGTCGTGCAGCGCCATCTCGATCCGCTCGTACGCGTACTTGTCGTGCGACCAGTGGATGCAGTTGAGCGCGTCGACGTAGGTCTGCGCGAGCCAGTCCGTCAGGCGGTCGTACGCCTCGTAGACGTCGTCGTAGCGCAGGACCTCGCCCTGGACGGGCATGGTGACCGGGGCGATCTGCTTGCCCGAGATCTCGTCGCGCCCGCCGTTGATCGAGTACAGCAGCGCCTTGGCGAGGTTCACCCGGGCGCCGAAGAACTGCATCTGCTTGCCGACGCGCATCGCGGAGACGCAGCACGCGATCGCGGCGTCGTCACCCCAGCACGGCCGGATGAGCTCGTCGGACTCGTACTGGATCGCGGACGTGTCGATCGAGACCTGCGCGCAGAAGCGCTTGAAGCCCTCGGGGAGCTTGTGGCTCCACAGCACCGTGAGGTTGGGCTCGGGCGCCGGGCCCAGGTTGTACAGCGTCTGCAGGTAGCGGAACGACGTCCGCGTCACCAGCGAGCGGCCGTCCTCGCCGAGGCCGCCGATCGACTCGGTCACCCACGTCGGGTCGCCCGAGAACAGCGCGTCGTACTCCGGGGTCCGCAGGAACCGGACGATGCGGAGCTTGATCACGAAGTCGTCGATGAGCTCCTGGGCCCGCTCCTCGGTGAGGACGCCGGCCGCGATGTCGCGCTCGAGGTAGATGTCGAGGAACGTCGACGTGCGCCCGAGCGACATCGCCGCGCCGTTCTGCTCCTTGACCGCGGCGAGGTACGCGAAGTACAGCCACTGCACGGCCTCGTGAGCCGTCACCGCCGGACGCGAGATGTCGAAGCCGTACGAGGCGGCCATCTGCTTGAGCTCGCCCAGCGCCTTGATCTGCTCGGCGATCTCCTCGCGCTCGCGGATCACGTCCTCGGTCGAGCGCTCCATGTCGAGCTCGGCGCGCTCGACCTTCTTGGCGTCGATCAGCGCGTCGACGCCGTAGAGCGCGACACGGCGGTAGTCGCCGATGATGCGGCCGCGGCCGTAGGCGTCGGGCAGGCCCGTGATGAGGTGCGACGAGCGCGCGGCGCGGACGTCGGGCGGGTACACGTCGAAGACGCCGTCGTTGTGCGTCTTGCGGTACTTGGTGAAGATGTCGCGGACCACGGGGTCGGGCTCGTAGCCGTAGGTCTTGAGGGCGTTCTCGACCATGCGGTAGCCGCCGTAGGGCATGATCGCGCGCTTGAGCGGGGCGTCGGTCTGCAGACCGACGACGAGCTCGTTGTCCTGGTCGATGTAGCCGGGCGCGTGGGCCGTGATGGACGCCGGGGTGCTGGGGTCGACGTCGTAGACGCCCTTGGCCCGCTCCTCGGGGAACATCGCCGCGAGCGTCTGCCAGATGCCGGTGGTGCGCTCGGTCGGGCCGGCGAGGAAGTCCGCCTCACCCGTGTAGGGCGTGTAGTTCCGCTGGATGAAGTCACGGACGTCGATCCGGTCCTGCCACGGACCGCTCACGTATCCGTGCCACGCGTCGCCGGGCTCGTGGCGAGGGGTGGTCGCCGGTCCGGAGTCGGTCGTGATGGCCATCGGGTTCTCCTCGATGCGTCGGGCTGGTGCTCACGACGCTAGGCCCCCGGGTCATGGGATGACCTGGGACCTTCGGGTCCGCCTCTCCCCCCACCCGGTGAGGTGCGTCACACGCCGACCACCCCGCGGGGCACGGTGGATCCAGTCGCGCGCGACCGGGCGCGGCTCGTGTCAGCCGCGGGCGCGGAGGGCGACGAGGAGGTCGTGCGCGACGTCCTCGGCGCGCAGGCGCAGCGCCTCCACGATCTGCCCGCGCGTCGCGTGGTCGAGGAACCCGAGCGGGATGCCGACGCTCGTGCTCGTCGTCGCGACGCCGGCCTCCGTGCAGCGCTGCCCGAGCATCGCGCCGACGCCGCCCTCGACCAGCCCGTCCTCGAGGACGAGGAGGTGGTCGTGCTCGTCGGCGAGCTTGACGAGCGCGCTCGGCAGCGGGAGGACCCAGCGCGGGTCCACGACGGTGCTGCCCACGCCCTCGGCCGCGAGCAGACGAGACACCTCGACCGCGGTGTGCGCCATCGGCCCGACGCCGACGACCAGCACGCGCCGCTCGCCGTCCTCGCGGGCGAGCACGTCCACGCCGTCCACGACGTCGATGGCGGGCAGCGCGTCGGGCAGAGGGCCCTTGGGGTAGCGCACCACGCTCGGGGCGTCGTCCACGTCGACGGCCGCACGCAGCGCGTCGCGCAGCGTCGGCTCGTCGCGCGGCGCGGCCAGGCGCAGGCCCGGGACGACGCGCAGCATCGCCATGTCCCACATCCCGTTGTGGCTCGCGCCGTCGTCGCCCGTGATGCCCGCGCGGTCCAGCACGAACGTCACGCCCGCACGGTGCAGCGCGACGTCCATGAGGACCTGGTCGAACGCGCGGTTGAGGAACGTCGCGTAGACCGCGACCACGGGGTGCAGGCCGGCGAACGCCATGCCCGCGGCGGAGGTCACCGCGTGCTGCTCGGCGATCCCCACGTCGAAGACGCGCGAGGGGAACTCGGCGGCGAACGGGGCGAGGCCCACGGGCTGGAGCATCGCGGCCGTGATCGCGACGACGTCCGACCGCCGCCTGCCGATCGCGACCATCTCGTCCGCGAAGACCGACGTCCACCCGAAGCGCGACGGCGCGACGGGCAGCCCCGTCTCGGGGTGGATCTGCCCGACGGCGTGGAACCGGTCGGCGACGTCCTGCTCGGCCGGCACGTAGCCGCGGCCCTTCTCCGTGATGACGTGGACGATCACCGGCCCGCCGAAGGCCTTCGCGCGCCGCAGCGCCTGCTCGGTCGCGACGACGTCGTGCCCGTCGATCGGGCCGACGTACTTGATCCCGAGGTCCTCGAACATGCCCTGCGGCGCGACGACGTCCTTGATGCCCTTCTTCAGGCCGTGCAGCGCGTCGTACGCGAGACGTCCGGGCGGGCCCGAGCGGCGCAGCGTGCGCTTGCCCCAGGCGAGGAAGTTCTCGTACCCGCGCGTCGTGCGCAGCGTGTCGAGGTGGTGCGCGAGGCCGCCGATCGTCGGGTCGTAGGACCGGCCGTTGTCGTTCACCACGAGCACGAGGCGGCGGTCCTGCGCGGTCGCGATGTTGTTGAGCGCCTCCCACGCCATGCCGCCCGTGAGCGCGCCGTCGCCGATGACCGCCGCGACGTGGCGGTCGGTCGCGCCCTGGAGCGCGTACGCCTTCGCGATGCCGTCGGCCCACGAGAGGGCGGTCGACGCGTGCGAGTTCTCGACGACGTCGTGGACCGACTCGGTGCGGCTCGGGTAGCCGGACAGGCCGCCGCGCCGACGCAGCGAGGTGAAGTCGGACCGCCCCGTGAGCAGCTTGTGCACGTAGGACTGGTGCCCCGTGTCGAACACGATCGTGTCGCGCGGCGACTCGAAGACGCGGTGCAGCGCGAGCGTGAGCTCGACGACGCCCAGGTTCGGACCCAGGTGCCCGCCTGTGCGGGAGACGCTCGCGACGAGGAACGCCCGGATCTCCCCCGCGAGCTCCTCGAGCTCGTCGGCGTCGAGCGCGCGCAGGTCCGCGGGACCGGTGATCCGCGACAGGATGGGCATCCGGCCATCGTACGGGGCGTGGCCGTGGCCGGTCCCTGCCACGCGCGGGACCGTCACACGATCGCCACGCCGTCCGCGCCCTCGAGCGTGACCGCGACGACCGCGCCGTGGCGGTCGGTCCGGACCTCGAGGGGCGCACCGGCGACGCGCAGGCCGCGGACGTGGACCGCCCCGACGACCGACGGCGTCGAGCCCGCCACGCGGAGCGTCCCGCCCGGGACGTCCGACTCGAGGCCGAGGACGGCGGTCAGCAGCGCGACCGCGGATGCCGCCGACCACGCCTGCGGACGGCACGCCGCCGGGTACGGCACGGCCGCGGGGACGGTCCCGCGCGCGTCGCCCGCGTGCAGCTCGGGGAGCCGGAAGCCGAGGTCGGCGGCCGCCGCGAGGAGCCCCTCGACGAGCCCGGCCGCGACGTCCCGGTGCCCCGAGCGGACGAGCCCGAGCACGGTGACCGCGGTGTCGTGGGTCCACACGGACCCGCCGTGGTAGCGCAGGGGCCAGTACCCGGCCTCGCGCGTCGACATCGTGCGCAGGCCGTACCCCGAGTCCATGTCGGGGCCCGCGAGGCGCTGCGCGACGACGCGCTCCTCGTCGGCGTCGAGGATGCCCGTTCCCAGGAGGTGCCCGATGTTGCTCGTGAGCGAGTCGACCGGGCGCTTGTCGGCGTCGAGCGCGATGGCCGGGTACGGGCCGGTCTCGTCACGCACCCAGAAGGAGGCCCGGAAGCGGTCGGCGAGGTCGGCCGCCCACGCGCGCCAGCGGTCGGCGCCCGGGCGCGCGAAGGCGTCGAGGAGCGCCGCACCCGCGAGGGCCGCCTCGTGGGCGTACCCCTGCACCTCGCACAGCGCGATCGGTCCGCGCGCGAGCCGGCCGTCGCGCCACTGCACGGAGTCGCCGGAGTCCTTCCAGCCCTGGTTGGCCAGGCCGCGCCCGCCCTCGTCGTGGTACTCCAGCAGCCCGTCGCCGTCGGCGTCGCCGTGCTCGGCCATCCACCCGAGCGCGGCCTCCGCGGCGGGCAGCAGCGCCTCGACCTCGGCCGGGTCCATCCCCCACCGCCACGCGTCGTGCAGCAGGCACAGCCACAGCGGCGTGGCGTCGATGGTCCCGTAGTAGGTCGGCGGCAGCGCCCGGTCGCCCTCCCCGAGCGGGAGCTCGTGCGCGCGGACCTCGTGCAGGATCTTGCCGGGCTGCTCGGCCGTGTCGGGGTCGACGCGGGTGCCCTGACGCGCCGCGAGCGTCCGCAGCGTGCCGCCGGCGAGCTCCGTCCCGAGGGGCAGCAGCATGCGGGCCGCCCAGAGCGAGTCCCGGCCGAAGAGCGTCAGGAACCACGGCGCGCCCGCCGCGAGGAACTGGTCGTCGGGGGCGAACGTCGCCCTCATCCGCAGCCCGTCGAGGTCGCCGAGGGCGCGCGCGAGGAGCGCCGCGAGGCGCCGGTCGTCGGCTGTGACGTCTGGGACCGACCACGGCGCCGGGCCCGGCGCCGGCAGCACGACCGCGTCCTGCGCGCGGGCGTGGACCTCCCACGTGACGACGACCGTCCCCGCGGCGGGGACCACGACGTCCCAGCGCGCGACGGGTGCGGTCGGATCGGTCACGTCGACCGTCGCCCCCGGCAGGGCGACCTGGACGGCGACCTCTGCCCCGTCCCACGCGACGCCGTCGGCCGTGGCGCGCGCCGACGAGGGCTCCGTCCGCCGACCCGCCTTGACCGCCTGCATCGGCGCGAGGTCGCACGCCAGCTCGAGCCGGAGCGGCACGCGGACGTCGCCGGCGGTCGCGGCCGACAGGGTGACCCGCTCCACGACGACGCCGGGTCGGACCGTGCGCGTGCGCCGCAGGCGGACCGTGGGGTCGGCCCCCGGCTCGTCCACGGTGCGCAGGAGCGCGACGACCTCGACCGTGTCGGCTCCTGCACCGACCGGCCCGGCCGCGACCGTCTCGGGAGGCACGCCGTCGACGAGCAGCTCGGCGCGGGACAGCACGCGCACGTCGCCCTCGTAGAGCCCCTGCGCACCGGACGCGCGGACCTGCCCGTCGGGCGACGACCAGGCCTGGGTGGGTGCGCTCGTCGCGACGAGCAGGTCGTGCAGAAGCGGCTGCAGCTCCATCGGTGGCCCTTCCCTCGTTCCGTGATCGACCCGTGACCCTCGGGGGCGCCGTGCGTCTTGACAGCGCGGGTCGCGCCGGACAAGGTGTCCCTACCGATTTGCACGTTCAAATTCGCACCGACACTACGCGATTTGAACGCTCCAACGACAGCCCCGGTCATCGCCGACCGGACTCCGGGAGGACACCCGTGGACGCACGCCCGACGCTGCAGTCGGTCGCCGAGCGCGCAGCCGTCTCCCGGCAGACCGTCTCGAACGTCCTCAACGCCCCGCACCTCGTCCGCCCCGAGACCCTCGAGCGCGTCCGCCAGGTCATCGAGGAGGTCGGGTACCGGCCCCACTCCGCGGCGCGGCAGATGCGCACGCGCCGCTCGCGCGTCATCGGCCTGCGCCTGCAGCCGACCGTCGACGGCATCAACGGCGCGGTGCTCGACCAGTTCCTGCACGCCCTCACCGAGCACGCCCAGGTGCGCGGGTACCGGGTCATGCTCTTCACCGCGCCCGACGACGAGGGCGAGATCTCGCAGTACGGCGAGCTGCTCGACACCCTCGAGCTCGACGCGTTCGTCCTCACCTCGACGCACCACGGCGACCCGCGGACGCGGTGGCTCGCGGACCACGGCGTGCCGTTCGTGACGTTCGGGCGGCCGTGGGACCCGCCGTCGTCCGACGGGCGGTCGCACGCCTGGGTCGACGTCGACGGCGCGTCGGGGACCCGCGCCGCGGTCGAGCACCTCCAGGAGCTCGGTCACCGCCGCATCGCGTTCGTGGGCTGGCCGGAGGGGTCCGACACCGGCGACGACCGCCGCCGCGGGTGGCGACGCGCGGTGCTCGCCTCGGGCGTCGCCGCCCACCAGGCGGCGGCGTGGGACGTCGGCGTCCCCGACTCGGTCGCGGACGGTGCGGACGCGGCCGCGACGCTGCTGGACGCGCCCGACGGCGCCGCACCGACGGCGTTCGTCTGCGCGAGCGACTCGCTCGCGCTCGGCGTGCTCGCCGCGACGCGCCGCGACGCGGCGGACCCGTCCGTCGCCGTCGTCGGCTTCGACGACACCCCCGTCGCCCGGGCCGTCGGGCTCACGAGCGTCGCGCAGCCGCTCACCGAGGCGGCCGTGCGCGCGCTGCAGCTCCTCCTCGACCAGCTGGGCCCCTCGCCGCGGCCCGCGACGGACGACCACCACGTCCTGCTCAGCCCGTCGCTCGCCGTCCGGGCCTCGAGCGTCCCCGCACCCTGACCCGCCGGCACGGCCATCACCCGTGCCGCTCCCTCGCACGACCACACAGGTCCCTCGCCGTCGAGGGACCGAGACGAAGGAGACGACGATGCGTCGCACCGCACGCACCACCGCACTGCCCGCCCTGGTCGCCGTCGCAGCGCTCGGCCTCGCCGCGTGCGGCGGCGGCTCGGGCTTCGACGACACCGAGGGCGGCGGCACCGAGGAGACCGGGGACGGCGGGGCCGGAGGCGGGTCGCTCACCGTCCTCATCGGCTCGTCCGGCGACGCCGAGACGGACGCCGTGACCGCCGCCGTCGAGGCCTGGGCCGAGGAGTCCGGGACCGACGCATCCGTCCGGGTCGCGAGCGACCTGAACCAGGAGCTCGCACAGGGCTTCGCCGCGGGCAGCCCGCCCGACGTCTTCTACGCGAGCACCGACCAGCTCGCGGGCTGGGTCGCGAACGGCTCGCTGCACCCCTACGGCGACCAGCTCGGCAACGCCGACGACTTCTACCCGTCGCTGGTCGAGAACTTCACGGTCGACGACCAGTTCTACTGCGCGCCGAAGGACTTCTCGACGCTCGCCCTCGTCATCAACACCGACGCGTGGGCCGCCGCGGGCCTCACCGACGCCGACGTGCCGACGGACTGGGAGGGACTGCGCACGGTCGCCCAGACCCTCACGACGGGCGACCAGGTCGGCCTGTCGTTCGGTCCCGAGTACCAGCGCCTCGGGGTGTTCATGGCCCAGGCCGGCGGCGGGCTCGTCGACGACGACGGCACGACCGCGATCGCGGACAGCCCCGAGAACGTCGAGGCCGTCGAGCTCGTCCAGCAGATGCTGGTCGACGGCTCGCTCGCGTTCCCGTCGGAGATCGACTCCGGCTGGGGCGGCGAGGCGTTCGGCAGCGGCCGCGCCGCGATGACGATCGAGGGCAACTGGATCGTCGGCGCGCTGCGCAACGACTTCCCCGACACGCCGTACACCGTCGTCCCGCTGCCCGCCGGGCCCGCGGGGCAGGGCACGCTCCAGTTCACCAACTGCTGGGGCATCGCGGCCGACAGCCCGAACCAGGAGGCCGCCGTCCAGCTCGTCGAGCACCTGACGGCCCCCGAGCAGCAGCTCGCGTTCGCCGAGGCGTTCGGCGTCATGCCGTCCGTCGAGTCCGCGGGCGAGCAGTTCCGCGAGTCGTTCCCCGAGCAGGCGGCGTTCGTCGAGAGCGCCGAGTTCGCGACCGGGATGCCGACCGTCCAGGGCGCGTCCGAGGTCATCGCCGACTTCAACGGGCAGATCGAGGGCCTCGAGACCGCCGACGTCGCGGCGATGCTCGCGTCGGTCCAGCAGAACATGCAGGCCGCGCTGGACTCGGCGGGCTGACGTGGCCGCCGTCGACGACGCCCCGGTGCGGCACAGCGCACCGGGGCGTGCCCCTCGACCGGAGCCCGCGCGTCGCGGTCGGTCAGGGATCCGCGGCCGCGAGGCGGTCGCGGGGTGGCTGTTCATCGCCCCGATGATCGCCATCCTCGGCCTGTTCCTCGCGGTCCCCGTGCTCATGGCGGCGTGGGTCAGCGTCTCGGACTGGACGGGGCGCGGGAGCCCCTTCGCCTCGACCGTCGGCTTCGTCGGGCTCGAGAACTACGAGCGCCTGGTCGCCGGGGGCGGGCTGGCCACGCAGGACTTCGGCACCGCGCTGCGCAACAACGCCTGGTACGTCCTGCTCGTGGTCCCGCTGCAGACGGCGCTGTCGCTGTTCCTCGCGGTGCTCGTGAGCCGGTCCGCGCTGCGCGGTCGCGGGGGGTTCCGCACCGCGTTCTACTTCCCGTCGGTCACGAGCTCGGTCGCGATCACCGTGCTGTTCCTCTTCCTCTTCTCGGCGTCCGGCGCGGTCAACCGCGCCATGGAGGCCCTGAGCGCCGACGGGCCCAACTGGTTCGCCGACGCACGGGGGGTCCTGCACCTGGTCCTCGGCGTGCTCGGCGTCGACCAGGGACCGGCCGCGCTCACGGGCAACGGGTTCCTCGGGATCACGTGGTGGGAGTGGCTGGCCGGGCCGAGCGTCGCGATGTGCGTGTTCATCACGATGGCCGTGTTCACGACGTCGGGCACGTTCATGCTGCTGTTCATCGCCGCGCTCCAGCAGATCTCGGGCGACATCGACGAGGCCGCGATGATGGACGGCGCGACGCCGTGGCAGCGCTTCCGGCTCGTCACCCTCCCGATGCTCCGCCCGACGCTGTTCACGGTCGTCACGCTGGGTCTCATCGGGTGCTGGCAGGTCTTCGACCAGATCTACACCGGGACGCAGGGCGGCCCCGCGAAGACCACGCTCACGCCGGCGTACCTGTCGTACCAGTCGTCCTTCGAGCAGCAGGACTGGGGCCGCGGTGCCGCGATCGCGTTCGTGCTCTTCGCGATCATCGTGTTCTTCACGATCGTCCAGCGCATCGTCCTGCGCGAGCGGACCACGGTCCCGCGCCGCAAGCGGTTCGTCCTGACGACGCGCAGCGGCGAGAGCGGCGCCGTCGCCGGGGCGGGGGCGCAGCGATGAGCGCCGCGACCGGACCCGCACCCGCCCGGGCACGCGAGGCGACCCCGGGCGACCGCGCGGGACGCCGTGCCGACCGCTCCGCGCGACGTCGGACCATCGGCACCGCGTTCGTCTACACGACGCTCGTCGTCATCGCGGTCGTCTACATCTACCCGTTCCTCGTCCAGGTCGCGACGTCCTTCAAGAGCGAGGCGGAGGCCGTCGGCTCGCCGCTGTCGCTTGTCCCGGGCACGTGGACGACCGCCGCGTACCAGGAGCTCTTCCTGCGGTCCGACTTCCCGGTGTGGTTCCGCAACTCCGTCATCGTGACGGTCCTGGTCACCCTGGGGCGGGTCTTCATCAACTCGCTCGCGGGGTACGCGCTGGCGCGGCTGAGCTTCCGCGGCCGCGGCGTCGTGTTCGCGCTGCTCGTCGCGGTGATGGCCGTGCCCGGCGTCGTGCTCCTCATCCCGAAGTTCCTCGTGCTCAACCAGCTCGGCATCTACAACACGTTCCTCGCACTGATCGTGCCGCTCATGGCCGACGCAGCCGGCATCTTCATCATGAAGAACTTCTTCGAGTCGATCCCGCGGAGCGTCGAGGAGGCGGCGCGCATCGACGGGGCCGGGCCGTTCCGCACCTACTGGTCGATCGTGCTGCCCATGGCCACGCCCGCGCTCGTCACCCTGGTGATCCTGTCCTTCCAGGGTTCGTGGAACGAGCTGTCGCACTTCATCGTGGCCGCGCAGGACCCGGCCCTCAGCCCGCTCACCAAGGGCGTCGCGCAGCTCGCGTCCGGCGGGCTCGGCCAGGGCAGCCAGTTCCCGCTCAAGCTCGGGGCGGCCGCCCTGATGACCATCCCGGTCGCGGTGCTGTTCTTCGTGTTCCAACGCCGGATCATGAACGTCACCACCGGGGCCGTGAAGGAGTAGCACCCGGCCCCTCCGCGCCCGGCGCCGCGCACGACCGGGCGGCGGGCCCGGCGGCGGTACCCGGGCGGGAAGCGCTGCGACCTACGCTGGTCGCATGCGCTTCCTGCCCGGCCACCAGCCCGCGTCCGACCTCACCTACGGCGACGTCTTCCTCGTCCCGTCACGCTCGGAGGTCGCGAGCCGGTTCGACGTCGACCTCACGACCACCGACGGCACGGGCACGACGATCCCGGTCGTCGTCGCGAACATGACCGCGGTCTCCGGGCGCCGCATGGCCGAGACGGTCGCGCGACGCGGCGGGATCTCGATCCTGCCGCAGGACATCCCCTCGGGCGTCGTCGCCGACGTCGTCGCCTCGGTCAAGAGCCGTCACACCGTCGTCGAGACCGCCGTCGTCGTCGCGCCGACGGACACCGTGCACACCGCGCTGACGCTCATCGGCAAGCGCTCGCACGGCGCGGCGGTCGTCGTCGACGACGGCCGGCCCGTCGGCGTCGTGGCCGAGGCCGACTGCCAGGGTGTCGACCGCTTCACGCAGGTGTCGGAGGTCATGACGCCGGACCCGACGGTGGTCGAGGCCGACGTGCTGAGCGGGGACGGCGGCCTCGAGGCGGCCTTCGACCGGCTCCACCAGTCGCGCCGTCGCTTCACGCCCGTCGTCGACGCCGGACGGCTCGTGGGTGTGCTGACGCGCACGGGCGCGCTCAGGTCGTCGGTCTACGCGCCTGCGGTCGACGACCAGGGGCGTCTGCGCGTCGGTGCCGCGGTGGGCATCAACGGCGACGTCCGCGCCAAGGCGGCGGCACTGCTCGACGCGGGCGTCGACGTGCTCGTGGTCGACACCGCGCACGGCCACCAGCGCCGCATGCTCGACGCGCTCGCCGCGGTGCGCAGCCTGTCCCCCGACGTACCCGTGGTCGCGGGCAACGTCGTGACCGCCGAGGGCACGCGCGACCTCGTCGAGGCGGGCGCCGACGTCGTCAAGGTGGGCGTCGGCCCGGGCGCGATGTGCACGACGCGCATGATGACCGCCGTCGGGCGGCCGCAGTTCTCGGCGGTCCTGGACTGCGCGGCCGAGGCGCGGCGGCTCGGGGCCCACGTGTGGGCCGACGGCGGCGTGCGGCACCCCCGCGACGTGGCGCTGGCGATCGCCGCCGGTGCCAGCCAGGTCATGGTCGGCTCGTGGTTCGCAGGCACGCACGAGTCCCCCGGCGACCTGCACGGGGACGGCGACGGACGCCTGTACAAGGAGAGCTTCGGCATGGCGTCCGCTCGTGCGGTCGCGGCCCGCACCCGGGGGGGCTCGCCCTTCGAGCGCGCCCGCAAGGCGCTGTACGAGGAGGGCATCTCGTCGTCGCGGATGTACCTGGACCCCCAGCGCCCGGGCGTCGAGGACCTGCTCGACCAGATCACCTCGGGTCTGCGCAGCGCATGCACCTACGCGGGAGCGCGCACGCTCGCCGAGCTGGCCGAGCGCGCCGTCGTCGGCGTCCAGTCCGCCGCCGGCTACGAGGAGGGCCGACCCCTCCCCGCGGGCTGGTGACGGTGACCGGCACCACCGCGGCGCGTGCCGCCCTCGAGCGGCTCGTGACGACGGGCGCCCGCGTGCGGCCGGTCCGCCCGGCCACCCAGGACGACGCACGCCCCGCGGCCGTGCTCGTCCTGTTCGGCGTCCTCGACGCGGTGCCGGCGCGCCACCACGACTCGGCCGTCGCGGAGGACCTCGACGTGCTGCTCGTCGGGCGTGCGGCGACCCTCTCGCACCACGCGGGCCAGGTCGCCTTCCCGGGCGGGCGGCTCGACCCCGACGACGACGGCCCGGTCGGCGCGGCGCTGCGCGAGGCGGCCGAGGAGACGGGTCTGGACCCCGCGGGCGTCGACGTGCTCGGCACGCTGGCCGCGGTCCCCGTCCCCGTGAGCAACCACGTCGTGACACCCGTGCTGGCGTGGTGGCGCTCGCCGTCGGCCGTCGCGGTCGTCGACCACGGCGAGTCGGCGACGGTCTTCCGCGCACCGGTCGCCGACCTCCTCGACCCCGAGAACCGCCGCACGGCGACGCTGAGCCGCGCCGGGTCCACCTACCGCGGCCCGGCCTTCCTGGTCGCGGACCACGTCGTCTGGGGCTTCACGGCTCACGTGCTCGACGGTCTCTTCGACGCGCTCGGCTGGACCGAGCCGTGGGACCGCACCAGGACGGTCTCCGCGCCCGTGTGACGTGGGCCCGATCCGTGAGCGTGCGCGGCCAGGCGGCACGTCAGGCCCAGACGTGATCCAGGGCCTGTCGGTACCCGCGGCGCACCATGCCCTCGAGCACGTCGAGGTCCACGTCGTCGAGCCGCTTCAGGTACAGGCACGAGACGCTGGTGGTGTGGGGTCCGAGGCGCGCCAGGTCGTCCTGGAGGTCGTCGAAGCCCATGGGGAAGTAGATCGTCAGGCTCCCCTTGCGCGGCGAGAACCCCGTCGCCGCGGCGTCTCCCTCGCGGCCCGTCGCGTACGTGTAGTGGTACCGGCCGAAGCCGACGATCGACGTCCCCCAGAGCCTCGGCGGCTGCCCCGTCGCGCGCTCCATGAGGGGCAGGAGCGCGAGCGCGTCGGCGCGCCGCCGCTCGTCGGGGACCGAGGAGAGGAACGCGGCGACGTCGCCGTCGTTCTCGCGCGTCACGGGCTCGTCGCGTGCCATGCACCGACCGTGCCACACCGGCCCGCGCACGGGAACGCCCCGCGCCGCACGAGCGGCACGGGGCGTCCCCGGTGGTCCGTCAGGAGGCGACGAGCGACCGCAGCACGTACTGCAGGATGCCGCCGTTGCGGTAGTAGTCCGCCTCGCCGGGGGTGTCGATCCGCAGGACGGCGTCGAACTCGACGACCGATCCGTCGCCCTTGGTCGCGCGCACCGCGACCGTCGACGGCGTGGTGCCCTCGTTGAGAGCCGTGACGCCGCTGACGTCGAACGTCTCGGTGCCGTCGAGGCCGAGCGAGTCGGCCGACTCCCCAGCCGGGAACTGCAGCGGCAGGACGCCCATGCCGATGAGGTTCGAGCGGTGGATCCGCTCGAAGCTCTCGGCGACCACCGCGCGGACGCCGAGGAGGCGCGTGCCCTTGGCCGCCCAGTCGCGCGAGGAGCCCGAGCCGTACTCCTTGCCGCCCAGCACGACGAGCGGGACGCCGGCCTCGGCGTACGCGACCGACGCGTCGTAGATCGTCGTCTGCTCACCCGTCAGGTGGTTCACCGTGACGCCGCCCTCGACCCCCGGCACGAGCTGGTTGCGCAGCCGGATGTTGGCGAAGGTGCCGCGGATCATGACCTCGTGGTTGCCGCGACGCGACCCGTACGAGTTGAAGTCACGGCGCTCGACGCCGTGCTCGGCCAGGTACCGGCCCGCGGGGCTGTCGGCCTTGATCGAGCCGGCCGGGCTGATGTGGTCGGTCGTGACCGAGTCGCCGAGCTTCGCGAGCACGCGGGCCCCGGCGATGTCCTCGACGGGCTCGGGCGTGGTGCCCATGCCCTCGAAGTACGGGGGCCTGCGGACGTAGGTCGACGACGCGTCCCAGGCGAAGGTGTCGCCCTCGGGCGTCGGCAGCGTCTGCCACCGCTCGTCCCCCGCGAACACGTCCGCGTAGTCCTTCGTGAACATCGCCGAGTCGATCGACCGGTCGATGGTCGCCTGGACCTCCTGCGGCGCGGGCCAGATGTCGCGGAGGAAGACCGGCTCGCCCGCCTCGGTGGTGCCGAGCGGCTCGGACTCGAAGTCGAAGTCCATCGTCCCGGCGAGCGCGTACGCGATGACCAGGGGCGGCGACGCGAGGTAGTTCATCTTCACGTCGGGGTTGATCCGGCCCTCGAAGTTCCGGTTGCCCGAGAGCACCGAGACGACCGACAGGTCGTGGTCGTTCACGACCGCCGAGACCTCCTCGGGCAGGGGGCCCGAGTTGCCGATGCAGGTCGCGCAGCCGTAGCCCACGAGGTGGAAGCCGAGCTTCTCGAGGTAGGGCCACAGGCCGGCCTTCTCGTAGTAGTCGCTCACGACCTTCGAGCCGGGCGCCATCGACGTCTTGACCCACGGCTTGACCGTGAGGCCCTTGGCGACGGCGTTCTTCGCGAGCAGCGCCGCCGCGAGCATGACCGACGGGTTGGACGTGTTGGTGCACGACGTGATCGACGCGATGACGACGTGGCCGTGGTCGAGCTCGGTCTCGGTGCCGTCCGCCGTCGTGAACGGCACACGCTTGTGGGGCCGCCTCGCGGCGTCACCGCCGGCGACGTGCGCGGGGGCGTCCGAGGAGTCGGAGTGCTCGCCCGCGGCGATCGGGTCGGACGCGGGGAACGTCTCCGCGACGGACTCGTCGAGCCCGCTGAACGCCGCGGCCTCGTCGTCGCCCACGTAGTCGAGGATGGACGTCGCGAACGACTCCTTCGCCGCCGTGAGCTCGATCCGGTCCTGGGGACGCTTCGGGCCCGCGATCGACGGGACGACCGTCGACAGGTCGAGCTCGAGGTACTCGGAGAACACGGGCTCGACGTAGTCGGCCGACGTCGGGTCGTGCCAGAGACCCTGCTCCTTGGCGTACGCCTCGACGAGCGCGACCTGGGCGTCGGGACGCCCCGTGAGCCGCAGGTAGTCGAGCGTCACGTCGTCGACCGGGAAGATCGCGCACGTCGAGCCGAACTCCGGGCTCATGTTGCCGATCGTCGCGCGGTTCGCGAGCGGGACCTCGGCGACGCCCGCGCCGTAGAACTCGACGAACTTGCCGACGACGCCGTGCTCGCGGAGCTGCTGCGTGATCGTCAGCACGACGTCGGTGGCGGTCACGCCCGCGGGGATGCTGCCGCTGAGCTTGAAGCCCACGACGCGCGGGATGAGCATCGACACGGGCTGGCCGAGCATCGCGGCCTCGGCCTCGATCCCGCCCACGCCCCAGCCGAGCACGCCGAGCCCGTTGACCATCGTGGTGTGCGAGTCGGTGCCGACGCACGTGTCGGGGTACGCCCGGAGCACGCCGTCGACCTCGCGCGTCATGACGCCGCGGGCGAGGTACTCGAGGTTGACCTGGTGGACGATGCCCGTGCCGGGCGGGACGACCTTGAAGTCGTCGAACGCGGTCTGGCCCCAGCGCAGGAACTGGTACCGCTCGCGGTTGCGCTGGTACTCGAGCTCGACGTTGCGCTCGAACGCGTCCTGCCGACCGAAGACGTCGATCTGGACCGAGTGGTCGATCACGAGCTCGGCGGGTGCGAGCGGGTTGATCCGTGCGGGGTCGCCGCCGAGCTCGGCGACGGCCTCGCGCATGGTCGCGAGGTCGACGACGCAGGGCACGCCCGTGAAGTCCTGCATGACGACGCGCCCGGGCGTGAACTGGATCTCGGTGCTCGGCTCGGCGGCCGGGTCCCACGACGCGATCGCGCGCACGTGGTCGGCTGTCACGTTGGCCCCGTCCTCGGTGCGCAGGAGGTTCTCGGCCAGGACCTTGAGGCTGAAGGGGAGGCGCTCCAGGCCCGGCACGGCCGAGAGTCGGAACACCTCGTAGGAGGCGTCACCGACCTCCAGCGTGCCCTTGGACCGGAACGTGTCGACGCTGCTCACGGTGGCTCCTCACGAGTGGTGGTGCGGTAGGGCGTCGGCGCCCGCGCGGGACGCGTCCTCTGGCGACCAGGCTACCGACGGCGGTGTGCCGGGCCAGATATCTCGACGTCAAGATACATCGTAGACCACGGGCACGGCCGGTGCGGGACCGGCCCACGCCGTGGTCCGCTCGCCCCCCGCGCCGCGAGCGCCCGGGCCGTCGGTCGGGGAGGTCAGGCGCGGTCGAGCACGCCCACGCACTCCACGTGGTGCGTCATCGGGAACAGGTCGAACGCGCGCACCGACGTGAGCGACCAGCCACGCTCGCCCAGGTACGCGACGTCGCGCGCGAAGGCCGCCGGGTCGCACGCGACGTAGACCACCCGGTCCGGGTCGAGCGCCGCGACGCGGTCGACGACGACGCGGCCCGCGCCGACCCGCGGCGGGTCGAGGACCACGACGTCCGCACGCGCGACGGCTCCCCCGGCCAGGACATCGGCGACGGGCCCCAGGTGGAGCTCGACGCCGTCGAGGGCGTGCACGTTCCGCCGCGCGTCCCGCACCGCACGCGAGTCGCCCTCGACGGCGACGACGCGGCCCTGCGCACCGACGGAGTGCGCGAGCGGCACGGTGAACAGCCCGGCTCCGGCGTACAGGTCGACGACCGTGGCGCCCTCGCGGCCCGCCACGGCGTCGACGACGGCATTCGCGAGCGTCGTCGGTGCCGCCCGGTGGACCTGCCAGAACCCGTCCCCCGCGACCCGCCAGGTGTGCTCTCGCCCGGCGACCGTCGCGACCTCGCGCACGGACGTCCGTGCCGTCGGGCGCGTGTCCTCGCCGTGCCGGCCCCACGGCCTCCCGTCGACGAGCACGAGCGGCCGGTCCCCGCCCACCGGGGCCACCGCGGTCACGCGCACGCCCTCGGGCCACCGCCGCCCGAGCAGCCCGAGCTCGGTGAGCGCGTCCGTGGCGAGCGGCATGGAGGTGAGGGGGACGACGTCGTGCGAGCGGTGCCGGTGCATCCCGGCCCGGCCCTCGGCGTCGGTGACGAGCTCGATCCGGGTGCGCCACGCGAGCCCACCCGTCTCCTCGTCGCCGGGTGCCGCCTCGACGTCGACGTCGAGGTCGAGCCGGGCGAGGCGCCGGAGCTGCTCGGCCACCACCGTCGCCTTCCACCGGCGCTGGCCCGCGGGCGAGACGTGCGCGAGCTCGCCGCCGCCGACACCGCCGGGCCCGGCCTCCGGCCATGCCGACGGCACGCGGTCGGGCGACGCCTCGACGACCTCCACCGCGTCGGCGCGCCAGAAGCGCGCCTGCTCCCCCGCATCGGTGAGCCGGGCACGGACGACCTCGCCGGGGACGGCGTGCCGCACGAACACGACGCGCCCCTCGTGCCGGGCGACGCAGTGGCCGCCGTGGGCGGGCGGACCCACCTCGAGGGTGACGAGGGGCTGCTCGGTGCGGTCGGGTGCTGGGGTCACCTGGGGCCCTCCGGGGTCCGGTCGTGCGGCGCGGCGGGCGCCGGCTCCTGCGGGGGCGGCACGGCGGTCGCGCCGTCGACGACCGGCTTGCCCGTCACGACCTCCGACGACCGCAGCTGCCACGGCACCGACGCGATGATGACGCCCGGTGTGAACAGCAGCCGGTTCTTGATCCGCAGCGCGCTCTGGTTGTGCAGCAGCTGCTCCCACCACCGGCCGACGACGTACTCGGGCACGTACACGACCACCAGGTCGCGCGGGCTCTGCCGCCGGACGGACTTCACGTAGCCGACCACGGGACGCGTCAGGTCCCGGTACGGCGAGTCGAGCACCTTGAGCGGGACGGGGATGTCGAGCTCCTCCCACTGCTCGCGCAGCTGCACGGAGTCCGCCGCGTCCACGGACACCGTGAGCGCCTCGAGCGTCGACGGCCGCGTCGCGCGCGCGTAGGCGAGGGCCCGCATCGTCGGCTTGTGCAGCCGCGACACGAGGACGATCGCGTGCACGCGGCTGGGCAGCGCACGGGCCGCGCCGACGTCCTCGCCGAGCGCGAGCTCCTTGCTCACCGCGTCGTAGTGGCGGCGGATGCCCTGCATGACGACGAAGACCAACGCCATCGCGAGGATCGCGATCCACGCGCCGCGCGTGAACTTCGTCGCGAGCACCACGACGAGCACGGTCCCGGTCAGCGCGAGGCCGACCGCGTTGATCGCGCGCGACCGCACCATCGTCGAGCGGCGCTGCGGGTCGGGCTCGGTGCGCAGCGCGCGGTTCCAGTGCTTGACCATGCCCAGCTGCGACAGCGTGAAGGAGACGAACACGCCCACGATGTAGAGCTGGATGAGCCGCGTGACCTGGGCGTCGAAGGCGTAGATGAGGACGATCGCCCCGACCGCCAGGAAGATGATCCCGTTGGAGAACGCGAGCCGGTCACCGCGCGTGTGCAGCTGTCGCGGCAGGTACCCGTCGCGCGCGAGGATCGACCCGAGCACCGGGAACCCGTTGAACGCCGTGTTCGCCGCCAGCACGAGGATGAGACCCGTGACGGCCGACACGACGAAGAACGCGGGCGGGAAGCCGCTGAACACCGCCTGCGCGAGCTGGCCGAGGACCGGGTCCTGCACGTAGTCCTCGCCGACCGGGACGCCGTCGCGCAGGAGCTGCTCGGCGGGGAACTCGACGTAGTGGACGCCCGTCGCCTGCGCGAGCAGCAGGATCGACATGATGAACGTGATCGAGAGGCCCCCGAGGAGCGCGAGGGTCGTCGCGGCGTTGCGGCTCTTGGGCTTGCGGAACGCGGGCACGCCGTTGCTGATCGCCTCGACGCCGGTCAGGGCCGCGCACCCGGACGCGAACGCGCGCAGCACGAGGAACCCGCCGGCGATCCCCACGAGCCCCTGGTCGAAGCCCGACTCCGGCAGCACCTGGAGCGCCGCGCTCTCGGCGGGGGGCAGCGTGCCCGTGACGTGCCGCAGCGCCCCCACGGCCGCGGTGAGGCCGACCGCGCCCATGAAGAGGTAGGTCGGGATCGCGAAGAGCCGCCCGGACTCGCGCACGCCGCGCAGGTTCAGGACCGTGAGGAGGGTCACGAGCGACACGGCGACCGCGACCTCGTGCCCGCGCAGCGCCGGGATGGCCGACGCCGCGTACTGCGCACCCGAGGAGATCGAGACGGCCACCGTGAGCACGTAGTCGACCAGGAGCGCGCTCGCGACGCCGACGCCGGCCCGCGGACCGAGGTTGACGGTCGCGACCTCGTAGTCGCCCCCGCCGGACGGGTACGCGTGCACGTTCTGGCGGTAGGACAGCACCACGACGACGAGGACGACGACGACGGCGAGGCCGACCAGCGGCGAGAACGTGGTCGCCGCGAGCCCCGCGATCGCGAGGGTCAGGAGGATCTCGTCGGGCGCGTACGCGACCGACGAGAGGGCGTCCGACGCGAACACCGGGAGGGCGATCCGCTTCGGGAGCAGGGTGTGCTGCAGCTGCTCGGTCTGGACAGGCCGACCGAGCAGCAGACGCTTGGCGGCGTCGGCGACGTCTGACACGGAGGTCCATGCTAGGCCCGACCGCCCGGGCGCACGCACCAGCAGGTCCGCAGGGGTAGCGTGTCCCCTCGTGCACTTCGTCATCATGGGGTGCGGCCGGGTCGGCGCGACCCTCGCCCAGTCCCTGGAGAACCGCGGCCACTCGGTCGCTGTCATCGACCAGAACCCGGACGCCTTCCGCCGGCTCGAGAGCGAGTTCAGCGGCCGCCGCGTGACCGGCCTCGGGTTCGACCGCGAGACGCTCCTGCAGGCGGGGGTCGAGGACGCCTACGCGTTCGCCGCGGTCTCCGACGGCGACAACTCGAACATCCTCGCCGCGCGCGTCGCGCGCGAGACGTTCGGCGTCGACAACGTCGTCGCACGGATCTACGACCCGCACCGTGCCGAGATCTACCAGCGGCTCGGGATCCCGACGGTCGCGACGGTGCGGTGGACGGCGGACCAGGTGCTGCGGCGCATGCTCCCCATGGGGGCCACGGACGAGTTCCGCGACGCGTCCGGGCGCGTCGTCATGGCCCAGATGGACGTCCACCCCGGCTGGATCGGCCTGCCCGTCGCTGCGCTCGAGGCCGCGACGGGTGCGCGGGTCGCGTACCTGACGCGCTTCGGCGACGGCATGCTCCCGGGGGCGGACACCGTGCTGCAGGAGCACGACCTCGTCCATGTCATGGTCGAGGCGACCGACGTCCCGCGCGTCGAGCGGGTCCTCACCCACGTCCCGCCGAAGGAGGACTGATGCGCGTCGTCATCGCGGGGGCCGGCTCCGTCGGCCGGTCGATCGCCCGCGAGCTGCTGGCATCCGACCACGAGGTGATGCTCGTCGACAAGCAGCCGAGCGCCATGCGCGTGGCGTCGGTGGCCGACGCCGAGTGGCTGCTCGCGGACGCGTGCGAGCTCTCGACGCTGTCGCAGGCCCGAGTGGACGAGTGCGACGTCATCGTCGCCGCGACGGGCGACGACAAGGTGAACCTGGTCGTCTCGCTCCTCGCCAAGACCGAGTACGGCGTCCCCCGGACGGTGGCCCGCGTCAACAACCCGAAGAACGAGTGGATGTTCGACGAGGGGTGGGGCGTCGACGTCGCCGTCTCGACGCCACGCATCATGACCGCGATGGTCGAGGAGGCCGTCGCCGTCGGTGACCTCGTCAAGATCTTCTCGTTCCACCAGTCCGGTGCGGACATCCTCGAGCTGACGCTGCCCGAGGGGTCCGAGCTCGAGGGCACACGGGTCGGCGACGTCACCTGGCCGCCCGACACCGTCCTGGCCGCGATCGTGCGCAGCGGCCGACCCCTCGCGCCGAGCCCCGACGACACGCTCGAGGTGGGCGACGAGCTGCTCATCGTGGCGGGGTCGGACGCCGATCTCGATGCTCTGCACGGGTTGCTCGTGGCCCGACCAGCAGCCAGGTGAGCCAGAGGACGACCGCGAACAGCGGGAGGCCCATCGCCAGCTTCGCAGTCCCGAGCGACGCGACGTCACCCGCGAGGTAGAACGGCACCTGGACCACCAGGCGCAGCGCGAACATCGCGGCCCACAGCCAGGTCGCCCACGCGTACCGGCGCCGGAGCCCGCTGAGCTCCGGGTCGGTGCGCCACCGCATCGTCTCGCCCCGCAGGAGCGCGACGAGGACGCCCACGACGGGCCACCCGACGAGGGCTGACACGGCTGTGCCGACCAGGTACGCCACGTTGACCAGGAGCCCACCGGCGAAGAAGTCCTCGGCCCGGCCCGTCGTCAGCGCCCACACGACGCCGACCGCGATCCCGAGCACCCCGGACAGCGCCTGAGTGACCGGGGTGCGCTGCGCGAGGCGCAGCACCACCGCGCCGAGCGCCGCCACCGAGGCGGCGACGAGCGAGGGCACGAGGTCGCGCGTCGCGACGAAGACGACGACGAAGACGAGGCCCGGGAGGACCGACTCGACCAGACCTCGTACGCCGCCGACCGCGTCGACGAGCGAGAACTCCTCGCCGAGGATGCTCCGCACGCCACCGGTCGCCGCGGCGTCGGCGCGCACGTCCTCGGCCGGCTCATCGGCCGGCGCCGGGGGTGACCCCGCGGCGGCCCGGTCCGACCGCGCGTCGCGCGCGTCAGCCGGCATGTCGTCCCTCGAGCTCGTAGCGCGGGTTGTACATCGTCGGGCGGCCGTCGCTCAGGCAGACGAGACCCTCCATGCGCGCACGGCGTCCGGGCTCGATCCCTGCGATCCGACGCTGCCCGAGCCACACGACGCGCAGGCTGCCCGTGCCGTCGAACAGCTCGGCCTCGAGCGCCGGCACGTTCTCACGGGCCCGCAGGGTCACGCTCCGCAGGACGCCGGCGACCGACGCGCGGCGGCGGTCCTGCACGGCGGCGACGGTCGTGCAGCCGACGCGCACGGCCTTGCGACGCTCCTGCGACGCCTCGAACTCGGCGCGGTTGGCCGTGGCCGACCGCAGCACCTCGCGCAGGCGCTCCCCGCGCGACGCGGCCATCAGCGGATCTCCGTGATCTCGGGCCCGCGCGTGAGCGGGTCGGGCACGGCCGGCGTGGGTGCTGCGACGCGGCGCGCGCCGGGCACGGTGAGGGCCAGCAGCTCACGGGGGGCACGGGCCTCGTCGCCCCGGACCACGACCACGTCCGCGTAGACGTCCTCGAGCTCCTGCGCGGCACCCGGCTCGACGACGGCCCGGCCGGTCAGGACGCCCCGCAGGAACCACCGCGGGCCGTCGTGGCCGATGAAGCGTGCCGGGCGGTGACCCGTGCGCCCCTCGGCCGTCCGGACCGGGACGCGCGCGAGCAGCTCGCGGCCGAACGGGCCCGGGACGTCGTCGGCCGAGCCGCCCTGCTTGGCGACGGAGTCGGCGATCTCGGCGCGGATCTCGTCCCAGATCCCCTCGGTCCGCGGCGCCGCGAACACCTGGAGCTGCAGCGCCGAGCCGTTGAGGGAGACCGCCGCCGCCGTCACGATCTGCGACGTCTTCTCGAGCTCCATGCGCAGCTCCATGCCGTCGCGACCGGGGAGCCACAGCGGGCCCAGGTCGACCCGGCGGCCGCGGTCGGGCACCTCGCTGACGTCCCACGGCCCGCGCTCGCGCACCGGCGCGGTGCCCCCGGGGGCGTCGTCGGCGACGTCCTCGGCCCTCGCCTCGACGTCGACGTCCGACCGCTTGCCTCGCCCGAACAAGCCCACGCGTCCTGCCTCCTGATCGGTTGTCCTCCTGGGACGACAGTAGACGCCGTCCCCGACAAGGTCCTACTCGCCCGGGGCGGTCCAGCCGCCGCTCGAGCCGTGCCCGCCGGTGCCCCGGTGCGACCCGGGCAGACGCTCGGCGCGGACGAAGCGCACGTGCTCGACGCGCTGCACCACGAGCTGGGCGATCCGGTCGCCGCGCCGGAGCACGACCGGCTGCTGACGGTCGGTGTTGAGGAGCGTGACCGCGATCTCGCCGCGGTAGCCCGCGTCCACCGTGCCGGGCGCGTTGACCACCGTGAGCCCGTGCCGCGCGGCGAGCCCCGAGCGCGGCAGCACGAAGGCGGCGTACCCCGCAGGCAACGCGATCGACACGCCCGTGGGCACGGTCGCGCGCTCCCCGGGCGCGAGCTCGACGTCGACCCGGGTGACCAGATCGGCCCCGGCGTCACCCGGGTGGGCGTACGTCGGGACGGGCAGGTCGTCCTCGAGCAGCACGAGGAGGACGTCGACGTCGTCGGGCGAGGGCGGCGTGGGTCGCGAGGGCGGCGTGGGTCGCGTAGGTCGCGTGGGCACGGGCTCGGGCACCCGCAGACCCTACCGGCGGGCCACTCGCGCCCGGTGGGATGATCGGTGCATGTCGTCCGCAGACCCGCAGCGCCCGCAGGACCCGCGAACGGGGACCACCACGGGGGGCCCCGCCACGCACGACGAGCGGCTCTGGCCCGGCCCGGGCGGGTGGGCGGCGATGCTCGGCTTCGCGGCCGTCGTGCTCGTCGCGCTGCTGCCCGTCGAGCCGCGGCTCGCGGTGGCGGTGGCGGGGGCGACGGCCGTCGTCGGCGTCGTCCTGGTGGCGGTGACCGCGCCACGGGTGCGCGTCGCGGAGGGCGTCCTGCGCGCGGGACGTGCGCACATCCCGGTCGGGCTGCTGGGTGTGCCGGCGGTGCTGGACCGCGACGGCGTCCGCCAGGCGCTCGGCCCGGGCTCGGACGCCCGGGCCTACGCGTGCTTCAGGTCGTGGGTCGCCGGCGCGGTCGAGGTCCCCGTCACGGACCCGGCGGACCCCACGCCGACGTGGCTCGTCTCCTCACGCCGGCCCGAGGACCTGCGTGCGGCGCTGGTCGCCGAGCAGCGCCGTCAGGCGGCGCACTCCGAGCAGATCGGCTGACCGTTCTTCTCGCTCGCCAGCTGGCTGCGGTGGTGGACGAGGAAGCAGCTCGAGCACGTGAACTCGTCCGCCTGGCGGGGCAGGACACGGACCGAGAGCTCCTCGCCGGACAGGTCGGCGCCGGGGAGCTCGAAGCCCTCGGCGGCCTCCGTCTCGTCCTCGTCGACCACGCCCGAGTTCTTGTCGGAACGTCGCGCCTGCAGCTCCTGGAGCGAGTCCTCGCTGAGGTCCTCGTCGGTCTTGCGCGGGGCGTCGTAGTCGGTTGCCATCGAGGTGTTCACACTCCGTGCGTCGGGTGCGTCGACCCTGGGTGTCGACGTCGGTACGTACTCAATGCTCGGCGCACGCTCGTTGTTCCCGCGTCCGACGGCGAGGGGATTGTGCACCATCCCCCGGGCGGACGCGAACCCGTCCGGGAACGGGCGCCGCCACCCGGACGCGGCCCCGCCGCGAGGGAGCGAGGCGGGTCAGGCCGGCTCGTCGGAGTCGGCGCCGGCCGCCTCGAGGACCTCGACCAGGGCCGGCACCGTGTCCGGGTGACCTGCCACCGTCATCGCCGTCCCCGCACGCGAGCCGCGCAGCCCGACCACCGCCGCCCCGGCCTCCTCGGCGACGAGCGAGGCCGCAGCGAGGTCCCACGGGTTGAGGCCGCGCTCGTAGTACACGTCGAGCTGGCCCGACGCGACCGAGCACAGGTCCATCGCCGCGGAACCGATCCGGCGGATGTCGCGCACGAGCGGCAGCACGTGCCCGAGCACGCGGGCCTGGGCGCGTCGTCGCTCGGCGCGGTACCCGAAGCCGGTCCCGCACAGGCTCTGCGCGAGCGGGCGCTGCTCGCCGAGCGTGAGCACCCGACCGTCGAGCCGCGCTCCGTGCCCACGTGCGGCCGTCCACGTCCGGCCGTCCGGGACCGCGTGCACGGCCCCGGCCACGACGGTCCACGTCGAGGGGTCCGGGGCGCCGACGACGGCGGCGACGCTCACGGCGTACGCCGGGACCCCGTACAGGTAGTTGACCGTGCCGTCGATCGGGTCGACGATCCACGTCACGCCGCTCGTCCCGGCGCGCAGGCCGTCCTCCTCGCCCAGCACGCCGTCGTCGGGACGCTCGCCCAGCAGCACCTCGACGAGGAGCCGCTCGGACGCGAGGTCCATCTCCGTGACGACGTCGACCGGGCTGCTCTTGGTCGCCGACACGTCGACGCGGTCCGGGCGCCCGCCCCGCACGAGCGCACCCGCCTCACGCGCGGCGCGCTCGGCGAGCACGGCCAGCCCCGCGACCTCGTCCGGGGTCAGGTGTCCGAGGTCCTGCGGTCGCGTCTGCACGGGACCCATCCTGCCCGACGGCCGCGAGGCCGGAGGCGGCACACCGGGGCTCATCCCCGCACCCGGCCCGTGCAGGTGGCACCCTGGACGCCGGAGGAGGTGCCATGGGAGAGCTCACTCTCGTCGGCCTGCACGAGGACGGCGAGCACGTCGTCCTCGAGGGATCGGACGGACAGCGGTTCCGGCTCAGGATCGACGAGGCGCTGCGGGCCGCGGTGCGGCGCGACCGCGCCCAGCTCGAGCAGCTCCGCGCCGACCGCGCGGGAGCCCTGCCGCCGCGCGAGATCCAGGCGCGCATCCGCGCGGGCGCACCGGCCGAGGACGTCGCCGCCGACGCCGGCATGCCCGTCGAGCTCGTGCGGCGCTACGAGGGGCCCGTGCTCGCCGAGCGCGAGTTCGTCGCGGGCCAGGCACGCGCGACGCGCATCGGCCACGACCCGGGCGCGCCCGTGCTCGGTGAGCTGGTGACGGACCGCCTCGCGACGCGGGGCGTCGGCGCCGAGAGCATCGCGTGGGACGCCTTCCGTCCGGGCACGGGCAGCTGGACGGTCGAGGTCCGCTTCGAGGTCTCGGGCACGGCGCGCTCGGCCCGCTGGACCTACGACGCGGCGACGCGCTCGGTGCGCGCGCAGGACGACGAGGCGCGGTGGCTCTCCGAGACCGAGCTGCACGACGGACCCATCCCGCGCCGGCACCTGTCCGCGGTCCCGGGCGCCGACGTCGACGTCGACGCCGCCCTGCGACCGCTGCTCGCGTCGGTGGACCTGCCGCCCGCACCGGAACCCGAGCCCGAGCCCGACCCCGCGGCGGAGACCGCTGCGCTGCTCGACGACCTCACGGGTCGCCGCGGCGTGCGGCAGCCCCTCGAGGTCGAGCACGACGACGAGGACGAGGGCTTCGAGGGCTTCGGCCCGCAGCACGCGTTCGACTTCGACAACCCCGACCTGACGATCCCGGCGGCGCACCCGCCGCACTCGCGGCCCGACCTCGCGACCGACGCCCAGGTGCTCGAGATGCCCGCGCAGCCGCGGCGGTCGACGACCGAGGACGACGTGTCCGCGCAGGCCTCACCGCCCGCGGCTGAGGACGAGCCGATCGCACCCGCGGAGCCCGAGAAGCCGGCCGAGGAGCGGGTCGCCGGCGGTGGCCGCAGCCGCGCACGTCGGGGCCGGGCGAGCGTGCCCAGCTGGGACGAGATCGTCTTCGGCGCGCGGCCGGAGTGAGCCGACGACGGCTCAGGCCGGGTCGTCGGTCATCGTGAACGGGAGCGTGTCCGGCGCCTGCGTCGTCGCGCGCGCGGCGGCCACCGTCATCCGACGCATGTGGTGACGTCGGCACAGCACCTCGTACCCCACGTCCGTCGCGGCACCCGTGTCGCCGACGACGACCTGCTCGCCCTCGACCACCATGACCCCTCGCACCGTGCGGGCGTTGTGCGTGGCGCGGGCCCCGCACCAGCACAGGGACATGACCTGGAGCACCTCGACCCGGTCCGCGAGCTCGATGAGCCGTGCCGAGCCGGGGAAGAGCCGGGTCCGGAAGTCGGCCGTGATCCCGAACGCGAAGACGTCGACGCCGAGCTCGTCCACGAGCGCGGCGAGCTGCTCGACCTGGTGCGGCGTGTAGAACTGCGCCTCGTCGCAGACGAGGTAGTCGACCCGGTCCCCCCGGCTGCGGCGGCGGACGACCTCCTCCCAGAAGTCGGTCGCGTCGGTCACCTCCACCGCGGGGTGGCGCAGGCCGAGCCGTGACGACAGGACGTCCGTCCCCGCCCGGTCGTTGCGCGTGAAGATGACGCCGCCGCGCCCGCGCGCGGCGTGGTTGTGGTCCAGCTGGAGCGCCAGCGTGGACTTGCCGCAGTCCATGGTCCCGCTGAAGAAGACGAGCTCTGCCAACCGATCCTCCTAGGCGACCACGACGAGCGGGACGAGCATCTCCTCGGGCGTGAGCGACCCGTGCACGCCCTTGAGCAGGAGCGACTGCGGCGTCTGCGTGCGCGAGTCCGCGACGCCGCCGCGACCCGTGGACGCCACCACGACGTCGCCGATCAGGGGCAGGACGTGCGGTGCGACCTCGCCGAACCAGCCCGCGGCCACCGCCTCGTCCCGGCTCGCGACGACGGCGCGGTCCCCCAGGTGGTCGCGCCAGCGGGCCAGCACCGCGTCCGCGCGTCCCGAGGACGCGTGGACGTGCGCGGCACGCGGCTCGCCCGCGACCAGGTCGACGTCCTCCCGCAGGACCGGGGAGTGCGCGACGTCGACGAGCGCGTCGTGGTCGAGGTCGACGCCACCGTGGTCGGCCGTCACGAGGACGAGCGTCCCGCGTGGGACCGACCGCACGAGTCGTGCGAGCTCGGCGTCCAGCTCGCTGAGCGCGTCGCCCCACTCCGGGGAGCGCCACCCGTGGTGGTGGCCCACCTTGTCGACCTCTCCCCAGTACAGGTAGACGAGCCCGGGCCGCGCGAGCGCGCGGACCGTGGTGTCGACGCGGTCGGCCAGGCCCTCGGCTGCGACGTACTGCGCACCGCCCAGTGCCGCCTCCGTGAGCCCCGACCCCGCGAAACGCGCGGGACCGACGGACCGCACGGCCACGCCCGACGTCGCCGCGACCCCCAGGAGGGACGGCTCGCGCTGCCACGTGCGGGGGTCGCCCGCTCCCTCCCACGAGACCAGGTTGGCCAGGCCGCCGGTCGAGGGGTTGCGCACCGTGTACCCCGCGAGCCCGGTCCGCCCCGGTCCGCGACCGGTGCCGAAGAGACCCATCGACGCGGCGGTGGTCGACGGGAAGCCCGCCGTGAGCACCTGGGTCTCGCCGAGCCGTCGGCGCAGGAACGGTGCGTGGCCGGCGCGCTCGACGAGCGCGCGGTGGCCGAGGCCGTCGACCAGCACCACGCACACGCGCTCGGCCGTCGGGACGCCGAGCCGCTCACGCGCGCCGGCGGGCAGGGCGTCCGACGTCACGCCGACCGCCTCGACCGCGGCGGGCAGGACCGCGTCGAGGCAGAGGCCGCCGTAGTCCGGCAGCACGAGGCCTGCCGTCGGCAGGGCCGTGGACGGCCCCGTCACCGGCGGGAGCGGACCGCACCCGCGGTCGCCGCGGACAGCTCGCGCGCGAAGGCGACCGCCGACCGGACAGCGTCCGCCCCTTCGGCACGCGTCGACACGCGCACCACGACGTCGTCGGGCGAGGTCGTGCCGGTGAGGCCGTGGTCCGCGTCGCAGTCCGGGTCGCCGCACGCCGCGGGCTCGAGGTCGATCCGCTGGACAGACCCCCAGCCCACCGCGAGCGTGAGCTCGGTCGGCAGCGCGCCGGCCCGGTGCTTCTCGGGGACGGGCACCACGTGCGTGAGCGCGACCGTGCGGAGCTGGTCGAGCGGGACGGACTCGGTCGTGGCCGACGCGCTCGCGGACGGGTTCTCGCTGTCCGCGGGGTGGTCGTCGACGTGGGCGAGCACGAGGCGGGTGGGGGTCAGGACGAGCACCGTGACGTGACGGCGCACCTCGACGGAGTCGAACGTCGTCTCGGGGTGGACGAGGTGGGCGACCACGTCCTCGCCGCCGAGGGCGACCTCGAGCACGTCGGCGACGAGCTCGGGGTAGTAGCCGGCCATCTCGAGGTTCTTGCGGAGATCCGTCGTCATGGGCACCCGGTCATCCTCCCACCCCCGCGCGACCCGGCGCGTGCGGCCCGTCGGCTCCGTGGACGGACGGGCGGGGCGCCGACCGGTGGCGTCACGCGGGGAGAGTCCGGCGTCCGCTGTCCGCACGGCCCGTCGCACCGAGCCGCACGCGCGCACCCAGCACCGCCGCGCCTTCCTCGGCCACGACGACCGGGTGCAGCTCGAGCGCGTGGAGCTCGGGGACGTCGTCGGCGAGGACCGAGACACGGGCCAGCACGTCCTCGAGCGCGGCGACGTCCGACGCCGGAAGCCCCCGGTAGCCGAAGAGCCGCGGCGCGGCGCGCACGGACCGCACCATGTCGCGCACGTCGACGTCGGTCAGCGGCGGGATGCCGTGGCTCGTGTCGCCGAGCAGGTCGACGGCGTCGCCCGCCAGCCCGAACGACACCACGGGCCCGAAGCGGGGGTCCTCGGCCGACCGGACGACGCAGGCGGCACCGCCCGGCGCCATCCGCTGGACCTCGAACGGCACGTCCGCCGCGCCGAGCGGCTCCAGGTGCGCCCGCATGTGCTCCATCGCCTCGACGACGGCCGTCGGCCCGGCCAGGTCCAGCCGCACGCCGCCCAGGTCGATGCGGTGGCGCAGGTGACCCGCGGCGCTCTTGAGCGCGACCGGCCAGCCCAGCGCGTCGCCCGCGGCGACGGCTTCCTCGGGCGTGCGGACCACGACGGTGGGCCACAGGTGCAGGCCGTAGCAGGCGAGCAGGTCGGCCGCCGCGTCTTGCGTCAGGTCGACCACCTCGTCGCCCCGGCCGGCGACGGCCGCCTCGACGAGGCGCCGTGCACGCGGCCGGTCCGCGTCGGCGACCTCGACCGGGCGACCGTGGTCGGCGTTGCGCCAGGCGCCGTACCGCGCGGCCGCGGCGAGCGCGACGACGGCGTCCTCCGGGGTCGCGTAGGCGGGCACCGTGCGCGAGCCGGTCGCTCGGCCCTCCGTGCCGGGTGCGGGCGCCGGAGCGGTGAGCTCCTCGGTCACGCCCGCCAGGCCGAGGATGCACGCGACGGTCGGGCGTCCCGTGCCGGCCGCCGCGGCGGCGACCGCGCGGGCCACCGCGGGGTCGGGCGAGCCCACGGTCGGCACGTGCGCGACGACGACGGCGTCCACGTCGGGCGCCGCGTACGCCGCGGCGACCTCGTCCTCGACCTGGTCCGGCCCGACGGTGGCGCCCGCTCCCCCGCTCAGCGTCCACCGGCTCACGACGACCAGCCCCGCCGACGACGCGGCCTCCGCGGCGAGCGCCGCGAGCGGCTCCGAGCCCGCGAGCACCGCGACGCGCCGGCCCGCGGGCAGCGGCTGGTGCGCGAGGAGCATCGCGACGTCGAGGAGCTGGTGCTGGCTGTCGACCCGGACGACGCCGGCCTGGCGGAGCACCTGGTCGAGCGCCTGCCGCGGGACGCGCGTGCTGCGCACCGCGTGACCGGCCGGGTCGACGTGGCCCGACCGCCCGGCGGTCAGGACCACGACCGGCTTGACCGCGGCGAGCCGCCGCGCGACACGGGAGAACTTCCGGGGGTTGCCGATCGACTCGAGGTACATCGCGACGACGTCCGTCTGCTGGTCCTCGGTCCAGAACTGCATCGCGTCGTTGCCGGACACGTCCGCGCGGTTGCCCGACGAGACGAACGTCGAGAGCCCGAGGCGCCGTCGGCGCGCCGACGCCAGGAGGCCGACCGCGAGCGGAGCCGACTGGCAGAAGAGACCGAGCCGCCCCGGGCTCGGGAGGTCCGCGGCGAGCGACGCGTTGACGGTGGGGGTGTCGGGCCCGCCCTGCCGGAAGAACCCGTAGGACGCGGGCCCGAGCACGCGCATCCCGCCCGAGTGGGCCCCGCGCAGGAGGTCTCGCTGTCGCGCGAGCCCCTCGGGGCCGACCTCGGCGAAGCCCTCGGAGAGCACGAGCACCGCGCGCGGGCGCAGTCGCGCGCACCGCCGGACGACCGCACCCGACGTCCCGGCGGGCACGGCGAGGACGACGAGGTCGACCGGTCCCGGCACGTCCGCGAGGTCGGCGTGGCGCGCGACCCCGGGCACGTCGTCGGCGGGCCCGACGACGTGGAGCTCGGGTTCCGCGCCCGGACGGTCGGCGACCAGGTGTCGCAGGACCGCGGAGGCGAGGAGCCGCTCCCCCGCGGCGTCCTCCTCGGCCGCGACGACGACGAGCACCGACCGCGGGGTGAGCAGCCCGCTCACGCTCCGTGCCTCGGCGGCGTGCTCACGGTCCGCCATCACGGCCAGCGAGCGGACGGTCGGGTCGAGGTCGAGCCGCACCGTGAGGATGCCGTCGTCCATGCGCTGGCTCACGGCGTACCCCGCCTCGCGGAACACGGCGATCATGGCGGCGTTGTGGGGCAGGACGTCGGCCGTGAAGCGGGTCACGCCACGTTCGCGTGCCGCGGCCGCGAGGTGCTCGAGGAGGACCGACCCCAGGCCGCGCCCGTGGTGGTCGTCCGCGACGTTGAACGCGACCTCGGCGGTCCCCTCCTCCACGCGGTCGTAGCGCCCGACGGCGATGATGCGCTCGCCCTCGCCCTCGGCCTCGTCGGCGACCGCGACGAGCGCGACCCGGTCCCGGTGGTCCACGTGCGTGAACCGCCGCAGGTCGGACTCGGGGAGCCGTTCGAGGGGCGCGAAGAACCGGAAGTAGGTCGACCGCTCGGACTGCGCGACGTGGAACGCCTGGAGCGCTGTCGCGTCGTCCGGCCGGATCGGGCGGACGTGCGCCGTCCCGCCGTCGCGCAGGACGACGTCGGCCTCCCAGTGCAGCGGGTACGCGGGCCCAGCGCCGTCGGCTGCGTCGTCGTCGGTCACCGTTCCAGGCTAGTCACGACGTGGTCCGGGCGGCGCTCCCTGGCGCGCCTGGCGCCGCCGACGCGCCGGAGCGGTGACAATGGGCGCGCTCGACCCCCGACCCCAGGAGCACCAGCACCGATGGCCCGTCGCACCTCCCGACCGACCGACGCCGAACCCGTCGAGGAGCGCATCGTCGACATCGACGTCTCGGCCGAGATGGAGGGGTCGTTCCTCGAGTACGCCTACTCGGTCATCTACTCGCGCGCGCTGCCCGACGCGCGGGACGGTCTGAAGCCGGTGCAGCGCCGCATCCTGTTCCAGATGTCCGACATGGGCCTGCGGCCCGACCGCGCGCACGTGAAGTCGGCCCGCGTGGTCGGCGAGGTCATGGGCAAGCTGCACCCCCACGGCGACTCGGCGATCTACGACGCGCTCGTGCGCATGGCGCAGCCGTTCTCGCTGCGCCTGCCGCTCGTCGACGGGCACGGGAACTTCGGGTCGCTCGACGACGGCCCCGCCGCGGCGCGGTACACCGAGGCACGCCTCGCCCCGGCCGCCATGGCCATGGTCACGGACCTGGACGAGGACGTCGTCGACTTCGTCCCCAACTACGACAACAAGCTCCAGCAGCCGGGCGTCCTCCCCTCCGCGATCCCCAACCTGCTCGTCAACGGCGCGTCCGGGATCGCGGTCGGCATGGCGACGAACATGGCGCCGCACAACCTCGTCGAGGTCGTCGCGGCGGCGCGGCACCTCGTCGCGCACCCTGACGCGACGGTCGAGGACCTCATGCGGTTCGTGCCCGGTCCCGACCTGCCGACGGGCGGCAAGATCGTCGGCCTCGACGGCGTGCGGGACGCGTACCGCACGGGCCGCGGGAGCTTCCGCACCCGGGCGACGGCCCGGATCGAGAACGTCACGCCGCGACGCAAGGGCATCGTCGTCACCGAGCTGCCCTACACGGTGGGGCCGGAGAAGGTCATCGAGAAGATCAAGGAGGGCGTGCAGTCGAAGAAGCTCTCGGGCATCTCCGACGTGGTCGACCTCACGGACCGCGAGAACGGCCTGCGCCTCGTCATCGAGGTCAAGACGGGTTTCAACCCGGACGCGGTGCTCGACCAGCTGTACCGCTACACGCCGATGGAGGACTCGTTCGGCGTGAACAACGTCGCGCTGGTCGACGGGCGGCCGCAGACCCTGGGCCTGCGTGAGCTGCTCGTCGTGTGGGTCGACCACCGGCTCACGGTCGTCCGCCGCCGGTCGCAGTTCCGGCTCGCCAAGCGGCAGGAGCGCCTGCACCTCGTCGAGGGCCTGCTCGTCGCGATCCTCGACATCGACGAGGTCATCCAGGTGATCCGCACCTCCGACACGGCCGACGCCGCGCGCGACCGGCTCATGGGCGTCTTCGACCTCTCGCAGCCCCAGGCCGAGTACATCCTCGAGCTGCGCCTGCGCCGCCTGACCCGGTTCTCGAGGATCGAGCTCGAGAAGGAGGCCGACCAGCTGCGCGCGGAGATCGCCGAGCTCGAGGCGATCCTCGGCGACGAGACCCGCCTGCGCACCGTGGTGAGCGACGAGATGGCCGAGGTCGCTCGGACCTTCGGGACCCCGCGCCGCACGATCCTCCTCGAGTCCGCGGGTGGGACGGCGACCACTGCGACCGCGACCCCGCTCGAGGTCGTCGACGCGCCGTGCCAGGTCCTGCTGTCCGGCACGGGCCTGCTCGCACGGACCGCCGACGACGCCGTCCCCGTGCGCTCCGGGCGCCGCTCGTCGCACGACGCCATCGCCTCGGTGGTCACGACGACGACGCGCGCGCAGATCGGTGCCGCGACGTCACGCGGACGCGTGCTGCGCCTGGGTGTCGTCGACCTGCCCGGACTCCCGCCGACCGACGGACCGCCGTCGCTGTCGGGCGGCGTGCCCGTGACGGAGGTGCTCGACCTCGGGCCGGGTGAGCGGGTGCTCGCGCTGGTCGCGCTCGACGCCGCGGCACCGACGCTGGCGCTGGCGACGGCCGGCGGCGTCGTCAAGCGCGTGGCGCCCGAGTCCGCGCCCAACCGCGACGCGTGGGAGGTCATCGGCCTGCGGACGGGCGACGAGGTCGTCGGTGCGACGGTCGTCACGGACGACGACGAGCTCGTCCTGGTCACCGCGCAGGCCCAGCTGCTGCACTTCCCGGCGTCGGCCGTGCGGCCGCAGGGCCGTCCCGCGGGCGGCATGGCGGGGATCCGGCTCGCCGACGGCGACCGCGTGGTCTTCTTCGGCGCGGTCCCGCCCGGCGACGACCGTGGCGAGGTCGTCGTGACGGTCGCCGGCTCGTCGGACGCGCTTCCCGGGACGCAGGCCGGCACCGCGAAGGTCACGCCGTTCGAGCTCTACCCGGCCAAGGGACGCGCGACCGGCGGCGTCCGGGCGCACCGGTTCCTTCGGGGCGAGGACGCGCTCATCGCAGCGTGGGTCGGCCCGTGGCCCGCGCGCGCCGTCGGCTCCGCGGGCCAGGCGGTCGACCTGCCGACCCCGGTGGACCGCCGGGACGGGTCGGGGACGCCGCTGCCCGCCCCCGTCCACGCGATCGGCTGACGCCCGCCGCGCGCCGGCGGGTCGGCGGGTCGGCACGGTCGGTCGGACCGTGGCAGGCGCCTCGGACCCCGGCTCAGATCTCGACGCTGTACAGCACCTCGCCGTGGGTCGCCTCGTACCCGAGGCGTTCGTACAGCCCGTGCGCACCCGACGGGTTGGCGGTGTCGACCAGCAGCGTCGCGTACTGCATCCCGGCGTCCCGGTACGCCTCCATGACGCGGGCCAGGAGCGACACGGAGAGCCGACGGCCGCGCCAGGCAGGGCGCACGCCGAGCAGGTCGGTGTAGCCGCACGTGTAGCCCAGCACCGGCCAGTCGTGCTCGTACCGCCCTGAGAGCGCGTATCCCGCGACCTGCTCGCGACCACCGGCGGCGTCGACGGCGACGAAGCTCCACTCCGGCGCGAAGTGGTTGCGGTGCTGCTGCCAGGTCTGCGCGGTCTGCGGCTCGGAGCCCCAGTGGTCGAGGAAGGCCTCGTTGTGGGCGAGGCGGACCGCCTCGTCGAGGCTCGGCGCCCACGGGACGACGTGGATGCCCTCGGGCTCGCGCACGGTGGGCAGCGGCGCGCGCAGGTCGCGCCGCATGTGGATGTACCAGCGGATCGGGCTGAAGCCCGCGGCCGCGTAGAGGCGTCGCTGGTCGCGCATGTGCTCGTCGACGTAGACCGCGAGACGGGCCGGCAGGTCCTTGCCCGACTCCGCGAGCATCTGGCGGCCGCGACCCTCCATCCACGCGAGGACGGCCCGACCGACGCCGCGGGACCGCCACACGGGGTGGACGCCGCCCCGCAGGAAGGCACGGACGGTACGCCGGTCCCCGGGTCGCACCTCGACGAGCGCGTAGGCCCGCATCGTGCCGGAGTCGTCGAAGCCCGCGATCGAGTCCGTCGACAGGTCCTTCCAGTCGCCCTGGAGCAGGTCGACGACCTCGGGCTCGGAGGTCCGCTGAGGTGACTGGTCGACCGTCTCGATCGCCTGGAGCAGCGTGTGCAGCGGCGGCGCGTCGGCGGGTGTCAGCGGTCGCCAGGCGAGCTCGAGGTGCGCGGGGGGCAGCTCGAGGACCTCGGGCGCGTCGGCACGCACCGCCAGCGGGGCGACGGCCTCGGGCTCCTGCGCGGCGCCGCCGGCCGCCGTCGTCCCTCCGGGCTCCGTCATGCGTCGATCCGTGCCCGGTCCAGCTGCGCCGCGCCGGCGACGATGAAGTCGCGCCGCGGGCCGACGTCGGAGCCCATGAGGAGCTCGAAGACGCGCTCGGCCGCCGCGGCGTCCTGTGCCGTCACCCGACGCAGCGTCCGGTGCCGCGGGTCCATGGTCGTCTCGGCGAGCTGGTCGGCGTCCATCTCACCCAGGCCCTTGTAGCGCTGGATGTCGTCCTTGTAGCGCCGACCGGAGCGCTGGAGGCGCGCGAGCGTCGTCGCGAGCTCGGCCTCCGAGTACGTGTAGACGTACTCGTTGCGACGGGACCCGGCGCCGATGACCTCGACGCGGTGCAGGGGCGGGACCGCGGCGTACACGCGCCCGGCGTCGACGAGGGGGCGCATGTACCGGAAGAACAGCGTGAGCAGGAGCGTGCGGATGTGGGCGCCGTCGACGTCGGCGTCGGTCATCAGCACGATCTTCCCGTAGCGCGCCGCGTCGAGGTCGAAGCTGCGTCCCGACCCGGCGCCGATCACCTGGATGATCGCCGCGCACTCCGCGTTGCGGAGCATGTCCGAGATCGACGCCTTCTGGACGTTGAGGATCTTCCCGCGGATAGGCAGGAGCGCCTGGAAGTCGGAGTTCCGGGCGAGCTTCGCGGTGCCGAGCGCGCTGTCCCCCTCGACGATGAACAGCTCGCTGCGGTCGACGTCGTCCGAGCGGCAGTCCGCGAGCTTCGCCGGCAGGGCCGAGCTCTCGAGCGCGTTCTTGCGCCGCGAGATCTCCTTCTGCTTGCGCGCCGACAGGCGTGCGCGCATCTCGGCGACGACCTTGTCCAGGAGGAGGCTCGCCTGCGCCTTGTGGTCGCGCTTGGTCGACGTCAGGAGCGCCGTCAGCTCCTTCTCGACCACACGGGCCACGATCCCCCGCACCGGCGCGGTGCCGAGCACCTCCTTCGTCTGGCCCTCGAACTGCGGCTCGGCGAGCCGGACGGTGAGCACCGCGGTGAGCCCGGCCATCACGTCGTCCTTCTCGATCCGCTCGGCGGAGTCCTTGGTCGACACCTTGAGCCGCCGGGCGTTCGCCTCGACGACCTTCCGGAGGGTCTTGAGCAGGCTCTGCTCGAGCCCCGCGAGGTGCGTGCCGCCCTTCGGCGTCGCGATGATGTTGACGAAGGACCTGACCTCCGTCTCGTAGCCCGTCCCCCACCGCAGGGCGACGTCGACCTCGGCCGTGCGCTCGACGGGCTGCGAGGTGAGGTGTCCCCGGTCGTCGAGCACGGGCACCGTCTCGGTGAACGTCCCGGAACCGGTCAGGTGCCACGTCTCCGTGATGGGGCTGTCGGGCGCGAGGAACTCGACGAAGTCGATCGTCCCGCCGTGGTGGACGAAGGTCTCCTCGTGCGGCCCGTCGGCGCCGGGGGTGCCCGGGAGCCCTCGCTCGTCGCGCACGGTCACGGTGAGCCCCGGCACGAGGAACGTCGTCTGCCGGACGCGCTCCACCAGCTCGTCGTACGAGAAGACCGCGCTCTTCGGGAACACCTGGCGGTCCGCCCAGTAGCGCACGCGCGTGCCGGTCCGGCCGCGCGGGACCTTCCCCACCACGCCGAGCTCGGACGCCTCGACGAAGGGCGTGAACGGCGACTCGGGGTCGGCGACCGCCCCGTCGGCGTAGCGGCCGGGCTCGCCGCGGTGGAACGTCATCCGGTGCGTGCGCCCGCCGCGGTCGACCTCGACGTCCAGCCGCGCCGAGAGGGCGTTCACGACGCTCGCGCCCACGCCGTGCAGGCCGCCGGACGCGGCGTACGAGCCGCCCCCGAACTTCCCGCCGGCGTGCAGCTTGGTGAACACGACCTCGACCCCGGTCAGCCCGGTCTTCGGCTCGACGTCGACCGGGATGCCACGACCGTTGTCCCGGACCTCGACCGACGTGTCGGCGTGCAGGACGACGTCGATGCGGTCGCAGTGGCCCCCGAGCGCCTCGTCGACGGAGTTGTCGATGATCTCCCACAGGCAGTGCATGAGGCCACGGGAGTCGGTCGTGCCGATGTACATGCCCGGACGCTTGCGGACCGCCTCGAGCCCCTCCAGGACGGACAGGTGGCGCGCGGTGTAGCTCGACTCGGACAGCGTGGTGGTCACGGGCTCCGAGCCTAGACGCTCACCCCGCCCACGCCGGGGAGGACGTGCCGACGTGCGACGCCGGTACGCCGGGAGCGAATTCCGGGGTCCTCGGCACGACGCACCCCTGACCGGGTGGTTTCATGGACGACGTGACGACCACGACGAGAAGCCCGCTGACTGCGGCCGACCGCTGCGACCGCTGCGGTGCGCAGGCCTATGTCCGTGTGGTGCTGGGCAGCGGTGACCTGCTGTTCTGCGCCCACCACGCTCGTCGGCACGCCTCGGCCTTCGCCGGGGTCGCCGTCGACATCCAGGACGAGACGGACCGCCTCCTCGAGGAGCACGGCGCCCCGGCTCGCTGACACCACCACGACCTCTCGCAGGGCCCGGCCGGCTCCACCCGGTCGGGCCCTGCGGCGTCCCACCACCCCGGAGGGCCCATGGACCTCGTCGACGGCATCGTCGGCCTCGCCGTGCTGGTCGGTCTCGTGGGCATCGTCGTGCCGGTGCTGCCGGGCTCGCTGCTCATCGGGGTCGCGGTCCTGCTCTGGGCGCTCGACGCCGGCACGGTCGGCGGCTGGGTCGTCGCGGCGGTCGTGGTCGCCCTGCTGGTCGCGGGCAACGCCGCCACCTACGTGATCACCGGGACCCGCGTCGCCGCCTCCGGCGTCCCGCGCAGGACGCTGGTGCTCGCGGGTCTCGCGGGCATCGTCGGGTTCTTCGTGATCCCTGTCCTCGGGCTCTTCCTCTTCTTCGCCGGAGGTCTCTTCGCCGCCGAGTACTGGCGCCTCCGCGACGTCCCCGCGGCCCGGAGCTCCGCCTGGGTCGCGCTGCGCGCGACGGCGCTCGGGCTCCTCGTCGAGCTGACCCTCGCGTTCGCCGCGGCCGCGACGTGGTTCGTCTCGGCCACCAACGGCGTGGGCGGCTGAGCGCCCGGCGGGACGGGCGACGGCCGCACTCCCGCACGACGCCTCAGCGCGTCGTCGACGGTCGCGTCAGCGCGTCGTCGACGGTCGCGTCAGCGCCTCGTCGACGGTCGCGTCAGCGCGTCGTCGACGGTCGCGACGAGGTACGACCGCCCGAGGGCTCGCTCGCGATGTCGCCGGCGGACTCCCGCTGCCGCTCGGCCCGCCGCCGACGCACATGACGGACGTCGGCGACGACGACGGCCGCTGCCGCCACGACGGCGACCACGACCACCGCACCGAGGAGACCGTCGAGGTGCCCGTCGCGCCGGCCGAGGAGTGCGACCGAGACCGCAGCCACGACGGCCAGCACGAGGAGCACGACCCCCGTGACGGTGCGCGACACGTCAGTCGAGGTAGTCGCGCAGGACCTGCGACCGGCTCGGGTGACGCAGCTTCGACATCGTCTTGGACTCGATCTGCCGGATCCGCTCGCGCGTCACCCCGTAGACCTTGCCGATCTCGTCGAGGGTCTTCGGCTGGCCGTCGGTGAGGCCGAAGCGCATCGACACGACGCCCGCCTCACGCTCGGACAGCGTGTCGAGGACCTGGTGCAGCTGCTCCTGCAGGAGCGTGAAGCTCACCGCGTCCGCGGGGACGATCGCCTCGGAGTCCTCGATGAGGTCTCCGAACTCGCTGTCGCCGTCCTCGCCGAGCGGGGTGTGCAGCGAGATCGGCTCACGCCCGTACTTCTGGACCTCGACGACCTTCTCGGGCGTCATGTCGAGCTCCTTGGCGAGCTCCTCGGGCGTCGGCTCACGGCCGAGGTCCTGGAGCATCTGCCGCTGGACGCGCGCGAGCTTGTTGATGACCTCGACCATGTGGACCGGGATGCGGATCGTCCGCGCCTGGTCCGCCATCGCCCGGGTGATCGCCTGGCGGATCCACCACGTCGCGTAGGTCGAGAACTTGTAGCCCTTGGTGTAGTCGAACTTCTCGACCGCACGGATGAGGCCGAGGTTGCCCTCCTGGATCAGGTCGAGGAAGAGCATCCCGCGCCCCGTGTACCGCTTCGCGAGCGAGACGACGAGGCGGAGGTTGGCCTCGAGGAGGTGGTTCTTGGCCCGTCGACCGTCCTGGGCGATCCACTCCAGCTCGCGGCGCAGCTTGGGCTCGACGTTCGTCGTCGAGGCGAGCTTCTCCTCGGCGAACAGACCCGCCTCGATGCGCTTGGCGAGCTCGACCTCCTGCTCGGCGTTGAGGAGCGCGACCTTGCCGATCTGCTTGAGGTAGTCCTTGACGGGGTCGGCCGTCGCACCCGCGGTGACGACCTGCTGCGCCGGCGCGTCGTCGTCGTCGGCGTCCGAGTACGTGAAGCCGGTGTCCTCGGTCTCCTCCTCCGCCGCGGGAGCGGCGGCGGGGGCTGCGGCGGGCGCGGCCGCCTCCGTGTCCTCGGCGTCCTCGGGCCCCGTCTCGGTCGCGGCCTCGTCGTCCTCGGTCTCGACGTCGACCTCGACGTCCTCGTCGACGTCGACCACGACGTCGTCGATGTCGGCCGCGTCGTCGTCGACGTCCGCGTCGGCGTCGGTCGTGGCGGCCGACGTGCTCTTCGCGGTCGCCTTCGCGGCGCCCTTGGCCGGCTTGGCGGCCGCGGCGGACCTGCGTGCAGGCGCGGTCCGGCCGGCCGGCGCCTCCTCGGCCTCGGACCCGGCGACGGCGGTCGCCGCCTTCGCGGTGCGGGTGGAGGTCCGTGAACGCGTGGTGGCGGCCTCGGCCTCGGGCGCCTTGACGGTGGTCGCGCTCGAGCGGCGCGTCGTGGCCGCGGCGACCGCGGGACGTGCGGTCGGCTCCTGCACCTCGATGCCGGCGTCCTTCAGGCCGCGCAGCACCGCCCGGAGGCGGGCCGGCGCGACGTCAGCGGCCTCGCACGCGGAGCGCAGCGACTCGGCGTCGACGGAGCCGTGGGTACGGCCACGACGGACGAGGTCCTGCAGCGCAGGGCTGTCGAACTCGCGCGGGAGGGCATGACGGGGGGTCTGGGATGACAACAGAGAACCTTTCGGCGCACCAGGCTCGGAGGGAAGGTCCGGGAAGACGAACCACCATTGTAACGTCCGAGGGTTCCCCCGGTCGGCCCCCCGGGCCCGCGCGGCGCCCGGACGGGTGAGCGTTCAGCTCGCCGTGGGCTTGACCGCCAGCACGGGGCACGGCGCGTCGAGCAGGATCCGCTGCGCGTTGGACCCGAGGATCAGCTTGCCGACCGGGCTGCGCCGACGCAGCCCGATGACGATCAGCTCGGCGGACTCCCCCATCGCGGCACCGATGATGTCGTCCGCGACGTCCCGACCACGCACGGTCTGACGCACCTCGGAGGGGACGTCCGCGTCGGCGAGGCGCGCGCGGACCTCCTCCGCCTGGCGCTCGAGATCGACCGGGTCCGAGCCGAACCGCTGCCCCCGCTCACTGAGGACGACCACGAGGCGGACGCCGCGCCTGCGGGCCTCGACCACGGCCACGTCGAGCGCAGCGGACCCTTCGGGGGTCGCCACATAGCCGACCACGACACTCATCGGTCCTCCTTCGGCACCGGGGCGTCACCGCCTCCGTCCCGCCGACGCTACCGGATGAGAGGCGGGACGACGTGCTCGACGTCACACGCGCCCCCGGGCGAGCCATCCTGGAGGCATCCCCGCGACGACCGCCTCCTCGACCAGCCGGGCGAGCCGGTACGCGGGCTCGGCCTCGAGCGCCCGCTCGAGGAGCACTGCGGCCCGGGCACCGTCCCCCGACCACCACGCGAGGACGGCGAGCAGGGTGAGCGACGGGGCGTGCCGTCCGCCCGTCGTGTGCGCCGCGACGCCCGCGAGGACACCGCCGACCGCACGGCAGGTCTCGCCGTCCGGCGGCACCCCGCCTGCCGGGTCGACCAGAGCGCGCAGCGCGTCCCCGACGTCCGCACCCGCGTCCCCTGCGACGACGCGGTCGGGCAGGTCCTCCTCGCACGGGACGACGAGGAGGAGCACCGCGTCGCGCACCAGCACGTCGTCGAGCGACGCGCGGAGGCGGCCGAGCACCGTGGGTCGGGTCTCGGGGCGACCCGCGCGGGCAGCCTCCAGGCACGACCGCCACTCGACGAGCCCCGCGTGCCGCCAGCGGTGCAGCTCCGACGGCGAGGCCGCGGCGCGCGCCCGGTCGGCCCACCGCACCGCGGCCCGGCGCGCCGACCTCCGGGCGGGTGCGGACGCGTCCCCGACCGCACCGAGACCCTCCCGTGACGGCGCGACCGCGGCTCCGCGCAGCACCATCTCCGCGCCGACGGCGGTCGACTCGAGCTCGGCGTGGGGGCGGCCCCCGGGTGGGCAGCAGGTGTCGTCGGAGCAGTCCAGCCCGTACCACCCCCCTGGGGTCACGACCCAGGTCGACGGCCCGTCGAGCACGCCCTCCGTCGCGCGCGCGACGTTCCGCACGAGCGACGTCGCCGTCGCCGCGTCCGTCCCGCGCAGGTCCGCCGCGGTGTAGACGACGAGCACGACCGACCGGGCGCCGTCCGCGACGAGGTGCGCGACGAGCGCGCGTGCCACCTCCGGCCCGCGCACCGGGCACGAGAGGTCGGCGAGGTCGACGCGGGCGACCATGCCGACCCGTGAGCGGTGCGCCCGGACGCTGATGACGACGGCGCTCTCCTGCGGCTGGAATCCGAGCTGGAACGGGACGAGGGCGAGGAGCTCACGTGGCTCGCTCGTGCGGATGGTCGTTGTCATGGCGCGACCCGACCATCCGGGGCCGTGACCGTGCCCCGCGGCCAGCGGTGCCTGTGCACGCGCGGGAGGGTCGACGCCTGTGGGCAGCGCTGCCGCGCCGGGAGCCGAGGGCCACCGCCCGTCCTGCGCCGTCGACTCACCCGCTGCGGAGGGGCAGAGGAGCCGGCAGCAGGACTACCGTGAAGCCATGCCGGGTCGCCGCCGCGGGATCAGCGCGCACGGTCGGCGTGCGCCCGCGCCGCGGTGGGCTGCCGCGGTCCTCGCCGTGGCGCTCGGCGTGTCGGTGCAGGGATGCTCGGGCGTGCCGGCGGACGGCGCCGCCGCCGACCTCGCCCCCGACGCCCCGGCGACCGCCGCGCCAGCGGACGAGGAGGCGCGGGCCGGCGTCCCGGGGGCCGGCCAGGACGCGGGCGGCACCGCTGACGACACGGCGGACGACCCGGCCGAGGACCCGGTGGGCGGCGCCGACGGCGCGACGGCGGCCGAGGACGCCGGAGGGTCGGAGGTCGGCGAGCTCGTTCCCGGCTTCCCCGTCGACCTGCTCCCCCTTCCCGACGACGCCGTGATCCTCGTGACGTCGGCCGTCCCGGTCGGCGAGGCCACCGACGTCCAGGAGGTCTCCCTGAACCTGCGCACCGAGCTGTCGGTCGACGACGTCGTACGGCTCTACCGCGACGCGCTCGTCTCGGCAGGGTTCACCGAGGCCGAGCCGGCGGGGCTGCCGACGGAGCTGGCGGCCGAGGCGACGTTCACGAGGTCCGGGGGCGACGAGCTCGTGTCCGTCGGGGTCCTCGAGGTCGACGGCGGACGCACCGTGACGATCGGCGGTCGCGTCCGGGCAGGTCGCTGACGCGCCGCGGGTGTCACCTAGGGTGGTCGCCGTGACGACACCCGCGAGCGCCCTCGTCGACGTCGACGGGGTCCGTGCCGGGGTGGACCAGGCGCTGCGGGACCACCTCGACGCCCTCCGCGCCGAGCTCGCCCACCACGGCCGCGGGGTCGAGGAGCTCGTCGACGCGATGGCTGCGACGACCGAGGGCGGCAAGCGCCTGCGCGCGGCGTTCTGCTTCTGGTCGTGGCACGCGCACGGCGGGGCCGCCGGTCGGCACGCCGCGGCCGCGACCCGGGCCACCGTCCTGCGCGTCGGCGCGGCGCTCGAGCTGTTCCAGGCCGCGGCCCTCGTCCACGACGACGTGATGGACCAGTCGGACACGCGGCGGGGACGCCCCGCGGCGCACCGGCACTTCGCCACCGAGCACGCCCGTCGGGGGTGGGGCGGCCCGTCCGAGCAGTTCGGGGTCGCCGCGGCCGTCCTCCTCGGCGACCTCGCGCTGGTCGAGAGCGAGCGCGAGCTCGCCGCAGCCCTCGTCACCACGGACGTCCGCGTCACGGCACGCGCCCGCGCGACGTTCGACGAGATGCGCACCGAGGTGACCGTCGGGCAGTTCCTCGACGTCCTCGCCCAGGTCGAGCCGACCGGTCCTGACGCGCAGGAGCAGCGTGCTCGCGCGGTGATCCGGGCGAAGAGCGCGCGCTACAGCGTCGAGCACCCGATCGTGATCGGGGCCGCGCTGGCCGGCGCCTCCCCCGAGGAGCTCGAGCGGTGCCGGCGGACGGGGCTCGCGCTCGGCGAGGCGTTCCAGCTGCGCGACGACCTGCTCGGCGTGTTCGGCGACCCGGCCGCCACGGGCAAACCTGCCGGCGACGACCTCCGCGAGGGCAAGCGCACCGTTCTCGTGGCACGGACCCTCGCACGGGCCGGCGACGAGGACCGCGCGACGGTGCTGAGGCACCTCGGCGACCGCGACCTCGTCGCGGCGGACGTGGACCGCGTGCGTGCTGCGATGGTCCGCAGCGGCGCCGTCGCCGACGTGGAGGCGCTCATCGACGAGCTGGCTGGTCCGGCGCTCACGGAGCTGGCCGCCGCCGACCTCGAGCCGACCGGCCGCGACATGCTCGTGCGACTCGGTCGCTCGGCGGTCACGCGCCAGGCCTGACCAGGGGGGCTCGGAGCCGACGGGGCCCACGCCCGAGCGCCGCGCGGCCGCCCTTCCCGAAGGGGGCCGGACGGCCGACGTCCTCAGAGGGCCTCGGCCTGGGCCCGGCGCCGGATCTCCGTCTTGTGACCTGCGGCGAGCGCCTCGACCGGCGTCCGCGGCCGCGTGGCCCCGGTGCCGAGGGCCTCGAGGGTGGCGTCCGGCCGGAAGAGCCAGCGGACGGCCTCCTCCGTCGTGAAGCCCGCGTCGGCCAGCAGCGTGAGGGTCCCGGCGAGCGCGGGGACGACCTGCCACCTGCCCTCGTCCCCCGTCGGGACGAGGAAGTCCGCCGGGACGCTGAGCACGTTCCGCTCACCACGCCGCACGGCGAGCAGACGGCCCTCCTGGACCATCCGACGGACGGACCCGACGTCTGTGCCGATGCGCTCGGCGACGTCGGGAAGGGGCAGCCACTCCTGCACGAGGGTGTCGAGGTCGGTCACCCGGTCAGCGTACGCAGTCCCGCCCGGAGGAGTCCGGAGGGCGTCCCGACCTTCCAGGACTCGCTGACCTCGGCTACCGTCTCTTCTGTCACACCAGTCACACGTGCACCAGCAGTCTCACCAGCCCCAGGGACGGACCACCTCTCATGACCCAGAGCCACCCGCGCGCCGCGTCGCCGTCGCCCTCCTCCACCTGCCTGCGCGCCGCGGGCGGGACGGGCATGGGCATCGCGCTCGCCGTCGCCACCGTGGCTGCCGGCGCCACTCCCGCCGCGGCCGAGGAGTACACGGTCCGACCGGGCGACACGGTGAGCCACATCGCGGCGAGGAGCGCGACCTCGGTCGACGCGATCGTCCGGGAGAACCGGCTCGACTCGCGTGCGACGATCCGGATCGGCCAGCGCCTGACCATCCCCAGCATCGCCACCGTCCCCACCCAGCCGAGCTCGCCCGCGCGCCAGGCAGGCAGCCACCGCGTGGCCGCGGGCGACACCGTGTCCGGGCTCGCCGCGCGCTACGGGACGACGACGAGCGCGATCGTCCAGGCCAACGGCCTCGACGCGCGCGCACTCATCCGGATCGGCCAGCAGCTGACGATCCCGGGCGCGGCCACGCCGGCCCCGAGCGCCGCCACGACGGTCATCGCGACCTCCGCGACCCACCGGGTCGTCGCGGGCGACACGGTGTCCGCGCTCGCGGCGCGGCACGGCACGTCGGTCGCCGCGATCGTCCGGGCCAACGGGCTCGACGCGCGCGCCACGATCCGCGTCGGCCAGACGCTCACGGTGCCCGGCGCGTCGACGCCGACGAGCGTGCCTGCCGCCGTCCCCACCGCAGCCCCCAGCACCGTCTCGTCGACCAGCCACCGGGTCACGGCCGGTGAGACGGTCTCGGGCATCGCGGCGCGGTACGGCACGACCACGGACGCCGTCGTGCGCGCGAACGGCCTCGACGCGCGCGCGACCATCCGCATCGGGCAGACGCTCAGCGTCCCGACCACCACGACGGCCGCGCCGACCACGCTCGTGGGCAACACGTTCGCCGGCCGCACCTACCCCGAGGCCACGGTGAGCTCGGCGAACCTCAACAAGGCGACGCTCCTCGCGACCGGCGTGCCGAGCAAGGCCCAGATGCAGGCGCTCGTCGCCGACACCGCCCGCGCCATGGGCGTCGACCCCGCCCTCGCGCTGGCGATCGCCTACCAGGAGTCCGGGTTCAACCACGCCTCGGTCTCCCCCGCCAACGCCATCGGCACGATGCAGGTCATCCCGTCCTCGGGCGAGTGGGCGTCACAGCTCGTCGGCCGGCAGCTCAACCTGCTCGACCCGCAGGACAACGTGACCGCCGGCGTGGCGATCCTCCGGCAGCTCGTCGCCTCCGCACCGGACACGCAGACCGCGATCGCGGGCTACTACCAGGGGCTCGCGGGGGTCCGCCGCAACGGCATGTACCCCGACACCCGTCGCTACGTCGCGAGCGTCCAGACGCTCATGACACGGTTCGCCTGACGGGTCCGGACGGAGCCCGACCGTAGACTGCCGCCGTGGCAGCCACGCTCACCGACCCGCTCATCGGCCACGTCGTCGACGGCCGGTACCAGGTGCTGTCCCGGATCGCACGCGGTGGCATGGCGACCGTCTACCTCGCGACCGACCGTCGCCTGGACCGTGAGGTCGCGCTCAAGGTCATGCACCCGCACCTCGCCGACGGCGCCAGCGGGTCGGACTTCGTCGCGCGGTTCCGCCGCGAGGCCCGGGCCGCGGCCCGGCTGACCCACCCCGGGCTCGTGGGCGTCTACGACCAGGGCGTCGACGGCGAGACCAGCTACCTCACGATGGAGTACGTCGACGGCCCGACCTTGCGGCGTCGCCTCACGGTGGAGGGCTCGCTCACGGTCGGTGAGGCGCTGCGCGTCACCGAGTCGGTGCTCGACGCGCTGGCCGTGGCGCACCGCGCGCACCTGGTCCACCGCGACATCAAGCCCGAGAACGTGCTGGTCCCCGACGACGGGCGCGTCAAGGTCGCCGACTTCGGCCTCGCCCGCGCGGTGACCGAGGCCAGCGCGACGGCCACGGGGACCGTGCTCGGCACCGTCGCCTACCTCGCACCCGAGCTCGTCACGCAGGGGGCCAGCGACGCGCGCACCGACGTGTACGCGGTCGGCATCCTGCTGTACGAGATGCTGACCGGGCGCCAGCCGTTCACCGGTGCCACCCCGATCCAGGTCGCGTACCAGCACGTGAACGACGACGTCCCCGGTCCGTCCGACGTCGTGCCGTGGCTGCCCGTCGAGCTCGACGAGCTGGTCCAGGCTCTCGCGGCACGTGACCCCGACGAGCGACCGGCCGAGGCCGGCGCCGCCCTCACGATGCTCCGGCGCACCCGCGCGGCGCTCGACGAGGGCACGCTGGCACGGCGTGCCGAGGTCGCGCCGTCTGAGGACGCGGCCGAGGCACCCACCGCCGACGGCGACCCGGACGCGACCGCCGCGCTGACCGACGTGGCCCCCGACCGCTCGGAGCGCGGGAGGACCGTCGCGCTGCCCGTGGGTGCCGTCGACCTCGTCGACGACGCCCGGGACGGCCGCACCGAGGGTGCCGAGCCGTCCGACGACGTGCACCGGTGGCGACGTCGGGTCGCGGCGGTCCTCGCCGTCGTCGCGGTCGGCGCCCTGACCGGGATCGGGCTCGTCTGGTACTGGACGAGCGGTCCCGGGGCGTGGACGACCGTCCCCTCCGGGCTCGCCGGCACCACGCAGGCTGAGGCGGAGGCGGCGCTCGACGAGCTCGGCATCGGGTCGACGGCCGTCGAGGCGTTCGACCCGGTCGTCGCCGAGGGGCTCGTCGTCGACTCCGACCCCGCTGCGGGTGAGCGCGTCCGCCGGGACGGGTCGGTGGAGCTGGTGGTCAGCAAGGGCCCCGACCTCCGGGTGGTCCCGGCCGACCTGGTCGGCACGCCCGTCGCGGACGCGACCCTCGCCCTGGAGGACGCCGGCTTCGTCGTGCCCGAGCCGGAGTCCGCGTACGACGACGCGGTGCCCGCGGGGGCCGTGCTGAGCGTCTCGGCCGAACCCGGCGCGTCCCTGCCCGTCGGCACGGAGGTCGCCCTCACCGTGTCCGACGGCCCCGCCCCCGTCACGGTGATCTCCGTGGTGGGTGTCCCCCTCGCCGACGCTCGCGCGCAGCTCGAGGCCGACGGGCTGGTGGTGGCGGAGCAGCAGGACTTCAGCGAGCAGTACCCGCAGGGCACCGTCATGGCGCAGGCGCCGGCACCCGGGACGGAGGGTTTCCGTGGCGACACGGTGACCGTCACCGTGTCGCAGGGCCCACCGCTCGTCGAGGTGCCCGACGTCGTCGGCAAGCAGTTCGGCGAGGCCCGCCAACAGCTCGAGCAGCTCGGTCTGGTGGTCGTCCGCGAGGACGTCCTCGGCGGGTTCTTCGGCACCGTGCGCACGCAGGACGTGACGCCCGGCTCGGCGATCCCGAAGGGTTCGACGGTCACGCTCGCCGTCGTCTGACCTGGCCGGACGGCCGGCTCGGGAGGGTCCGCCCCGAGGCCCGTCGTCCGTGCCGCGGCCTGCGACCGGTGGGCCGGGACGCGCGAGGTTCCGGGACGACTGAGGGCGGCACCCTCAGGAAGGGTGCCGCCCCGTCGGTCGGGCCGCCGTTCAGCTCCCGCGGATCATCTCCGCGACGAGGAACGCGAGCTCGAGCGACTGCTGGTGGTTCAGGCGCGGGTCGACCAGCGTCTCGTAACGGCGGGCGAGACCCTCGTCGTCGATCGCCTCGCTGCCGCCCAGCACCTCGGTGACGTCGTCACCGGTCAGCTCGACGTGGAGCCCGCCGGGGACCGATCCGACCGCACGGTGCGCCTCGAAGAACCCGCGCACCTCGTCCAGCACGTCGTCGAACCGACGCGTCTTGAACCCGCTCGACGCGGTGATCGTGTTGCCGTGCATCGGGTCGCAGACCCACGTCACGGGACGCCCCGACGCGGTGACCTTCTCGAGCAGCGGGGGCAGGGCGTCCCGGATGCGTCCCGCGCCCATGCGCGTGATGAAGGTGAGCCGGCCGGGGACGTCGGACGGGTTGAGCCGGTCCATGAGCGCAAGGGCGTCGTCGGCGCTCGTCGTCGGACCGAGCTTGACGCCGATCGGGTTCCGCACGCGCGACAGGAAGTCGACGTGGGCGCCGTCGAGCTGACGCGTCCGCTCGCCGATCCACAGGAAGTGCGCCGAGCAGTCGTACGGCGTCCCCGTGCGCGAGTCGATCCGCGTGAGGCTGCGCTCGTAGTCGAGCAGCAGCGCCTCGTGGCTGGCGAAGAACTCGACCGTGCGCAGCGCGTCGAAGTCGGCTCCGCACGCGGCCATGAACCGCATCGCACGGTCGATCTCGGCCGCGACCTCCTCGTAGCGGGCGTACGCGGGGTTGGCGGTGAACCCGCGGTTCCACTCGTGCACGCGCCGGAGGTCGGCGAAGCCCCCGGTGGTGAACGCTCGGATGAGGTTCAGCGTCGCGGCCGCGCGGTTGTACGCCTCGACCAGGCGGCCGGGATCCGGTTCGCGCGCCTCGGGCGTGAAGTCGTGCGCGTTGACGGCGTCGCCGCGGTACGCGGGCAGCGTGACGCCGTCGCGCGTCTCGTCGTCGCTCGACCGCGGCTTGGCGTACTGCCCGGCCATCCGCCCCATCTTCACGACGGGGAGGCTGCCGCCGTAGGTGAGGACGACGGCCATCTGGAGGATCGTCTTGATCTTGTTCCGGATGTTGTCGGCCGTCGCCTCGGCGAAGGTCTCCGCGCAGTCACCGCCCTGGAGCAGGAACGCCTCCCCCCTCCCGGCCGCCGCGAGGTGCGCGGTCAGGACGTCCGCCTCACCCGCGAAGACCAGCGGGGGGAGCGCCGCCAGGTCGGTCGTGGCCCGCTCGAGCGCCCCGGGGTCGGGCCACGTGGGCTGCTGCCGGCTCGGCAGGTCCCGCCACGCGTCGAGCCCGGCGAGGACCTTCGGGTCGGCCTCGACGCTCACGACGACGCCGCCGGGACGAGCGGCTGCCCGATCGACTCCAGGAGCGCGCCGAACCACGGCTGCGACACGTCGAACGCCTTGCCGCCCGCGATCCGCGGGAAGGCGATCGCCTTGAGCCGGTCGCCGTCCACCTCGTCGTGGCCGATCACGCCCGACTCGCCGCGCAGCGCGCACTCGACCGCGAGGTCGGTCATCGACTTGATGAGCCGGAGGTCCTCGGCGTTCGCCGCCGCGGCGCGCGAGTAGTACCCGGACTTCTGGACCATGACCTTCTCGGCGCCGAGCTTCTCCGCGAACTGCTTCGCGAACCACTGGCCGGGGTTGATCGTGTCCAGCTTGACGTGGCCGAACGGGTCGCGCTCGACGGTCTCCCCCGCGGCCTCGAGCTGCGCGACGATCTCGTGCATCCCCGCGCCCTCGGACAGGAAGATGTTGACGTTGCCCTGGGTGTCCATGATCGAGCGCAGTCGGGCCGCCTCGGCGTCGATGTCCAGCGCGAGCTCGGGCAGGAAGACGGCGTGGACGTCCCAGCGCTCGCGCGAGAGCCCGAGGCTCGGCACCCACTCCTGGCGGTCGAGCCAGCGGCGGTACTCCGCGGCAGCGGCGGCGGTGAGCCAGCCGCAGTGCCGGCCCATGACCTCGTGGACGATGAGCATGCGCGGGCCCGAGCGGTGCTCGCCGATGACGTTCGCCGCGAAGCCGGCCGCCTCCTCGGCAGCGGTCCACGCGCCGAGCGACTGCTTGATCGGCACGACGTCGTTGTCGATGGTCTTGGGCAGGCCCACGACGGTGAGCTCGTAGTCGTTCTCGTGCAGGAAGGCGGCGAGGTCGGCCGCCGTCGTGTTCGTGTCGTCGCCGCCGATGGTGTGCAGCACGTCCACCCCGTCGGCCTTGAGCTGCTCCGCCGCGACGTGCAGCGGGTCCTGGCCCTCCTCGACCAGGCCGCGCTTGACGCAGTCCTTGGCGTTCGTCAGCTTGACCCGCGAGTTGCCGATCGGGCTCCCGCCGAATCGGTGCAGCACGCCTGCCTTCGCACGCGCCTCGGCGTCGACGACGATCTTGTCGCCACGCAGCAGGCCGTGGTAGCCGTGCTGGTAGGCGATGATCTCCACGTCGGGCGCGATCTCCGTGTAGCGCTCGATCAGGCCACCCACGGCGGACGAGAGGCAGGGGGCGAAGCCTCCGGCGGTCAGCAGGGCGACGCGACGAACCGACATGGGAACACCTTCCGTTGGAGGTCTGACGAACGCCCCGCAGCATGGGGCACGGGTGCCGACCCGGCACCGGGTCGTAGGTCCCTGGGGCCGCTCGCGCGGCCCGGGGTCATCCTACTGACGGCTGGTCGTCGCCCTCGGGCGGGACCGGAACCTGGACGTCGGGCGCGGGCCGTCCGCCGGGGGCCGCCGTCGAGGGCGCCGGGGCCTCGTCGGGCGAGTGGCCCGCGGCGATGCGTGCCTTCGCGGTCGCGGCGTAGATGTCGACGTACTCCTGGCCGGACAGGCTCATGAGCGCGTACATGATCTCGTCCGTCACCGAGCGCAGGATGAAACGGTCGTTCTCCATGCCCTTGTACCGGCTGAAGTCGAGCGGCTCGCCGATCACGACGCCGATGCGGACCGGCTTGGGTATCACCGTCCCGATCGGCTGCGCGACGTCCGTGCCGATCATCGCGACCGGGACCACGGGCACTCCCGACTCCAGCGCGAGCCGTGCCACCCCGGTCTTGCCGCGGTAGAGGCGGCCGTCGGGGCTGCGCGTGCCCTCGGGGTAGATCCCGAACAGGTTCCCCGAGCGCAGGACCTCCAGGCCGGTGCGCAGCGCGGCCTCGCTCGCCTTGCCGCCGCCGCGGTCCACGGGGATCGTCCCGACACCGCGGAAGAACCCGGCCTTGAGGCGCCCCTTGACGCCGGTGCCCGTGAAGTACTCCGCCTTGCCGATGAACCGGATCTTGCGGGACAGGACGAGCGGCAGCACGAACGAGTCGATGACCGCGAGGTGGTTGCTCGCGAGGATGGCACCGCCGGTCGCCGGGACGTTCTCGGCGCCGCGGACCCACGGCCGGAACATGCCGCGCAGCAGCGGTCCGGCCACGATCCGCTTCATCAACCAGTAGAACAACGCCCCACCCTCCCGCTGCGCAGACCGCGCGATCTCGCGCAGCGCGTTCCCGACTCTAGAGTGCTCTGCATGGCCGCACGCCCGGACGACGCCGACGAGCCCGACGCCGTCGCGCCCCGGGACGACGAGCAGGGTACGGGCCCGGACCCCGACGACGTCGACCGCCGCTGGGAGGAGATCGTCGCCGACCTGCGCGGCGGCGGCGACCCCCGCACGTGGACGCCGGACCCGGCGGTCGAGGAGCAGGAGGAGCACTTCGAGCCGCCCGACCCCGGCCCGGTGCTCGGCGGGGACCCGCTGCTGACCATGGCGTGGGCCGTCGTCGTCGCGGTCCCCGCCCTGTTCCTGCTGGCCCTCGTCGTGTGGCACGACCTGCCGCGGGCCTTCCTGCAGGTCGCGGCGGCAGGGTTCGTCGTGGCCGTCGCGCTCCTGCTGTGGCGGATGCCGGACCGCCGCGACGACGACGGCCCCGGCGCCGTCGTCTGACGCCGGGGTCCGCCGCTGCCTCAGATGCGGGCGAGGTCGGCTGCGCCGACGATGCCGGCGTCGTTGCCCATCGACGCGAGCTCGAGCCGCGCCTCCGGCCGGTAGCCACGACCGGACAGGTTCGCGAGGAACGCCTCGCGTGCGGGCTCGAGCAGGAGCGGGCCCGCGTCCGCGACGCCCCCGCCGAGGACGACGAGCGCCGGGTCCAGCAGCGCCGCGACGCTCGCGGAGCCGGCCCCGACCCAGCGACCGAGGTCGGCGAGGAGCGCAGCGGCGAGCGCGTCGCCCTCACGAGCGGCCTGCGTGACGGAGGGGCCGTCGACCCGGGCCGCCTTCCCGCCCGCGAGCTCGAGGAGGCGCGCCGCCCGGTCGGGCTGCGTCGACGCGACGGCACGGGCCTCGCGGACGAGCGCCGAGCCGGAGGCGTACTGCTCCCAGCACCCCCGCAGGCCGCAGCCGCACAGGTGCCCCTCGGGGACGACCCGCATGTGCCCGACCTCAGCCGCGACGCCCCAGGCACCGCGCACGAGGCGCCCGTCGACGACGAGCGCGCCGCCGAGACCCGTGCCCACCGTGAGGAGGAGCATGTCCTCGACGTCGCGGCCCGCGCCGAACCGGAACTCGGCCCAGCCGGCCGCGTTCGCGTCGTTCTCCACGACGACGGGGAGCGCCGGGTCACCGATGAGCTCGGCGACGCGGTCACGGAGCGGGTAGTCGCGCCAGGCGACGTTCGGCGCGAAGAGGGCGGTCCTCCGGTCGGAGCTGATGAAGCCCGCAGCGGCGACGCCGAGGGCACCGACCGGGTGCTCGGCGGAGAGCTCGAGGTACAGGTCCGCGACCGCACGGTCGATCTCCGACGCGTCGAGGGCCTCGGTACGCCGCTTGGCCCGCGCGAGGATCGTCCCGTCCTCGTCGACCACGCCTGCGGCGATCTTCGTCCCGCCGATGTCCACACCGATCGCGTACATGTCCGTCCTTCTGCCTCGGGTCGGGCGAGGGCTCGCCGCCCCAGGAGGCTACCGACACGTGGCGGGCGGTGGGCGGGACGACCGACCCGGCCGCGGAGCGTGGCGGCGTCGGGGGCCGGTCGGGTGACGCGGAGGTCGCCCGGCCCGGGACCTTCGGTCCCTTCCGCCGACGCGTCCGTCCGTGCAGTGCGGAATCGGTACTGTTCTCGACATCATCCACCTGCCACTGGAGTCAGCATGGACGAGCACAGCACCCCACTCCTCGTCGAGGTCCCCCCCTCCGAGAACATCAACGACCTCCTCGCCGCTCGGGTCGCCGAGCACGGCGACGCACCGTTCATCGAGCACAAGGCGGGACCGGGCGCCGCCTGGGTCCCGATCAGCGCGCGTGAGTTCGACTCACGCGTCGTCGCCGTCGCGAAGGGGCTGGTCGCGCGGGGCGTCGAGGTGGGCCAGACGGTCGGCATCATGAGCCGCACCCGGTACGAGTGGACGCTGCTCGACTTCGCGATCTGGGCGGCGGGCGGCGTCCCCGTCCCCCTGTACGAGACGTCCTCGGCCGAGCAGGTCGAGTGGATCCTCACGGACGCCGACGTCCGCCTGCTCGTCGTCGAGAGCGCCGCGCACGCGGCCGTGGTCGACGAGGTCCGCGCGAACGCACCCGCCCTGCGCGACATGCTCGTCATCGACGACGGCGCGATCGAGACGCTGGTCGCCGACGGCGCCGAGGTCGACGACGCCGAGATCGCCCGGCGGCGCGCGGCCGCCGACCTCGCCGACGTCGCGACGATCATCTACACGTCCGGGACGACGGGCCGACCGAAGGGCGCCGAGCTGACGCACGGCAACTTCGTCGTCCTGACCCGCAACGCCGTGGCGAAGCTCGGCGAGCGCGTCTGCCCCCCGGGCTCGCGCACGCTCCTCTTCATGCCGCTCGCGCACGTGTTCGCGCGGTTCATCGAGATCCTCGTCGTGGCCGCCGGCGCGACGCTCGGCCACTCCCCCGACACGAAGACGCTCGTCGCCGACCTGGGCGAGTTCCGACCGACCTTCATCCTCTCCGTGCCGCGCGTCTTCGAGAAGGTCTACAACTCCTCCGAGCAGAAGGCCGCGGCCGGGGGCAAGGGCGCGATCTTCCAGCGCGCCGCGAAGACCGCGATCGTCTACAGCCGCGCGCTCGACGAGGCCCGCGGGCCGAGCCCGTGGCTGCGCCTCCAGCACAAGGTCGCGGACGTGCTCGTCCTGTCGAAGATCCGCAAGGCGCTGGGCGGGCAGGCGTCGTGGGCGATCTCGGGCGGCGCGCCGCTCGGCGAGCGCCTCGGCCACTTCTACCGCGGCGTGGGCCTGCACGTCCTCGAGGGCTACGGCCTCACGGAGACGACCGCGCCGACGTCCGTGAACCTCCCGGACGCGACGAAGATCGGGACGGTCGGACCGCCGCTGCCGGGCTGCTCGATCCGCGTCGACGACGACGGCGAGGTCCTCGTGCGCGGCCCCCACGTGTTCGCGCGCTACCACGACAACCCCGCGGCGACGGCCGACGCGTTCGTCGACGGCTGGTTCCGCACCGGTGACCTGGGGTCGCTCGACGGGGACGGCTTCCTGCGGATCACCGGACGCAAGAAGGAGATCATCGTGACGGCCGGCGGCAAGAACGTCGCACCCGCCGTCCTCGAGGACCGGCTCCGTGGGCACCCGCTCGTGAGCCAGGTCGTCGTCGTCGGCGACGCGAAGCCCTTCATCGGCGCGTTGATCACGCTCGACGCCGAGGCGCTCCCGGGCTGGCTCGCGACGCACGACCTGCCCGAGATGGACGTCGCGACCGCCGCGAAGCACCCCACGGTGCTCGCAGCCCTCGACCGGGCCGTCGAGCGGACCAACAAGGCGGTGTCCCGCGCGGAGTCGATCCGCAGGTACACCGTCCTCACCACCGACTTCACCGTCGAGAACGACTACCTCACGCCGTCGCTCAAGGTGAAGCGCAACCGGGTCGTCGCCGACTTCACGGACGCGATCGAGAAGATCTACAGCGGCGCCGCGCAGGAGGCGCACAGCTGACACCTCCGCCCGCCCGCGCCGGTCGCGCGAGCGGGACCGGGATCGACGCCGACGGGGCGTGGCGACGGGTACCGACCCGTCACCGCGCCCCGTCGGCGTCACCCCGCCCGGACCGCACGCAGCGGCGGCACGAGCCCCGACGAGGCCAGCACCGCGATGGCCCTCCGCTCCGCCTCGTCGAGGTCGACCCGCTGCGCCACGCGCGTCCCCGGGCCGGGTCCGGCCGACGCCCGGGCCGGAGCGCCCGGCCCGGCCTCCGGCGCGTCGGCCCCGGCCCGCACGGGGATGGTCAGGAAGGTCACCACGCAGTCGGCGCACGCGTCGCCCCGCACGGTGCAGGTCCCGCAGTCGATGATCATGCGCGGGACGCTACGACCCACCACCGACACGTCCCGCGCTCCCGCTGCTCGGCTGCTGGGTACGCCAGGGCGTCGGGGCCCGTCGCCCGGTGCTCGGCGGGTCGCGGCACCGCGTGTCGGTGCCGACGCCTACGGTCTGCGGCATGTCGAGCCCCCCGGTCGCCGCGTCGCCCCTCGAGGGCGTCGCGCCCGGGGCCGCGGGGCCGGGCGGACGCCCCCTGGGGCGCGGCGTCCAGCCGACGTTCGAGCAGATCGGGACGTCCCTGCGCGACGTGACGTTCGTCGTGGTCGACCTCGAGACGACCGGCGCGAGCCCGGCGACGTGCGGGATCACCGAGATCGGCGCGGTCAAGGTCCGCGGCGGCGAGGTGCTCGCGGAGCTCCAGACGCTCGTCGACCCGGGCGGTCCCGTCCCCGCGGCGATCGCGGCGCTGACCGGCATCACGACGTCGATGGTCCGCGGCGCGCCGTCGATCCGGGAGGTCCTGCCGTCGTTCCTGGAGATGATCCGCGGTGCCGTGCTGGTCGCGCACAACGCGTCCTTCGACATCGGGTTCCTCAAGACGGCTGCGGCCGCGCACGGCTACGCGTGGCCGGACAACCAGGTCGTCGACACCGTGGCCCTCGCGCGGCGCGCCGTCCCGCGCGACGAGGTGCCCAACCACAAGCTGTCCACGCTCGCGGCGCACTTCCGTGCCTCCGTGACGCCCGAGCACCGCGCACTCGCCGACGCCCGCGCGACCGTCGACGTCCTGCACGCGCTGCTCGGGCGCCTCGCGCCGCTCGGCATCACGCACCTCGAGGACCTCGCGACCGCGACGGACCCGGTCCCGGCGGAACGGCGCCGCAAGCGCCACCTCGCCGACGGCCTCCCGGATGCACCCGGCGTCTACCAGTTCCGCGACGCCCGGGGCGAGGTGCTGTACGTCGGGACGTCGACGTCGATCCGGACGCGCGTGCGCAGCTACTTCACGGCGGCCGAGAAGCGGCGCCGGATGACGGAGATGGTGGGGCTCGCCGAGGAGGTCGTGCCCGTCGTCTGCGGGACCGTGCTCGAGGCCCGGGTCCGGGAGCTCCGGCTGATCGCCGAGCACGGCCCCCGGTACAACCGTCGCTCCCGCTTCCCCGAGCGGCGCCCGTGGGTCCGGCTGACCGTCGAGCCGTTCCCGCGGCTGTCCGTCGCGCGCGAGGTGAGAGCCGACGCCCCCGGCCCCGGTGCGGAGGCCCACATCGGCCCGTACGCGAGCCGGGCCGACGCGCTGCTCGCGATCGAGGCGCTCCACGCCACCTTCCGGCTCCGCCAGTGCGCAGGGCGGCTGCCCGCGGCCCCGGCGCCGGGCGCGTCCGCGTGCGCGCTCGCAGGCATGGGCAGGTGCGGCGCCCCGTGCACGGGCAGCCAGTCCGCCCCGGCGTACGACGAGGTCGTGCAGGACGTGCGGACGGCGATGCTCATCGACCCGTCCGCCGTGGTGCGGACGCACGCCGAGCGCATCGCCGCGCTCGTCGCCCAGGAGCGCTTCGAGGAGGCGGCCGGGGTGCGGGACCGGCTCGACGCCTTCCTGCGCGGCGCAGCGCGTGCGCAGCGTTCCGCCCGCATGGCCCGCACGCCGCAGCTCGTCGGCGCCCGCCGGTCGCCCGACCACGGCTGGGAGGTCGTCGTCGTCCGGCACGGACGGCTGTGCGCGACGGCGACCACGCCACCACGGACGGACCCCCGACCGACGATCGCGTCCCTCGTCGCGACGGCCGAGCACGTCGAGGCGCCGATCCCTCCGGCGACGGCGGCCCACCCCGAGGAGACCGAGCTCGTGCTCGCCTGGCTCGAGGAGCCCGGGACGCGGCTCGTCGAGGTCGGCGAGGGATGGGCCTGCCCCGTGCGCGGTGCCGAGGCGTTCCGGGCCCGGGGGACCACGGCGGCAGCGGTCGCGGTCGGCCGCGCGGGACGGCCCCCGACGCCCACCGGCGAGCCGTCGGCGGCCGGGCCTGCCGTGGCCGAGCTCGTGGACGGTGGCGCGCCGGACGTCATGGTGTCGCGCGGGACGGCCGGCGAGCCCGTCTCGCCCTGATCGTGCGACGACGACGCGGCATGATGGGACGGCCACGCCGACCGAGGAGACGCGCCACATGATCACCGCCATCGTGCTCATCGACACCGAGCCCGCCCGGATCCCCGAGATCGCCGCGGAGGTCGCGGAGATCCCCGGTGTGAGCGAGGTCTACTCGGTGACGGGCGAGGTCGACCTCGTCGCGATGGTCCGCGTCCGCGAGCACGAGCGCCTCGCCGACGTCATCGCGGACCGCGTCAGCAAGGTCGAGGGCGTCCTGCGCACGCAGACCTACATCGCGTTCCGCGCGTACTCCTCGCTCGACCTCGACCAGGCGTTCGACCTGGGCCTCGGCGACTGACTGCTCGGGCACCCACGCTCAGCGGGCCGACGCCTCGATCCAACGGTCCAGGAGCGCTGCGGCCCGTCCGTCGTCGACGGCGGCCGCGGCCGCCGCGAGGCCTGCCGCGAGCCTCTCGACGAGCGTGCCCGAGCTCGTACCCGGGAGGGTCGCGTCCGCGACGAGCCCGGCCGCCGCGTTGAGGAGCACGGTGTCGCGCACGGCGCCGGGCTCGCCGGAGACCACCCGCCTGACCACGTCGGCGTTGTGCTCCGGGCTGCCGCCGCGCAGCTCGTCGAGGGTCACGGGCGTCATCCCGAGCTCGCCGACGGGGTCGACGACGTGCGGCTCGACCGCACCGTCACGCACCCACCACACCTCGGCCGGCCCCGTGGCCGCGAGCTCGTCGAGCCCGCCGTGGCCGCGGAAGACCAGCGCCGAGGTCCCCCGTGCGGCGAGGACGCCCGCCATGAGTCCCGCGAGCCGAGCGTCGGGCACGCCGAGCGCCGCGGCGGCCGGCTGAGCGGGGTTGGTCAGCGGACCGAGCAGGTTGAACGCGGTCGGCACCCCGAGCTCGCGGCGGGTCGGCGCGGCGTGGCGCATCGCGGGGTGGAAGACCTGGGCGAAGCAGAAGGTGATGCCGACCTCCATCGCGAGCTCCGCGACGCGCTCGGGCGGGTGGTCGAGCCGAAGGCCGAGCGCCTCGAGGACGTCCGCCGTGCCGCTCGAGGACGAGGCGGCGCGACCCCCGTGCTTCACGACCCGGACACCCGCGCCCGCGACGACGACAGACGCCATCGTCGAGATGTTGACCGTGTGGTGCATGTCGCCACCGGTCCCGACGATGTCGACAGCGCGCCCGGGCACCGTGATGCGCCGGGCGTGGGCGAGCATCTCCTCGACGAGCCCGGTGAGCTCCTCGACCGTCTCGCCCTTCGCGCGGAGCGCGACGAGGAACGCGGCGAGGCGGACGGGGTTGGCCTCGCCGAGCATCACCTGGCGCATGACCCACCGGGCGTCGTCGGCCGTGAGGTCCTGCTTCGCGAGGAGCCCGGCCAGGAGCGCCGACCAGCGGCGGCCGGGGTCCTCCGTGGTCATGCTGCGCGCGCGGCCCGCAGCAGGCCGGCCACGGCGTCCTGGACGACGATCGGGTCGAGCGGCTTGGCGACCACGGCATCCGGGTCCGCCGACGACGCGAGCCACGCGTCCTGGGCGCGGCCGAGCACGAGGAGGACGGGCGGGCAGCGGAAGATCTCGTCCTTCAGCTGGCGGCACAGGCCGATCCCACCGGTCTTGGCCGCCTCGCCGTCGAGGACGAGCAGGTCGAAGCCACCCTCCTCGACGGTCCGGACGACGACGGGACCGGTCGCGACCTCGACCCACTCGACGGGCGGGAGGTCGGGGGCGACGCGGCGGCCGACGGCGAGGCGGACGGCCTCACGCGTGGTCGCGTCCGTGCTGTAGAGCAGGACCCGCAGCGCAGCCGGGCCGGCCCCCTCGGTGTCGTCCCACTCGTCGTGCACGTCCGTCGTCGCCATGCTCGCCTCACTGTCTCGCACCTCGAGGGGCGTTCGCCCTCCGCCGGGCATCTTGGCACGACCCCCGCCCGCGCGGGCCCCCGCACCGCCGGACGTGCCCCGGTCGGCCGCGTCACGACACCCGGGCAGGCCTTTGGTCCCACGATCGTCGCGCCTACGCCATAATGACAGGGTGTCAACCACGACGGCTGTGACCGCTGCCCGACCGCACCTGAGCGTCAACCGACCGAACCCGGTGTCGGTCGGCACGATCGTGTGGCTCGCGAGCGAGCTGATGTTCTTCGCCGGCCTGTTCGCGATGTACTTCACGATCCGGTCGACGGTCCCCGAGCTGTGGCCCGAGGAGACCGCGAAGCTCAACATCACCTTCGCGACCGCCAACACGATCGTCCTGGTGCTGAGCTCCATCACGTGCCAGATGGGCGTGTGGGCGGCCGAGCGCTTCCAGCCGCGCCGCACGGGGGGCCTGCTCCAGGTCAACCGGTGGGGCATGCACGAGTGGATGACCCTCACCTACGTCATGGGATCGATCTTCGTCGCCGGCCAGGCGTACGAGTACGCCGAGCTGGTCGAGCACGGCCTGACGCTGTCGTCGAGCGCGTACGGATCGGTGTTCTACCTGACCACCGGCTTCCACGCGCTGCACGTCATCGGCGGGCTCATCGCCTTCCTGTTCGTGCTCGGCCGGTCGTTCAGCGCCAAGCGCTTCGGGCACCACGAGGCGACGACGGCGATCGTGACGTCGTACTACTGGCACTTCGTCGACGTCGTGTGGATCGCGCTGTTCTTCGCGATCTACGTCATCCGGTGATCGCATGACCCCACGACCCGTGCCGGCCGGCCGCGCCGCCCACCTGCACCGCCGCAACGAGATGAGGACCACCCTGTGAAGGCCATCGCCGCCCGGCGGCACCACCGGTTCGCACCGCTGGTGCTCCTCGCCCTGGCGCTCGCCCTGACCGGCGCGCTGTACGCCGTCCTGGCGCCGAGCGCGTCCGGCACGACGACGGCGTCCGACGAGGACGTCGAGGCCGGCAAGGCCCTGTTCCAGGCGAACTGCGCGACGTGCCACGGCACCGACGCGGAGGGTCGCGAGGGCGCTCCGTCGCTGATCGGCGTCGGGGCGGCGTCGGTGGACTTCCAGGTGAGCACCGGCCGCATGCCGATGCAGGTCAACGGCCCGCAGGCGGCGGCGAAGCCCCCGCAGTTCGACCGCGAGCAGATCGACCAGCTCGCCGCCTACGTCGCGTCGCTCGGCTCCGGCCCGGCCATCCCGACGGCGGACCAGGTCGACCCCGCGCAGGGCGACGCGGCCAACGGCATGGCCCTGTTCCGCACCAACTGCGCGATGTGCCACGGCGCGGTCGGCGCGGGCGGTGCCCTGTCCGAGGGCAAGTACGCGCCCAACCTCGCCGACAGCACGCCCACCGAGATCTACGAGGCGATGCTCACCGGTCCGCAGTCGATGCCCGTGTTCAACGACGCGAACATCACCCCCGAGGAGAAGCGCGACATCATCGCGTTCCTCGACGAGCAGCGCGCCGGCTCGCCAGGCGGCACGAGCCTCGGCTCGATCGGTCCCGTCGGCGAGGCCGTGTGGGTCTGGGTCGTCGGGATGGGCCTCCTCATCGCGTCCGCCGTCTGGATCGGAGCCAAGTCCTCATGAGCACCGACAACTCCGCCCAGGACCTCACGGTCCGCGACGGGGCCTCGCTGCCCGACCGCTTCGAGAACCCGGGCCTCCCGCCCCACCAGCAGCGGATGGCCGACGTCGACCCCGCGGCGAGCAAGCGCGCCGAGCGGCAGGTCGTCGCCCTCTTCGCGATCTCGGTGCTCGGCACCATCGGCTTCCTCGTCGCCTACTTCGCACTCCGCCCGGGCGAGTCGGTCGAGTCGATGCGCCTGTCCAACGTCGCGCTCGGGCTCAGCCTCTTCCTCGCGATGTTCGGCATCGGCGCCGCCGCCGTGCACTGGGCCAAGACGATCATGTCGGACCACGAGCAGCAGGAGGCCCGGCACCCTCAGCGCAGCGACGCCGAGGTCCGCGCGGGCGCGGTCGAGACGCTCCGGATCGGCGCCCAGGAGTCGGGCATCGGGCGCCGTGGCGTGCTCAAGGGCGCCGTCGTCTCCGCCGTCGCACTCGTCCCGCTGACGTTCGCCGTCCCCCTCATCGGGCAGGTCGGTGGCGACTGGAACGTCAGCAAGTTCCGTCACACCCTCTGGGAGCGCGGCCGGCGCCTCGTGCGCGACCCCTCCGGCGAGCCCATCAAGGCCTCCGAGGTCACGATCGGCTCCGTCTACCACGTCATCCCCGACGGGCTACGAGACGCGGACCACTGGATCGAGGAGAAGGCCAAGGCCGTCGTCCTCATGGTCCGGCTCGACCCGCGTGACCTGAAGGAGTCCGAGGAGCGCGCCGGCTGGTCGTACGACGGGATCGTCGCCTACTCGAAGATCTGCACCCACGTCGGTTGCCCCGTGGCGCTCTACGAGCAGCAGACGCACCACCTGCTGTGCCCGTGCCACCAGTCGACGTTCGACATGGCCGACGGTGCGCGCGTCGTCTTCGGACCCGCGAACCGTCCACTGCCCCAGCTGCCGATCACGGTCGACGACGAGGGCTACCTGGTCGCACAGAGCGACTTCACGGAACCGATCGGCCCGAGCTACTGGGAGCGGCTGAAGTGAGCACAGTGAACCGCGCAGCCGGCGGAACGGCGGACTACCTCGACCAGCGCACGGGGATCGGTCTCGCCGTCAAGAACTTCGCCCGCAAGATCTTCCCCGACCACTGGTCGTTCCTGCTGGGCGAGATCGCCCTCTACTCCTTCGTGATCCTCATCATCACGGGGTTCTTCCTCACGATGTTCTTCGTCCCGAGCATGGGCCTCATCACGTACGAGGGCCCGCTCGCGTCGATGGACGGCGTCGAGATGTCGGAGGCGTTCGCCTCGACCCTGGTGCTCTCGTTCGAGGTCACCGGTGGCCTGCTCATGCGGCAGATCCACCACTGGGCGGCCCTGCTGTTCATGGCGTCGATCGTGACGCACATGATGCGCGTCTTCTTCACCGGCGCGTTCCGCAAGCCGCGTGAGATCAACTGGCTCGTGGGCTTCGTCCTCATGATCCTCGGCCTCGCGGCAGGCTTCACGGGCTACTCGCTGCCCGACGACGTCCTCTCCGGCAACGGGCTGCGGATCACCGACGGCGTCGTGAAGTCGATCCCCGTCGTGGGCAGCTACATGTCGTACTTCGTGTTCGGCGGCGAGTTCCCGGGCGAGCACATCATCCCGAGGCTCTTCACGCTCCACATCCTCGTGATCCCGGGCCTGATCCTCGCGCTCGTCGGTCTGCACCTGTTCCTCGTCGTGCTGCACAAGCACACGCACTTCCCCGGGCCGGGCCGCACCGAGCGCAACGTCGTCGGCTTCCCGCTCTTCCCCGTGTACGTCGCGAAGGCCGGCGGCTTCTTCTTCGTGGTGTTCGGCGTGCTGGCCCTCATGGGCGGCACGATGACGATCAACCCCGTCTGGAACTACGGCCCGTACGACCCGTCCCCCGTGTCGGCCGGTGCGCAGCCGGACTGGTACATGCTGTTCCTCGAGGGTGCGCTGCGGCTCATGCCCGGGGCGGGCACCGAGTGGGTCATCGGCGGCTACACGCTCTCGCTCAACGTGCTCGTCCCCGCCGTCATCGTCCCGGGCCTGCTCTTCACCGTCCTCGCGCTCTACCCGTTCGTCGAGGCGTGGGCGAGCGGCGACAAGCGTGAGCACCACGTGCTCGACCGTCCGCGCAACGCGCCGACCCGTACGGCGTCCGGTGTCGCGATCCTGACCGCGTTCGGCGTGCTGCTCGCGGCGGGCACGAACGACCTGATCGCGACGCACTTCGGGGTGTCGATCAACGACATCACGCGCGTGCTCCGCGTCCTGCTGTTCGTGGCGCCGGTGGTCGCCTTCATCACGACCAAGCGCCTGTGCCTCGGGCTGCAGCGCAAGGACCGCGAGCTCGTGCTGCACGGCCACGAGACGGGACGCATCGTGCGCTTCGCCGACGGCGAGTACATCGAGGTCCACCGGCCGCTCGACGAGTACGAGCGCTGGCTGCGGGTGCACCACCAGCCCGTGCGGCCTCTCGAGCTGCTTCCCGCCGAGGACGAGCGTGGTGTCCGTCGCAAGGGCTACCGGCGGGACGCCTTCCGTGCCCGCGTCTCGCGGTTCTTCTTCGAGGACCGGGTCGAGCCCGTCACGCCCACCGAGCTGGCCGCGGCGCAGTCCCACGGCGCCCACGACGAGCTCTCGGCACCCGAGCACGGCGACTCGACGCTCGTCGAGGCGGTCGCGAACATCAAGCCCGAGCACGGTGGCATGCCCACCGGCGAGGTCACCCGGGGACCCGCGACTCCCCGTCACTGAGTCCGTGGACGCCCGGCGCGCGCTCGCGTGCGCCGGGCGTCCGCTGTCCGGCGCGGGTATCGTCCCGCGCATCTGCCGCAGGACCGAAGACGTCGCCGTACAGGCGACCCGACCGGAGGTGCTCCATGGCTGACTACACCCTGCCCGACCTGCCCTACGACTACGCCGCTCTCGAGCCCCACATCTCGGGGCGCATCATGGAGCTGCACCACGACAAGCACCACGCTGCCTACGTCACCGGTGCGAACACGGCGCTCGAGAAGCTCGCCGAGGCGCGGGAGTCCGGGTCGTTCGACGCGGTCAACCTGTACGAGAAGAACCTCGCGTTCAACCTCGGCGGTCACGTCAACCACACCGCCTTCTGGGAGAACCTCTCCCCCGACGGTGGCGACCGCCCGACCGGTGAGCTCGCTGCCGCGATCGACGAGTTCTTCGGCTCGTTCGACGCCTTCCAGAAGCACTTCGCGGCCACCGCCACGGGCATCCAGGGCTCGGGCTGGGCCATCCTCGCGTGGGACTCACTCGGCCAGAAGCTCGCCGTGTTCCAGCTCTACGACCAGCAGGGCAACATCCCGCTCGGGATCGTCCCGATCGTCCTCCTCGACATGTGGGAGCACGCGTTCTACCTCGACTACGTCAACGTCAAGGCGGACTACGTCAAGGCGTGGTGGAACATCGTGAACTGGGCCGACGCGCAGCAGCGCTTCGAGCGCGCCCGCTCGCAGACGGCCGGCCTCATCGTCCCGACCGGGCTGTGACGACCGCCTTTCGGACCGCTGACGTCCCGTAGCTGACCGAGCGCGAGCCCGGTGCACCCGCAGGGGTACACCGGGCTTCGTCGTCCTTGCTGCCGGGCCGCGCGACCACCAGCCGGCGTGCCGTGCGGCGGGCGATCTCCTCATGTGTGCGTCCGCGGCCACGAAGGCTGTCGAAGGCGCGACGCCGTCTCAGGACCGAGCGGGAAGGCCGGAGACGAGGAGAGGGTGGGACCGCCTATGCGGTCCCACCCTCCCAGGGCTCGTCACGTCTCAGTGAGCGTGCTGCCCGCGCGAGTACTCGAACACCCAGCCGACGAGTGCCACGACACCGAACGCGCCGCCGATCCAGAACAGCCACCAGCCCACGGCCAGGGCCGTGAAGCAGATCGCCGCGGCGACGCCGAGGGCCAGCGGCCACCAGCTCCAGGGGGCGAACACACCCTGCTCGCCCGCGCCCTGCTCGACCTCCCCGTACGCGTCGTCCTCCGGACGCGGGTCGATCCGCCGCGCGACGAGCGCGAAGTAGAAACCGATCATCCCGACCAGGCCGAGGAGCAGGAGGATCCCCGCGGTCCCCACGGGCTCCCAGTCGCTCCAGAACCCGTACACGAGCCAGATGAAGAGGAAGAACGGGACGAGGATCAGGAACAGTCGCGTCTCGGTCTTCACTTGGTGTCCCCGTCCGTCTCGTCGTCGCGTGCGGGCTTGTCCTCGGGCGCGACACCGTCGTCGACGATCGTCGCGGAGGACTGCTCCGGCTGTCCCTCACCCGTCGCGAGACGCTCACGCCCGAGCGCCGCCTGGCCGCGTCGGTCGGCCTCCCAGTCGAAGATGCCGTCGGCATCGGGCTCGACGTGGTCCATGGCCGCGACCTCGGGGTGGTGCAGGTCGAACGCGGGACGCTCGGACCGGATCCGAGGCAGCGACGTGAAGTTGTGGCGCGGGGGCGGGCACGACGTCGCCCACTCGAGCGAGTTGCTGTAGCCCCAGGGGTCGTCCACGACCACGCGGGGCGCGTTGCGCCAGCTCACGTAGACGTTCCACAGGAACGGGAGCGTCGACGCCGCGAGCACGAAGGCCCCCACGGTCGAGAGTTGGTTCATCCACGTGAAGTCGTCCTCGGGCATGTAGTCCGGGTACCGCCGGGGCATGCCGACGACGCCGAGCCAGTGCTGGATGAGGAACGTGGTGTGGAACCCGAAGAACAGCAGCCAGAAGTGGATCTTCCCCAGGCGCTCGTCGAGCATCCGCCCGGTGAACTTCGGCCACCAGAAGTAGAAGCCGGCGAACATCGCGAACACGACCGTGCCGAAGACGACGTAGTGGAAGTGCGCCACGACGAAGTAGGTGTCGGTCACGTGGAAGTCGAGCGCCGGCGACGCGAGGATGATGCCGGTCAGGCCGCCGAAGAGGAACGTCACGAGGAACCCGATCGACCACAGCATCGGCGTCTCGAACGTCAGCTTGCCGCGCCACATGGTGCCGATCCAGTTGAAGAACTTCACACCGGTCGGGACCGCGATGAGCATCGTCATGAGCGAGAAGAACGGCAGCAGGACGGCACCGGTCGCGTACATGTGGTGCGCCCACACGGTGACGGACAGCGCCGCGATGGCGACCGTCGCGTAGACGAGACCCTTGTAGCCGAACAGCGGCTTGCGGCTGAACACCGGGAAGATCTCGGACACGATGCCGAAGAACGGCAGCGCGATGATGTAGACCTCGGGGTGACCGAAGAACCAGAACAGGTGCTGCCAGAGCATCGCTCCGCCGTTGGCGGGGTCGAAGACGTGGGCGCCGAACCGGCGGTCGGCACCCAGGGCGAACAGCGCGGCCGCGAGCGGCGGGAACGCCATGATCACCAGGATGCTCGTGACGAGGGTGTTCCAGGTGAAGATCGGCATCCGGAACATCGTCATGCCCGGCGCGCGCATCGTCACGATCGTGGTGATGAAGTTGACGGCGCCGAGGATGGTGCCGAAGCCGCCGAGCGCGAGGCCGAAGACCCAGAGGTCACCGCCGAGGCCCGGGGAGAACGTCGTGCTCGAGAGCGGCGCGTATGCGAACCACCCGAACGAGGCCGCGCCCTGGGGCGTGAAGAACCCGGCCACGGCGATGAGACCGCCGAAGAAGTAGAACCAGTACGCCAGCATGTTCAGCCGGGGGAACGCGACGTCGGGCGCACCGATCTGCAGCGGCATGATCACGTTGGCGAACCCGGCGAACAGCGGCGTCGCGAACAGCAGCAGCATGATCGTGCCGTGCATCGTGAAGAGCTGGTTGTACTGCTCCTTGCTCTGCACGATCTGGATGCCGGGCTCGAACAGCTCAGCCCGGATCACCAGCGCCATGATCCCGCCGATGGCGAAGTAGAAGAACGACGAGATCAGGTACATGTACCCGATCGTCTTGTGGTCGGTCGACGTGACCCACTTGACGACCGTCCGACCCAGGGTCTGGCGCCGCGGCGCGAGACCGGGGATCACCTCGGCGTGGGCGGTCATGAGTTCTCCTCGTCAGCCGGCGTGCCGGACTCACCGGTCGGCACGCTGTTGTCGTCCCCGCGGCTCTGCAGCCGGTCGAGCTCGGGTCCGAGACGTCCGGTCTGCCCGGCGTCGCGGAGGGACTCGATGTGCTCGTCGTACTCCTCCTGCGACACGACGGCCACGTTGAAGAGCATCCCGGAGTGGTGCTCGCCGCAGAACTCGGCGCACTTGCCCGCGTACACGCCCTCACGCGTCGGCACGACCTGGAAGGTCCGCTCGCTCTGCGGGAACATGTCCTTCTTGTAGAGGAACGCGGGCACCCAGAACGAGTGGATGACGTCGCGCGAGCGCAGCTGGAACTCGACGCGCTGGTCGACGGGCAGGTAGAGCGTCGGGAGCGTCTCCGGGTTGCCCTCGGCGCCGATGTCCTCGACGTGCACGCCGGAGTCCCAGACGTCCTCGTCCAGGTAGTTGAAGTCCCAGCTCCACTGCTTCGCGTAGACCTCGACGACGACGTCGGGCTCCTCGGTCGTGACGTCCTCGATCGCCGACATGTCACGCGCGGTGTAGTAGAAGAGGACGCCGACCATGAGGATCGGCACGACCGTGTACATGATCTCGAGCGGCACGTGGTAGCGGAGCTGGATGGGCAGGACGTCGTCGTCCTTGCGCTTCCGGTACACCGTGACGCACCACACGATGAGACCCCAGACGACGACGCCCACGAAGAGCGCCGCGATCCAGGAACCGACCCAGAGGGTCGTGATCCGCTCGGTCTGGTTGGTGACCTGCTGGCCGTCGTCGTAACCGGGCATCCAGCCTCGCTGGGCCTCGGCGGAGCATCCAGTCGCCGCGATCGCCACCAGGGCGGCCACGGCCGCCGTCCTCAGGGCGCCGGAGCGACGCCGGGGGTGTTGCACGTCCACACGGGCCTCTCATGTCACGGGTCGCGGGCGGGGTCCGCACCGGGCCTGTCCGGCCACGGAGCGCGCTCCACCTGGGACCTTGGTCCTCGTCACGGTCAGCCTATCGCGGCGCGAGCCCCGCGCCCGCCCGTCCGCCGCACGTGGCGCGCCGTCGTCGACGGCGCGTCCCGCGCGCTGCGCCGCTCGCCCCCGGGCGGCGGACGGCGACCTCCGGGAGGAGGGCTAGCGTGGGGCGGCGTGAGCACGCCGGACGGACGACGGACGTTCCTCGACGCGGGCGGCCGCGCGCCGCTGCACCCCGCCGGGGTCGCCGCGCTGCGCGCCGCGGAGGCCGACGGCTGGGCGGACCCCCGGCGCCTGCACGCCGAGGGGCGCCGCGCGCGCCTCCTCCTGGAGCAGGCGCGCGAGGCGATCGCCGCCTCGCTCGGCTGCCGCACGCAGGAGGTGCACCTCTCCGGCTCGCACACCGCGTCGTTGCACGCCGCCGTGGCGGCCGTCCTGCGTGGACGCCGTCGCGTCGGACCCACGGTCGTCGCCTCCGCGGTCGAGCGGACGGCGCTCCTGGTGGCCGCGCGGCACGGCGGCGAGCTGGTCACCGTGCCCGTCGACCGGAGCGGGCGGGTCCGGCTCGGGTCCTGGGCGACGGGCGTCGGTGCGGACGGCGTCGCACTCGCCGCTCTCCAGCACGCCAACGGCGAGGTGGGCACGGTCCAGCCCGTGGCGCAGGCGCACGAGGCCACCTGCGCCGCGGGTGTGCCGCTCCTCGTCGACGCGGGCGCGAGCGCAGGCCACGTGCCGCTGCCGGACACGTGGGACCTGCTCGCCGCCGACCCCGCCGACTGGGGCGCGCCTGCTGGGGCTGCCGTCCTGTGCGTGCGGCGCGGTGTCCGGACCGCCCCGGCGTGGCCCGAGGACGAGGACGCCTGGTTCCCCGGCGGGGTCGGCGTCCCCGCGGCGCTCGCCGCGGCCGTCACGCTGCAGCACGTCCTCGAGGACATGGCCGACGCGGACCGCCGGCGCCGCCGGCTGCGCGACATGCTGCGGGCGCGCGTCGCGGCAGAGGTGCCCGACGTCGACGTGGCCGGGGGCGCCGACGACACGCTCCCCCACGTGCTCACGTTCTCGTGCCTCTACGTCGACGGCGAGGCGCTCCTCACCGAGCTCGACCGGCGCGGGTTCGCGGTCGGGTCGGGCTCGGCGTGCACGTCACGGACCGACCGGCCGAGCCACGTCCTCGCAGCTATGGGAGTCCTCACGCACGGGAACGTCCGCGTCGCGCTGCCCCGCGAGACCACGCGCGACGACGTCGAGCGCTTCTGCGACGTCCTGCCCGACGCCGTCGCGACCGTCCGACGGATGTCGGGCGTCTGAGCGGCCGGCCGTGTCAGGGGCGGGTCGGACCGCCCGGACGCGGCGAGGGCCGGGACCCGCAGGTCCCGGCCCTCGCTGATCCGTCGGTGACGCGCGCGATCAGGCGAACGAGCCGCCGCACGCGCACGACGACCCGGCGTTCGGGTTGTCGATCGTGAAGCCCTGCTTCTCGATCGTGTCCGCGAAGTCGATGGTCGCGCCCTCGAGGTACGGCACGCTCATGCGGTCGACGACGACCTCCACGCCGTCGAAGTCGCGCAACGCGTCGCCGTCGAGCACACGCTCGTCGAAGTAGAGCTGGTAGATCAGGCCCGAGCACCCTCCGGGCTGCACGGCGACGCGCAGGCGGAGGTCGTCACGGCCCTCCTGCTCGAGGAGCGTCCGCACCTTGTCGGCCGCGACGTCGGTGAGGTTGACGCCGTGGGTGGACGTCTGGGTGGTCTCGCTCATGGTGTCTCCGCGGGATCTCGGGGGCTCTCGTCCGTGACAACAGCGCGGAGCGAGAACGTGTTCCCCACCAGCCTACGACCCGGACGCCCCCGCGCCCACAGCCACGGCGCCGCAGCGTGGCGCACGGACGATCAGGCGCGTGCCGCGCCCTGCCCGTGCGGGCCCTCAGGCCGGCCGCGACCAGGTGCGGGCGACCCGCTCGACGCGCGCGGCGAGCGTGCCGCGCGCGTCCGCCGTCGAGGCGGCGACCTCGGACGTGCGTTCGGCGACCGCATAGGCTCCGGCCAGCCCCGCGGCCGACCACTCGCGCCGCCCGAGCAGGACCTGGCCCGCGACCGCGACGACCGGCACGCCGTGCCGGAGCCCCTCGCCGGCGACCGCGTGCACGACCTTCCCGTGCAGCGACTGCCAGTCGAGCGTCCCCTCACCGGTGACCACGAGGTCGGCGCCGGCGACGGCCGCGGCGAGGCCGACCGCGTCGGCCACCACGGCCGCGCCCGGCAGCAGCCGTGCGCCGAGCACCGCGAGCCCGAAGCCGACGCCGCCGGCAGCACCGGCTCCCGGTGCCTGCGTCAGCGTCCGCGTCGTGGTCCGGGCGTCCCGTGCCGGGGCGAGCAGGTCCCGTCGCGGTCCCTCGTCGGCACCCGCGACGACCTCCCCGACGAGCGCCGCGAGGTGACCGAGGCACCGCTCGAGGTGCTGCGCCTGCTCCGGGCTCGCCCCCTTCTGGGCGGCGAAGCCCGCGCTCGCGCCGTGCAGCCCCAGCAGAGGGACGTCCACGTCGACGGCCGCCACGAGGTCGACGTCCCGGAACCGCTCGCGGAGGGAGGCGACAGCCGCGACGTCGTCGGGGACCAGCCCGTCGAGCGCTCCCCCGCCCGCGGACAGCCGCGCCGAGGGCGCGCCCAGACCGGCGAGCACGCCCGCGCCACCGTCGTTGGTGGCGGACCCGCCCAGGCCGACGACGACGCGCCGCGCCCCGGCCGCGAGGGCCGCCGACAGCAGCTCGCCGAGCCCGCGCGAGGTGGTGCGCGCCGGGTCGCGGCGGTCGGCGGGGACGAGGTGCAGGCCGATGGCCTGCGCCGACTCGAGGTAGGCGGTCCGTGCTCCCGCCGCGCCGACGAGGAGCATCACCGCGGGCGTCGGGTCCCCCAGCGGCCCGTGGACCGTCACGGGGACGAGCTCGCCCCCGAGCGCGCTGTGCAGGACCTCGACGAAGCCGGGCCCGCCGTCGGCCAGCGCGAGCTCCGTGACGACGTCGTGCGGCGCCCCGAGCGACCAGCCGGCGCGCATCGCTGCGGCCGCCTCGCGTGCCGAGAGGGTTCCGGAGAAGCAGTCTGGGGCGACGAGGATCCGCACGCGGCCATCGTGCCCCATCGCTCCGCCAGGTCGACCCGCGGCTCCGGTCGCGCGCCCGACGCGGCGGCTCCTGTCGGCGCCCGACGGGCCTGTGGGACACTGCGCGCGTGAGCACGACTGCACCCCCGACCTTCAGCGAGCCCGCCCCCTCGGCCCTCCTCCTGCTGGGGCAGGGACGTGACCTCGCGTCGGAGCGCGGCGTCGAGTGCACGGGCGCGCTGCCCGACCCCGCGGACCCGGACCTCGTCGAGCGGGCACGCGCCGCGCGCGCGGCGCTCGGTGGACGCGTGTTCGTCCTGGGCCACCACTACCAGCGCGACGAGGTCATCCAGTTCGCGGACGTGACCGGCGACTCCTTCAAGCTCGCCCGCGAGGCCGCGGCGAGGCCCGACGCCGAGTACGTCGTGTTCTGCGGCGTGCACTTCATGGCCGAGTCGGCGGACATCCTCACCGGTGCCGAGCAGGCGGTGCTGCTCCCCGACCTCGCGGCGGGCTGCTCGATGGCCGACATGGCGACCATCGACCAGGTCGAGGAGGCCTGGGAGGTGCTCGGCGACGCCGGGGTCGCCGAGCGGACCGTGCCCGTGACCTACATGAACTCCTCGGCGGCGATCAAGGCCTTCACGGGGCGCCGTGGTGGGGCCGTGTGCACCTCGTCCAACGCGCAGGTCGCGCTGCGCTGGGCCTTCGACCAGGTCGGCGGCGTGGATGGGAACGGCAAGGTCCTGTTCATGCCCGACCAGCACCTGGGCCGCAACACGGCCGTCCTGCAGCTCGGTCTCGACCCGGACGCGTGCGTCGTCTACGACCCACGCCGACCCGGCGGCGGGCTCACCGAGGCGCAGCTCGAGGCGGCACGGATGATCCTGTGGCGTGGGCACTGCTCGGTGCACGGACGGTTCTCGGCGCAGAACGTCGCCGACGTCCGCGACCGTGTCCCGGGGGTCACGGTGCTCGTGCACCCCGAGTGCAAGCACGAGGTCGTCACGGCCGCGGACCTGGTCGGCTCGACCGAGTACATCATCCGGGCGCTCGACGCGGCGGAGCCGGGAAGCTCCTGGGCGATCGGCACCGAGCTCAACCTCGTCCGCAGGCTCGCGCGCACCCACCCGGACCTGTCGGTCCACTACCTCGACTCGATGGTGTGCTTCTGCTCGACCATGAACCGGATCGACCTCCCGCACCTCGTGTGGACGCTCGAGTCGCTGGTCGAGGGCCGCGTGCCGAACCGGGTGGTCGTCGACCCCGACGACGCGCACTGGGCGCGGGTCGCGCTCGACCGGATGCTCGCACTCCCCGGGGCGTAGGCCGGGCGACGACCGACCAGGACGGCAGGGCACGTGACGACGTGCGGCAAGGAGGGCTCGTGGCCACCCGTGACCCGCTCCGGGTCGGGATCCTCGTGTTCGACGACGCGGAGGAGCTCGACGTCGTCGGACCGTACGAGGTCCTGACCGCCTGGACCGCCCGGTCCCGCCTGCGACCCGCCGTCGTGACCTTCTCGCCCGACGGGAACGGGGTGCGCTGCGCCAAGGGCCTGCGCCTCGTGCCCGACCACGGGATCGACGACGTCGGCGACCTGCACGTCCTGGTCGTCCCCGGCGGCTCGGGGACCCGCGCCCTGGCCGCCGACCCCGACCACCTCGCGTGGCTGCGTCACGTCCGCACGACGACGCCCGTGATCGCGAGCGTGTGCACCGGCGCCCGTACGCTCGCGGCCGCCGGACTCCTGGCCGGCCGACCGGCTACGACCCACCACGACCACCTCGACGAGCTCGCCGAGCTCGACCCGAGCATCCTCCTCGACACCGAGGCCCGGTTCGTCGACGACGGCGACGTGATCACCTCCGCGGGTGTGAGCGCCGGGATCGACATGGCGCTGCACCTCGTCGCCCGGCTCGAGTCCGTCGACGTCGCCCGAGCCGTGCGGCACGACCTCCAGTACGACCCCGCACCGCCCGTGTGACCCTGCGGCGGCACAGGCGCCGGTCGGAGGTGGGGGCCCCGGTAGCCTGCCGCGGGTGAGCCGACAGATCCAGCTGGCGATCGCCACGACCTTCCCCCGTCGCCCCGTTCCCGGGCTCGGGCTCCTCGACGAGTCCGTGACCCGCACCCGCGTCCGTCCCGGGGACCTCGACCTCTACCTGCACGTCAACAACGGCGTCTACCTGCAGATGATGGACGTGGCGCGGAGCAACCTCATCGCCGACCTCGGAGCGGTCCCGCTCCTCAGGCGGCAGGGGTGGTACCCGGTCGTGGCGGCGTCGACCATGACGTACCGCAGGTCGATGCGGCTCGGCGACCCGGTGGAGATCACCACCCGGGTCGTCGGCTGGGACCCCCGCGTCGTCTACCTCGAGCAGGTCTTCCGGTGCCGTGACCAGCCGGCCGCACGCGGCCTCGTCGCCGGGCGCTTCCTGTCCCGGTCCGGCGGACGTGTCCCCGCGCCGGACGTCGTGGAGCTCCTGAGCGGTCCGGTCACGAGCCCCGCACTGCCCGAGGACGTCGCGACCTGGGCGCGCGCCCTGGACGTCGCCCACCGCTGACGACGCGACCGCGCCGCGCGCCGGGCAGGCGACGCCGCTCAGCGCGCGAGCCGCTCCAGCAGCAGCGCCTCGGCGAGGACGACCTTCTCGAGCTCGCCGAGGTGGACGGACTCGTTCGCGCCGTGCGCGCGGCTGTCCGGGTCCTCGACGCCCGTCACGAGGATCGCTGCGTCGGGGAACACCTCGAGCAGGTCCGCGATGAACGGGATCGACCCGCCGACCCCGATGTCGACCGGCTCGGTGCCCCACGCGTCGCGGAACGCCGAGCGCGCGGTCTGCATCGCGGGCGAGTCCGCCGGTGCCTGGAACGCCTTCCCGAGCTCGCCGTCGTGGACCGTGACCCGCGCGCCGAGCGGGGCGTTCCCCTCGAGGTGCCGGCGGAGCGCCGCGGCTGCGTCGCGGGGGTCCTGCCCGGGCGCGATGCGCAGCGAGAGCTTGGCCCGGGCGGACGGCGCGATGGTGTTGGACGAGTGCGCGACGGACGTCGCGTCGATGCCGATCACCGAGAGGGCGGGCTTGGTCCACAACCGCCCGGTGAGCGTCCCGGTGCCGGCGAGGCGGACGCCGGGGAGAACCGAGGCGTCGGCCCGCAGGTCGTCCTCGTCGTAGTCCACCGTCGGCTCCGCGGCGCTCGTGAGGCCCTCGACGGCGACGGTGCCGTCGTCGTCGTGCAGCGTGGCGATGAGGCGGGCCAGCAGGGTGGGAGCGTCGAGCACCGGCCCCCCGAACATCCCCGAGTGGACGGCGTGCTCGAGCACAGCCACCTCGACCTCGCAGTCGACCAGGCCACGCAGGCTCGTCGTGAGCGCGGGCACGCCGACCTTCCAGTTGCTCGAGTCCGCCACGACGATGACGTCGGCCGCGAGGAGCTCGCGGTGGCGCACGAGGAAGTCGACGAACGTCGGCGACCCGATCTCCTCCTCGCCCTCCACGAACACCGTCACCCCGACGCCGAGCTCGTCGCCGAGGGCCCTCAGGGCACCGACGTGCGCGATGACGCCGGCCTTGTCGTCGGCCGCGCCGCGACCGTAGAGGCGCCCGTCGCGCTCCGTCGGCTCGAACGGCGGCGAGACCCAGTCCTCGTCACGGCCGGGCGGCTGGACGTCGTGGTGCGCGTAGAGGAGGACCGTCGGCGCACCCTCGGGCGCGGGGCGCCGCGCGACGACCGCCGGTCGGCTCCTGACACCGTCCGCACGGTCGGCCGTGAGCACTTCGACCTCGGGCACCCCCGCGCCGCGCAGCAGCGCGGCCACGGCCTCGGCGCTCGCCGTCACGTGGGCCTGGTCGAACGCGGGGCTCGAGACGCTCGGGATCCGGACCAGGTCCTCGAGGTCGCGGCGGAGCGCGGGGAACAGCTCGGCGACGCGGCCGCGCAGGACGTCGGTGCTCGCGGCACCGCCCGGGGCACCGTCCTCGGGACGGGCGGTCGTGGTGGGCAGGTCGGTCGGCGCATCGGTCACGCGACCACCGTACCGGCGGGCTCGACTACCCTGGGCGCGTGCTCTCCCGTGACCGCAGGTCCCCCGCCGACGACGACGCCACCACCCACGACGAGGCGTCGGCGGCGACCCCGGCCGGCAAGGGCCGTCCGACCCCCACGCGGCGCGAGGCGGAGGCCGCGCGTCGCCGTCCCCTCGTCCCCGCGGACCGCAAGGCCGCGGCCAAGACCGCTCGTGCGGCGCAGCGCGAGCAGCGTCAGCGCGAGTACGAGGCGATGCTCAGCGGTGACGAGCGCTTCCTGCCCCTGCGGGACAAGGGCCCCGTCCGTCGCTACGTGCGCGACTTCGTCGACGCGCGTCGCAACCTCGGCGAGTACTTCATCCCCTTCTCGCTCGTGGCCGTCGGCGCCGTGCTCCTCGTCGGGTTCCTCGACGCCGAGATCGCCGCGGTGACGACCCTCGTCGTCATCTTCGTGCTCTACGCGATGATGCTCATCACGGTGGTCGACGGGTTCATCCTGTCCCGCCAGCTGCGCAAGAGGGTTGCCGCACGGTTCGGCGAGGTCCCGCGCGGCGTGGTCATGTACGGCGTGATCCGGGCGTTCCAGATCCGCAGCCGGCGGCTCCCTCGTCCGAAGGTCGACCGGGGTCGCTACCCGGCGTGACCGCCGGCCCGGAGGCGTCCGTCGCTCCGACGGACGCGACGGTTCCCGCAGCAGGGGCCGTCCCGGCTCCGGGATCGCCCGGCACGCTGAAGCGGGGCAGCAGCACGTGGACGATCGGACCGATCGCGACCGCGTAGACCGCCGTCGCGACACCCGCGGTGCCGCCCAGGAGCCAGCCCGAGGCCACGACGAGGACCTCGATCCCCGTCCGCACGAGGCGCAGGGGCCATCCGGTGCGGGCGACGACGCCCGTCATCAGGCCGTCACGCGGGCCGGGGCCGAGCCGCGCCCCGATGTAGCACGCGGTCGCGACCCCGTTGAGCGCGATCGCGCCGCCGGCCATGGCCGCGCGCGCGCCGAGCGGCAGGTCGGGCAGCAGCGCGAGCGCCGCGAGGAACGGGTCGACCAGGACGCCGATCACGACCACGTTGGCGACGGTCCCCGAACCGGGTCGCTGACGCAGCGGGATCCACGCGGCGAGCACCAGGACGCTGATGACGACCGTCGTCGTGCCCAGGGTCCAGCCGAGCCGACGGCTCACACCCTGCGAGAGGACGTCCCAGGGCATGTTGCCCAGACCCGAGTGGACGAGCAGCGCGATCGACGCCGCGTACAGCACGAGGCCGAGTGCCAGGCGCCAGGCCCGTGCGGGGTCGGTGAGGCCGCGCCGCCTCCGAGGGACCACGCGGCTCGTCACGGCGTGCGCAGCGGGAGCGCGGGCGCGACCGGCGCGCCGTGGTGCAGCAGCCGGGCCGCCGCCACGCCGTCGGCGGCCATCGCGCGCCAGTGCTCCCCGATCCACGCCTCGGCGTCGAACCTGCTGGAGAACGCCGGACTGACCGGGCGGTCGAGGACGCGGTCGTCGGCCGCGAGCAGCTCCCACGTCCACTGCGGTCCGCTCATGCCCGGTCCTCCTCCGCCGCCAGCGCCCGGTTGATGCGCGAGGCCCAGAACGGGCCCTCGTAGACGAACCCGGTGTAGCCCTGGACGAGGTCGGCACCCGCGCGGCGGTACGCGCGAGCGTCCTCCGCGTCGGTCACGCCGCCCACGCCGACGACGAGCGCACGCGGCCCGAGGCGGGCGCGCAGACGCCGGACGACCTCGAGCCCTCGCGCCAGCACGGGCGGCCCCGACAGCCCGCCCTCGCCGAGGGTGTGGTCGACGGTCGTGTTGACCGCGACGACGCCCGCGAGATCGAGCTCGACGACGAGGTCGGCGACCGCGTCGACGTCGTCGTCCGCGAGGTCGGGCGCGATCTTCACCAGGACGGGCACGGTGCGGCCGCGCGGGACGGCCCCCGCCGCCGCGTCGAGCGTCGCCCGCAGCACGGGCCGCAGCGCGTCGACGGACTGCAGCGCCCGCAGGCCCGGAGTGTTCGGCGACGAGACGTTGACGACGAGGTAGTCCGCGAAGGGCGCCAGGAGCCGGGCGCACGCGGCGTAGTCCTCCGGCGCGTCCTGGTCGGAGGTGACCTTGTTCTTGCCGATGTTGACGCCGATGACGGCGTCGCGGCCCCAGCGGGTGGCCCGGAGCCGTCGGAGCCGGTCCGCGGCCTCCTGCGCGCCGTGGTTGTTGAAGCCCATGCGGTTGCGCACCCCGCGCACGTCCAGGACACGCCACAGGCGCGGGCGGTCGTTGCCGGGCTGCGGGCGGGGCGTGATCGTGCCGACCTCGACGAACGCGAAGCCGAGCATCGTCAGGCCCCGGACGCCGCGGGCGTCCTTGTCGAACCCCGCCGCGAGGCCGAACCGCCCCGGCAGCCGTCGACCGAGCACCGGCAGGACCGGACCGGACGGGGCGACGAGCACCCGCGCGAGGACGTCCCGCAGCCCCGGTACGGCCGCCGCGGCCCGGATCGCCGCGAATGCGAGCTCGTGCGCGCGCTCCGGGTCGAGGCGCCGCAGCACGTGCCGGAAGAGGAGGTGGTACACGGCGCGAACCTACCGGGCCTCGGCGGCCGTGCGCGGACGCGTCCGCCGCAGCCACAGCAGGCCCAGCACGGGCAGGACGAGCGGCACGTAGCCGTACCCGGAGCCGAAGCCGGACCACACCGTCTCGTCCGGGAAGAGGCCCGGCGAGGCGAGCGAGAGCGAGCCGACCACGACGACGCCGACCAGCTCGACCCCCACCGCCGCCCACGCGAGGCGCCGCCACGACCCGCCCCGCGCGAGCGCGACCGTCGCGACGACGTAGACGACCGCCGCGACCGCGGACAGCGAGTACGCGAGCGGCGCGTCCTCGAAGTCGCGCAGGACCTGGACCGCTGACCGGAAGCTCGCGGCGACCGCCAGCACCCCGTACAGCGCGACGAGCACCCGACCAGGCCCCGATCCTGTGCTCGACCCGGGCCCTGATCCCGTGCTCGACCCGGACCCGGTGCTCGACCCGGTGCTCGATCGGCTGCTCGCCGGGCGCGGCCCGGGCGTCGGGGCCGTCACGAGCCGCTCCACACCTGCACCAGGCGGAGCTGGAGGAACGCGACCGTGACCGCGGCGACGAGCAGGACGACCGAGCTCCAGCGCGTCCGCTCGGCGAAGGCCCAGGCGGCCGCGACGGGGAGCACGAACAGGGTCGTCACGAGGTACCCCCAGAACGTCGGCGCGTCCGCGGGCGGGCTGCCCGTCGCCGACATGACCAGCGCGACGACGACGTGGACGAGGAGCAGCGCCTCGACACCGGCGCCGACCACCAGCTGGCGCAGGATCACGGGCCGGTCGCGCACAGCCCTCCAGGCCGCCCACCCGGCGAGGACGAGCGAGCCGGCCGCGACGGCCCAGGCGAGGGGTGACCACACGAGAGGGAAGGATACGGCTGGCGCTCCCGGCCGATCGCCTACCATCGCCGCGTGGCCACCCTCACCCTCTCCGCCAAGGACCTAACCCGCCTGACCGCCGACGCCGTCGTCGTCGGGGTCGCACCCGCCCCGGACGGCGTGCGCCTCCTCGACGCCGACGCGATCCCGGAGGCGCTGCGCGACGAGGTCGTCGCGTCGGCGCGCGGGCTCGGTGTCAGCGGCGAGGCCGACACGCTGCACCGCGTCCCGACCGGCGGGCGGCTCGCTGCGCCCGTCCTCGCCCTCGTCGGTGTCGGGGAGCACACGGGCGCCCTCGGCGCCGAGGCCCTTCGGCGCGCCGCCGGGAGCGCCGTGCGTCAGCTCACCGGTGTCAGGACCGTCGCCCTCGCGCTGCCGACGGGCGACTCGGCCGAGCTCGCCGCGGTGTGCGAGGGCGCGCTGCTCGGGTCCTACGCGTTCACGCGGTACCGCAAGGTCGAGCAGGCCCCCGCGACGGAGCTCGTCGTCGCGACGCCGCTCGCGCGTGACGGTGCGGCGAAGAAGGCCGCCGCCCGCGCCGCCGTCGTCGCGGAGGCCGTCCACGGCGTGCGCGACCTCGTGAACACCGCACCCGTCGACCTCTTCCCGGCCGCGTTCGCCGACACGGCCCGAGCCGCCGCCAAGGGGACGCGGGTCAAGGTCTCGGTGCTCGACGAGAAGGCGCTCGCCGCCGGCGGCTACGGCGGGATCCTCGCCGTCGGGCAGGGCTCGTCCCGCCCGCCGCGCCTGGTCAAGCTCACGTACTCGCCGCTGCGGGCCCAGCGGTCCGTCGCGCTCGTCGGGAAGGGCATCACGTTCGACTCCGGCGGCCTGTCGCTCAAGCCCGCCAAGGGCATGGAGGCGATGAAGTCGGACATGGCCGGTGCGGCCGCCGTGCTGCACACCGTCCTCGCGGCGGCCGCGCTCGAGCTGCCGGTCCGCGTGACGGGCTGGCTGTGCCTCGCCGAGAACATGCCGTCGGGCACGGCGCAGCGCCCGTCGGACGTCATCACGCAGAAGAACGGGACGACCGTCGAGGTGCTCAACACCGACGCCGAGGGTCGCCTCGTGCTCGCCGACGGGCTCGTGGCCGCGTGCGAGGAGAAGCCCGACGTCGTCGTCGACGTGGCGACGCTGACGGGCGCGCAGGTCGTGGCGCTCGGGACGCGCGTGTCGGCGGTCATGGGCACGGACGACGCCCGGGACGCGGTCGTCGCCGCCGCTCGCGACGCGGGCGAGCAGTTCTGGCCGATGCCGCTGCCCGAGGAGCTGCGCGCGAGCCTCAAGTCGTCGGTCGCCGACCTCGCCAACATCGGCGACCGGTTCGGCGGGATGCTCGTCGCCGGCCTCTTCCTGCGCGAGTTCGTCGGCAGCACGCCGTGGGCGCACCTCGACATCGCCGGTCCGGCGTTCAACGAGGGTTCCGCCCACGGCTACACGCCGGTCGGCGGCACGGGCGTGGCCGTGCGCACGCTGCTGTCGATGCTCGAGCAGCCCGAGCCGACCCGCTGACCCGGGCGGGGACGCGGGAGTCTGCTCAGGTCGAGGCGCGGCGCTCCGCTCAGCGGGTGACGGCGCCTCAGGCGCGCCGCGCCCGCTGCCGCGAGTTCCACTCGCGCATGCGGCGCGGGTAGCCGGTCAGGTGCACGTCGTAGACGGGGATCCCGAGCGCGCGGGCGAGCTCGCGCGCCGCGCGCGGGTCGGGCACCTTCCGGCGCGTCCACTCCCCCGTGGTCGCGACGAGGACGACGGTGGTCGGCGTCACCCGCGTCGCGGGCTCGATGTACGCCTCGACGCCCACGCGCGTGCGCACGAACTCCGCCAGGTGGTCCGACGTCAGGCGCTGCGCGTCGCGCGCCGAGGGCTCGTCCGGACGCCGCCGGCTCCAGGGCCACCTCATGCGGCAAGAGTACGGTCCCGCAAGTCATAGGATGTTTGCGTGGCCACCACCCGGCCACCACCCCGCGCTCCGGTTCACGCTCGTCCGCTGGTGATGACAAGATGACCGGAGCGTCCCACCCGCCGCACCTCGGAGGAGCATCGCATCGTGGCTGAACACCCCGTCTTCGACATCGTGGTCCTGGGCGGAGGGAGCGGCGGCTACGCCACCGCTCTGCGCGCGTCCGAGCTCGGCATGACCGTCGCCCTCATCGAGGCGGAGAAGCTCGGCGGCACGTGCCTCCACTGGGGCTGCATCCCGACCAAGGCGCTCCTGCACGCGGCGGAGCTCGCCGACGGTGCACGCGAGAGCGAGCGGTTCGGCGTCCGGACCTCGTTCGAGGGCATCGACATCGAGAAGGTCCACTCGTACAAGGACGGCGTCATCGGCCGCCTCTACAAGGGTCTCCAGGGCCTGGTGAAGGCCCACGGGATCACGTACGTCGAGGGCTACGGCAAGCTCGTCAGCAAGGACGTCGTCGAGGTCGACGGCCAGCCCTACCAGGGACGCAACGTCGTCCTCGCGACGGGCTCGTACTCACGGTCGCTGCCCGGCCTGGAGATCGGCGGCCGAGTCATGACGTCCGAGCAGGCACTGTCGCTCGACCGGGTCCCCGAGTCGGTCATCATCCTCGGCGGCGGCGTCATCGGCTCGGAGTTCGCGAGCGTGTGGAAGTCCTTCGGCGCCGACGTCCAGATCGTCGAGGCGCTTCCCAACCTGGTCCCGAACGAGGACCCGGCGATCAGCAAGGCGTTCGAGCGCGCGTTCCGCAAGCGCGGCATCAAGTTCAGCACGGGCGTCCGCTTCGAGGGCGTCACGCAGGACGACGCGGGCGTGCACGTCACGCTCGAGGACGGCAAGACCTTCGACGCGGAGATCATGCTCGTGGCCGTGGGCCGCGGCCCGCGCACCGAGGGCCTCGGCTACGGCGAGCAGGGAGTCACCCTGGACCGCGGGTTCGTCATCACCGACGAGCGCCTGCACACCGGCGTCGGCAGCATCTACGCCGTCGGCGACATCGTCCCGGGGCTGCAGCTCGCGCACCGCGGCTTCCAGCAGGGCATCTTCGTCGCCGAGGAGATCGCGGGGCTCAAGCCCGCAGCGATCGTCGAGTCGGGCATCCCCCGCGTCACCTACTCCGAGCCCGAGATCGCGTCGGTCGGCCTCACCGAGGCCGGCGCCAAGCAGGCGTACGGCGACGACGCCGTGCAGACGCTCGAGTACAACCTCGGCGGCAACGGCAAGAGCCAGATCCTCGGCACGACGGGCTTCGTGAAGCTCGTGCGTCGCAAGGACGGCCCCGTCGTCGGGGTCCACATGATCGGCGCCCGCGTCGGCGAGCTCGTCGCCGAGGGTCAGCTCGTCGTGAACTGGGAGGCGTACCCGGAGGACGTCGCCTCGCTCGTGCACGCGCACCCCACCCAGAACGAGGCACTGGGCGAGGCCTTCCTGGCCCTGGCCGGCAAGCCCCTCCACGCCCACAACTGACCCCACCGAAGGAGACGCGAGGTCATGTCCGACTCCGTTCTGATGCCGGCGCTCGGCGAGAGCGTGACCGAAGGCACCGTCACCCGCTGGCTCAAGCAGGTCGGGGACACCGTCGAGGTCGACGAGCCCCTGCTCGAGGTCTCGACCGACAAGGTCGACACCGAGATCCCCTCGCCCTTCGCGGGCACCCTGCTCGAGATCCTCGCGCAGGAGGACGACACGGTCGAGGTCGGTGCGCCGCTCGCGCGCATCGGCGCGGCCGACGAGGCGTCCGACGGCGACCAGGGCTCGGCGCCCGCCGAGGGGTCGACCCAGGAGCCCGCCGACTCGGCGGACGACGCCGGCGGGCAGACCGCCGCGCAGGTGCCGCAGGAGGTGACCGACGAGCCCGCCGCCGGCGGACCCGTCGAGGAGCCCGACGCAGCCGGTGGCCAGGGTGAGCCGACCCAGCAGGCGGCCGCCCCGCAGGAGCCGGCCCGCGTGACCGACGGGGGTGACGCACAGGCTTCGGGCGACGCTCAGGACTCGGGTGGTGCGCAGGGCGGAGGCGACGCGCAGGACGTGAAGCTCCCCGCGCTGGGTGAGTCCGTCACGGAGGGCACCGTCACGCGCTGGCTGAAGCAGGTCGGCGACTCGGTCGAGGTCGACGAGCCGCTCCTCGAGGTCTCGACCGACAAGGTCGACACCGAGATCCCGTCCCCGTTCGCCGGGACCGTGACCGAGATCCTCGTCCAGGAGGACGACACCGTCGAGGTCGGCGCGGTGCTCGCGCGGATCGGCTCCGGGTCCGCGCCCCAGGGCGGGTCGACCGCACCCGCTCAGTCCCAGGCCCCGAGCCGGGCCGACGGCGCGGCGCAGGCGGCCGAGGACGCCCAGCAGGGCGGCGACTACGGCGGCCCGGGTGCCGCGACCGAGAGCGCCGCCGAGGGCACCGCGCAGCCGCAGGCGACGTCGGAGGCGGGCGCGTCGGCCGACGTGACCGCGCCCGAGCCGTCGTCGGCGCTGCAGGAGAAGCCCGAGCAGGCCCAGGCGCCCGGGCAGGCGGTCGAGCGTGAGCAGACGCCCACGACGACGGCCCCGGCCGCCGCCGAGCCGGGTGGCGCGAGCCCCACGTCGGGCGGCTACCTCACGCCCCTGGTCCGCAAGCTCGCCGCGGAGAAGGGCGTCGACCTGTCGTCGCTCACCGGGACGGGCGTCGGCGGACGCATCCGCAAGGAGGACGTCCTCGAGGCCGCCGAGCGCGCCGAGCAGGAGCGGGCCGCCAAGGCGGCCGCCGAGGAGGCGGCGAGCCGCCCCGCGGCCGCGGCGGCCCCGTCCGCACCGGCGCGCGCGGCGTCGAAGCCCGAGGTCTCGCCGCTGCGCGGCACGACCGAGAAGGCGAGCCGCCTGCGGCAGATCATCGCCGAGCGCATGGTCGACGCGCTGCACTCGATGGCGCAGCTCACCACGGTCGTCGAGGTCGACGTGACGCGCGTGGCCCAGCTGCGGGCGCGCGCCAAGGACGACTTCCGGGCACGGGAGGGCGTCAACCTCACCTACCTGCCGTTCTTCGTGCTGGCCGCGACCGAGGCGCTCAAGGCGCACCCCAAGGTCAACGGGGTGCTCGAGGGCAACCAGATCACGTACCACGGTCACGAGAACGTCGGCATCGCGGTCGACACCGAGCGGGGCCTCGTCGTCCCGGTCATCCGCGGCGCCGGCGACCTCAACCTGGCCGGGATCGCCCGCAAGATCAACGACCTCGCGACGAGGACGCGTGACAACAAGGCGACGCCGGACGACCTCAGCGGCGCGACGTTCACGGTCACCAACACCGGCTCGGGCGGGGCGCTGTTCGACACCCCGATCGTGCCGGGGGGCACGTCGGCGATCCTGGGCACGGGGTCGATCGTCAAGCGTCCCGTGGTCGCGAAGGACGAGTTCGGGAACGAGTTCGTGGCCATCCGGTCGATGTGCTACCTCGCGCTGTCGTACGACCACCGTCTGGTCGACGGGGCCGACGCGTCGCGGTACCTCATGACCGTCAAGAAGCGCATCGAGGAGGGTGCGTTCGAGGCCGACCTCGGTCTCTGACGCACCCCTCGGCGGAGGCCCGGCACCGGACGGTGGCCGGGCCTTCGCCGTCCCACCACGAGGAGGTCGACCCATGCACGTCGTCGTCGCAGGTTCGCACGGTCTCATCGGCACCGCGCTGGTCGAGCACCTCCTCCGGGGCGGGCACCACGTCCAGCGCCTCGTGCGGGGTCCGGCGGGCGGACCGGACGAGATCTCCTGGGACCCGTCGCTGGACGTCCTGCCGACGTCGGCCCTCGAGGGCGCCGATGCGGTCGTCAACCTCGGCGGAGCGGGCGTCGGCGACCGCCGCTGGACCGCGGCCTACCGCTCGACGATCGTCACGTCGCGCACCCGGCCCACGTCCTTGCTCGCGCGCGCGCTGGGCGCGATGGCTCCCTCCGGGGACGGTCCGCGCATCCTGCTCCAGGGCTCGGCGGTCGGCTTCTACGGGGACCGCGGAGACGAGGAGCTGACCGAGGGCTCCCCGGGCGGCTCCGGCTTCCTCGCCGACGTCGTCCGTGCGTGGGAGGCGTCGACGGCGCCCGCCGAGTCGGCCGGGGTGCGGGTCGCGCACCTGCGCACCGGGATCGTGCTGTCCCGCACCGGCGGATCCTTCGGGCGCCTGCTGCCCCTGCTGCGTCTCGGCGTCGGCGGCCCCCTCGGCAGGGGGGACAACGTGTGGCCGTGGATCACGCTCGTCGACGAGGTCCGCGCGATCGAGCACCTGCTCGACCACGACGTGGACGGGCCGGTGAACCTGGTCGGCCCGGCGCCCGTCCCCCAGGGGGAGCTCGTCCGGGCGATCGCGGCGGAGCTCGGCCGTCCCGCGGCGGTCGCCGTGCCACGACTCGCCCTGCGGGCCGCGCTCGGTCCGTTCGCCGACGAGATCCTCGCGTCGCAGCGCGTCGTGCCGTCCGCGTTGCACGCCAGCGGCTTCACCTTCACCCACCCCGACGTCCGCTCCGCGGCCCGGTGGGTCACCGGCGCCTGACGCTCACCCGGGGGCGTCGACCGGCCTGACACCACGGACGAGCCAGCCGGTCCCGCCGCGGACCAGCTCGAGCCCGGCCCATCGCGGCTCGGGGGCGGGGCCCGGCCGGGCGTCGTCTCCCGCCAGTGCTGCAGCGCTGAGGACCTCGACCTCGGCCCTCCCACCGCCGACGGCACCGCCCCGCACGTCGCTCACGAGGACCACGGCCCGACCCCGGCGCCCGTCGAGCGCCGACCACGCGGCCCGGTCCGCCGCCGCGGCCGGCGAGCCCGGCACCGTCAGCGCCGAGAGCCGGAGGAGGTCGCCGTCGGCCAGCGCGCGCGCCCGCACGTGGGTGGCGGTCACGGCAGCGACGACGGCGTCGTCGGCCCCGGGGAGCAGGGGTGCGGGGCCGGTGGCGCGGGCAGCCGCCTCGCTCGCGAGCCCGTCGCCCACCGCCGCGCCGTGCTGCCCGAGGACCGCAGCGGCGCCGGCAGCCACCACGACGACCGTGCCCACGCCGAGGGCCACGACGTGTCGGACGGGGCGCGGCCTCCGGTGCCGACCCCGCGTCGCGGACGGCGGGCGGCGGCGCGTGCGCTGGTCGTCGTCCGCGGCCCGCCGGAGCAGCGCCGCCCGCGCCAGGACGGCCGACTCGGGCAGCCGGACGGGTTCCGGCGGGCACGCGGTGACGAGCGCCGCGGCGAGTGCGCGCGCGGACGGACGTCGCTCGGGGTCGGGGGCCGCGGCCTCTCGCAGCACCTCCCGGACGCGCCACGCGTCGACGTCGTCCGACCCGTCCCCGACGTCGCCCGACGGGCCGGGCAGCCCAGGCCCCTGACGGAGCAGGTCGATCCCCACGGAGGCGAGCGCGTGCACGTCCGTGGCGCGCGTCGCGCCGCGCACGCGCTCGGGCGCGGCCGCTGCCGGCGTGCCCAGCTCGTGCGCGTCGTCGCCCCAGCCGAGGTCCACGAGGACGGCCCCGCCGTCCGGCGTCACGACCACGTTGCCCGCGGAGACGTCGCCGTGGACGAGCCCCACGGCATGCAGCGCGTCGAGCGCCTCCGCGACGGCCGCCACCACGCCGACCACCTCGGCGGCACGCCACCGCCCGCGTCCCTCACCGACCGTGAGGAGGTCGGTCCCGGGCACCTCGTGACGGACAAGGGCGACGAGGCCGTCGGGCAGCTCGAGCAGACCCAGCACGGTCGGCAGCGACCTGGCCACGACCGACACCGACACGAGCCGCCGGGCGCGGTCGACCAACCGATCGCGCTGGACGGCCGACCGGACGCGCACGACGCTCACGACCCAGCGGGTCCCGTGCCCGTCGAGGCACACCCACCGGTCGCCCTCGGGACCCGCGCCCATCGGTCGGGGGTCACCGAGCCCGTGCTCGGACAGGGCAGGGAGAAGGCCGCGTGGCATGTGCACGGACACATGCCAGCAGAGCAGGCCCCGCCGGGGGCGTCGTCCACAGGCAGGAGGGTGCGCCCGACGCGCGGGGCGGTCGGGCGCCGAGCAGGTGCACGACGTGCCGACCACGAGGTGCCCCCGGGCGCACCTCGCGGGTGGTGCTCAGTCGAGCAGGACGGTGCTCCGCTCGGCGGCGCTGCGGCGCGCGGCGTCGAGCACGCGGGCGGTGCGCACGGCGTCCCACGGGTCGACGGGGACCTCCCCGCCCGCCGTGACCCACGCGTCGACGGCGCGGTAGAAGTCCTCGTGCCCCCCGGGCTCGCGCGGCACGGGGACGGCCTCGTCACCGCGCACGAGCCATCCCTCGTTGCCCTCCCCCGGGTCGAGCGCGGAGAACGGGGTCGGCTCCCCCTCGAAGGACGTGACGAGGTACGCACCCCGGGAACCGAGCACGCGCGTCCGCGGACCGGGCGCGCCCACGAGCGCGCCGGCCCACAGGTGGCTCACGGTGCCGCCGACGTGCTCGAGGGCCAGGAACACGTCGTCGTCCGCGGGCGTCGTGAGGCTCCGCACCTCCGCCCGCACGCTCGCGACCGGCCCGAAGAGCTGGGTCGCGGAGTCGACGAGGTGCGCGCCGAGGTCCAGGAGGAGGCCGCCGCCCTGGCCCACGGCGTTCTCACGCCACCGGTCCTTGGGCACCGGGCGCCACCGCTCCCACCGCCGCTCGAAGCGGTGGACGGTCCCGAGGGCGTCCTCGGCGAGGAGGCGGCGCAGCGTGCGCTGCTCGTCGTCCCACCGCCGGTTCTGGAAGACCGTGAGCGGCACCCCGGCACGCTCGGCGTGGCGGACCGTCTCCTCCGCCTCGGCGGCGTCCAGCGCGAGGGGCTTGTCGACGACGACGGGCAGACCCGCGTCGACGGCCGCCCTGACGTGCTCGGCGTGGTTGCCCGTGGGCGAGGCCACGACGACGACGTCGACGCCTGGCGCGAGGAGCCCGTCGAGGCCGGCGTGGACCTCGACGCCGGGGTGGTCGGCGCGCGCCTCGGCCGCGCGCTCGGGCGACCGGGTGAGGACGCGCGCGATGCGGAAGCCGGTCGCGGTCAGGAGCCGCGCGTGGATCCCGCGACCCGCACTGCCGTAGCCGACGAGGGCGACGCGCGGTCCCGTCACGCTCCCTGCCCGGTCGCCGTCGTCGCCGCCGGAGCGGGCGCCGACGTGGTCGGCGGGGCGGGCGTCGGGTCCTTCGGCATGCGCGTGAGCCATGGCCACCAGGATGCCCTACCGATGTCGTGCACCAGGCCCGGGACGAGGAGCGTCCGGACGACGAGCGTGTCGACGAGGACACCGAGCGCGACGAGGAACGCGAGCTGCACGAGGAACAGCAGCGGCAGCACGGCGAGCGCCCCGAAGGTCGCCGCGAGGACGACGCCCGCGCTCGTGATCACCCCTCCTGTGACGGCGAGCCCGCGCCGCACGCCCTCGCGCGTCCCGTGCACGAGGGACTCCTCGCGCACCCGGGTCATGAGGAAGATCGAGTAGTCGATCCCGAGCGCCACGAGGAACACGAACGCGTACAGGGGAACGGCGGCGTCGGCGCCCGGGAGGTCGAGGACGTGGTTGAAGACGAGGGCCCCGATCCCGAGCGTCGCACCGAAGCTGAGCACGTTCGCGAGCACGAGCAGGACGGGCGCCACGAGCGCCCGCAGCAGGAGCACGAGGACGACGAGGATGACCGCGAGCACGGTCGGCACGATCACGGTGAGGTCCCGTGCGCTCGTCCGCTGCGTGTCGAGGGCCTCGGCCGCGGCACCGCCGACGACGACGTCCTCGGACACCTCGTGCACGCGGTCCCGGAGCCGGTCGACGACCTCGACGGCCTCCTGGCTGTCCGACGCGGCGGACGTCACGGCCTGCACCTGCACGACGCCGTCGACGACGCGCGGGGCCGCGTCGGGGCCGGGGGCGCCGCCCGGAGCGGCGTCCTCGGCGACGGGTGCGGCCGAGTCGATGCCGTCCGTGCCCGTGATGACGGGGAGCACGGCGTCGAGCTCGCCCTCGGGCACGAAGACCCGCACGGGGTCGACCTGGCCGGCCGGGAAGTGCTCGGCGAGCACCTCGCCGCCCGCGACGGACTCGACCTCGGTGAGGAACACGTCGCTCTCGCTCGTGCCCGACGCCTGGAACGTCGGGACCCACGCGGCCGCGGCGACGAGCACGAGCGTCGTCGTGACCCAGACGGCGCGCGGGCGCCTGCCGACGAGGCGCGAGACACGGCCCCAGACACCCGAGCGGCCCTCGACCTCCTCGAGGGTCTCGACGGGGCGGCCGGCACCCCCGGCGACCGAGCCGGGCCGCGGCACGCGCGGCCAGAAGATGAAGCGCGCCCGGCGTCCGGCGGCCAGCAGGAGCGCGGGCAGCAGCGTGAGGGACGCCAGGAACGCGGCCGCGATGCCGATCGCGGCGACAGGACCGAGGCTCGAGTTCGACTCGAGGTCCGACAGCAGCAGGCACAGCAGACCCGCGATCACCGTGCCCGCGCTCGCCGCGATCGGCTCGAGCGACGCCCGCCACGCCCGGTTCATCGCGGTCCACGGCGACTCGACCCTGCCGAGCTCCTCGCGGTACCGCGCGACGAGCAGGAGCGAGTAGTCGGTCGCGGCCCCCACGACGAGGATGAAGAGGATGCCCTGGCTCTGCCCGTTCAGGACGAGCACGTCGGCCGCCGCGAGCCCGTAGACGGCGAACCCCGCCGCGGCGAGCCCGAAGAGCGCGGTCAGCAGCACGGTGAACGGCAGGCTCGGCGAGCGGTAGACCAGCACGAGGATGACGAAGACGACCGCGAGGGCCACGAGCAGGAGGATCCCGTCGATCCCGCCGAAGGCCTCGACGAGGTCGGCCACGGCGCCGGCGGGGCCGGTCACCCATGCCTCGAGGCCGGAGCCGGCGAGCTCCTCGTCGACCGTGGTCCGCAGCGTCGAGACGACCTCGTTGAGGACGCGCTCCTCGCCGACGGTCTCCTGGACGGCCTCGGCGTCCAGCGAGACCGGGAGGATGACCGCCTCGCCGTCCTCGGACGGCACCGCGACGACGGGAGCGAGGAGGACGTCCCCGATCGTCATGCCGTCACCGATCTCGAGCCCCGGCACGGCCTCGGCGAGACCCTGCAGGAGCGCGAGGTCGTCCCCCTCGAGCTCCCCCTCGCCCCGCGCGACGACGATCGCCGGCAGCGCGGTGTCGTCGGAGAAGCCCGCCGCGAGCTCGGCCGCGCGCGTCGACTCGGCGCTGCGCGGAAGGAAGGCCGCGGCGTCGTTCTCCTGGACCTCCGACAGGCGCCCGATCGACGACCCGCCGAGGCCCGCGAGGGTGAGCCACACGAGAAGGACACCGAGGACGGCGAGTCCCCGGAGGAGGCCGCGGCGGCGGCTCGACCCATCACTCAGCATGCTGAGCATCATGAACCGGACTAGCCTTGCGCACAACTCGGCGAGGGAGGCCACATGGCGGATCGGATGGGCCACTGGCCCACCGGACGCATGCTCTCCGCCGTCGCCCGCCGCATCGAGCGCGAGTGGAACGCCCACCTCGACGCGTGGCAGCTGAACCACGCGAGCCTCCCGGTGCTCTTCCTTCTGGCGCGCGCCCCGTTGTCGCAGCGCGAGCTGGCCCGCGCGAGCGGTGTCACCGAGCAGACGATGAGCCGGATCGTCGCGCGGCTCGAGCGGTCGGGCTACGTCGAGCGACGCCCCCACGAGCGGGACCGCCGCCGTCACGAGGTCGTGCTCACACCGCCCGGTCGTACCGTGCTCGCCGAGGCGGGCGACCCCGTGGCCGCCGAGGCGCTCAGCGTGCGCGGCCTGACCCCCGAGCAGGTCGAACAGCTCCGCGACCTGCTCGCGACGATGCTCGCGGCCCACCCGCGCGACACCGACGACGACGAGCTCGGCCCTCCCCCGGCGCCCCCGGCCCGCTCGCAGGTCGGGCCATGACGTACCGTGGCAGGGTGGAGCTGGTCGACCTCGGCGCGGGACGCCGCCTCGTCCCGTACGAGGAGGCGTGGGCGCTCCAGCGCGAGATCCACGGCCAGGTGGCCGACGGGTCGCGGCCCGACACGGTGCTGCTCCTCGAGCACGAGAGCGTCTACACCGCCGGCAAGCGCACGGCGCCGTGGGACCGCCCGGTCGACGGCACACCCGTCGTCGACGTCGACCGCGGCGGACGCATCACCTGGCACGGACCCGGCCAGCTGGTCGCCTACCCGCTGGTGCGCCTCCGGGAGCCGGTCGACGTGGTCGCGTACGTCCGCGCGCTCGAGTCCGCGGTGATGACGGTGTGCTCGCGGCTCGGCCTGGTGACGGCACGCGTCGACGGCCGCAGCGGGGTGTGGGTGCTCGGCGACGCGGCACCGGCCGACGGGACGCCCCAGCGGCGCGACCGGAAGGTCGCCGCGATCGGCGTGCGCGTCGCCCGGGGCGTCACGATGCACGGCGTCGCGCTCAACTGCGACCCGGACCTCGGCGCGTTCGGTCGCATCGTGCCGTGCGGTATCGACGACGCGGACGTGACGTCGCTGACGGCGGAGCTGGGCCGGGACGTGACCGTCACGGAGACCCTCCCGATGCTCGGTGAGGAGCTCGTCGCCGCGGTCGGGCCCCTCGCCCGGGTCGGGGAAATCATCGGATGACTGACGTAGGGTGGGTGTCGTGACGATCGCTCCCGAGGGCAGGCGCATGCTGCGGGTCGAGGCCCGCAACGCCGCGACCCCGATCGAGAAGAAGCCCGAGTGGATCCGGACCCGCGCGACGATGGGCCCCGAGTACACCGAGCTCAAGCAGCTGGTGCACGGCGGCGGCCTGCACACGGTGTGCGAGGAGGCGGGCTGCCCCAACATCTTCGAGTGCTGGGAGGACCGTGAGGCGACGTTCCTCATCGGCGGCGACCAGTGCACGCGCCGGTGCGACTTCTGCCAGATCGACACCGGCAAGCCCGCCGACTTCGACGCGGACGAGCCGCGCCGGGTCGCGGAGTCCGTCCGGACCATGGGCCTGCGCTACTCGACGGTGACGGGCGTCGCGCGTGACGACCTCGCCGACGGCGGCGCGTGGTTGTACGCGGAGACCGTCCGGCAGATCCACGCGCTCAACCCGGAGACCGGCGTCGAGCTCCTGATCCCGGACTTCAACGCGCGACCCGACAACCTCGCCGAGGTCTTCTCGTCCCGCCCCGAGGTGCTCGCCCACAACGTCGAGACGGTGCCGCGCATCTTCAAGCAGATCCGGCCCGGCTTCCGCTACGACCGCTCGCTGTCCGTCATCACGGCCGCGCGGGACGCCGGCCTCGTCACGAAGTCGAACCTCATCCTCGGCATGGGCGAGACGTACGACGAGGTGGTCGCCGCGCTGCAGGACCTGCACGACGCCGGCTGCGACGTCCTGACCATCACCCAGTACCTGCGGCCGTCCGTGCGTCACCACCCCGTCGACCGGTGGGTCAAGCCCGAGGAGTTCGTCGCGCTGTCGGAGGAGGCCGAGCGGATCGGCTTCCTCGGCGTGATGTCCGGACCGCTCGTCCGGTCGTCGTACCGCGCCGGGCGGTTGTGGGCCCAGGCGATGACTCGCCGCGGCCAGGAGATCCCGGCCGCACTCGCCCACCTCGCGACCCCGGGGAGCGCGCGCCAGGAGGCGTCGAGCCTGCTCGCGCGCTGACGTCGGGTCCCACGACCGGCCACTAGACTCGCTGCCCATGGCCCGCGATCGATCCAGCTCCTCCAGCGCACCGTCACCCGCGTCCGGCGGCGCCGGCTCGTCGGCCAAGCCGGCGAAGGTGAAGAAGACCCGCTGGTACCACCAGGTGTGGTCCGCGTACCAGATGACCCGCAAGGTCGACCCCGCGGTCACGTGGTGGGCGCTCGGCGCGTTCCTGGGCGTCATGGTCGTCGCCCTGACGATCGGGCTCCTCTCCCGCCAGACGATCTACCTCGTCTACTCGCTCGTCGTCGGCCTGCCGATGGCGTTCCTCGCGGGCATGTTCGTCCTCGGGCGCCGGGCCGAGCGTGCGGCGTACCGCCAGATCGAGGGCCAGCCCGGGGCTGCGCTGTCCGCCCTGCGCACGATCCGACGCGGCTGGGAGTTCCCGGAGGAGCCCGTCGCCGCGGACCCCCGCAGCCGTGAGCTCGTCTTCCGCGGCGTCGGGCGTGCAGGGATCGTCCTCGTCGGCGAGGGCAGTCCCCAGCGCTCGCAGCGGCTCCTCGAGGCCGAGCGGCGCAAGGTCGCGCGCATCCTGCCCAACGTGCCCGTGACGCTCCTGCAGGTGGGCGACGCCGAGGGGCAGGTCCCCCTCGCCCAGCTCGCGCGTCGGGTCCAGAAGCTGAAGCCGACGCTGACCAAGACCGAGGTCGCCGAGGTCACGAAGCGCCTGCGCGCGATCGGCGGCGTCCGGCTCCCTGTCCCCAAGGGCATCGACCCCTTCCGCGCGCGCCCCGACCGCAAGGGCATGCGCGGACGCTGACCGGCCCGTCCCGGCCGCACGGCACGCGCGGTCGCTCACGACCCGTGCCGACCGCGCAGCCTGCGCGTCCGACCGCGAGCCGCGAGGCCCGGGCCGTCGAGGGCCGCGCCCTTCAGGCTCGGACGGGGACCGTCGCTGCCGCGACGTCGTGCAGCCCGCGGCCGCTGCTGTCCCACACCGCGGCCGGGATGCCGAGGCACAGGAGCGCTGTCCTCGTGAACGCCAGGACCGGGCCGGGGGCCGGCCAGACCCGCGGACCCGACGACGTCGTGCCGTCGTCGGGTCCGGGCGCGCCCGCGAGGTCCACGACCCGCACGACCTGGACCCCGGCGACGCGGTGCCCGATGGTGTGCCCGAGCGTCGCGACGAGGACCCAGGTCGACACCCCGAACACGGCGAGGCTCGCCAGGGGGTGGTAGTCGAGGAACGCGTAGCTGATGAGCGACGCCAGTCCCCAGTCGACCGCCAGGCCGACGAGCCGGCGTGGCACCGACGCCATCGAGCCCCGGCCCCGGGCCGGGAGGTCCAGCCGACGGGACGGAGGCGTCCCCTCGAGCCACGAGCCCATGTCCTCGCGTCGCGTCACCGGCTCAGGCTAGCGACCAGAGCTCGCACGGCCGCCGTCCGGCACCGCTCGGGACCGCCGGCATCCCCGGTCAGCGCGGATCAGCGAGGCGTTGGCGGACCGGGACACGCACGGTAACGCGCCCGAAACATGGACTACATGCGAGGGAAACGGCGGCCCCTCTACCGTTGTCGCGACGCCCCAGCCCGCCCGAGCCGGCGCGCGGCACGAGACGAGGAGATCGCTGGATGTTCAGTTCCGCAGACGAGCTCATGACCTTCATCCGCGAGGAGGGCGTCCAGTTCGTCGACGTCCGCTTCTGCGACCTGCCCGGTGTGATGCAGCACTTCAACGTGCCCGCGGCCACCGTGGACGAGGCCTTCTTCACCGAGGGCCAGATGTTCGACGGCTCGTCCATCCGTGGTTTCCAGGCGATCCACGAGTCCGACATGAAGCTGCTCGCGGACATCTCGACGGCCTACATCGACCCGTTCCGCGCGCAGAAGACGCTGAACATCAACATGTCGATCGTCGACCCGTACACCGACGAGCCGTACAGCCGCGACCCGCGTCAGATCGCCGCGAAGGCCGAGGCGTACCTGCGCTCGACCGGCATCGCCGACACCGCGTTCTTCGCCCCCGAGGCCGAGTTCTACATCTTCGACGACATCCGCTTCCACACGAGCCAGTCGGAGAGCTACTACCACATCGACTCCATCGAGGCGGCGTGGAACACGGGCCGCAAGGAGGACGGCGGCAACCTCGGTCACAAGACCCCGTACAAGGGCGGCTACTTCCCCGTCCCGCCGGTGGACCACTTCGCGGACCTCCGCGACGAGATCTGCCTCGAGCTGGACAAGGCGGGCCTGCAGGTCGAGCGCTCGCACCACGAGGTCGGCACGGCCGGTCAGGCGGAGATCAACTACCGCTTCGACACGCTCGCCAAGTCCGCCGACAAGGTGATGCTCTTCAAGTACATCGTCAAGAACGTCGTGCACCGCAACGGCCGCACCGTGACGTTCATGCCGAAGCCCCTCTTCGGCGACAACGGCTCGGGCATGCACTGCCACCAGTCGCTGTGGAAGGACGGCGCGCCGCTGTTCTACGACGAGAAGGGCTACGGCGGCCTGTCCGACATGGCGCGCTGGTACATCGGCGGCCTGCTCAAGCACGCGCCCGCCCTGCTCGCCTTCACCAACCCGACGGTGAACAGCTTCCACCGCCTGGTCCCGGGCTTCGAGGCGCCGGTCAACCTCGTCTACTCGGCCCGCAACCGCTCGGCGTGCGTCCGCATCCCCGTCACGGGCTCCAACCCCAAGGCCAAGCGGATCGAGTTCCGTGTGCCGGACCCGTCGTCGAACCCGTACCTCGCGTTCGCGGCGATGCTCATGGCGGGCCTCGACGGCATCAAGAACAAGATCGAGCCGCCGGAGCCGGTCGACAAGGACCTCTACGAGCTGCCGCCCGAGGAGCACGCCGCGATCGAGCAGCTCCCCGCGTCGCTCGAGGAGGCCCTCGCGGCGCTCGAGGCCGACCACGACTTCCTCACGGAGGGCGGCGTGTTCACGCCCGACCTCATCGAGACGTGGGTCGACTACAAGCGCGCGCACGAGATCGACCCGATCCGCCTGCGTCCGCACCCGCACGAGTTCGAGCTGTACTTCGACGTCTGAGCCCGGGACCACCGCACGGTGGTCACCGCGCCGGACCCGATCGTCCCGTCGGCACGCACAGCGCCGGCGGGACGTTCGGCGATGAGGACGCGTCCCACGGGCCCCCGGGGCCGGCGCCCCCCGGGGGACGTGCCGGGCCCGGGGGCCCGTGCGCTGGGCGTAGGTCACCGGACCGGGCGGGAGCGGTCAGCACGGGTGCCGGCACGAGGGCCGGCGCGGCTCACCGGCCGTCGTTCGATCGGCGACGAGTCAGGAGCAGGGCCAGGACGACGAGCAGGGCGTTCCCCACGACGGCGGCCCAGCTGCTCCACTGGTCCCACCCGGCAGGCAGCGGGTCGGCGACGACAAGGGCGGGCCGGCCCTCGAGGAAGGCCCATGCCCCGAGGTTCCAGCCCGCATGGAGGGCCGCACCGACCCAGATGCTCCCGGTGCGCAGCCACGCGAGCCCGAAGGCGACACCCGCGAGGACGAGGTGGAGGGCGTACGGCGTGTGCAGCAGCGCCTCGGCCCTGGGCGCGTGGATCAGCACGAAAGCCGCCGTCGTCGCAGTCAGCAGGCCCGCCCCGCGCCACCGCCCAGGCAGCACCGAGCCCAGAGCGCCGCGGACGACGAGCTCCTCGCCGACCGCCTGGTACCCCGCCATCGCCAGCCCGGCGGCGATCGCGACGACGGCGGGCCACAGGGCGAGGACGCCTCGCACCTCCAGGGCGCCGCCGGCCCACCGCACGAGCGTGACGAGCCCGTACGTCGCGCCGCCGAGCAGGAGGGCTGCGGCGGGGAGCCAGGTCGTCCGCGGTCGGCTCGTGCCGAGGTCGCCGAGCCCGCGGCGGAGTGCGACGCCGCGGGCCGCCACGGCGGCGGCGGCGAAGAGCGCCGGACCCACGGTCCAGGCGATCGCGGACGGCACGACGCCGAGCAGGACCCACGGTGCCCAGTGCGCCGCCAGCAGGGCCAGGACGACGGCCACCCGGAGCCCCGCTCCGGCCGGGCGCACGGCGTGCGAGGGAGCCCGCCCCGCGGCGCGCTGGGAGGTCCCGCTGCTGGGCACGGTGTCGGTCACGGCGTGGGTGCTCACGGGTGCTGGAGCCTAGCGGCGCGCCGCCGGCTGATCCCGTGACGGGCTCACGACTCGTCCCGAGCCGGACCCCGCGCGTGCCGGCCCACCACCATCGGCCGGACGTCCGACGCCCCGGTCACGTCGAGGTGACCGGGGCGTCGTGCCGTGCAGCGACCCGCGGGTCAGGCGTGCGCGGCGATGTGAGCACCGGGCAGCGCACCCAGGTGGTCGAGCAGCTCGATCGCCACGACGAGCAGGATCGAGCCCATGAACACCGCCAGCCAGACCTCCGCGGCCGCCGTCTCCGCGAGCAGCAGCGCCGTGACGCCGAGCGCGAACGACGCCACACCCAGAGCGATCTCGACCCAGCCGAGCCGGTCGAGCGAGTCACCCCAGCGGAACGTCAGGAACGCCGCGACCCCGAGCACGAGGCCGATCGCGGACATCCCGCGTGGGTCCTGGACGAACGGCATCTCGCCGCGGACCAGGTAGCCGACGTACGGGACCGCGATCAGCGCCACGAGCAGGAGCGCGACGACGTCCTTAGTCTTCATCCTCATCTGTCAACACCTCCTCCCCTCCCCTCCAGCGTCGACCGGTGCGGGGTGTGCGCCAGTGACCTCCGTCCTGGGCGCACCTCCCGGAGGTGACGCGGACGTCAGCGCTCGACGACGGACAGGACGTCGCCCGCGGGGTCGGTGCCCCACTCGATCAGCGGCCGGCCGGCCGGTGTGACGCGGGCGACCCGCGGTGCCGCGAGCTGCTCGGTCAGCGGTACGGCGTGCACACCACCCCGACGCACTGGGGCTCGAGGTTGCCGCGGGCCACGTTGCCACCCAGGTCCGTCGCGAGCGGGACGTGGAGGCCGCGCCCGGTGTTGCGCAGCGCGACGTTGCCCTGGACCGTCGCGGGCGTCTCGACGTGCACGGCGTCGACGTTCCGCGTGAAGAGGTTCCGCTCGAGGTGGAGCTCGACGCCGGGGACGTCCGGGGCGCGCACGCCGGTGCCGTTGCGCGTGAACGTGTTGCGCACGAGCGCGACGCTCGTCGTCGCCTCGACGCCGGTCCCGTTGCCGGTGAAGGTGTTGCCGGTCAGCACGTCGGCGATGCTCTGGTACGTCGGCCGGTAGGCGACGTCGTTGCCGTCGAACGTCGAGCCGGACACCTGCGCCCCACCGCACCACCAGTGCTCGATGCCGGTCTCGTTGTCGCGGAAGGTGGAGCGCCTGACCTCGAGGATCGCCTCGGAGCAGTAGAGCCCGTAGCGGTTCCCGTCGAACTGCGAGCGCGTGACGACGGTCCGCGTCGTGGCGATCGCGATCCCCGTGTCGTTGCCCGAGAAGCGCGTCCGGTCGATCGTCAGGGCCCCGTAGAACCCGTGGACGGCCGTCTCGTTGCCCACGAAGTGCGAGCCGACGACGGTCCAGGGGTGGAAGTACGCGCCGACACCGGTCCCGTTGTCCTCGACCACGACGTCGCGCAGCGTGCCGGTCCCGGTCCCCGGGTCGCCCGTCGCGGTGAACGCGGACCGCCATCCGCGGACCGTCCCACCGACGACCGTGACGGTCGACGTCGACGCGTCGAACTGGACCCCACGCCCCTCGACGTCGCGCCCCGGGCCGGTGAGCGTGTGGCCGCGCAGGTCGAGGGTCCCCGACGCCGTGAACGTGATGCCCTGCCCGTCCGCGCAGACCAGGTCGTCCGCCAGGTACGCGGCGCCGCTCACCTGCGAGCCGCACCCGACCGGCACCGCGGCGGTCGACGCGTGCCCCGTCGCGCTCGCGGCGCCGGGCGCCGCCACGACCGCTGCCAGCGCCCCGCACACGGCGAGCAGCCGCGCCGACCTCGTCGCCGTCCTCGGCGCCGTCCCCGTCCCGGTCCCCGTCGTCCTCATGGCCGTCCCCCTCGCCCGCGCCGGGGCCCGTGCCCCGGATGCCCGACGTGCCCACCCTCGTCCCGGCTCGTCCGTGATCGCGAGGCCCCCGCGCGCCGCGACGGGGTGCGGCTAGGCGCGGGTACGGCACAGCACGGCGCCCACCAGCGCGGACGTCGCCGAGCGGCGTGACCGACCCGACGACCCTCGCGCCCCACGTTCACTCGTCCGGGTGAACGTGACCCGCATCGGGACGGCCGTCCCGGTGGCGTCCGACCGGTCCGGGCAGGGCCGCCGCGGACGGGGCGTAGCGTGCTCGCGTGATCCCCCGCGACATCGCCCTCCTCCGCTCGCCCGGCTCCCCTGCGCTCTCGCCCGACGGCACGACCGCCGTCGTCCCGGTTCTCCGACCCGACCTCGAGGCGGACGAGTACACGGGCTCGCTCTGGGTGGTCCCGGTGGACGGCTCGGCGCCCGCCCGGCGCCTCACCCGTGGGCACCGCGACACGTCTACCGCATGGTCGCCCGACGGACGATGGATCGCCTTCGTCCGGGCCGAGCCGAAGGGTCGACCCCAGCTCCACGTCGTCGAGGCCGACGGCGGCGAGCCGGTGCTGCTGACCGACGCGCCGCTGGGCGTCTCGGAGCCGCGCTTCTCGCCAGACGGGACGCGCATCGCCTACCTCGCGCGCGTACCCGAGGAGGGGCGCTACGTCGAGGGCGGCGACGCCGGCGCAGAGGCGCCCCGGCACATCACGACGTTCCGCTACCGGGCGGACGGCATCGGGTTCCTCCGCGACCGCCGTCAGCACCTGTTCGTGGTCGACCTCCCTGCCGACCCGGCGCCGGGTGGCCTCCCGACGCCGGTCGCGCTCACGGGCGGCGACCTCGACGTCTCGGGACCCCGCTGGCTGCCCGACGGCGAGCACCTCGTCGTCGTCGGGGCCGTGCACGAGGGACGCGAGGAGGACCTGCTCGAGGACGCGCTGCTCGTCGTCGCGCGCCGCACCCCCGAGGACGGCGGCACCGAGAAGGAGCCCGACGCACCGCGGCAGCTGACCGACGCGGCCACGTCGACGCTCTCGGTCCAGGCCGTGGAGCCCTCCCCCGACGGCTCGACCCTGTGGCTGCTCGCGAGCGACATGGGACCGTCGCGCCGTGCGTTCGTGGCGTCGCAGACGGGCCTGTTCTCGCTCGACCTGCGCGTGGCGTCCAGCTCGCCCGAGCCGCTGCCGACGGCGCAGCGGCACACCGACGCCGACGACGTCGACCTCGTCCCGGGCGTCCTGGCCGTCACCGCGGACCGTGTGCTGGTCGCGGACCAGCGGCGCGGGTCCGTCGTGCTCGCGGCGCTCCCCGCCGACGGGTCCGGAGGCCTGCGCACGGTGCTCGACGGGAACGTCGTCGTGCAGCACGCCGTGGCGACCAACGACGGCGCCACCGCGGTCGCCGTCGTCGCGACGCCCGACTCGGCAGGGGACCTGGTGGCCCTGCGGCTCGCTGACCACACCACCACCTGGCTGACCGACCTCTCGGCCGAGCTGCGGGAGACCGGCCGGACGCACCTGCCGCGCGAGGTCCACGCGACAGCGCCCGACGGCCACCCCGTGCACGGCTGGGTCGCGGTGCCCGACGCCGACCGGTACGGAGCGGGTCCGCACCCGACCGTGCTGATGATCCACGGGGGCCCGTACGCGCAGTACACGCACGCGCTCTTCGACGAGGTCCAGACGCTCGTCGAGGCCGGGTACGCGGTCGTCCTGGGCAACCCTCGCGGGTCCGCCGGCTACGGGGCGTCGCACGGGCGCGCGATCCAGCGGGCTTTCGGCACCGTGGACGCCGACGACGTGCTGGCGCTGCTCGACCACGTGCTCGCGGACCCGACGCTCGCTCTCGACGCCGAGCGGGTCGGCGTCATGGGCGGGTCGTACGGCGGCTACCTGACGGCGTGGCTCACGACGCGCACGGACCGGTTCACGGCCGCGATCGTCGAGCGCGGGTTCCTCGACCCGGTGAGCTTCGTGGGGTCGAGCGACATCGGGTGGTTCTTCGGGCTCGAGTACCTCGGCGACGTGCACACGCCCGAGGCCGCCGCCACGCTCGCCGCGCAGTCGCCGATGGCACAGGTGCACCGCGTCCGGACGCCCACCCTGGTCATCCACTCGGAGCAGGACTGGCGCTGCCCGGTCGAGCAGGGCCAGCGCTGGTTCGTCGAGCTCAAGCGGCGCGGGGTCGACGCCGAGCTGCTGCTGTTCCCCGGCGAGGGGCACGAGCTGACCCGGTCCGGCCGGCCGGCCCACCGCGTCGCGCGGTTCGAGCACGTCCTCGCGTGGTGGGCGCGCCACCTCCCGGTGACCGCGCCCTGACCCGCCGACGCGCCGGCTGCGGTCGTCAGTCCGCGATCGGACGGCCGACGGTGAGCGCGTCGCGCAGGTCCGCGTCGAGCTCGCGGTACGCGGCGTCGGGACGCGCGCCAACGGCGTCGAGCACGGTGCTGAAGAAGCACCGGGCCGCCGCCGCGAGCACCACGTCGAGGATCTCCTCGTCGCCCAGTCCGAGGTCGCGCAGCTCCGCGAGGTCGTCCTCCGTCATGGCCGCGGCGCCCGCGGCGACGCGGTCCGCGAGCCGGACCACGGCGGCGTCGACCGGGTCGAGCACGTCGTCGGCCCGGCCCTGCGCGATCGCGGCGACCGTGCCGGCGTCGAGGTGGTGCTCGGCGAGCACGCGCCCGTGCGCGAGCGAGCAGTAGCTCGAGCGGAGCCGGAGTGCCGCGCCGAGCGTCGCGAGCTCGTACCGCCGGGCGTCGGTGGTCGCCTTGACGGCGCCGTTGAGGTCCTCCCACGCCCGCAGCACCCGCGGCCGGTGCGCGAGGACGCGCGTGTAGTCCGGCACGTACCCGCGCGTCGCGCGCTCGCGCGCGTACAGGCCGGCAACGTCGGGCACGGCCTCGTCGGCGTCCTCGATCCAGCTCATCGCCACCTCCTCACCGAGCCGCCGGGTCGTCCGGCGGCGCCGTCGGGCTCTCTGCGTGCCGTCGCGCTCGCACAGGGCTCGGACCAGGGGTCACAGACGACCCGCACGCTCCGGACGCCGCTCGACCCGCTCCCACCCGGGTCGCGACGCGCGCGAACCGAGCCGGTCCGTCCGCGAGCGGTAGACGACGTACGGCCGCCAGAGGTAGCCGAGCGGGACGCTGAAGACGTGGACGAGGCGCGTGAACGGCCACAGGGCGAACAGCAGCATCGCCGACATGCCGTGGAGCTGGAACCCGAGCGGCGCCTCGGCCATGAGCTCCGGGTGCAGGTCGAAGCGGAAGATGCCCCGGAACCACACGGACACGCCGTCCCGGTAGTCGTAGTGCCCGCCGAGGTTGAGGATCGACCCCGCGATCGTGTTCCACATGCCCAGGACGATCACCACGGTGAGGACCAGGTACATGACCTTGTCCATCTTCGTCGTCGCGCGGAACACCGGGCCGACCGTGCGCCGGCGGTAGATGAGCAGGGCGAGGCCCACGATCGTGCTGAAGCCCGCGACGGCGCCGATCGTGATGGCGAGGAAGTGGTAGATCTCGTCGCTCATGCCCACGGCTCGCGTCCACGCCTTCGGGATCCCCAGGCCCATGACGTGGCCCAGGAACACCGCGAGGATCCCGAAGTGGAACAGGGGGCTCGCCCACCGCAGCAGACGGCGCTCGTACAGCTGCGAGGACCTCGTCGTCCAGCCGAACTTGTCGTACCGGTACCGCCACACGTGGCCGAGGACGAAGAACGCGAGGCAGACGTACGGGACGACGACCCACAGGACGACGTCGGCGGTGGTGGTCATCGGCGTGCTCCGATCGGGGCGGTCAGGGGTGGCGTGAACGGGTCGAGGCCGACCTCCTCCTCGGGCGGTCCCTCGGCGGCCAGGCGCGCGACGGCCTCGCGGTCGTCGCCCGCGAGCGGTGGGAGCGTCGCGCACACCGCGACGAGCACGTCCGCCCAGGGCGACCCCGCGTCGAGGAGCGCGAGGCGCAGCAGCTCGAGCCCCGCGCGGTGCGCGAGGAGGAGACCGATCCCGGCGGCCCGCCCGTCGTCGTCGGCCGTCGCGGCGAGCTCGAGGACGACGGCGAGGTGGTCGGGCAGCTCGGCGTCGGCGACCTCGAACCCGGCGGCGCGGTACGCCTGCTTGAACTCCACGAGCGCCACGCCGCGCTTGCGGGTGTCGCCGTACGCGAAGTAGGTCAGGTAGGGGCTGCACCGCCGACGCAGGTCGAACGTCTCGACGTACTCGGCCGCGAGCTCGGTCACCGGTCGCGACGTCAGGTGGTCCAGGACGCGCAGCAGCGGTGCGGCGAGCTCGGGCCGCACGTCCGCGAGCGCGTCGCGCAGCACCGGGGCGAGCGCCACGAGCTCGGCGTCCGGATACTCGAGCAGGAGGGCCGCCGCGCGGTGCACGACCGCGTTCTCGCGCGTCGCGCACCGGCGCGCGACCGCCTGGCGCTCGAGCCGGTTCACGGCGCACCACCGCCCGGGCGCGGCGCGTCGCCGTCGCGCGCGTCCGTTCCGGACCCGGCCGGTCCCGACTCGCTGCCCCCTGCGGGCAGCGGCTGGACGACGCCGCCGCCGTCCGTGTCGGGCTCGGCGAGGTGCGGCCCGTCGGGGCGCGGCGGGAACATGCCCTCGGGTGCGCCCTTGCCGTCCCAGTTGAGGAGGTTGACCCGGGCCTTCCTCGACGCGGGGTCGGCGACGGTGTCCGTCGTCTGCCGCTGCTTGAGCATGTGGAAGTTCTCGACCGCGATCGGGTCGTTGAGGTACGCGCCGCCCGAGCCCTCGCCGAAGGGACCGGACCCGCCCATCCCGGGGCCGCCCTCGTAGTCGAGCGCGCACTCCGTCGCGAGCTCCTCGAGGCCGTGCGCCTGCTCGGCGTGCGCGCTGGGGATGACGTAGCGCTCGTCGTACTTGGCGATCGCGAGCAGGCGGTACATGGCCTGCATCGAGTGCTCGTCCATCCCCACGCCCGCCGGGATCGACGGGTCGGCGTCGCGTCCCATGCTGATGTCGCGCATGTAGGACCGCATGGCGGCGAGCCGCTTGAGGACAGCGGTCACCGGAGCCGTGTCCCCGGCGGTGAAGAGCTCCGCGAGGTACTCGACCGGGATGCGCAGCGTGTCGATCGCGGCGAAGAGGTTGCCCGAGTCCTCGGCGTCCTCGCCCGTCTCCGCGACCACGTCCACCACGGGTGACAGCGGCGGGATGTACCAGACCATCGGCATGGTGCGGTACTCGGGGTGCAGCGGGAGCGCGACCTCGAACTCGCTGATGAGGCGCCAGATCGGCGAGCGCTGGGCGGCGTCGACCCAGTCGCGCGGGATGCCCGCGCGCTCGGCCTCCCGCTGGACCTCGGGGTCGTGGGGGTCGAGCAGCACGCTGCGCTGCGCTGCGAGCAGCTTGTGCTCGTCGGGCTCGCTGGCCGCCTCCAGCACGCGGTCGGCGTCGTACAGGACGAGGCCGATGTACCGCAGCCGGCCCACGCAGGTCTCCGAGCACACGGTCGGCAGGCCGACCTCGATGCGCGGGAAGCAGAACGTGCACTTCTCGGCCTTGCCGGTCCGGTGGTTGAAGTAGACCTTCTTGTACGGGCAGCCCGTCACGCACTTGCGCCAGCCGCGGCACCTGTCCTGGTCCACCAGGACGATGCCGTCCTCGGCGCGCTTGTAGATCGCGCCGGACGGGCACGACGCGGCGCAGGACGGGTTGAGGCAGTGCTCGCAGATGCGCGGGAGGTAGAACATGAAGGTCTGCTCGAACTCGAGGCGCACCTTGTCCGAGACCTTCTGCAGGACCGGGTCGGCCTGCGTCACGCTCGGTCCGCCGCCGAGGTTGTCGTCCCAGTTGGCCGACCAGCGCACCTGCATGTCCTCACCGGACAGCAGCGACTTCGGTCGCGCGACGGGCGTGTGCTCCTGCAGCGGCGCGTTCGTGAGGTTCTCGTAGTCGTACGTCCACGGCTCGTAGTACTCGTCGATCGACGGCTGCTTGGGGCTCGCGAAGATCGTCAGCAGGTTCTTGAGCCGTCCGCCGGCCTTGAGCTGGAGGCGTCCGCGCTTGTTGAGCGTCCAGCCACCTTCCCACTTCTCCTGGTCCTCGTAGGTGCGCGGGTAGCCCTGCCCGGGCCTGGTCTCGACGTTGTTGAACCACACGTACTCGGTGCCGGTGCGGTTCGTCCACGCCTGCTTGCACGTGACGGAGCACGTGTGGCACCCGATGCACTTGTCGAGGTTCATCACCATCGCCATCTGCGCCATGACCCTCATCGCGTCGCCTCCCGCGTCGTCGTCGCCGCTGCTCGCCGCTGGTGCATCAGTACGTGACCTCCTGGCTGCGTCGGCGGATGACCGTGACCTCGTCGCGCTGGTTGCCCGTCGGGCCGAGGTAGTTGAACGCGTAGGACAGCTGCGCGTAGCCGCCGATGAGGTGGCTGGGCTTGATGAGCAGCCGCGTGAGCGAGTTGTGGATCCCGCCGCGCCGCCCCGTCGTCTCCGACAGCGGCACGTCGATGAGCCGGTCCTGCGCGTGGTGCATGTAGACCGTGCCCTCGGGCATGCGGTGCGACACGACCGCGCGTGCGACGACGACGCCGTTGCGGTTGACCGCCTCGACCCAGTCGTTGTCGCCGACGCCGACCTTCGCGGCGTCGACGTCGCTCATCCAGATCGTCGGGCCGCCGCGCGACAGCGAGAGCATGAACAGGTTGTCCTGGTACTCGGAGTGGATCGACCACTTGTTGTGCGGCGTCAGGTACCGGACCGTCACGCCGAGCGCGCCGGTCTCGCCGATCGCCGGCTCGTCGAAGAGCGAGGCCATGTCCAGCGGCGGGCGGAACACCGGCAGGTTCTCGCCGAGCTCCGTCATCCAGTCGTGGTCGATGAAGAACTGCTGCCGCCCGGTCAGCGTGTGCCACGGGCGCAGGCGCTCGACGTTGATGGTGAAGGGCGAGTAGCGGCGCCCGCCGTGCTCGGACCCGGACCACTCGGGCGACGTGATGACGGTGACCGGTGCGGCCTGCGTGTCCGAGAACGTGACCTTCTTGCCCTCGTGCTCGGCGGCCATGTCGGCCATGTGCTGGCCGGTGCGCTTCTCGAGCGTCTCGAAGCCCTGCACCGCGAGCCGGCCGTTGGTCGTGCCGGACAGCGCGAGGATCGCCTCGCACGCGTGCACGTCGCGGGCGAGCGACGGCCTGCCGTCGGCGACGCCGCCGCCGCGGACCACGCCGTTCTTGCGCGCGAGGAGCTCGACCTCCTCGCGCACGTCGTACGTGATGCCCTTGGTGGTCGTCCCGAGCGTGTCGAGCAGCGGGCCGAGCGACGCCATCTTCGCGGCGATCGCCCCGTAGTCGCGCTCGACGACGACGAGCTTCGGCATCGTCCTCCCGGGGACCGGGTCGCACTCCCCCGCCTTCCAGTCCCTCACGCGCCCGTGCGGCGTCGCCATCTCGTCGGGGGTGTCGTGCGTGAGCGGGACGGCGACGACGTCCTTGCGCACGCCGAGGTGCTGCGCCCCGAGCTCGCTGAACCGCCGCGCGAGCGTGTGGAAGATGTCGAAGTCGGTCCGGGTCTGCCAGGGCGGCGCGATGGCGGGGCTGAACGAGTTGACGAACGGGTGCATGTCCGTCGTGTTGAGGTCGTGCTTCTCGTACCAGGTGGCCGCCGGGAGCACGACGTCGGAGTAGACGGTCGTGCTCGTCATCCGGAAGTCGAGCGCGAGGAGCAGGTCGAGCTTCCCGGTGGGCGCCTCCTCGTGCCAGACGACGTCGCGCGGGCGCGCCTCGGGCGGCGTCGGGGTGGCCCGGAGGTTCGAGTCGGTGCCGAGCAGGTGGTGCAGGAAGTACTCGTTGCCCTTGGCGGAGCTCCCGAGCAGGTTCGCGCGCCACACGGTCAGGACGCGCGGGAAGTTCTCCGGCGCGTCCGGGTCCTCGGCCGCGAAGCGCAGGCGTCCCGCGAGGAGCTCGGCGGGGACGTGCTCGGCGACGGAGCGGCCGGAGGCGGCGACCTCGTCGGCGAGGTCGAGCGGGTTGCGGTCGAACGTGGGGTACGACGGCATCCAGCCCAGCCGGGCGGACAGTGCGACGACGTCGGCCGTGGTCCGGCCCGAGAGGTGTCCGCGCGCCGCGCCCGGCGTCGCGGACGCGAGCGTGTCGGCGCCGACCTGGTCGTACCGGAACTGGTCGGTGTGCAGGTACCAGTACGCGGTCTGGATCATCGTGCGTGGCGGTCGCGACCAGTCGAGCGCGTTCGCGTAGTGCCCGTGACCCGTGACGGGGCGGCACTTCTCCTGCCCCACGTAGTGCGCCCAGCCGCCGCCGTTGACGCCCTGGCAGCCCGTGAGGGTCGTGAGCGCGAGGAACGACCGGTAGATCGTGTCGGAGTGGAACCAGTGGTTGGTCCCCGCACCCATGATGATCATCGACCGGCCGCGCGACTCCTCGGCGTTGGCGGCGAACTCGCGCCCGATGCGCTCCGCCTTCGCCGCGGGGACGCCCGTGAACTGCTCCTGCCACGCGGGCGTGCACGCGCCCGTCGGGTCGTCGTAGCCCGTGGGCCACTGGCCCGGCAGTCCCGGCCGTCCGACGCCGTACTGCGCGAGCATGAGGTCGAAGACGGTCGTGACGAGGTGCTCGCCGACCCGGCGGACCGGGACGCCACGACGCACGGTCGCGGCCGAGCCGTCGAGCGTGTCGAACCGCGGCAGCGTGACCTCCACCGCACCCTGCGCGGCGCGGTCGTGCGCGATCGACAGGACCGGGTCGACGTCGCCCAGGTCGAGGTTCCAGCGGCCCGCGCCGTCGTCGCCGTAGTGGAAGCCGAGGGAGCCGCCGGGCACCACGGGCGCACCCGTGACGGCGTCGACCAGCACGGTCTTGAACTCGGCGTTCTCGGAGCGCGCCTCGGCCCCGGGCAGGTCGGACGCGGTGAGGAACTTGCCGGGCACGACGCCGTCGGGGGTCTCGTCGAGGCGGACCAGGAACGGGAGGTCGGTGTACCGCTTGACGTAGTCGGTGAAGTACGGGACCTGCCGGTCGACGAAGAACTCGCGTAGGACGACGTGACCCATCGCCATCGCGAGCGCGCCGTCGGTCCCGGGCGCGGCCGCGAGCCACTCGTCCGCGAACTTCACGTTGTCCGCGTAGTCGGGCGCCACGGCCACGACCTTCTGCCCGCGGTACCGCGCCTCGGCCATCCAGTGCGCGTCGGGCGTGCGCGTGACCGGGATGTTCGAGCCCCACATGATGAGGTAGCCGGCGTCCCACCAGTCGCCCGACTCGGGGACGTCGGTCTGGTCGCCGAAGACCTGCGGCGACGCGACCGGGAGGTCCGCGTACCAGTCGTAGAACGACAGCATCGGCGCACCGATGAGCGAGTGGTACCGCGCCCCCGCGCCGTGCGACACCATCGACATCGCCGGGATGGGCGAGAAGCCGGCGATGCGGTCCGGACCGTACCGACGGATCGTGTGCACCTGGGCTGCCGCGACGATCTCGACCGCCTCGTCCCACGTCGCGCGGACGAGGCCGCCCTTGCCGCGCGCGCGCTTGTAGCGCCGCGACGCCTCGGGGTCGTCGACGATGCTCGCCCACGCCTCGACCGGGTCACCCGTGCGCGCCTTGGCTTCGCGGTACATCTGCAGCAGCACGCCGCGGACGTACGGGTAGCGCACCCGGGTGGGCGAGTACGTGTACCAGCTGAACGCCGCACCACGCGGGCAGCCGCGCGGCTCGTACTCGGGCCGGTCGGGACCGACCGAGGGGTAGTCCGTCTGCTGCGCCTCCCAGGTGATGATCCCGTCCTTGACGTACACCTTCCACGAGCACGACCCGGTGCAGTTCACGCCGTGCGTGGAGCGGACGACCTTGTCGTGGCTCCAGCGGTCCCGGTAGAACGTGTCGGCCTCGCGGCCGCCCGCCTGGTGGAGCGTGCGCAGGTCGTAGGAGACCTCACCCTTGCGCAGGTGCCGGCCGAGCCGGAGCAGGACGTCGGAGGCGGGCGAGTCGAGCCCGGGACGCCCCGGCCGGTCGGCGCGCCCGGTCCCCTCGGTGCGTGCGGTGGTGGGGTTCACGGACTGCTCCTTCGCTGGTCGGTGACGTGCGGGCCGGGCCGGCACGGGTGCACGGACGGGCACGGATGGGCACGTGCCGGCGGGGCTCTGCTCAGCTCGGCTTGGGCGCTCCCGGACGGGCGTAGTAGACCCAGGTGAGGACCGTGCAGACGGCGAAGTACACCGCGCAGCCGATGAAGAAGGTGCGTGGGGCCATCACCGACAGCGCGATGCCCACGAGGAACGGGCCGAAGGCGGCGACCGACGCGGTCCAGCCGATGACACCGCCGGCCTGCCGCTTCGGGAAGATCATCGGCATCTGCTTGAACGTCCCGGCGTTGCCGACGCCCGCGAAGAGGAAGATCGCGAGCATCCCGACCAGGAAGCCCGTGAACTGCCCGCGGTCGGTCGGCGAGAGGAAGAAGATCGTGAACACCGTGCTCACGGTCATCCCGATCCCGGAGACGAGCGTCCAGACGGCGCCGCCGAAGCGGTCGCACAGGGGCCCGAGGCCGGCGCGCACGAGCGACCCGACGAGGGGTCCGAGGAACGCGAACGCGAGCGGGTCGGGTGGGTTCTCGAAGCCGCCGTACTCGTTGGCGATCATGAGCCCGAACTGCGCGGCGAAGCCGCTGAACGCACCGAACGTCATGAGGTAGATCGCCGTCATGACCCACGTGTGCTTCTCGCCGAAGATGTCGAGCTGCTGACGGAAGTTGGCCTGCACGGGCACGCGGCGCAGGACGAGCGCGGCGAGCACGAGACCCAGCACGACCCACGGGACGAGCACGAGGCCGGCGTTGTGCAGCCACATGTCCTCGCCGGTCGCCGTCTGCTGGGGCGTCAGCGCGGCGGTGCCGAGGAGGCCGAAGCCGACGACCCACGGCGTGAGGAACTGGATCAGGCTGACCCCGAAGTTCCCGAGGCCCGCCTGCAGCCCGAGCGCCGTGCCCTGGAGCCGCCTGGGGAAAAAGTAACTGGTCGAGGGCATGAACCCCGAGAACGCACCGCCGCCGATCCCCGCCGCGGCGGCGAGGAAGATGAGCACCCAGTAGGGCGTGGTCGCGTCGCGCACCGCGATGGTCCAGCCCAGCATCGGCATGAGCATCAGGGTCGCCGTGCCACCCACGAGCGTGCGTGTGCCGACGATGGGCGGCAGGAACATGTAGACCATGCGCATGAGGCCGCCGGCGAGACCCGGGACCGCGACGAGCCAGTAGAGCTCCTCCTTGCTCAGGTCGAAGCCGATCTGGTTGAGCCGCGGCGCGATCGCGCTGACGAGGTACCAGACGCAGAACGCGAGCGTGAGGTTGTACGTCGTGACCCACAGCGTGCGCCACGCGAACCGGCTGTCCCAGCGCTCCGGGACCTCGGGGTCCCAGTCGGCGAGGGGCACTGCGGGGTCGAGACGGCTCATGCGTCACCCTCCGTCGGCTCGGGCCACCGGGGCGGTCCCCCGGGGCAGGGCATCAGGTGCCCAGCCAACTCCTGCACGTCGTCGACGGTGACGACCGGATGCCGTGACAAAGGCCCACCCCCCGTGTGATCTGCGTCACTGCGCCTCGAGGCTAGCGAACGATCACCCCGGCGTCACCCGCGGACCCGGCGCGTCGCGGCGCGTCGCGGCACGTCGCGACCCGTCGGGTCCGCCGCCCGGACCCGGCACGGGGCGGGGGTCGTCGTCGCCGGCGGCATGTCCGTCGGCATGTCCGTCGGCATGTCCGTCGGCATGTCCGTCGGCATGTCCGTCGGCATGTCCGTCGGCATGTCCGTCGGCATCGGCACCGCCCCGGACCGCGAGGTGCAGCACGCAGTGGTCGGGGCCGACGAACGGCTCGAGGCGCGTCGCGTCGACGGGCCCGCCGTGCGCGGCGAGCACCCCCCGCACGAGCGTCAGGTGGACGCTGCAGACCTCCTGCGTGCGGCGCCGCGCGAGCTCCTGGAACGGGCACCGGTGCAGGTGGACCCGGAGCGGGCGCGGCTCGACGACGGGGTCGAGCCCGAGGTCGTCCAGGTGGGCCTCGAGCGCGGCGACCTGCTCGCGGCACGCCGTCGGGACGGTCGCCCGCGCGGCGGACGGGGCCATCTCGGACGGGGCTCGTTCGCCTCGGGCGTCGGACCGTGCGCGATCGGATCGGGCTTCGTCGCGCCTGGCACGCTCCGGCCGGGTCCGGCCGGCCGACGGCGGCGACGACGACGCGCGCTCCCCGTACGCCGCGACGAGCGCGCGCAGCAGCTCACCGCGGAACCGCTCGTCGAGCGTCGCGCCGGCCGGCCGCTCGACGGACCGGTAGAGGATCCGCGGACGGCCGCGCGTGCCGAGCCGCTCGACGTCGCGCTCGACGAAGCCCGCGTCGCGCAGGCGCTCGAGGTGCTCACGCGTCGTGTTGACGTGCAGCCCCACACCGGTCGCCACGTCGTCGACCGGGACAGGTCCGCCCGCCTGCTGCAGCACGTGGAGGATCGCGACGCGGCTCGCCGACGCGAGGGCCCCGAGCGTCGCCGACCTGCTCATGCACGGGATTGTGACGGCCCCGCGTCGTCGCGACCGGGACCTTCGGCCACTAGCGTCGCCCGCACCGCGAGGGAGGCGAGATGCAGCACGACGTGCGCACGGACGGCCACGGGCCGGTCACGGGCCGGTCACAGGCTCGGCGACGGCCGGGCCGGGGCGTACCGTCGGTGCGATGACCGGTCCTCACGGCGGCGGCGCGCACGCGACGGCGGTGTCCCCTCGCGGCACCGACCCGCGCGGCACCGACCCCCACGGCACGGACCGCCCGACGCGCCGGGCCGCCGTCGTCGTCGCCTCCGACCGGTGCGCCGCCGGCGCGGCCGTCGACCGCTCCGGACCGGTCGCCGTGGGCCTCCTGCGCGACGCGGGGCTCGAGACGGGTGAGCCCGTGGTCGTGCCCGACGGCGCCGCGAGCGTCGGCGACGCGATCCGCGCCGCCCTCGGGCAGGGCGTCGACGTCGTCGTGACCAGCGGCGGGACGGGGGTCGGCCCGCGCGACGAGACCCCGGAGGGCACGCGCCCGCTCCTCGCACGCGAGCTCCCCGGGCTGGCCGAGGCCCTGCGCCGTCACGGCGAGGCGCACGTCGCGACCGCCGTCCTGTCCCGCGGCGTCGCGGGCCTGACCGCCGACGGCGTCCTCGTCGTCAACCTGCCCGGGAGCCCGCGCGGCGTCGAGCAGGGGCTCGAGGTGCTCGTCCCGCTCCTGCCCCATCTGCTGGACCAGGTCCACGGAGGTGACCACGCGTGATCAGGACCGCGCTCACGGAACGGCCGCTCGACGTCGCCGCGCACGTCGCGGAGCTCGACGACCCGCGCTCGGGTGCCGTCGCGGCCTTCGTCGGCCGGGTGCGCGACCACGACCCCGGCGTCACCGGCGAGGTCGTGGGCCTCGACTACTCCGCGCACCCCGACGCCGCCGACGTGCTCCTCGCCATCGCGGAGCAGCACGCGGCGCGCGACGACGTGCTCGGTCTCGTGGTGTCGCACCGCGTGGGCGCCCTCGGCGTCGGTGACGTCGCGATCGTCGCCGCGGTGAGCACCGCGCACCGCGCCGAGGCGTTCACGGTGTGCCGTGACCTCGTCGAGCAGGTCAAGGCCGAGCTGCCCGTCTGGAAGCGCGAGCTGCTCGCCGACGGGTCGCACGTCTGGGTGGGGTCGGCATGAGCACGTCGGCCCGGACGGGCGCCCCGGCTCGTGACCCGCTCGTCGACCGCTTCGGCCGCGTGCACCAGGACCTCCGGATCTCGCTCACCGACCGGTGCTCGCTGCGGTGCACGTACTGCATGCCGGCCGAGGGCGTGCCGTGGCTGCCGGGGTCGACCGTCCTCAGCACCGACGAGATCGTCCGGATCACCCGCCTCGCCGTCGAGCTCGGCATCCGCGAGGTGCGCCTCACGGGCGGCGAGCCGCTCCTGCGTCCTGACGTCGTCGACGTCGTCCGCCGCATCGCGGCGCTCGAGGGCCCGCACGGGTCGCCCGAGGTCTCCATCACGACGAACGCGCTCCGCCTGCCCGCGCTCGCGGGCCCGCTCAAGGACGCCGGTCTCGCGCGGGTGAACATCAGCATCGACACGCTCGACCGCGAGCGGTTCGCGCGCCTCACGCGGCGCGACCGCCTGCCGCAGACGCTCGCGGGGATCGCCGCCGCGGACGCCGTCGGCCTGCACCCGGTCAAGCTCAACGCGGTCGCGATGCGCGGCGTCAACGACGACGAGGTCGTCGCGCTCACGCAGTTCGCCGTCGACCGTGGCTACGAGATGCGCTTCATCGAGCAGATGCCGCTCGACGCCGGGCACACCTGGGACCGGGCGCAGATGGTCACGCAGGCCGAGGTGCTCGCCGCGCTCCGGACGCGGTTCCGGCTCACCGAGGTCCCGACGCGGGGCTCCGCGCCCGCCGAGCGGTGGGTGGTCGACGACGGGCCGGCGACCGTGGGCGTCATCGCCTCGGTCACGGCACCCTTCTGCGGGGCCTGCGACCGCGTCCGCCTGACGGCCGACGGCCAGCTCCGCGCGTGCCTGTTCGCGCGGACCGAGACGGACCTGCGCACGCTGATCCGCGAGGGCGCCGACGACGACGCGCTCGAGGCCGCGTTCCGCACGTGCCTCGCGGGCAAGCGTGCCGGGCACGACATCGACGACCCGACGTTCCTCCAGCCCGACCGGCCGATGAGCGCGATCGGCGGGTGAGCGGTCCCGGCCGGTGAGGGCCGGCTCCGGTCGGCTCCGGTCGGCTCGGGCCGGTTCGGCTCCCGTCGGGTCGGCCGGCTCAGCCGCCCGCGAACGGGGGCAGCACGTCGACCAGTCCGCCGGCCCGCAGGGGTGCGTCCAGGTCCGCGACGCGCGCGCCGTCGTGCAGGAGCGAGCAGCGCGCGAGGACGCGCTCGAGGTCCGCGCCGTGGCGCCCGACGATGGCCGCGGTGAGCTCCCCCACCGTGCGCGCCTCGACCGACTCGGTCGCGGTCCCTGCGGCCTCGGCGGCCGCCGCGAAGTACCGGACGGTGATCACGTCGTGGCCCCCGGCCACACGGCGGTCCGGCCCTGGACGCGGCCGACGGCCCGCTCGAGCGCGACCCGGTCGCCCCCGTCGGCGCCGACCGCGCAGCCGAGGAGGAAGGCGGTCACGGGCACCGCGGGACGGCCGACCGCGTGCGCGACGTCCCGCGCCAGGTCCAGCAGCACGTCGACGTCGACCGCGTCCGGGTCGACACCGAGGGCGTCCACGAGGTCGAGGACCCACCGGTGCAGGTCGTCCCCGACCGGCTGGTGGGCCGTCGAGCCCGCGGGCGCCGACGGGTGGTCGCCGGGCCCGTGGTCGGCCCGCTGGTGGTCGGCCCCGTCGGCGGGCAGGTGATCGGTCACGGCGTCCCTCCGGAGATCTCGCGCTCGAGCTCCGCGACAGCCTCCCACGTGTCCGCGTCACGCGCGCCGCCCGCGGGGTCCGCGACGCGGGCCCACCGCAGGTCAGCGACGAGGCGGCGCACCGAGCAGCCGTGGACGCCGCCGTCGGCACGACGTCGTGCAAGGGCGCCGGCCAACGACGTGCGGCGGTAGACCGCGAGGAGCGGCTGGTCCCGCCCGTCGTCGTCGACGAGGACCACACCGTCCACCGTCCCGTCGCCCGTCCCGTCCGCCGCGTCGCCACCCGCGGCCTCGTCCAGGGCCGCGAGGAGCGCCGGGACGACGCGGTCGGCCAGCGGGACGTCGCAGGCCAGCACGAGGACCGCCCCGGGTCCGTCGTCGCCGAGTGCGCGCAGGCCCGCGTCGATCCCGGCGACCGGCCCGCCGAGCGGTGGGTCCTCCAGGACCGTCGTCACGCCCTGGCGGGCGAGCCGGTCGGGACCGACGACGACCACGCGACGCGCACCCGTCGTCGCCCCGAGCACCCGGTCGAGCATCGACCGGCCGGCGAGCCCGACCTCGGCCTTGACGACGCCGCCGAGCCGCCGGCCCTCGCCGCCGGCCAGCACGATCGCGTCGAACGCGCTCACGGCTCCTCCCGCACCCAGTCCCCCGAGCGCCCGCCCGACTTCGCGACCACGCGGACGCCCTCGATCGACGCGGACCGGTCGACGCCCTTGACCATGTCGACGACGGCGAGCGCGGCGACCGCGACGGCCGTCAGCGCCTCCATCTCGACCCCCGTGCGGTCGGCCGTGCGCACCGTGGCGCGCACCGCGACGCCGGTGTCGTCCACCTCGAGGTCGACGACGACGCCGTGCACGCCGATCACGTGCGCGAGCGGGAGCAGCTCGGGGGTGCGCTTCGCCGCGGCGATGCCGGCGACGCGCGCGACCGCCAGGACGTCGCCCTTCGGGACGGTGCCCGAGCGCAGCGCGTCGACGACGTGCGGCGCGCAGACCACGCGGCCCTCGGCGGTCGCGGAGCGCACGGTGGGCTGCTTGGCGGTCACGTCGACCATGCGAGCGCGGCCCGCGTCGTCGAGGTGCCCGAAGGGCTGGTTCACAGGTCCGTCCTCAGGATCCGCAGGGTGGCCCCGGGCTCGACGACGTCCACGTCCGCCGGGACGACGGCGAGCGCGTCCGACCCTGCCAGACCGGCGACGAGGTGGGAACCCGAGCCCCCCCGCGCGGAGCGCGAGGCGTGCAGCACCCCGTCCTCGTCGCGGAGGCGGACCGGCATGTACTGCTCGCGCCCCTCGGGCGTGCGCCACCCGTCGTCGACGACCGCGCGGGTCGTGCGGCGGGCGAGCGGGTCCCCGCCGCGGCCGTCGAGCCCACGCAGCCGCGCGAGCACGGGCCGCACGAAGACCTCGAACGACACGTGCGCGCTCACCGGGTTGCCGGGCAGGCACAGGACCGGGGTCCCGCCGGGCAGGCGACCGGCTCCCTGCGGCTTGCCTGGCTGCATCGCGACGGCGACGAACTCGACGCCGCCCCAGGCCGTCAGGAGCGCCTTGACGACGTCGTAGGCGCCGACGCTGACGCCACCGGACGTGAGGACGAGGTCGGCCGTCGCGGCGTGCTGGCGCAGCGTCGAGGCGAGCTCCTCGACGTCGTCGGTCACGGCACCGACGCGCAGCACGTCGGCGCCCGCGGACTCGGCTGCGGCCGCGAGGAGGACCGAGTTCGAGTCGGGGATGGTCCCCCGCCGCAGCGGGCTCCCCGCGGGCACGAGCTCGGAGCCCGTCGAGACCACGACGACGCGCGGCCGCCGGTGCACCCGGACGAGTCCCGCGTTGACCGAGGCGGCCGCGGCGACGTGGGTGGGACCGAGCTCCGTGCCCGCCGCGAGGACGAGGTCGCCGACGGCGACGTCCTCGCCCGCACGTCGCACGTGGGCGCCGGGGCGCGGTGCCCGCTCGACGCGGACGGTGCTCGTCCCCGCGTCGGTGTGCTCGACCGGCACCACGGCGTCGGCCCCCGGAGGCACGGGGGCGCCCGTCATGATGCGTGCGGCCGTACCGGGCTCCACGTGCGGCTCGGCACCCGACCCCGCGGCGAGGTCGGCGACGACGCGCAGCACGACGGGGGCCGAGGGCTCGGCCGTGGCGACGTCGGCCGCGCGCACCGCGTACCCGTCCATCGCGGAGTTGTCCCAGCGCGGCAGGGCCTCCGCGGCGCGCAGGTCCTCGGCGAGCACGTGGCCGAGGGCCGCGTGCGGCGGGACGTCCACCGCGGGCAGCGGTGCGACGAGGTCGAGCACCGCCGCCGCGTGCTCGGTGACGCTGCGCACTCAGCAGCAGGTGTCGCGGCTGACCAGGACCCGCCAGACCGCGGGCCCCTCGGCGAGGTACTGCCACGCGACCCGGCCGAGCTCGTCGTCCTGGAGCTGCTCGCGCAGGCGGACGGGGTCGTGGTCGTTCGCGAGGACGAAGGCCTCCCCGGGGAGCAGGTCGGACACCGCTGCGAACACCCGGGCGTGACGCTCCTGCGGCGGGAGCCCCCGCAGGTCCAGGTCGCCGGGCTCGACGCTCGAGCCGCCCGGCACGATCTGCAGGCCGCCCGACGCCTCGCCGCCACCGCCGCCGCAGCCGCACCCGCCGCAGCCGCAGCCGCCGCCCGTGGTGGGCTCGGCCGCCGCGTCCGTCCGGGCCTGGACCGTCTCGGCACGCACCTCGGTCATGGTTCCTCCTCCGGGCCGGAGCGGCCCTGCTGTGGTCCGGGTCGTCGACCCGGCTCTCGCCGCTTGATTTCTACTCCCTCTTCGGTGAAAACTCCAACCGTGCCGATCCCCCGTTCGCCGTCCGGTGCGGCGCCGCCGTCGCCCCGCTCCCGCCTGCCCGTCGGCGCGCGGCGCGCCGCGCTGCTGGAGCACCTGCGCGCCACGGGCGAGCCGACCACCGTCGGTGACCTCGCGGAGGCGGTCGGCCTGCACGCGAACACCGTCCGCGCGCACCTGGACCTGCTCGTGCGCGACGGGCACGTCGAGCGCAGCACCGAGGTGCGCGCGACGCGCGGTCGTCCCCGCGAGCTGTACCGCGCCCTGGCTCCGACCACGGACGACGACGGATACGCCCTGCTCGCCTCGGTCCTCGCGGCGCAGCTCGAGGCCGTCGCGGGCGACCCCGCGGCGCAGGGTGTCGAGGCGGGTCGGCGCTGGTCCCGCAGCCGCGCCGCCGACGACGCCGACGACGCCGATGACGACGCCGCGACCCGCGCAGCAGGGTCCCCGTCCGGCGACGACGCCGACGGGACGGGCCGCGCGGTCGGTCGGGTGCTCGGCGTCCTCGCCCGCTCGGGGTTCGCGCCCGAGCTCACCGCGGACGGGCGGCGCATCCTGCTGCACGACTGCCCGTTCCGGGACGTCGCCCGCGCCCACACGGCGATCGTCTGCAGCGCCCACCTCGGGCTGATCCAGGGCACGCTGGACCGCGCCGGCGCACCGGTGACGGCCACGCGGCTCGTGCCCTTCGTCGAGCCGCGCCTGTGCGTCGCCGAGCTCGAGGTCGGCCCCGGGACGCGGTGACCACCGCGTCCCGGTGACGGCCAGGACGGCACCCGACCCGCGGTCCGACCCGGCACCCATCCCGGATCAGTAGCGCGCGAGGGACGGGTCGACGTCGTCGACCCAACCGAGGACACCGCGCTCGACGTGCGCGACGTCGCTCCACCCGGCCGCGACCAGCGCCCGGGCCGCGCGCTCGGACCGGACGCCGCTACGGCACAGCACGACGGTCGGCGCCTCCGGCGCGAGCCCGGACAGCCCCGAGCCGTCGAGCACGCGCGCGAGCGGCACGTTGACGGCGCCCGGGACGGCGACGACGTCGAGCTCGGCGGGCTCGCGGACGTCGACGAGCACCAGCCGGTCCCGACCGGCCGACGCGTCCGCGCGCGCGGCGAGGAGCTCCGCGAGCTCGCGCGGCGTGACGGTCCGCACCGGGACGTCGCCCTCGGTCGCCTGCTCGGCCGCTCCGCGCGCGGCCGCGGCGTGCGACCGGGCCACCGCGCCACGGCCGTGCGCACCGTCGTCGCCGCCGACCAGCGGGATCTCGGTCCACCGCGCCTCGAGGGCGTCGAGGACGAGGACGCGGCCCAGAAGCGGCCGACCGGCACCGGTGACGAGCTTGACCACCTCGGTCGCCATGAGCGTGCCGACCTGCCCGCACATCGCCCCCAGGACCCCACCCTCGGCGCACGACGGCACGGTCCCCGCCTCGGGCGGCTCGGGGAAGAGGTCGCGCAGCTGCACCGGTGCGACGCCGCCGGGCGGTCGACCCCAGAACACGCTCACCTGGGCGTCGAAGCGGAAGACCGAGCCCCAGACCTCGGGCAGCCCGAGCCGCACGCACGCGTCGTTGACGAGGTAGCGCGTCGGGAAGTTGTCGGTGCCGTCGACGACGACGTCGTAGCCCGCGAGCAGGTCCACGGTGCCCTCGTCGAGGCGGACGTGGTGCTCGACGACGTCGACGTCGGGGTCGATGCGCCGCACCGCGTCCGAGGCGCTCGCGACCTTGGCGCGGCCGACGTCGGCGACGCCGTGCACGACCTGCCGCTGGAGGTTCGACAGCTCGACGTCGTCGACGTCCACGACGCCGATCCGTCCGACGCCGGCCGCGGCGAGGTACTGGAGCACGGGTGCACCCAGCCCGCCCGCGCCGACGACGCACACGCGCGCGTTGCGCAGGCGACGCTGCCCCAGCTCGCCGATCGCCGGCAGGAGGAGGTGCCGCGACCACCGCTCGCGCTGGGCGCTCGTCAGCGGCGGACCGGGACTCACCAGAGGCGGCACGACGCCGCCGGTCGGGCCCGGCGCCCCGGGGTTCGGCTCGTCCACGCCGTCAGGCTAGACCGCGAGCGACGGCCGGGGCCGGGCGCGCCCCACGTCGACCGGCGTCACGGCACGACCCGGAGCACGCCTGCCGCACCGCGCTCGGCGTCGACCATCACGTGCGACACGAACGGGTAGGTCCCGGCCTCCGGCAGGACCAGCTCGACGAACCCGCCCTGGGCGGGCTGGAGCGCGAGGACCTGCGCACCACCCGCCGTCGACGCCGTGCCCGGACCGCCCAGCAGGTAGGCGCCCTCGGACCACACGGTGTCGAACTGCCCGCCGACCACGTGGAACGCGCTGGGCCGGTTCGGCCCGGCGTCGAGCACCCAGAAGCGCACGCGCTCACCCACGCGCGCCTCGAGCGGCGCGTGCCGGTACTGCGAGGCGTGCCCGTCGAAGACAACCGCCGCGGGCCGCTCCGACCGTAGCGCGGCCTCGTCCGTCGCGAGGCCGGGCCCGCCCAGGTACAGCTCGTGCTGGACGAGGACGAACTCGCGGTCGACCGGCGGCAGGTCGGGCGGGTCGACGATCACGGCACCGGCCATCCCCTGGGCGATGTGCAGCGACATGGGCATCGTCGAGCAGTGGTACATCCAGATCCCGGCGCGCGTCGCCGTGAACGTGTAGGTGAGCTCCTCGCCCGGGCCGATGGTGCGCATGGGTCGGTCGGGTGCGAGGGACCCGGCGTGGAAGTCGATCGAGTGGCCGACGGTGCCGTCGTTGACGAGCGTGATCTCGAAGGTGTCCCCGACGCGCCCTCGCAGGACCGGTCCGGGGGCGGTCCCGTCGAACGTCCACACGGTCCGGGTCACGCCGGGCGCGACCTCCTGCTCGACCTCGCTCACCACGATCCGCCGTCGGTGCACCGTGGTCGGCGGCGCGGGAGGGAGGACCGGGTCGCGCACGACGGCCCGGTCCCCGGGTGGGGCCATGACGTCGACGACGGGCGCCGCCGCCGCTCCCGCGCCCGCCCCGTGCTCGCCGTCGGCCCCGAGGGTCGCGTCCGTCGTCGTGCCGGTCGTCGTGCCGGCGGCCACGTCGTCACCGCGGACGTCGACGGTGAACGTCATGCCCATCTGGCGGTGCCCGGCGACCGAGCACCACCCCTCGACGTCCCGTCCGACGACGCCGAGGTCGATGCGCGCGGTGCCACCGGACGCGAGCCGACCCGAGGCCGCGCCGGTGTCGAGGACGAGGTCGTGCACCGCGGCGTCGGCGTTGGTCACGCGGAGGACGACCGCGTCGCCGGCGTCGACCGTGACGGACGCGGGCTCGAACCGCATGTCCCCCGCGACGACGTCGACCTCGACCACGCGACCGGTCGGTCGGGCCGCGCCGACGGCCGAGGTGCCCAGACCGACCGCCGCGGGGTCGCCCGCGACGCCGCCCGCCACGACCAGCACGAGCGCGACGCCGCCCGCGAGCGCCGGTCCGTGCGAGCGGCGTGCACGGGGCACGAGGAGCTCGGCGGCCGTGACGGCCTGCGCCCCCGGCACGGGCCCGCCCGCGTCGGCGGACGAGCGGCGTGCGCGGTACGACACGACAGCGGCGCGCACGACCAGGAGGACGTCGGCGACGAGCGCCCCGAGCACGACCATCGACGTCCCGACGCGCACGAGGCTCGGCGTCGGCAGCACGAAGAGCGCGAGCCCGCCGTTGACCAGCACGAGCCGGGCCCCCGCGGCGCGCTCGACGACGGCGCGCGCCGCGCGTACCGCGGCCGGGCCGCCACCGAGCGCCATCGGGCCGAGGTGCGCGAGCGCGCCGACGAGGACCTGCGCCGCGAACCCGACGGCGAGCGCCGGGAGAACCGACGCGAACCTCGCCTGGGCCACGGCCCACGTCGGGGCCGTCGCGACCGCACCCGCCCACAGCGCGACCGCGCCCGCGAACCAGGCGAGCCCGAGCCCGACCGACCAGGGCGCGAAGCCCTCCGGGGGTCGCCTGCGCGTCCCGGCCGCGAGCGGTCGGACCGTCACGGCCAGCCCCGCGAGGTAGACCGCGAGGCCCGCCGCCACCAGCGCTCGCGGGCCGACCAGCGCCGCGACGACCGCGACCGCGAGGCCGGGCACGAGGAGCTGGAGCCCCCGGCGCGCCGCCGGGAGCGCGCCGGCCTCGACGGGGACCCGGAGCATCGTCGGCCAGAGCGTGACGACCGTGCCGAGGACCGTCAGGCCGACCCAGCCCAGCAGCATGACCGAGACGTGGGCGACGTACGCGCGCGACGCCAGGTCGCCTGCGGGCTCGCGGGCCAGGACGACGCCCAGCGTCGCACCGACGGGCATCGCGAGGGCGGCCGCGACGAAGAACCAGGTGGTCCACCCGAGCCGGACGCCCAGGCTCGACCGGCCGAGCTCGGTGAGGACGGCCGCGTGCCACACCGCCGCTGCCGCGACGGCGACCGCCCCGCCCACGACGACCGCCTCGAGGCCGGTCAGGAGGCCGGTCACGACGGTCAGGGCGCCCGCGGTGTGGAGCGCCAGCCGCGCGGCCTGGTGCGGGCGCCCGCCGCGGAGGGGCCGCCGACGCACGGCCTCCGCGAAGTGCGCGCTCCACACGAGGATCGCGGTGCTCACTGCGCCCAGGAGCAGCAGGTGCACCATGAGCCACCCCGCGGACGGGACCCACCGGTGGCCGACGGCGACGGCGGCCGCCGCGACGAGCCACAGGAGGACGAGGGCGTTGACGCGGACGTGCCAGCGGGCTCTCATGCGTGCGCTCCTGCGGGGGTCGTGGCGGGCTGTCCGGCGGCCGTGGCGCGCGCGAGGTCCTCCGGCGTCGTCGTCCCCGGCGCGGCGGGGGGACGGTGAGGGCGCCCCCGGCGGTCGCGGCGGCCGCGGACCACCGAGCCGACGGCGAGCACGAGGAAGAGCAGGACCGCGACGACGTTCGCTGCTCCCCCGACGCGCAGCGCCCAGGTCAGCCCGTGCAGGTCGCCGCCCAGCACGCGCAGCGCGAGCGACGCCTGGAGGAGCACGACGGGCGCGGCGAGCACCGGGTGGTAGGGCAGCGGCGTGCGCAGCACGGCGGGCAGGATCACGGGCGCGTGCGCCATGACCATGGTGAGGGTGAAGCCGAGGAACACGGCGTGGACGACGGCGTCGTAGGCGGGACCCTCGAGGAGGGCTCCCCCGGCGAGCCACGCGACGCCGGCGACCGTGAGCCACGCGTAGCCCGCGAGCAGGCAGGCGGCGACGTAGCGGGGCAGGCCGGTCGACCGGATGGTGCGGCGGGCGACGTCGTGCCGCACGAGCACCGCGACGAGCCCGAGCAGCGCCGTCCCGAGCAGGACGTGACCCGCGCCGGTCCACAGCGTCGTCGCGACGACGCCGGCGGTCACGGCGGTCCCGGCGACCGCACCGGCGCGGTCGGCGCCGGCGGGGGCGCCCAGCCGGGCGAGCTCGAAGCGCTCCCCCGCGATGGTGAGGACCAGGAACCCGGCGAGCCACGGCACGGTCGTCGGGACGGGCACGCCCGCGGACCACAGGAGTGCCGCGCCCAGGCCGAGGGTCGCGCCGAGGACCTCGAGCGACAGCGCGAGTCCGGGACCCCGCCGTCGCAGGGCGACGGCAACGCCAAGGAGGGCGGTCGCGCCGGCCGGCAGGAGGACGCGCGCGACGTCGAGCGGCACACCGGGCGCGACGAGCGCGACAGCGGCCGCGGCCAGCAGCCCGGGTGCGAGCCAGCCCGGCGTGCGCCGCAGCGCGACCGCGCGCTCGAGCGCGACGAGGGTGCCGACGAAGCCGAGGACGAGCAGGACGCCGTGCACCTGCGCGAGCCGGTCCGCGGAGACGGGTGCCGGGACGCCGACCAGCAGGAGGCCGCCGTCGAGGCCGGCGAGCAGCGCGAGCCCGCCGCCCGCGAGCAGCACGGGACGGGCGACCTTTTGCACACCTGCAAATGTAGAAAACCGCACCCCGGGCGTGCGGGACCTTGGTCCCGCCCCGAGGGCGCGCCGGGCCGGGGGCACCGGTCCCGCGCTCGAACGACGGGCCGGCCGCCCTCCCCCTCGCGGGTAGGGTCGGCCCGTGCAGCGCTCGCGACAGGCAGCCGCGCGCCCGTCCCGGGTCGTGGCCGCCACCTCGCTCGTCGCGCGCGTCGCGACGCCGCTGGTCCTCCTCGCGCTCGGTGCGTGCGCCGCAGCCGACGGCGCGGCGAGCGGCTCGACCGCCGACGCGACGACCCGCACCGTCCGCGTCGCCGCCGCCTCCGACCTCGTGCACGTCCTCGACGACCTCGCGGGCACGCTCGAGGGCCAGGGCATCGCGGTCGAGGCGACCTACGCGTCGTCGGGCACCCTGCTGCAGCAGGTGCGCAACGGCGCCCCGTACGACCTGTACCTCGCGGCGGACGTCGCGTACGCGCGCCTCCTGGCGGACGAGGGACTCGCGACCGACGACGGCGCCTTCACGTACGCGACCGGCCGGCTCGCGGTCTGGGTCCCGGCCGCCACCGACCGGGTCGACGGCCTCGACGTCCTGGGGCGCCCCGAGGTCCGCGCCGTCGCGGTGGCGAACCCCCGGCACGCCCCGTACGGCGCGGCCGCGCTCGCCGCGATCGACGACGCGGGGCTCACGACGGCGGTCGAGCCCAAGCTCGTCCTCGGCGAGAGCACCGCGCAGGCCGCCGAGATGGCGGCCGCTGGCCACGCCGACGCGGCGGTGGTCGCTCTGTCGGTCGTGCTCGCCGACGCCCGCGCGCAGGACGGGACCTGGGCCGAGGTCCCGCCGGCCGCGGGCACCGAGCTCGAGCAGGGCGGGGTCGTGCTCGCCTCGGCCCGCGACCTCGACGCAGCCACCGCGGTGCGGGACGCGCTGCTGTCCGACGACGGCCGGGCGCTCCTCGAGCGGCACGGCCTCGGGCTGCCGGGACGATGATCGACTGGCAGGCGCTCGTCCTGAGCGCGCGACTGGCGACCGCGACGACGGCGATCCTGCTCGTCGTCGCGGTGCCGCTCGCGGCATGGCTCGCCTGGTCCCGCCGCCGCTGGACCGTCGTCGTCGAGGCCGTCGTCGCGCTCCCGCTCGTCCTGCCGCCCACGGTCCTCGGCTACTACCTGCTCGCCGCCACGGGGACGCGGTCCCCCGTCGGCCGGTGGTGGTACGAGACCACGGGCTCGACGCTCGCGTTCTCGTTCACGGGACTGCTCGTCGCGTCGGTCCTGTACAGCCTGCCCTTCGCCGTCCAGCCGCTGCTCGCGGCGTTCGCGGGCGTCGACCGGACGCTCCTGGACGCCGCCGCCGTGCTCGGACGCGGGTGGTGGCAGACCCTCCTTCGGGTCGCGCTGCCGCTCGCGCGCGCCGGCGCGGCGACCGCCGCGGTCCTGACGTTCGCGCACACGGTCGGCGAGTTCGGCGTCGTGCTCATGGTCGGCGGCAACATCCCGGGCGAGACGCGCACGGCATCGGTCGCGGTCTACGACGCTGTCCAGGCGCTCGACGACGCGGCGGCGGCCCGCACGAGCCTCGTCCTGCTCGGCTTCTCGCTCGTCGTCCTCACCGCGACGTACGCGCTGCAGCGGCGGGCACGACCGCGGGTGCTGCCGTGAGGGCGTCAGCGGAGGCCGGCCCAGCGGAGCCCGGCGCGACGCCGCAGCTCGACGTCCACGTGCGACGCGGCCCGGTCGACGCGCGGCTCACGGTCCCGCTCGACGGCGTGACCGTCCTCTTCGGGCCGTCGGGCGCCGGGAAGACGACCCTGCTGCGCGCCGTGGCCGGGCTCGGCGAGGGCGACGGGGTGGAGGTCCGGTTCGGCGGCGAGCAGTGGGACGGCGCGCGCCGCCGCACGCCCGCCCGCGCACGCCGCACCGGGTACGTCACTCAAGCGCCCGGGTTGTTCCCGCACCTGGACGTGCGCGACAACGTGGCGTTCGGCCTGCACGGCCCGACGTGGGCGGGGTCCCGACTGCGGCGCACCGCCCGCACAGACCGCACCGACGGTGTCCCGCACGCCGACCCGGACCGCCGCGCGCTCGAGTGCCTCGGGCTCGTCGGCGCGGAGCACCTGGCCGACCGCCGCGTCACGACGCTGTCCGGCGGTGAGGCCCAGCGCGTCGCGCTCGCCCGTGCGCTCGCGCCGCGCCCGCGCCTGCTCCTGCTCGACGAGCCGCTGTCCGGGCTCGACGGCCCTGCGCGGGAGGCCCTGCGGACCGACCTGCGCTCGCTGCTCGTCGCCGAGGGCGTCCCGACCCTGCTGGTCACGCACGACCGGACCGAGGCGCTCGCGCTCGCTGACCGGGTCGCGGTCGTCGTGGCGGGCTCGGTGCGCCAGGTCGGGCCGCCGACCGCCGTCTTCGACCGGCCGGCGGACCCCGACGTCGCCGGGGTCGTGGGCGTCGAGACCGTCGCCGACGGCGTCGTCACCGGTGCCGCGGACGGCCTGGTCCGGGTGCGAGCGGGCGGCGCCGAGCTCACCGCGCTCGCCGAGCGGGCGCTGGTGGCCGGGACGCACGTGCTCGTGTGCGTCCGGGCGCAGGACGTCGTCCTCGAGCGCTCGCCCGGCCCGTCGAGCGCGCGCAACCACCTCGTCGGCGTGGTGCGGACCGTGACGCCGCAGGGTGCGCTCGTTCGCGTCGACGTGCGGTGCGGCGAGTCGTTCGACCTCGCGGCCTACGTGACGCGTCCCGCGGTCGACGAGCTCGGACTGCGGCCCGGCGTCGCCGTCGCCGCGGCCGTCAAGGCGCCCGCGGTGCACCTCGTCGAGCGGCCCGGGCCCGTCAGGCCCGCGCCGCCGTGACGTCGGCGTCGGCCGGCTGCGGCTCGTCGATCTCCTTGCGCACCTCGGGCGACCGCTTGCCCTGCATCCGGTGGATCGTCACGTGCATCCAGACAGCGCTCACGGCCGTCAGCACGAACAGCAGGAAGAACGTCGACTGCGCCATGCCGGTCCACGCCTGCAGGTAGGCGAACATCGGCGGCAGGAAGAACCCGCCGAGCGCGCCCAGCGTGCCGACGAGCCCGCCGACCGCGCCGACGTCCGCCGGGAAGTACTCCGGGATGTGCTTGAACACCGCGGCCTTGCCGATGCCCATCGCGACCCCGACCACGAGCACGAGCAGCGTGAACGTGACCACGGTGAGCTCGTACGGGAGCACCTCGCGCACACCGCTCGGCTCCACCTCGGGTGAGACCCGCAGCACGATGTACCCGTACGGCATCATCAGCACGCCCGTCGCGACGAGCATCGTCGCGAACGTCCCGTACATGACCACGCGCGCCCCGAACCGGTCGGCCAGGTGCCCGCCGAGCGGCCGCAGGAGGCTCGCCGGGAAGATGAAGAGCGCCGTCAGCAGCGCCGCCGTCGCGAGCGGCACGTCGAAGACGTCGACGTAGTACTTGGGCAGCCACGCGGACAGCGCGACGTAGGCGCCGAACACCACGACGTAGTAGAGGCTGAAGCGCCACACGCGCACGTCGCGCAGCGGCGCAAGGATCGAGCGCAGCGGACGGCCGCGCCCGGGCGTCCGGTCCTGACGGGGCGTTCCGACCCACACGGCGACCGCCATCGCGAGCAGCAGGCCCGCGTACAGCAGCGGGACGAAGCGCCAGCCGTCGAAGGTCAGCCCGAGCACGGTCAGCGACGGCACCGCGGCGATGAGGGCCGGACCGATGAGCTTGGTCACCGACGCGCCCACGTTGCCCGCTCCGAACACGCCGAGCGCGAAGCCCTGCCGCGCACGCGGGAACCAGGCCGAGTTCCACGCGATGCCGACGCTGAACGCGTTGCCCGCGAACCCCGCGAAGAACGCGAACACCAGCAGCATCGCGAACGACGACGCCTGGGAGACGAGGAACGTGGGCACCGCGGTCGCGACGAGCATCGTGATGAAGACCCGACGGCCGCCGTACCGGTCGGCGAGCAGACCCGCGGGCAGCCGCCACAGCGCACCGTTGAGGATCGCGGTCGCGGTGAGCCACGACAGCTCGACGTCGCTCAGCCCGAACTCGTCGCGGATCGGGATGCCGAGCACCCCGAACATGAGCCAGACCGCGAACATGAGCGTGAACCCCGTCGTCGACAGGGCCAGGACGCGCGTGCGGGGACCGCTCGCACCGTCGTCGGCGGGCGGTGGCGTGGTGACCTCGGCGGTGCGGCTCACGGGTGTCCTCGCGGGCTCGGGGCCGTCCCGGCGGGTCGAGCGGACGCCGCCCCCGTCGCGACCTGCAGGGCCACCACTATGCGCAGCCGCCCTGCCCCGGGCAAGGGCACCTGGTCCCGGGTCGTGCCGGTCACGCCATGCCCGCGACCAGGCGGTCAGCGAGCACGACGACGCGGCCCGCGACCTCACCGACGGTCACGTGCACCTGGTCGTGGACGCGCTGCGAGAGCGGGGCGACGTCCTCGGGGAGGCGCGCCTCCCACCGCACCGAGCCCGTGTCGAGCTCGAGCGCCACGAGCCGGGCGCGCCCCGACCGCTCGACCACGACCACGACCGTCGACCCGTCGGTGACGCTCCCACCGGCGGGGACCACGCCGGGCACCGCGGCGTCCCAGCGCGCACCGCCCGTCCGCAGGTCCACCGACGCGACGCGGCCGGCACCGGCGACGACGACGGCGCCGTCGCGACGCAGCAGCGCCGTCCCGGCCGCCCGCGCACGCCACAGCTCCCGGCCCGCGGCGACGTCCGTCGCGACGAGCTCGCGCGTGTCGGGGCGCGCCGTCAGGAGGACCTCGGGCAGCGACCCGTCGGAGACCTCGGGCTCGACGAGGGCCCCGTCGAGCGTCGCCACGGGACGCCCTGTGCGGTCGAACCACGTCGCCGCCGACGACCGCCGGCCCGCCGCCGCCTCGCCCGAGACGGCCCAGCCGTGCGCACCCACCCGCACGTCCGCGCCGTCGAGCGCGGGCTGCAGCGGTGAGGCCGTCCAGCCGTCGGCGTGCCACACCCCGAGCACGCGGCCCGTCGCGGCGTCCAGCACACCCGTCGTCGTGCCCTCCACGACCACCACGCCGTGCTCGACGCGCACGCGTCCAGCGCCCGCACCGCTCTGCCGCCCGCCCGCGAGGTCGATCCGTGCGGCCCACACCTCGGCGCGGGTGACGGCGTCCGTCCGCCGGACGTCGAGCACGCGGTCGCGCTGCTGCACGGTCACCAGGTCGCCGCCGACCATCGCGACGCCGTGCGACGGCAGGTGCGTGGGTCGCTGCGCGAGGACGCTGCCGTCCGACGCGTCCACGACGACGGCCGTGACCGTCCCCGGGGCGCCGCCGCCCGACCGGCCACGGAAGCACACGAGCACGTCGACCGCGTCCGTCGACCGGTCGCCGAGGCAGCGCTCGGCAGGCGCCGGGCCCCCGGTCGCGAGCCGCCACGCCGTCCGCCCGTCGACGACGTCGACGGCGCGGACCGTCCTGTCGTCCGCGCTGGTCACGAGGGCGAGGCGCCCCACCCGCGTGACGCCCGTGACGCCCGTGACCGACCACGACTCGACGAGCGGGCGGTCGAGCGGTGCGACCGTCCCCGGCATGACGGCGAAGCGGGCCGCGCGCTCGGCGGCGCGGTGGTCCTCGACGGCCTGCGCGCCCGCCAGGACGGCCGCCACCAGCACGAGCGCCGACGCCGCCCGCACCGCGGTCGGGGCCCGGGTCAGGGTGCGCGTCCGAGTCCGGGGCCGCCCGCCGCGCGCGGACCGGCCGTCCGGCGCCGTGCCCGACCCGCCGGGGTCCGGCGGGCTCTCGCCGTGCTGCAGCGCCGGGACCGACGGGTCCGCGCCGTCCGCGCCGTTCGCGTCGCCAGCGTCGTCCGTGCTGACGTCGACGAGCCGCACGACAGCCCCGCCCGCGTCCGACGACGACGCGGGTCGCACCCTCGCTCGTGCGCGCCTCGGCACCTCGCGAGCCTAACCCGGCCGGCAGTGCCTGCCCTGTGCCCGCCCTGTGCCTGCCCTGTGGCGGCCCGTCAGTGGCGGCGATCAGTGGCGGTGGGTCCACTCCAGGAGCCGCTCGACCGGCCACGTCGTCACGACGCGGTCGGGCTCGACGCCGTGGGCCGCGAGCCGGTCGCACCCGTCCACGAGCCAGTCGAGCTGTCCCGGGGCGTGCGCGTCGGAGTCGATCGAGAAGAGGCAGCCCGCTGCCGCCGCGACGTCGATCAGCGCGTGCGGCGGGTCCCGTCGGTCGGGCCGGCTGTTCACCTCGACGGCGACCCCCGACTCCGCGCACGCCGCGAAGACGGCCTCGGCGTCGAACTCGCTCTGCGGCCGCTCCCGGCCGAGCACACGCCGACCCGTGCAGTGCCCGAGGACGTCCGTCCCGGGTCCGCGCACCGCCGCGACCATCCGCCGGGTCATCGCCGCACGGTCCATGCGCAGCTTCGAGTGCACCGACGCGACCACGACGTCGAGCTCGGCGAGCAGGCCGGGCTCCTGGTCGAGCGTGCCGTCGTCGAGCACGTCGACCTCGATGCCCGTGAGGACCCGGAACGGCCGGCCCGTGGCGCGGGCCGCGTCCGCGAGGGACCGGTTGAGCGCCGCGACGCGTCGCACCTGGTCGCGCAGCCGGTCGGCCGAGAGCCCGTTCGCGACCGTGAGCCGCGGCGAGTGGTCGGTGATCGCCTGGTACTCGTGGCCCACCTCGATCGCCGCGAGCGCCATGTCGACGAGGGACGCGCTGCCGTCGCTCGCCTCGGTGTGCGCGTGGAGGTCGCCCCGGAGGAGGTCGCGCAGCGCCTGCCCCTCGGGCGTCGCGGCACGGTTGCGCTCGGTGAGGTCCGCCTCGAGGTCGGCGAGCACGCGCGGCTGCTCGCCGTCGAGCACCGCGGCGATGACCCCGGCCGTGCGCTCGCCCACACCCGGCAGGTCCTGCCACCGGCCGTCGCGCGCGTGCGCCGCCCACGCGTCGTCGTCGAGCGCGCGCAACGTGTCCCCCGCCGCGCGGTAGGCGCGCGACCGGTACTGCGACTCCTGCCGCCGTTCGAGCAGGAACGCGATCCGGTGCAGCGCGCGCACGACGGCGTCGCGGCCCGCGGAGCCGCCGGTCGTCACGCGGCGGCGCGGCACGTCGTCGGGCACGCCGGGTGGCCTCAGGACGCCCGGCGGCGCGTCGTCTTCTTCGCGGGTGCGGCCTCGTCGTCCGCCGCGGCGGCCTTGCCGCGACCGCGTGCGGGCTTGGCCGGGGCGTCGTCGGTGGCCTTGCGGCGCGTCGAGCGAGCGGCGGGCTTCGCCTCGTCGTCGGACGCCGTCCGTCGCCGGCTCGCGGCCTTCTTCGCGGGGGCCTTCTCGTCGGGCGCCTCCGCCTCCGCCTCCGCCTCGGCGGCGGCGGACGCCTGGCCGCCGCGCGCGCCACGGGCGCGCTCGACGCTGCGCTGGAGCGCCGAGAGCAGGTCGACGACCTCGCCGCCCGAGTCGTCCTCCTCCTCGGGACGCGCGACCGAGACCGTCCTGCCCGTCGTGACCTTCGCCTCGATGAGCGCCTCGAGGGCCTGCTGGTAGGAGTCGGAGAACTCCGACGGGTCGAAGTCGCCCGCGAGGGACTCGACGAGCGACGCCGCCATCTGGAGCTCCTGCGGGCGCACCTGGACCTCGGCGTCGAGGATCGGGAAGTCGGCCGCGCGCACCTCGTCGGGCCACAGCAGCGTCTGGAGGCAGATGACGTCGTCGCGCACGCGCAGCACGGCCATCGACTCCCGCTGCCGCAGCGCGACCTTCACGACCGCCATCCGGTCCGTCGTCTTGAGCGCCTCACGGAGCAGCGCGTAGGGCTTCGCCGCCGTGCGCTCGGGCTCGAGGTAGTACGTCTTGCCGAGCATGATCGGGTCGACCTGGTCGGCCGGCACGAACTCCTCGACCGCGATCTCGCGCTCGGTCGCGAGGGGGAGCTCGTCGAGGTCCTCGTCGGTGAGCACGACCATGCGGCCGTCGTCGGTCTCGTAACCCTTGGCGATGTCGGCGTACGGGACCTCCTCGCCGTCGACGCTGCAGACCTTCTTGTAGCGGATGCGGCCGCCGTCCTCGCGGTGCACCTGGTGCAGCGGGACGCTGTGCTCACCCGTCGCGGCGTAGAGCTTGACCGGCACGTTGACGAGCCCGAAGGCCACGGCACCCTTCCAGATCGCGCGCACGAGCTCCTCCTCGGTCCGGGTGCCGATGATCACCCACGTGTGCAGGATGGACCCGTGCAGCCCATGCTCGCCACCCGAGCCCCCGAGGGGAAGGACCTGCCCCGGGGCGAGGACTGGTCGTACGAGGTCAAATGGGACGGCGTGCGGGTGCTGGCCGACACGACCGGCGACCGCCTCCGGCTGCGCGCCCGGTCCGGCCGCGAGGTGACGGCCGCGTACCCCGAGCTCGCCCCGCTCGCGACGGTGCAGGGCGCGGTGCTCGACGGCGAGGTCGTCGTGATGTCGGGCGGCGTGCCGTCGTTCGAGGCGCTGGCCGAGCGCATGCACGTGCGCGACGGCGTGCGGGCCGCCCGCCTCGCGCAGCGCAGCCCCGCGACGTTCGTCGTATTCGACGTGCTCGTGCTCTACGGCGTCGACCTCACCCGACGGACCCTCGACGAGCGCCGCGCGACCCTCGAGCGCCTGACGCTCCCGGACCGCGTGCAGCTCTCCCCCGTCTACCCGGACGTGGACGCGCTGTGGCAGGTCACGCTCGAGCACGGCCTCGAGGGCGTCCTCGCGAAGCGGCGCTCGTCGACCTACCAGCCGGGTCGTCGCTCCCCGGACTGGGTCAAGGCCGCGCACCGGTCGACCCGGACCGCGGCCGTCGTCGGCTGGCGCCCCGAGACGTCCGCGTCGGGCGGCGGCTCGACGGCGCGGCTGGGCGCCGTGCTGCTGGCCGCACCCGACGCCGAGGGCGTCTGGCGGTACCTCGGCAAGGTCGGCAGCGGGCTCGCCGGACGACGTGGCCAGGACCTCGTCCGGACGCTGCGCCCTCTCCAGCGCGCGACGAGCCCCGTCGACGACGTCCCCGCGGTCGACGCGCGGGGCGCCGTCTGGTGCGAGCCCGAGGCCGTCGTCGACGTCGCCTACCTCGCGCGCACCCGGACGGGGCGCCTCCGCCAGCCCGTCGTGCGCGGGCTACGCACCGACGCACCGGTCGACCCGTGGGACGCGCCGTGACCGGGCGAGGGCACGCGTGACGCCCGCCGACGACGCGCAGTGGGTCGCGATCGGCGACCGCCGCGTGCGCCTGACGCACCTCGACCGCGTGCTCTACCCGTCGACGGGATTCACGAAGGCCGAGATGGTGCAGTACTACACGCACGTGGCGGACGTGATCCTGCCCCAGCTGCGGGACCGGCCCGTCACGCGCATCCGGTTCACCGAGTCCGTCGCGGGCGAGCGGTTCTTCGAGAAGAACGTCCCGCGCGGGGCGCCCGACTGGCTGCGACGCCGCGTGCTGCGCGCGAGCCCGGGTGGCGAGGACGAGGGCACCGAGGTCGAGTTCCCGTTCGTCGACGACCTCGCGGGGCTCGTCTGGGCGGCGAACCAGGGAGCGGTCGAGCTGCACACCCCCCAGTGGCGTGTCGGCCCGCGCGGCAAGGTCCACCACCCCGACCGCCTCGTCGTGGACCTCGACCCCGGGCCGCCAGCGGGTCTGGACGCGTGCGTGCGCGTCGCGCACCTCGTGGCGGACCGGCTCGCCGAGGACGGCCTGGACCGGATCTACCCCGTGACGAGCGGCAGCAAGGGCATGCAGCTCTACGCGCCGCTCGACGGCCGGCGCACCGCGGTCGAGGTGCGCGAGTACGCGCGAACGGTCGCGCACGAGCTCGCCGCGGCGAACCCGGGCACGGTCGTGGCGAACATGAAGAAGGAGCTGCGCCAGGGGAAGGTCCTCGTCGACTGGTCGCAGAACCACCCGGCCAAGACGACGGTCACGCCGTACTCGCTCCGGGGACGGGAACGGCCGGCCGTCGCCGCGCCGCGGCACTGGGACGAGGTGACCGAGGGCCTGCAGCAGCTCGGGCCGGACGAGGTGCTGCGCAGGCTGCACGAGGACGGGGACCTGGTCGCGGACCTGCGCTGAGGGGTGCCGCCGCCCCGCTCAGCCCAGGCGCCGGGCGCGCCCCTCGATGGCGGGGCAGCGGTCCGTGACGACCGTCAGGCCCGCGGCGCGGGCCCGCTCCTCGGCCCCCACGTCGTGCACGCCGAGCTGCAGCCACACGGTCCGGGCGCCGATCGCGACGGCGTCGTCGACGACCGCACCCGCACGCGACGAGTTGACGAACACGTCGACGACGTCGACCTCCCCCGGGACGTCCGCGAGGCGCGCCCAGCCCCGCGCGCCGTGCACGGTCTCGGCGCGAGGGTGCACGGGCACGACCTCGTGCCCGAGCCGCTGCAGGTACGCCGCGACGCCGTAGGCGGGCCGCGCGGTGTTGGTCGACAGGCCCACGACGGCCCACCGCGCGGGCGTGGTCAGCAGCGCGTCGATGACGTCGTCCTCGCTCACCGCCCCAGCGAAGCACAGGGACGTGTCCTGTGCCGCGGCGATGGTCCCGGGCAGCGACCGTCCCGACCGGCTGTCAGGCGTAGAAGACGCGCTCCACGACCGCGCGGGCGCGACGGCTCGTCCGCAGGTACGTCTCCTCGAGCTCGGCCCCGGAGGCCGGGGGCATCCCGAGCAGGCGCGCGAGCGCGCCGAGCGCACGGCGGTCGTGCGGCAGGACGTCGCCGCCGCTGCCGCCCACGCGTCCGGTCCAGAGCACGAGGGCGTCGCGCAGCCGCGAGCAGAGGACCCACGAGTCGCGCAGCACCGCCGCGTCGTCGGCGGCGACGAGGCCCGCGTCCTGCGCTCCCGCGAGCGCGTCGAGGGTCGAGGTCGTGCGCAGCGCCGGGACGTCGTGCCCGTGCAGCATCTGGAGGAGCTGGACGGTCCACTCGACGTCGCTCAGGCCGCCGCGTCCGAGCTTGAGGTGCCGCGCGGGGTCGACGCCGCGCGGGAGGCGCTCGGCCTCCATGCGCGCCTTGAGGCGCCGGACCTCCCGCACGGCGGCGGCGTCGGCACCGCCCGCTGGGTACCTCAGCGGGTCGACGAGCGCGACGAACCGCTCCCCCAGGTCGGCGTCGCCCGCGACGGGCCGAGCGCGCAGCAGCGCCTGGCTCTCCCACGGTGCCGACCAGCGCTGGTAGTACTCGCCGTACGACGCGAGCGTGCGGACGAGCGGCCCGTTGCGCCCCTCGGGACGCAGGTCGGCGTCGACCTCGAGCACCGGCTCGGGACCCACGGCTCCGAGCAGCGCACGGAGCCGCATGGCGATCGACACGGCCTGCGCCTGCGCGAGGGACTCGTCGGCGCCGGGCAGCGGGTCGTGCACGAACATCACGTCGGCGTCCGAGCCGTAGCCCAGCTCCGCGCCGCCGAGGCGACCCATCGCCACGACGCCGAACCGCGTGAGGAGACCGTCGGGGCCCGTGCGGTGCTCGTGCTCGGCGATGCGCAGCGCACCCGCGAGCACGACGTCGACGGCGGCGGTCAGCGCGGTCGCGGCCTCCTGGGGCGTGCGCTCCTGGAGGACCTGCGCGACCGCGGTCCGCGCCGTCTCGCGGCGGCGGATCGCACGCAGGAGCATCGCGGCCACCTGGGCGTCCTCGGCGCGCGTGAGCACGGCGTCAGCCTCGGTGCCGAGGCGCTCGCGGGAGCGGGGCGCGAGCTCGGCGTCCGCGTCGAGCCACGTGACGGACTCCGGCGAGCGCGACAGCGCCTCGGCCGCGAACCGCGACGTCGACAGCACGCACGCCAGCCGGTGCGCCGCGACACCCGAGTCGCGCAGCAGCTTGAGGTACCAGTGCGTCGTCCCGAGCTCGTCGGAGAGGCGACGGAACGCGAGCAGCCCCGCGTCGGGGTCGCTGCCCTCCGCGAACCAGCCGAGCAGCACGGGCAGGAGCTGGCGCTGGATCGCGGCCCGCCGGCTCACGCCCTCGGTGAGGGCCGCGATGTGGCGCAGCGCCCCGGCCGGGTCGCGGTAGCCGATCGCGGCGAGGCGTGCGCGCTGCGCCTCGGGCGCGAGGCTCGCCTCCTCGCGCGTCAGCGTCGCGGTCGCAGGCAGCAGCGGTCGGTAGAAGAGCTCCTCGTGGAGGTTGCGGACGTCGCGCCGCACCGCGCGCCACCGCTCGAGGACGGCCTCGGGGCCGGCCGGCTCGAGCCGCGACGAGCGCGCGAGCCGGCGCAGCTCCGCCTCGGACGTCGGCATGAGGTGCGTGCGGCGCAGCCGGTGGAGCTGGATGCGGTGCTCGAGCACGCGGAGCAGGCGGTAGCAGACGGCGAGCCGCGCCGCGTCCTCCCGGCCGACGTACCCGCCCGCGGAGAGGGCTGCGAGCGCCCGCAGCGTGTTCGGGCTGCGGATCGACTCGTCGGAGCGCCCGTGCACCAGCTGGAGGAGCTGGACGGTGAACTCGACGTCGCGCAGGCCGCCGACGCCGAGCTTGAGCTGGCGGTCCGCCTCGGCCGCGGGGACGTTGTCCTCGACGCGGCGACGCATGGCCTGCGAGTCCTCGACGAAGTTCTCGCGCTCGACGGCGGCCCACACCATGGGCCGGATCGCGTCGGTGTACGCGCGGCCGAGGTCGCGGTCGCCCGCGACGGTGCGGGCCTTGAGGAGCGCCTGGAACTCCCACGTCTTGGCCCAGCGCTCGTAGTAGGCGACGTGGCTCGCGACCGTCCGGACGAGCGGGCCGTTCTTGCCCTCGGGCCGCAGCGCGGCGTCGACGGGCCACAGGGCCGGCTCCGCACCGGGACCCGAGCACACCCGGGCCAGGGCGGTCGCGAGACGTGCGCCGACCGCGAGCGCGGCGCTCTCGTCGTGCCCGTCCGCCGGCTCGGCGACGTAGACGACGTCGACGTCGCTGACGTAGTTGAGCTCACGCCCCCCGCACTTGCCCATGCCGATGACGGCGAGCCGCACGGCCGCGTGGTCGGGGTGCTCGGCGCGCGCGAGGGCGAGCGCCCCTTCGAGGGCGGCGCCCGCGAGGTCGGCGAGCGCCGCGGCGACGCCGGGCATGAGGGAGAGGGGTTCGGGGCTCACCAGGTCGGCGGCGGCGACGGCCATCAGACGACGGCGGTACGCGCGCCGGAGCGCGTCGACACCCGCCTGCCCGGCGACGGTCGCGACCGGCTCCCCCGGGCCGTCGGGGTCCGCACCGACCGCCGCGAGGAGCTCGGCTCGCACCACGGCGTCCTCGGTCCCGAGCACGCCGTCGTCGGCGAGCGCGGTGACGTCCTCGGGGTGACGCACGAGGTGGTCGGCGAGGGCGCTCGAGCCGCCGAGGACCGCGAGCAGCCGGTCCCGGACCCGGCCCGGGACGGCGAGCGCGGCCCTTACGTCGTCGGCCCGGGGCGTCCCGCGCACCGCCGTGGCCAGGCGGCTCAGTCCGAGCAGCGCCTCGTCGGGTGCGGCGACGGCGCCGAGCGCGTCGAGCAGGGGCAGGTCCGTCAGGGGCGCGAGCAGCTCGGTGAGGTCGCGGTCCTCGAGCGTGGCCGCACCGCGTCCGAGGTCGAGGAAGCCGGCGCGCGCGAGCAGCGCGCGCACGCTCGGGCCGCGCCGCGCGTCGGGGTTCGACTCCCCCCGCACGCCGGTACCTCCCGGGCCGCTGCTCACAGGACCGGCAAATACCGCTTCAGCTCGAACGGCGTGACCTGGGCGCGGTAGTCGGCCCACTCGGCCCGCTTGTTGCGCAGCACGAAGTCGAACACGTGCTCGCCGAGCGTCTCGGCGACCAGCTCCGACCGCTCCATGACCGAGACGGCCCGGCTGAGCGACGACGGCAGGGGTTCGATCCCGAGCGCGCGGCGCTCGGAGTCCGTGAGCTCCCAGACGTCGTCCTCGGCGCCCTCGGGGAGCTCGTAGCCCTCCTCGATCCCCTTGAGGCCCGCGGCGAGGAGCAGCGCGTACGCGAGGTACGGGTTGGTCGCGGAGTCGACGCCGCGGTACTCGACGCGCGTCGAGTTGCCCTTGCCGGGCTTGTACATCGGCACGCGCACGAGCGCCGACCGGTTGTTGTGCCCCCAGCAGATGTAGCTCGGCGCCTCGGCACCGCCCCACACGCGCTTGTAGGAGTTCACGAACTGGTTCGTCACGGCGGTGATCTCGGCGGCGTGGTGGAGCAGGCCGGCGATGAAGCGCCGGGCCGTCGTCGACAGGCCCAGCGGCGCCCCCGGCTCGTGGAACGCGTTCCGGTCCCCCTCGAAGAGCGACAGGTGCGTGTGCATGCCCGAGCCCGGGTGGTCCGCGAGCGGCTTCGGCATGAAGGTCGCGTACACGTCCTGCTCGAGCGCGACCTCCTTGATGACCGTGCGGAACGTCATGATGTTGTCCGCCGTGGTGAGCGCGTCCGCGTAGCGCAGGTCGATCTCGTTCTGGCCAGGGCCCGCCTCGTGGTGGGAGAACTCGACCGAGATGCCCATCGACTCGAGCATCGTGATCGCGGCGCGCCGGAAGTCGTGGGCGGTGCCGCGCGGCACGTGGTCGAAGTACCCGCCCTGGTCGACCGGGACGAGGGGCTTCTCGGGGTCCGCCGGGTTCTCGAACAGGTAGAACTCGACCTCGGGGTGCGTGTAGAAGGTGAACCCCTTGTCCGCGGCGCGCTGCAGGGCGCGCTTGAGGACGTGGCGCGAGTCCGCGAGGGACGGCTCGCCGTCGGGCGTGAGGATGTCGCAGAACATCCGTGCGGTCCCGTGCCGCTCGCCCCGCCACGGCAGGATCTGGAACGTCGACGGGTCCGGCTTGGCGAGCATGTCCGCCTCGTAGACCCGCGTGAGCCCCTCGATCGCGCTCCCGTCGAAGCCGATGCCCTCGGTGAACGCCGCCTCGAGCTCGGCCGGCGCGACCGCGAGCGACTTCAACGAGCCGAGCACGTCGGTGAACCAGAGACGGATGAAGCGGATGTCCCGCTCCTCGACGGTGCGGAGCACGAACTCCTGCTGCCTGTCCATGGCGCCATCCTGCCGTACGCGCGTGACGGGGACGTGAACCGGCCGACCACCGGGCGGGACGGCGCCGCGAGCCGTCCGGGGACGACGCCGACGTCGCCTGGCGAGGTCGATCACCGTCGCTAGGGTTGCCGCCATGGCCTCGCTCCGCATCGCACTGGCCCAGGTCGACACGTGGGTGGGGGACGTCGCCGGCAACGCCGACCGCGTCCTGGAGTGGTCACGCTCCGCCGCCGACGCCGGCGCCCGGCTCGTGCTCTTCCCCGAGATGACCCTGACCGGCTACCCGATCGAGGACCTCGCGCTGCGCGACTCGTTCGCGCGGGCCGCCGAGCGCGCGCTCGACGACGTGCGGCGCCGCCTCGTCGCCGAGGGCCTCGGCGAGCTGACCGTCGTGCTCGGGACGCTGGGCCGCACACCCGGGGGCCGCGCGACCAACCAGGCCGTCGTCGTGCGCGGCGGCGAGGTGCTCGCGCGGTACGACAAGCACCACCTGCCCAACTACGGCGTGTTCGACGAGTACCGGATCTTCGCGTCCGGCACCGAGCCGTGCGTCGTCGACGTCGACGGGCGGCGGGTCGGCGTCGTCATCTGCGAGGACATCTGGCAGGACGGGGGTCCGGTCGCGCAGCTCGCGGCCGAGGGCGTCGACCTGCTCGCGGTCATCAACGGCTCGCCGTACGAGGAGGGCAAGGGCCACCTGCGCGCCGAGCTCGCGTGCCGGCGGGCGCCCGAGGTCGCCGCACCCGTCGCCTACGTCAACATGGTGGGCGGTCAGGACGACCTCGTCTTCGACGGCGGGTCCTTCGTGGTCGCCTCCGACGGGACGCCCGTCGCGGGCTCGCCGCAGTTCGTCGAGCACCTGCTCCTGGTCGACCTCCCGGAGGACGGCGACCCCGAGCCGGGCGTGCTCGCCGAGCCGATGGACCCTGACGCCGAGGTGTACACCGCCGTCGTCACGGGCCTGCGGGGCTACGTGCGCAAGAACGGGTTCCGCTCGGTCGTGCTGGGCCTGTCGGGCGGCATCGACTCCGCGCTCGTCGCCGCGATGGCGGCCGACGCGATCGGCGGCGAGAACGTCGTCGGCGTGAGCATGCCGTCGCGCCACTCGTCCGAGCACTCGCGCGACGACGCGGCCGACCTCGCCGAGCGGATCGGCGCCGACTACCGCGTCCAGCCCATCGCCCCCATGGTGGAGGCCTTCGAGGGCCAGATGGACCTGCCCGGCGTCGCGGGCGAGAACCTCCAGGCCCGCGTCCGCGGCGTCATCCTCATGGGCGTCTCCAACCGCGAGGGCCACCTCGTCCTCGCGACCGGCAACAAGTCCGAGCTCGCCGTCGGCTACTCGACGATCTACGGCGACGCCGTCGGCGGCTACGCACCGATCAAGGACGTCGACAAGTCGCGCGTCTGGGCCCTCGCGCGGTGGCGCAACGACAGCGCGTCGGACGCCGGCGAGATCCCGCCGATCCCCGAGAGCTCGATCACCAAGCCGCCGTCGGCCGAGCTGTCGCCCGGTCAGCAGGACACCGACTCGCTCCCGCCGTACGACCTGCTCGACGAGGTGCTCGACGCGTACGTCGAGCACGCCGAGGGCCGTGAGGAGCTGCTCGCGCGCGGCTTCGACGAGGCCGTCGTCGACAAGGTGCTCTCGCTCGTCGACCGCGCCGAGTGGAAGCGTCGCCAGTACCCCCTCGGCCCCAAGGTCACGGCCCTGGCGTTCGGCCGGGACCGTAGGCTCCCCGTGACGACCGCGTGGCGCGAGCCGAAGGGGAGCACCGAATGAGCGAGAGCACCGCCGCACCGCTGCGGCGTGTCCGGGTCCACCACCTGCGCCAGGCGAAGGAGCGCGGCGAGCGGATCACGATGCTCACGGCCTACGACGCCCCGACCGCGCGCATCTTCGACGAGGCCGGGACGGACGTCCTCCTGGTCGGCGACTCCGTCGCCGACAACTTCCTCGGCCACGCGACGACGCTGCCCGTCACCGTGGACGACATGATCCGGCACACACGCGCCGTCACGAGCGCCGTGCGGAGGTCGCTCGTCGTGGCCGACCTGCCGTTCGGCTCGTACGAGGCGTCACCCGCGCACGCGCACGCCACGGCCGTCCGGATGATGAAGGAGGGCGGCGCGCACGCGGTCAAGTTCGAGGGCGGCCGCCGCGTCGCCGACCACGTCCACCTCGTCGTGTCGTCGGGCATCCCCGTCATGGGGCACCTGGGCTTCACACCCCAGTCGGAGAACGTCCTCGGCGGCAAGCGCGTCCAGGGCCGCGGGGACGAGGCCGCCGAACGGCTCTCGGAGGACGCGCTCGCGCTGCAGGAGGCCGGCGCGTTCGCGGTGGTGCTCGAGATGGTCCCCGCACCGCTCGCGGAGCGCATCACCGAGGTGCTGTCGGTGCCGACGATCGGCATCGGCGCGGGGCCCGCGTGCGACGGCCAGGTCCTCGTGTGGAGCGACATGGCCGGCCTCACGGACTGGTCGCCGCGCTTCGCCAAGCGCTACGCCGAGATCGGCGCGACGCTCGGCGCCGCGGCGCGTGCGTACAACGACGAGGTCCGGTCGGGAGCGTTCCCGACCGACACCCACAGCTTCGCGGAGTGAGGCCCCGCCGCGGCCGGGCTCACCCCTCGCGCCAGCGGCGGTCCTCCTCGTCCCACGCGTCGGTGCGCCCCTCGGCGGTCTCGAGCGCGCGCTCGGCCGCCTCACGGGTCGGGTAGGGGCCCATGCGGTCCGACCACGGGCTCACCATCCCCTCCTCGACCTCGCGCGTGCGGGGGTTGAACCAGTACTGCGGGGTGCCGCCTCCCGCCGTGCCGTCCGCCGTGCCGTCCGAGATGCCGCTCACCGGGTGCCTCCTCGTCGTCGAGCCAGCGGGCGCCGTGCGCCACCCGCTTTCGTAGACTGCCAGCCATGTCGATCGCGCACGCGCCGGCGGGCACGCTGGTGCCCGGCACCGTCAGCCCCGTCCGGGAGGTCCCGGCCCACATCGAACGGCCCGAGTACGTCGGGAAGAACCGCGAGCTGCCGTTCACGGGCTCCGAGGTCAAGGACGCGGAGACGGTCGAGCGGATCCGCGTCGCGGGCCGGCTCGCGGCCCAGGCGATGCACGAGGTCGGGCGGCACGCCGTCCCCGGCGTCACGACCGACGAGCTCGACCGCATCGGCCACGAGTTCCTGTGCGACCACGGCGCCTACCCGTCCACGCTGCGCTACCAGCCGCACCCGCAGCAGGTGCCGTTCCTGAAGTCCCTGTGCACCTCGGTCAACGAGGTCATCTGCCACGGGGTGCCGGACTCGACCGTCCTGCAGGACGGCGACATCGTGAAGGTCGACGTCACGGCGTACGTCGACGGCGTGCACGGCGACAACTGCGCGACCTTCCTCGTGGGCGACGTCGACGAGGAGTCGCGGCTGCTCGTCGAGCGCACCCACGAGGCGATGATGCGCGGCATCCGCGCGGTGCGGCCGGGCCGTGAGCTGAACGTCATCGGGCGGGTCATCGAGGCCTACGCGCGCCGCTTCGGCTACGGGGTCGTCCGCGACTTCACCGGGCACGGCGTGGGCGAGGCGTTCCACTCGGGGATGGTGGTCCCGCACTACGACGCCGCGCCGCTGCACGCGCGCGTCATGGAGCCCGGCATGGTCTTCACGATCGAGCCCATGCTCAACCTCGGCACGCACGACTGGGACATGTGGGACGACGGCTGGACCGTCGTGACCAAGGACCGCCGACGCAGCGCGCAGTTCGAGCACACCCTCGTCGTCACCGAGACCGGAGCGGAGATCCTGACGCTGCCATGAGCACCCCCACCCCTCCCCCGCCCACGACCGCGTTCGGCATCGACATCGGCGGGAGCGGGATCAAGGGCGCGCCCGTGGACCTCGCCGAGGGCGAGTTCGCCGCGGACCGCGTCCGGATCCCGACGCCCCAGCCGTCGACGCCCGACGCCGTCGCCGCGACGGTCGCCGAGCTCGTCGACTCGTTCCACCTGCCGCCCGAGATCCCGATCGGCGTGACGTTCCCGGCGGTCATCCAGCACGGCGTCGCGCGCTCGGCCGCCAACGTCGACGACTCGTGGATCGGCACGGACGTCACGGCCGTCGTGCGCGGCGCGACGGGTCGACGGGTGCTCGCCGTCAACGACGCCGACGCCGCCGGGTACGCCGAGACCCTCTACGGGGCAGCGCGCGACAAGGCGGGCGTCGTCCTCGTGGTGACCCTCGGGACCGGCATCGGCTCGTGCCTCGTGGTCGACGGGACGCTGGTGCCGAACACCGAGCTCGGCCACCTCGAGATCGACGGGTACGACGCCGAGTCCCGCGCCGCCGACAGCGCACGCGAGCGCGAGGACCTGTCGTGGGAGCAGTGGGCCGAGCGCCTGCAGCGGTACTTCCGCGTCGTCGAGGACCTCCTGTGGCCGGACCTCGTCGTGGTGGGCGGCGGCGTGAGCAAGAAGCACGAGAAGTTCCTCCCGCTGCTCGACCTGCGCACACCCGTCGTCCCCGCCCAGCTGCGCAACGCCGCCGGGATCGTGGGCGCCGCAGCGCTCGCGGCGCGCGGCACCGCGCTGGACTGACCGGGCGGGCCGGCGAGCCGTGACCCCCACCGCGGCGCGCGAGCTCGTCGAGGTCGCACCCGGGGTCCTCGTGGCGACCGCGCATGCGTACACGACGACGTCGACGGTGCTCGTCGCCGACGACGCCACGTGCGTGCTCGTCGACCCGGCCGTCACGGCCGCCGACCTCGACGGGCTCGCGACGTCCGTGGCGGAGCGGGACCTGACGGTCGTCGGCGGGGTGAGCACGCACCCCCACTGGGACCACGTCGTCTGGTCCCGCGCGCTCGGCGACGTCCCGCGCTGGGCCACGCCCGCCGCGTGCGAGGCGGCCCGGCGCGAGCGCGCCCACCTCGTGCGGGACGCCGGCACCGAGGCCCCCGGTCACGACCTGGCGCTGCTGGCGCGGCTGGCACCGCGCCGAGCCGGTCCGCTGCCCTGGTGCAGGGAGGTCCTCCTCGTCGAGCACGGTGCCCACGCGCCGGGCGCCGCCGTCGTCGTCGTGCCCGCAGCGCGCGCACTCCTCGCGGGCGACCTCCTGTCCGACCTCGAGGTACCGCTGCTGGACCTCGCCGACGCCGACCCGGTCCGGACGTACCTCCGCGCGCTCGACCGGGTCGAGGAGCTCGTGCGGGACCACGACGTGCGCGTCGTCGTCCCGGGTCACGGGCACTGCGCCGACCGGGCGGAGACCGTGCGCCGCCTCGCCGCCGACCGCGCCTACCTCGACGCGCTCACGGGCTGGGGCGACGTCGACGACGAGCGCCTCGCGGACCCCTGGCTCCGGTCCGAGCACGAGCGGCAGCTCGCCGCCGTCCGGGCCCGCTGACGCCTCACGCCCGCGAGCGGTCCGCCTGGTCGCCCGGACGGTCGTCAGCGGTGCGGTCGGCCCGGTCGAGGCCGTCCTCAAGCGCGTCGGGCGGGACGTGCGGGACGGCGTCGAAGAGGTCGTGCAGGCCGAGCAGGTCGATCACCTCGCTGACGACCCGCGGGGGCTCGTGGAGGCTCACCGTGACGCCCTCCTCGCGCGCGACCGTGCAGAGCTGGATGAGGAACGCCACGCCCGCCGAGTCGATGAACTCGACCCTGCTCGCGTCGAGCACGACCGGGAGGCCGCGCTCGAGGGCGCGGGTGAGCGTCGCCCCCGCCTGCTGGCGCACCGAGTCGTCGATCTCGCCCCACAGGTGCGCGGTCGTCCGGTCCGCCGACTCGCTCACGCTGATCCCGCCGACCGACGGGTCCCGGGCGTCCGTCATGGTGCCTCCCTCGGGCGCGCACGACGCCCCGCGGCCGCGCGCAGGGCCACGCTAGCCATGGCGCGCCCGCGGCGCCCGGCAGCACGGCGCTGCGCCGAGCGGGGGACGCTGCGCGACGCGAGCCGTCTCGGGATGCGACCGCGCGACCGCGGTGCCACGGTGAACGGATGAGCGAGAGCCTGCCCGACAGCTTCGACCCCAAGCAGCCGGACCTGCCGACCCTCGCGGTCGACCCCGACCCCGAGGTCAGCGGCCAGGGCCAGCAGCCGGCGAAGTACTCCCCCGCGGCCCAGGACGACGACCGCGTCCAGGACGAGGACACGCGTCCGACGACGAGCTGACCCGGGAGGGACGCAGCCCATGGGAGGGGCATCGTCCGGGCCCGGTGGACAGGGGGTGCCGTCCGTGGACGAGGGAGCGGCACGCGCCCCTCGTCCCCCGGGACGGCCTGTGCGCCCCGCCTCGGTCCCGGCACGTCGGGCCGCGCCCACCGCAATCCCGCTCGACCGCGAGCCGCACGCCCCCGCGGCCGAGGTCCCGGCGCTGCGGCGAGCGGCGAAGGCGGACGCGGGACGGCCACCGGTCGGGTTCCCGTGGGCCGCCACGGCCACCTGGTCGGCGGTCTACCTGCTCGCGGGTGTGCTCGGCGGCATCACACGGCTGCCGTCGCCCCCTGTCGCGTTCGTGTGGCCGGCGGCGGGCGTCGCGCTCCTGTGGTTCGTGCTGACGCCACGTGAGCAGCGCTACCGGGTCGCGATGCCGGCCCTGCTCGTCATGGCGTTCCTCGCGAACGTCACGACGGGCGCGTCGGCCGTCACGTCGCTCGCGTTCGCGCTCGCGAACGTCGCGCACGCCGTCGTCGGCGGCGGACTGTTCCTGCGGCTCGCGCCGCACACGCCCGACTCGCTGCGCGACGCCCGCGGTCTGCTGGCACTGGGTGCGGGGAGCCTTGCGGGGTCGGTCGCCGGGACGCCGCTGATCCTCGCCCTCATCGCGCCGAACGACCTCCCCGGCGCCCTCTCGATCATCGGCCTGTGGATCCCCCGGTTCACGGCGAGCACCGCCGTCGTCATGGCCTTCGTGCTCGCGTGGCGCGCGCACCTCGCCGAGCGCCGCGCGGGCGTGCTGCGCCACGCGAGGAGCCGCGGCGAGATCGCCGTCGTGCTGTCGTTCGCGCTGGCCGTCCACGTGATGGTCGACTCGGCGCGGCCCGACGACGCGTTCGCGTTCCTCACGCTCCCCGTGACCGTCCTCGTGGGCTGGCGGCTCGGACCGGCGTGGACGGCGACGTACGGCCTCGTGGCGGGTGCGGTGGGCGTCGTCGCGACGCTGGGCGGCGCCGGCCCGTTCGCGGAGGTCTCACCGGTGACCACCCGCACGGTCGTCGTGCAGGCGTTCATCGCCGTCACCGGGCTGGTCGGTCTCGCCCTGAGCCTCGAGGTCGAGCAGCGGCGCCTCGCGCTCGAGGCGTCGGACCGCCGCGGCGACGCCCTCGAGCGGACGCTCCAGCGGGCCGTGGTGCCCAACGCGCTCCTGTCGCTGGAGGAAGGTTCGCGGGGCACGATCCGCTACGCGAACCCCGCCCTGGAGCGCTGGTGGTCGGACGACGGCGACGACGGTGCGCTCGCCGGCCGGACCTGGGCCGAGCTCCTCGGTCCGGACGAGCACGAGCGCTTCGTCGGCGCCCTCGACGACCTCGCCGCGGGACGCACCGAGGTGTGGGAGGGCGAGGTCGCCCACCGGACGCGATCGGGCGAGGACCGCGTGTGCCTGGCGGTCGCGGGTCTTGTCGGGCGCGAGCACGTCGCCGGCTCGGCCGAGCGCGTCGCGACGGTCCAGCTCGTCGACGTCACCGACCGGACCGCCCTCGAGGAGCGCCTCGCGCACCAGGCGCTGCACGACCAGCTCACGGGACTGCCCAACCGCACGCTCCTGCAGGAGCGGATCGACCACGCGATCGCGGCCGCGCCGAGGTCGGGTCGCGCGGTCGCGGTCCTCTTCCTCGACCTCGACCACTTCAAGCGGGTCAACGACTCGCTGGGGCACGCCGCGGGCGACACGGTTCTCGTGGAGGTCGCCTCGCGGCTCGTCGAGGCCGTCCGGCCCGGGGACACGGTCGCGCGGATCGGTGGTGACGAGTTCGTCGTGTGCTGCCCGCTGGTCGAGGGCCGGCACGTCGGTGCCGAGCTCGCGACACGCATCCTGCGTCAGGTGTGCCGTCCGATCACGCTGGAGGGCCGGACGATCCCCGTCAGCGCGAGCATCGGCATGACGCTCGCCCGACCCGGGACCGATGCCGGGGACCTCCTGCGCGAGGCCGACACCGCGATGTACGAGGCCAAGCTCGGCGGGCGTGGTCGGACGGCGTTCTTCAGCGACCCGCTCTTCGACCGGGTGCGTCTCGACCTCCAGCTCGACGCCGAGCTCCGGCGAGCCGTCGACGAGCAGCAGTTCGTCGTCCACTTCCAGCCCATCGTCGAGCTCGGGACGGGCCGCGTGTGCGCCGTCGAGGCGCTCCTGCGCTGGGCGCACCCCGCACGGGGGCTGCTGCTGCCGGGCGAGTGGATCGACGCCGCCGAGGCGGCCGGCCTCCTGCCCGAGCTCGGCGAGTGGGCGATCACGGAGGCGTTCGAGCAGTGGCCGCGCATCGCACGCGCGCACGGCGAGCACGTCTCGGTCAACGTCAACGTCAGCGCGTCCCAGCTGCGCGACGGCGGGTTCGCCGCCGTCGTCGAGCACGCGCTGCAGCGCACCGGGATGCCGCCGGACCGGGCGGTCCTGGAGCTGACCGAGAGCCACCTGCTGACCATCCGGGACTCGCTCGTCGAGGAGCTCGAGCGCGTCCGGGGCCTCGGCGTCCGTCTCGCGGTCGACGACTTCGGGACGGGCTACTCGTCGCTCACGCAGCTGACCGCGCTGCCCATCGACGAGGTCAAGATCGACCGCAGCTTCGTCGCGGCGATGGCGGACGACGCGCGCAGCCGCGCGGTCGTCGAGGGCGTCGTGGCGATGGCGCGCGCGATGTCGCTGGCCGTCGTCGCCGAGGGTGTCGAGACCCCCGAGATCGCGCGGCGGCTCAGCGCCTGCGGGTGCCCGACCGCGCAGGGGTACCTGTGGGGTCGTCCCGCGCCGCTCGAGCCCTGAGGCTGCAGCGCACGGGCCCGGCGTCGGTGGTCGTCGGCGTCGGTGGTCGTCGGCACAGTTGCCCCATGGACCGAGGCCCGCACCCCGACTTCACCGCCTGGCTCGTCACGCACGGCGACCCTCGTCCGAGCGTGATGCTCCCCCGGCCGCGCCGCGCGCTGGTCGGTGGCCGCACCTACGGCGGGGTGGCCGTGGTCGTCGAGGTCGACGTCGTGGCGCGTGCCCGGGGTTTCGTGTGCGTGCGTCAGGAGGTCGTCGGTCACGACGCGTGGCACGCGTGGGTGCCGGCCTCGCACGCCGAGCCGCTGCCGCGCGAGCTCGCTCGCTGAGGCGTCCGGATCCCGTGCGTCACCGTGACGGCGGCCGTGCGCGTGCGCTCAGGACCACGTGCGAGCCGCTCGCGCGAACGCGTCGGGGTCCGAGTGGAGCGGGATCACGCACACGAGGTGCCCGCCGGGTACGCGGAGGGTGCGGCAGTCGAGCCACCGCGCGATCTCCGTGGCGCCGTGCCCCACGAGCCGCGCGGTCTCCGCGTCGACGTCGTCCGTCTCGATGTCGAGGTGGTACCGCGGCGCGTCGTCGACGGACTGCACCGCCACGACGAGACCGGGCACGGCGTCGGGGAGGTCGGTGTACTGCGGCTCCCCGGCGACGGGCTGCGGCGTGACGCCGAGCGCGGCCGACCAGAAGGCCAGGGCGGGTCCGACGTCGTCCTGCGGGACGTCGACGAGGAGCGTGGAGACGCGGCTGCGGTGCATCGACCCATCGTGGTGGGACCCACGCTCCCGCGGAAGGTGCCGGCCGACCGCACCGCGTCGCGGCACGGGTCGGTCCGGGAGGGCGGATGAGTCGGCCGGTACGCCGGGTTCTGTCCCCGTGCGCGGTCACCCGCGCACGGGTGGCGGCCATCCCTCTACGACGTACGTTGCCGCACGCCTCCAGCGGTCTACCCGGGAGCTCGGGCGAGCAGCCCTCGAACGCTCCCTGTCCGACCTTGCTCCAGGTGGGGTTTACCTAGCCGCACCGGTCACCCGGTGCGCTGGTGGTCTCTTACACCACCCTTTCACCCTTACCGCGGCCGTCCGAGGACGACCGCGGCGGTCTTCTCTCTGTGGCACTGTCCCGCGGGTCACCCCGGGTGGGCGTTACCCACCACCCTGCTCTGCGGAGCCCGGACGTTCCTCGGCGAGGTTCCCCTCGACGCGACCGCCTGGCCGACTCATCCGCGGGGACAGCCTAGCCCGTCCCCTCGGACCGGCCCACGGTGGCGGGAACAGGGCTCAGACGTCGACGCGGTAGTCGAGCTCGAGCTCGTCACCGGTCCGCCCGCGGATCCCCCACCGGCTCGGCGGCACCTCGACCACGACCACCTCGAGGTCGTCGACGGCGAGGCCGAGTGCCGGCGCGACGTCGTCCATGAGGGCCCGCAGGAGCCTGCGGACCGCCTCGGGGCTGCGCCCGGCGAAGCAGACGACCTCGACGACGAGGTACGCCGGCCCGCGCCCGGGCGCGACGATCTCGTCGTCCTCCAGGAGCAGGAAGCGGTGGAACCGCTTGGTCTCGGGGACCTCCCAGGCACCGACGACCGCGGCGTGCACGGCGTCCGACACCTCCGTGAGCCGTCCGGCCCACACCGAGCGTCGTCCGTACAGCTTGACCTGCGCCACGAGCGCTCCTCCCGTCGCCGCCGCCCCGCGTCCCGGGGCCCTGCCGCGCCACCGTAGCGATCCGCCGGACCGTCACGCCCGCACGACTACCCTGTCCCGGTGCTCGTGCTCCTCCCGCCGTCCGAGGGCAAGGCCCGTCCCGAGGCGGGGCGTCCGCTCGACCTCGACCGGCTCTCCTCCCCCGCGCTCACCGCGCACCGCCGTGCCGTCCTCGCCGCGCTCGTGGAGGTCAGCGCCCGCGACGACGCGCTCGAGGTCCTGGGCGCGGGCCGGTCGCTCGCGGCCGAGGTGCGCCACAACGTCGACCTCGAGCACGCGCCGACGGCGCCCGCGCGCGAGGTCTACACGGGCGTGCTCTACGCGGCTGCGGGCCTGGCCTCGCTGGACGGGTCCGCCGCCGCTCTCGCCGAGCGCACCGTGCGGACGGTCTCGGCCCTGCTGGGCGTGGTCACCCCGGGCGACCCGGTCCCGGCCTACCGTCTCTCGATGGGCACCGACCTGCCGGGCGTCGGCCCGCTCGCCACGTCGTGGCGCCCGCACCTGGCCGCGGTGCTCGACGCCGAGGCGGAGGGCCGGCTCGTCGTCGACTGCCGCTCGGCGGCGTACGCCGCCGCCTGGTCGCCGCCCGCGAGCGCCGCGGGGCACGTCGTCGTCAAGGTGCTGCGCGACGTGGACGGCCGCCGCGTCGTCGTGTCGCACTGGGCCAAGCAGAGCCGGGGTGCCCTGACGCGGCACCTGCTGACCCGGCCCGGCAGCGTCCCCGGCTCGCCGGCCGAGCTGCTCGACGCGACGCTCGAGCTGGTCGGGACCGGCCCGATCGGCTGCACCGCACCGGGTCTCATGACGAACGAGCTCGTCACGGCCGAGCTGTCGACGCCGCGGCGCGGACCGGCCGTCCTGTCGCTCGTGGTCGCCTAGGGCCCGGTCCGCACATCCGTCGGCATCCCGACGACGACGGCCTCGCGCGCACCGTCCGGCCACCACCGCAGCACGGTCACGGACGCGGCGGGGACCCGCGTCGATCCCCACGCGCGCGGTGGCATCGCGAGCGACACGCCCACCGCGGCCCGGATCGCCATGACGTGGCTCACGACGACGACCGTGCGCCCCGTCCCGCCCGCGAGCAACGCCGCCAGACCCGCCTCGACGCGCGCGCCGACGTCGACCATCGACTCGCCGTCGGGGGCGCGCACGGTCGGGTCCTCGTACCACCGGCGCAGCTCGCCCGGCCAGCCCTCCTCGACCTCGTCGGGCGTCAGGCCCTGCCACCGACCGAAGTCCACCTCGGCGAACTGCGGGTCGACGTCGACCAGGGCACCGACGCGCCGGCCGATCGCGGCGGCGGTCTCCTGCGTGCGCACCATCGGCGACGCGACCACCGCGGTCGGGTACGGCAGGTCCGGCCAGACGGCGCGGCCGACGCGGTGCACGACGTCGGCGGCGCGCGCCGCCTCGACCCGGCCCGTGGAGGTCAGCGACGGGCCGGGTTCGGACGAGCCCGACAGCGCCCTGGTGCGGGTGAGCGCCGTCTCGCCGTGACGCACGAGGACCACGGTGACGGGCTCGACGTCGTCGAACCGCATGGCCGAGCCCGAGGGCCGGCGCGCGCGCAGGCCCGGCCGACGCGGCGCGTCGTCCGGCTCGGAGGTTGCGTCGTCCGCGCTCCCGGGGGCGCCCACCGGTGGCGTGGACGCTGCTCCACCCGCGTGGTCGCGGACGACCTCGGACCGCGTGTCCATCGCCTCGTTGGCGATGCGGTCGGCCGCGGAGTTCTCCGCGCGCGCGACCCACGTCCAGGTGACGGTCCCCGAGGGCAGGGCGTCCCGTGCGCGGGCGACCAGGCGTCGCATGTCCTCGTGCTTGACCTGCCACCGCCCGCTCATCTGCTCGACCACGAGGCGTGAGTCCATGCGGACCTCGACGTCCGCGGCCGGGTCGATCGACCGTGCCGCCTCGAGCCCCGCGACGAGCCCGCGGTACTCCGCGACGTTGTTGGTCGCGACGCCGAGGAAGCCGCCCCGCTCGGCGAGGAGCTCACCCGTCTCCGCGTCGACCACGCGCGCGCCGAACCCGGCCGGGCCCGGGTTCCCGCGCGAGCCCCCGTCGGCCTCGACGACGAGCCGTCGGCTCACGCCGCGTCCACGCCCCGGACGAGGATGCGCCCGCACTCCTCGCACCGGACCACCTGCTCGGCGGGGGCTGCGGAGATCCGCGCGAGGTCCGACGGGTTGAGCTCGAGGCGGCAGCCCTCGCACCGCCGACCGCGCAGCGGCGCCACGGCGAGACCGCCCAGCTGGGACCGGAGGCGGTCGTAGAGCGCGACGAGCGCCGTGTCGATCCCGTCCGCACGCTGCTCGCGCTCGGCCCGGAGGGCCTCGGCGTGCCGGTCGATCTCCGCCACGGCGGCGTCGAGCTCGCCCCGCAGGCGGGCCTGCTCCGCGAGCAGGCCGTCACGCGCACCGGCGAGCTCCGCGAGCGCCGTCTCGTGGGCCTCGACGCGCTCCATGAGCTCGAGCTCGACCTCCTCCAGCGCCGCCTGACGACGACCGAGCGCCTCGAGCTCGCTGCTGAGCGCCTGCACGTCCTTCACGCTCGCCGCACCGGACTCCATCCGGGTCCGGTCGCGCTCGGCGCGCGTGCGCACCTGCTCGACGTCCTGCTCGGCCTTCGCGAGCTCCCGGCGCAGGTCACCGAGGGCCGTCCGCGACGTCACGTACGCACCGTCGACGTCGGCGAGCCGCCCCTCGAGCTCGGTGAGGGCGGCGTGCACCGGGTGGCTCGACCGTGCGTGCGCGAGCTGCGCGGCCCGCGTGTCGAGCGCCTGGACCTCCAGGAGCCTCAGCTGGTCGGCGACGGGGGCTGTTGTCACGGTCGGGGTCCTCCGGTGGTGATCGTGTCCTGCGGCGAGCCGATCCGCGCCGTCCAGGGGTCCGTGCGCAGCGTGCTCACGCGGGTCTCCACCGTAGTGCCCGGCCACGCGTCCTCCACGTCGCGCACGAGCTGCTCGGCGGCGCGCGGGAGCCACACCCACTCGCTCGCCGAGTGCGCGACGTCGACGAGGAACGGTCGCCCGTCGTCGGCGGGACGCCCGGCCCTGACCGCCTCGAACCCGGCACGCTCGCGCAGCTCGGACGCGGGGTGGTGCCGCAGGTCGGCGGTCACGTAGGCGTCCGCACCGCTCGCGCGGACCGCGTCGAGGAGCGAGTCCCCCGAGCCGCCGACGACGGCGACGCGGCGCACCACGGCGTCGAGGCGTCCGGCGAGCCGCACACCCTGCTCGGTCGGCGGCGTCTGCGCCGCGACGCGCCGTCCGAGCTCCTCGAGCGTCAGCCCGCCGGGCAGGGTCCCGACCCGGCCGACCCCCGTGCCGCCCGGCAGCGCCGCCGGCTCGAGGACGTCGAACGCGGGCTCCTCGTAGGGGTGCGCCCGCCGGACCGCCTCGACGACGCCGGCGCGCAGCCGACGCGGTGCGACCATCTCGACGCGCACCTCGGTCACCACCTCGCGGCGCCCCGGGCTCCCGACCGCCGGTCGGGCCCCGGGCCCCGGTACGAACGTCCCCGTGCCCGTCGTCGTCCACGCGCACCGCGAGTACTCGCCGAGCTCGCCCGCTCCCGCCTGCGCGAGCGCGTCGACGAGCGCCTCGGCGTGATCGGCGGGGACGAGGACGACGTGCTTGTCGAGCGGTTCGGCGAGGACGGGGACGAGCGGCTCGAGGTCCACCAGGCCGATCGCCTCGGCGAGCGCGTCGGCGACGCCGCCGAGGGCCGCGTCCGCGTTCGTGTGCGCGACGTGCAGCGCGCAGCCCGCCCGGGTCAGCCGGTGCACGACCGCGCCCTTGAACGTCGTCGCCGCGACCGAGTGGACGGCGCGCAGCAGGAGCGGGTGGTGGGTCAGGAGCAGGTCGGCACCCCAGTCGACGGCCTCGTCGACCACCGCGAGCGTCGGGTCGACAGCCAGCAGCACCTTGCGGACCGGCTGGTCGGGGTCCCCGCACACGGTCCCGACGGCGTCCCACGACTCCGCCGTGCCGGGCGGGAAGCGCCGGTCGAGCAGGGCGACGACGTCCGCGAGGGTGAGGTCAGCGCTGGTCACCCTGGGACGGTACCGGGGTCGCGCGTGGGAGTGGGCCCGGCCGGTCTCGAACCGACGACCTCCGCGGTGTAAGCGCGGCGCTCTGACCAACTGAGCTACAGGCCCCTGACGGCCGCTCAGCCTACCGGTGCGCGGACCCGCTCCCCGAGGGGCCCAGCACGCTCAGCGCGGCCCGGTGCGCCCCCGGGTCGCGGGCGACGCCCACCGGGTTGACGACGCTCCACACCACGAGCCCGTCGGCGTCGAGCAGGAAGCTGCCGCGCCGCGCGGCACCGGTCCGCTCGTCCAGCACGCCGAACGCGCGCGCGGCCGCTCCGTGCGGCCAGAAGTCGGACAGCAGGTCGAACGTGTAGCCGCGCTGCTCACGCCACGCGCGCAGCGCGAAGACGGGGTCGCACGAGATCCCGAGCACCCGGACGCCCGCCTCGTCCAGGTCAGGCAGGTCCGCCTCGAGCGCGTCGAGCTCTGCGGTGCAGGTCCCCGAGAACGCGAAGGGGACGAAGACGACGAGGCAGGGTCCGCCGCGCAGCGACACGAGGTCGACGGGCGTCCCGTGCGTGTCGGGCAGCGCCAGGTCGGGCGCGTACCCGGGCGGGCGGTCGGCCGCGGCCGTCACTTGCCCCGGCTGCGGGTCCCCAGGCGGGTCGCGGACCAGTCGGGCGCGATCGTCAGCGTGCTGGTCGCGTGGAGGCCGGCCGTCGTCGCCGCCTCCTCGATGTCGCCGTGCGCCACGTGGCCCGGACGACCCGGCTTCGGCGTCAGGAGCCAGATCAGCCCGCCGTCGTCCAGCACGGCGCGCACGTCGACGAGGGCGTCCGTGAGGTCGCCGTCGTCGTCGCGCCACCACAGCACCACGCCGTCGGTGACGTCGTCGTAGTCCTCGTCGACGAGCTCGGAGCCGATCACCGCCTCGACCGCGGCACGCAGCTCCTGGTCGACGTCGTCGCCGTAGCCGAACTCCTGGACCACCTGACCCGCGGTGAACCCGAGCTTGGCCGCCCCTGCCCCGCCCTGGCCGCCCGTGGGCTGCGCCGTCGTCGCCACTCGTGCCGTTCCTTCCTCACGTCCTGCCGTCACGCGGCCCGTGCCGTCTGCGCCGGGGTCACGTCTCCCCCGCTGTGCGGGTGCGCCAACGGTAGCCCACCGCCGTCGCATCGGTGTGGCAAGAGCCACACCGCGACCCACCTGGGGTCGCACCGCCGCACGCGCGGCGGTGCGCGAGCGGCCCGGAGCCCGCCGGCCGGGGCACGACCGTGGCGCACGGCACGCCGGGCCGGTGTGACTTTGCCCCGCCCGGGGGCGGAGAATGGTCCGACGACCCGGGTGCGCACCGCTGCGTGCGTGCCGGTCCGAACCCGAGCGCCGCACCACGAACAGGCACCGGCGCAGACGAGAGGTGAGGTTGTGGCTGCACGTGACACGACGGGCCCGCTGATCAACGGGCTCCTGAGCCAGGTCCCCGACATCGACCCGGAGGAGACCGGCGAGTGGGTCGAGTCCTTCGACGGGCTCGTCGACGAGCGGGGCGGTCCGCGTGCGCGGTACGTCCTGCTGAACCTGCTCAAGCGGGCGCGCGAGCGCAACGTCGCCGTGCCGACGTCGCTGACGACGCCGTACGTCAACACGATCGGCGTGCACGAGGAGCCGTACTTCCCCGGCGACGAGGCCGTCGAGCGCCGCTTCCGCAGCTGGATGCGCTGGAACGCCGCCGTCATGGTGACGCGCGCCCAGCGGCCCGAGGTCAGCGTCGGCGGGCACATCTCGTCCTACGCGTCCGTCGCGACGCTCTACGAGGTCGGCTTCAACCACTTCTTCCGCGGCAAGGACCACCCCGGCGGCGGCGACCAGGTCTTCTTCCAGGGTCACGCGGCACCCGGCATCTACGCCCGGGCGTTCCTCGAGGGCCGGCTGTCGGCCGAGCAGCTCGACGCGTTCCGGCAGGAGGTCTCCGTCCCGGGCGGCGGGCTCTCCTCGTACCCGCACCCGCGCCTGATGCCGGGCTTCTGGGAGTTCCCGACCGTCTCGATGGGTCTCGGCCCGGCGTCGGCGATCTACCAGGCCTGGGTCAACCGCTACCTGCACAACCGCGGGATCAAGGACACGAGCCAGCAGAACGTCTGGGCGTTCCTCGGCGACGGCGAGATGGACGAGCCCGAGAGCCGCGGCATGCTGCAGCTCGCGGCGCAGCAGGGCCTCGACAACCTGAACTTCGTCGTCAACTGCAACCTGCAGCGCCTCGACGGCCCGGTGCGCGGCAACGGCAAGATCATCCAGGAGCTCGAGGCCTTCTTCCGCGGTGCCGGCTGGAACGTCATCAAGGTGGTCTGGGGCCGCGAGTGGGACGCGCTGCTCAACGCGGACAAGGACCGCGCGCTCGTCAACCTGATGAACTCCACGCCGGACGGCGACTTCCAGACGTACCGCGCCGAGAACGGCGCCTTCATCCGTGAGCACTTCTTCGGCCGCGACCCGCGCACCAAGCAGCTCGTGGAGCGCATGACGGACGACGAGATCTGGGCGCTCAAGCGCGGCGGCCACGACTACCGCAAGCTCTACGCGGCGTACGCCGCCGCGAGCGCCCACACGGGGCAGCCGACGGTGATCCTCGCGCACACGATCAAGGGCTACGGCCTCGGGTCGAACTTCGCGGGGCGCAACGCGACCCACCAGATGAAGAAGCTCAAGCTCGACGACCTCAAGAACCTGCGTGACTCGCTGCGGATCCCCGTGAGCGACGAGCAGATCGAGAACCCGTACGACGCGCCGTACTACCACCCCGGCCCGGACGCCCCGGAGATCCGGTACATGATCGACCGGCGCAAGGCGCTCGGCGGCTTCGTGCCCGAGCGTCGCGTCGCGCCGGCCCCGGTCACGCTCCCCGAGGCCAAGGTCTACGACGTCCTGGCCAAGGGCTCGGGCCAGCAGCAGGTCGCGTCGACGATGGCGTTCGTCCGGCTGCTCAAGGACCTCATCAAGGACAAGGAGTTCGGCCGCCGCATCGTGCCGATCATCCCCGACGAGGCGCGCACGTTCGGCCTGGACTCGATCTTCCCCAGCGCGAAGATCTTCAACACCCAGGGGCAGAACTACCTCGCGGTCGACCGCGAGCTCATGCTCTCGTACAAGGAGTCCGAGCAGGGCCAGATCCTGCACACGGGCATCAACGAGGCCGGCTCCGCGGCGGCGTTCCAGGCCGTCGGCACCTCCTACGCCACGCAGGGCGAGGTCATGGTGCCGGTCTACATCTTCTACTCGATGTTCGGCTTCCAGCGGACCGGCGACCAGTTCTGGGCGGCGGGTGACCAGATGACCCGCGGGTTCATCATCGGCGCGACCGCGGGCCGTACGACGCTGACCGGTGAGGGCCTGCAGCACGCCGACGGCCACTCGCCGCTGCTGGCGAAGACCAACCCCGCCGTCGTCCACTACGACCCGGCGTACGGGTACGAGATCCGGCACATCGTGCGCGACGGGATCCAGCGGATGTACGGCGACGACGGGCGCGACCCGAACGTCATGTACTACCTGACGGTCTACAACGAGCCGATGGCGCAGCCGGCCGAGCCGGAGGACGTGGACGTCGAGGGCATCCTCCGCGGCATCCACCGCGTGTCGGTCGCCGAGGGTGACGGACCGCGGGCCCAGATCCTCGCGTCGGGCGTGGGCGTGCCGTGGGCGCTCGAGGCGCAGCAGCTGCTGGCCGACGACTGGGGCGTGCGCGCCGACGTCTGGTCGGTGACGAGCTGGAACGAGCTGCGCCGCGACGGCCTCGCCGCGGACGAGCACAACTTCCTCAACCCGGACGCCGAGCCGCGGACGGCGTACCTCACCCAGAAGCTCCAGGGCGCCCCGGGCCCGTTCGTCGCGACGAGCGACTACGACCACCTCGTGCCGGACCAGGTCCGCGCGTGGATCCCGGGCGAGTACGCGACCCTCGGCGCCGACGGCTTCGGCTTCTCCGACACGCGCGCCGCGGCGCGGCGGCACTTCAAGATCGACGGGCCGTCGGTCGTCGTGAAGGTGCTGCACCAGCTGGCACGGCGCGGCGAGGTCGACCGTGGCGCCCCCGCGCAGGCGATCGAGAAGTACCAGCTGCACGACGTCCGGGCCGGTACGTCCGGCACCGCGGGCGGCGACGCCTGAGGTCCCACCCCGGCACGACGAAGGGCCCCCGCCACCGGCGGGGGCCCTTCGTCGTCCTGGCGAGCGGCACCCTGGCCGCCCGGGCGTCAGGTACCGGCGATGTGCTGCTCCGCAGCGGCGACGGCCTGCTCGAGCTCGGGACGCAGACGCGCGACGGCGTGCTTGTCCGGGTGCATCTCGAGCGCGGCGAGGTGGTGCTTGGCCTCGAGCGGACGATCGGCCTCGATCGCCGCGTGCACGAGGTGGCGGGCGATCTCGGGCGTCTGCTCCTTGACGCGCCAGTGGCCGACGCCGAGCCCGAGGGCCTCGACGGGCAGCCCGGCCTCGCGCAGGACGGCGAGCCCCTCGGCGAGCGCCTGCCCCGACGGGTCGCGCTCCGCCGCCGTCGCGAGCCGACGCAGCGCCGCGTCGTGGTCGTCGTGCACGGACAGGCGCGCGAGCTCGATGAGCGGGTACCAGGCGCGGGGGTTGCCGGCGATCTCCTCGCCGAGCGCCCACACCGCGAGGTCGGCCGCACGCTGCTTCTCGACGTCGTCCTGCGGCGCGGTCAGCGGGTCCCCGTCGGGGACCATCTCGGCGGCGCGGCGGCGGACGATCTCCGCGAGGGCCTGGAACGCGCGGGCGTCGTTGGGGTCCTCGTGCAGGAGCGCCCGGACCGAGTCCTCGTGGATGGTGTCGCGGCGGCGTGCGGACGTCGGTCGGCGGACGCCGACCTTCGACGCGGACACCGGCCGGCGCAGGAGTCGTCGGAGCCGTGGGAGCAGAGCCATGACAACGACCATAGCCGCAGAGCGTGCGCCGAGCCCGCCCGTCACCGGGACGAACCGGACGCACCGGACCGTGCCGCGCCCACCGTGCGGACCGGGGCCGCCGGGTCGCGCGCGCACCCGCCCCGGGGGGACCCTGCCATGTCGCGCGCGGCCGGGAGCGGGGCGTCGTTGCGGTTCCCTACAAAACGTCGACGCCGCACCGACGTCCGCCGGCCCTATGCTCCCCCCATGGCCGCCGTCCCGTCCGCACGCGACCAGGCGCACACCCTGCGCCGCCTCCACGACGGCAGCGGTCTCCTGGCCGCCGCCGCGCTGCGCAAGCTCGACGAGAACCTCGCGTGGTACCGGGCGCTGCCGGCCGAGGACCGGTCGTGGCTCGGCCTCGTGGTCCAGGCAGGCATCTCGAACTTCATCACCTGGTTCTCCGACCCGAGCACCCCGCCCCACGGTGCCGGGGAGATCTTCGCCGCGGCGCCGCCCGAGCTGACCCGCTCGATCTCGCTCCAGCACACGCTCCAGCTCGTGCGACTCATCGTCGAGGTCGTCGAGGACCACAGCGAGCGGCTCGCGGCGCCGGGCGGCGAGCGCGACCTGCGCGAGGCCGTGCTGCGCTACTCGCGCGAGGTGGCCTTCTCGGCGGCCGAGGTCTACGCGCGCGCCGCCGAGGTCCGCGGCGCGTGGGACGCGCGCCTGGAGGCGCTCGTCGTCGACGCCATCGTCCGCGGCGACGCCGACGACGCCCTCCGCTCGCGCGTGGCGGCGCTGGGCTGGAGCGGCCACGGGAGCGCGCTGGTCATGGTCGGCACGACGTCCCACCCGCTCGACGACGTGCGCGCGGGCGAGCTGCGGCGCGCGACCCGCCGAGCCGCCGACGACGCGCTCGTGGGCATCCAGGGCGACCGGCTCATCGTGGTCCTCGGTGGCGAGGGCGACCTGCGCGCCGCGGCCACGTCGCTCGTCGCACGCTTCGGCCCCGGGCCCGTCGTCGTCGGTCCGGCCGTCCCGAGCCTCGCGGAGGCGGCGCGCTCGGCGTCCGCGGCGCTCGCAGGCCTGTCCGCGGCCCGTGCCTGGCCCACCGCGCCGCGGCCCGTGCTCGCCGACGACCTGCTCCCCGAGCGCGTGCTCGTGGGTGACGCGGCGGCCCGGAGCGCCCTCGTGGACCAGGCGTACCGCCCGCTCGTCGCGGCGGGCGGCTCGCTCCTGGAGACCCTCGCCGCGCACGTCGAGCACGGCCGGTCCCTCGAGGCCGCGGCGCGGGTCCTGTACGTGCACCCCAACACGGTCCGGTACCGCCTGCGCAAGGTCGCGGAGGTGACGGGCTGGGACCCGCTCGACGCGCGCGAGGCCTACGTCCTGCAGACCGCGCTCGCCCTCGGCAGGCTCGGCGAGCACTGACGCCCGCACACGGGCGGCACGCCGGGCGTTGTAGGGATCGCACAAGAGCGTCGGACGAGGTTGGTGCCCGTCGTGGCCCGGGCGGCTCGTGACGGTTCGGCACAGTGAGCGGGTGCTTGCCATCGTCTGCCCGGGTCAGGGCTCCCAGACCCCCGGCTTCCTCGCCCCGTGGCTCGAGCTGCCCGGGGTCGAGGACCACCTCCGCGTCCTGTCGGACGCCGCCGGGACCGACCTCGTCGCGCACGGCACGACGTCCGACGCCGACACGATCCGCGACACGGCTGTCGCCCAGCCCCTCATCGTCGCGGCCTCGCTCGTCGCGTTCCGCGCGCTGGGCGACGACGTCGTGGGCGGCGTCGACGTCACCGCGGGGCACTCGGTCGGCGAGCTGGCCGCCGCAGCCGTCGCGGGCGTGCTGGACGACGTCGGCTCCGTGGGCCTCGTCGCGCACCGCGCACGGGCGATGGCACGGGCCGCAGCCCTCACCCCGACCGGCATGAGCGCCGTCGTCGGCGGCGACCCCGACGAGGTCCTCGCCAGGATCGCGGCGGTCGGCCTGCACCCGGCGAACGTCAACGGAGGCGGCCAGGTCGTCGCCGCGGGCGACCTCGACTCCCTGGCTGCGCTCGCCGCCGAGCCGCCCGCACGCGCCCGGGTGATCCCGCTGCAGGTGGCGGGCGCGTTCCACACGCCGTTCATGCAGACCGCCGCGGACGCGTTCGCCGACGTCGCGCGGACGTGGCCGGCGCAGGACCCGCGGGTCACGTTCCTGTCCGACGCGGACGGCGAGCCCTACGCCGCGGCCGACGACGCGCCGCACGGTCGCGCCGCCGACGTCCTCGCGCGCCTCGCGGCTCAGGTCGTCGCACCGGTCCGGTGGGACCTCGTGCAGGCCACGCTCCTGCGCCTCGGGGTGACCGGCCTGGTCGAGCTCGCGCCCGCCGGTGTCCTCACCGGCCTCGCGCGGCGTAGCCTGCCCGGCGTGGAGACCGTCGCCGTCAAGTCCCCGGCCGACCTCGACGCGGCACGCGACCTCGCCGCACGCCACACCTCGCACGCGGCGCCGACGCCCGCGCGCACCTCGTCCGACGGCCGGCCGGCCGGCACCGCCCAGGAGGCGCCCGAGTGACCCGTCCCACCCTGACCCAGTCGTCCGGGCCCGCCCACTCGCGCATCCTCGGCCTCGGTGCCGTCCGCGGTGAGAACGTCGTCACGAACGACGACGTCGCGGGACCCATCGACTCCTCGGACGAGTGGATCCGCCAGCGCACGGGGATCGTGACGCGTCGGCGCGCGCGGGCCGACCAGGACGTCCTCGACCTCGCCGAGGCCGCAGGTCGCGCCGCGATCGCGGACGCCGGGCTCGTCGGTGCGGACATCGACGCGGTGATCCTCTCCACGGTCACCTACTTCCACCAGACGCCCGCCGGCGCCGCGGTGCTGGCCGACCGGCTCGGTGCGACGCCCGCCGCGGCGTACGACATCTCGGCCGCGTGCGCCGGGTACACCTACGGGATCGGGCAGGCCGACGCGCTCGTCCGCTCGGGTGCCGCCCGCAACGTGCTGGTCATCGGCGCCGAGAAGATGAGCGACTTCATCGACCCCACGGACCGGTCGATCTCGTTCCTGCTCGGCGACGGTGCCGGGGCCGTCGTCGTCGGCCCCTCCGACACCCCGGGCATCGGCCCGACGGTCTGGGGCTCCGACGGCGCCCAGGCCCAGGCCATCCGCCAGACGGCGTCGTGGAAGGACGCGATCGAGAACGGCGAGCCGTGGCCGACCCTGCGCCAGGAGGGCCCGACCGTGTTCAAGTGGGCCGCGTGGCAGATGGCCCCCGTCGCGGCCAAGGCGATCGCCGCAGCCGGGCTGACGCCGGACGACGTGGACGTCTTCGTCCCGCACCAGGCGAACATGCGGATCATCGACCAGCTCATCAAGCAGCTCAAGCTGCCCGAGCACGTCGTCGTCGGTCGCGACATCGCCGACACGGGCAACACGTCCGCCGCCTCCATCCCGCTCGCGATCGAGCGCCTCAAGCGCGAGGGGACCGCGTCGAGCGGGGACCTCGCGCTGCAGATCGGATTCGGCGCCGGGCTCGTCTACGCCGCGCAGGTCGTCGTCCTGCCCTGACGGGCGACGCGACCCCCGACCTCGGCGCACCCGCGCCGATGCACGCACCAGGCCCTGCGGGCCCGGCACACCACCACCACCGAGGAGACACGAATGGCCTACAGCGAGCAGGAGATCCTGGACGGTCTCGCCGAGATCGTGAGCGAGGAGACCGGGCTGCCCACGGACACCGTGACGGCCGAGAAGTCGTTCACCGACGACCTGGACATCGACTCGCTCTCGATGATGACGATCGTCACGCTCGCGGAGGAGAAGTTCTCGGTCCGCATCCCCGACGACGAGGTCAAGAACCTCACCACCGTCGGTGACGCCGTCAGCTACATCGCCGGCGCGCAGGCCTGACCCTCGCGTCCCACCGGCCGACGCGGCCGGCAGCGACCTCGACGTCCGGCCGACGCCCGGCCGGCGTCCGGCTGCTGCCGGCCCGGCCGGGACCCGGACGCCGCGGGCCCGCGACGGCCCCGGCGCCCCACCCACCGCCCGCGACCGCGGACACCCTGGAGGACCTGTGAGCACCGCACGTGACGTCGTCATCACCGGCATGGGGGCGACGACCCCGCTGGGTGGTGACGTGCCCAGCACCTGGCGCGCCGCACTCGCCGGCACGTCGGGCGCCCGCACGCTCGAGAACGACTGGGCCGAGAAGTACGAGATCCCCGTGTCGTTCGCGGCGCAGCTCGCGGTCCCGGCCGCCGACGTGCTCCCCCGGCCGGAGACCAAGCGCATGGACCCGTCGGCACAGTACGCCGTCGTCGCGGCGCGCGAGGCCTGGCAGGACGCCGCCATCACCGACGTGGACCAGGACCGCCTCGGCGTCGTGGTCTCCTCGGGGATCGGCGGCATCTGGACCACGCTCGACGCCTGGGACACGCTGCGCGCCAAGGGGGCGCGCCGGGTGCTGCCGATGACGGTCCCGATGCTCATGCCGAACTCCCCCACCGCGTACGTCGAGCTCGAGCTCGGTGCGCGCGCGGGTGCGCACGCGCTCGTGTCGGCGTGCGCGTCCGGCGCCGAGGCCATCGGCTACGGCATGGAGATGATCCGCTCGGGCCGCGCCGACGTCGTCGTCGCGGGGGGCACCGAGGCCGCCATCCACCCGATGCCGATCGCCGCGTTCGCCGCGTCGCGCACGCTCTCGACGCGCAACGACGACCCGGCCGCCGCGTCGCGGCCCTACGACACCGCGCGCGACGGGTTCGTCCTCGGTGAGGGCGCGGGCGTGCTGGTGCTCGAGAGCGCCGAGCACGCCGCGGCCCGCGGGGCGCGCGTCTACGCCCGGCTCGCGGGCGTCGGGCTGAGCGCCGACGGCTACCACATGACGTCGCCCGAGCCGAGCGGACGCGGGCAGATCGCCGCGATGCGCGCGGCCCTGCAGGACGCGGCCGTGTCGACCGCCGACGTCGTGCACGTCAACGCGCACGCGACGTCGACCGTGGTCGGCGACCTCATCGAGGCGCGCAGCGTCCGGGCGGTCCTGGGTGACGACGCGGACGGCGTCGCGCTCTCGGCGACCAAGTCGATGACGGGCCACCTGCTCGGCGGCGCCGGGGCGCTCGAGACGATCTTCACGGTCCTCGCGGTGCACGAGCGGACCGCTCCCCCGACGATCAACGTCGACGACCCGGACCCCGAGCTCGTGCTCGACCTCGTCCGCGAGCCGCGCGCGCTCCGCGACGGCCAGGTCGCGGCGATCAACAACTCGTTCGGCTTCGGCGGTCACAACGTGGCCCTGGTCGTCACCAGCGCCTGAGCACGACGACGACGGCGCCCCGGGACCTGTCCCGGGGCGCCGTCGTCGTCCTCGTCCTCCGTGGTCGTCGGGGCGGCCGATCGCCGGCCGCGGGGCGTCAGCCCACGCGGTGCAGCCAGCGCACGGGTGCGCCGGCACCCGCGTAGCGGAACGGCTCGAGCTCGGCGTCCCACGCCTGACCCAGCGCCAGGTCGAGCTCGCGGCGCAGGCGCGTCGGGTCACCCGCGTGCTCGAGGGCCGCGCGGATCCGGTCCTCGGGCACCATCGTGTTGCCGTGCACGTCGGTCACGGCGTGGAAGATCCCGAGCTCGGGCGTGTGGCTCCAGCGTGCGCCGTCGGCGCCGTGGCTCGCCTCCTCGGTCACCTCGTACCTGAGGTGGGCCCAGCCGCGCAGCGCCGACGTGAGCCGGGCGCCCGTGCCCTGCGCGCCTTGCCACGAGTGCTCGGCGCGGAACATGCCGGGCGCCGCGGGCTGCTCGGTCCAGTCCAGCGACAGGCGCGCGCCGAGGACCCCGCCGGCCGCCCACTCGATGTGGGGGCACAGTGCGCGGGGTGCGGAGTGCACGAAAAGGACACCGCGGGTGATGGCACCAGCCATGTCGTTCCTCCTGTCAGGTCGAGGTTCGCCTTCCCCAACGACCTCGGGACCTGCTCAGGTGGGACGGACAGGGCACGTGCGTGTCGCGGCGTGCTGGGGCAAGCATGCCCGACGACGGCGCCGCGGCGCCACCGGCACGCGTCAGGCGAGCTGCTCGCGGAGCGCCCGCATCGCCTTCTTGCGCACCGAGCGCTCGAGCCGGTCGATGTAGAGCTTGCCGTCGAGGTGGTCGACCTCGTGCTGGAGACACCGGGCCATGAGCTCGACGCCCTCGACGACGACCTCCTTGCCGTCGAGGTCCTCACCCACGACGCGCGCGTACCAGGCGCGCTTGGTCGGGTACCACAGGCCCGGGACGGAGAGGCAGCCCTCGTCGCCGTCCTGGTACTCGTCCTCGGAGAGCTCGACGATGCGCGGGTTGAGCACGTAGCCGATCTCGTCGTCGATGTTCCACGAGAACGCCCGCAGGTTGACGCCGATCTGGTTGGCGGCGAGACCCGCACGCCCCTCGTGGTCCACCGTCTCCAGCAGGTCGTCCACGAGCGACCGCACCCGGTCGTCGACCTCGGTGACGGGGTCGCACGGGGTCCGGAGGACGGGGTCGCCGACGGTGCGGATCTCTCTCATCGCCATGGGGGCCATCTTCCCACGGGGCGGACGTGCCACCTGCTGCCCGGAACGCACGCCACGACGGTTCACCGGGCAGCCGCCGGCAGGTCGGCCGGACGTCGGCGCGAGGTCGGCCGGACGCCGCTCGGGCGACTCCGCGAGGTCGGTCCCTCGTTGGCCGCGCGTCGTCCGACGCCCCGATCTAGGCTCGCAGCGAGCGGCACGCCCGGTGACCCCGGTCACCCACGGCGACGTGGCGCCGGTGTGCGCTCGCCGGCGCACCCCAGTCGACGGAAGGGACCTCATCATGCGGACGAAGGCAGCATTCCTGGTCGGGAGCGCGGTCGGCTACGTGCTCGGGACGCGCGCGGGCCGTCAGCAGTTCGAGAAGATCAAGACGCAGGCGCAGAAGGTCTGGGAGAACCCCAAGGTCCAGGAGAGCGTCTCGGGCGTGAGCGAGAAGGCGACCGGCTTCGTGAAGGAGAAGGCGCCCGAGCTCAAGGACAAGCTGACGGGCGGGTCGTCGTCCGGTGCGACGTCCTCCTCGCCGGACACGCCCGACGAGCTCGGCACGTTCACGACGGCGGGCACGGACGAGACCGAGAACGGCCGCCCGGGCTCGACCGGGACGTCGTACCCGACCGGCGGCTCGATCTGAGCTGACGTCCGCGGAGGGCCGGGGGGCACGTCCACCCCGGCCCTCCGTCGTGCGGGGTGGACCCGGCCCCGCCCCGCCCCGACGCCGACGACCGCCGCCACGGCCGCAGCGGCTCGCACGGCACGGCACACTGTCCGGGTGCCGCTCACCATCACCGTGCTCGGGGCCCTCGTGACGCTCGCGGGTGCCGCAGCCCTCGTCCTCGCCTTCCGCCAGGGTCAGGCGGACCGTCCGGACGACGAGCGACTGACGTTCCGGCGCGCGGTCGCGCTGCTCGCCGGCGGTTCGCTCCTCCTGCTGGTCGGCACGGTCCTCCAGACCTCCGTCTGATCAGCGCCCCGCCTGCAGCTCGACGAGGAGCTGCGAGTACGGGCACAGCGTGAGGAACGTCGGGTAGTCCTCGCCGAGAGCGACCTGGCGCAGCACGGTCGCCGCGTCGTCGAACCGGTCCCCCGCGCCGCGGGGCTGCGCCGCGAGCACCTCCTCGAGGACGTCCTCGACGGCGGCGCGCGTGACGCGGGTCCCCTCTTCGGTGCGGACCTCGTGGTGGATCCACTGCCACAGCTGCGAGCGCGAGATCTCCGCTGTGGCGGCGTCCTCCATGAGGCCGTCGATCGCCGCGGCGCCCGTCCCGCGCAGCCACGACTCGAGGTAGCGCAGCGCGACCGACACGTTGGCGCGCACGCCCGCGTCGGTGACCGCGCCCGGGACGGAGCCCACGTCGAGGAGGTCGGCCGCGGTGACGTGCACGTCGTCGCGGAGCCGGTGGCGCTGGTCGGGCCGTGCCCCGAGCACGTCGTCGAACACCTCGCGCGCCACGGGCACGAGGTCCGGGTGCGCGACCCACGTCCCGTCGTAGCCGGCCGTCGCCTCACGCTCCTTGTCGGCGCGGACCTGGGCGAGCGCGCGCTCGGTCGCCTCCGGGTCGCGGCGGTTGGGGATGAACGCCGACATCCCGCCGATGGCGTGCGCGCCCCGACGGTGGCACGTCGCCACCAGCAGCTCGGTGTAGGCGCGCATGAACGGCACCGTCATCGTGAGCCGGGCCCGGTCCGGCAGGACGAAGCGCCGTCCGCGCGACCGGAACGTCTTGATCACGCTGAACAGGTAGTCCCACCGGCCCGCGTTGAGGCCCGCGCAGTGCTCGCGCAGCTCCCAGAGGATCTCCTCCATCTCGAACGCGGCGGTGATCGTCTCGATGAGGACCGTCGCGCGGATCGTGCCGCGGGGCATGCCGAGCATCTCCTGCACGGCGACGAACACGTCGTCCCACCACCGCGCCTCGAGATGGCCCTCGAGCTTCGGGAGGTACAGGTAGGGACCGCGGCCCGCGTCGACGAGCGCCTGCGCGTTGTGGAACAGGTAGAGGCCCGCGTCGACGAGGCTCGCCGACGCGGCGACCTCCTGCCCGGTGCGGCCCGTGAAGGCCAGGTGCTTCTCGGCGAGGTGCAGGCCGCGCGGGCGCATGACGACGGTGGGCGTCGTCGGCCCGACGCGGTACTCCTTGCCCTCGGGGCTCACGAAGTCGACCTGACCTCGCAGCGCGTCGTAGAGGCTGTGCTGCCCGCCCACGACGTTGCGCCACGTCGGCGACGTCGCGTCCTCGAGGTCGGCGAGCCACACGCGGGCGCCGGAGTTCAGGGCGTTGACGGTCATCTTCCGGTCCGTCGGTCCCGTGATCTCGACCCGGCGGTCCTCGAGGCCGGGGCCCGGCCCTGCGACGCGCCAGGTCGGGTCCTCGCGGACGTGTCGGGTCTCGGGCAGGAACTGCGGGTCGGCGCCGTTGGCGAAGCGGTCCCGGCGCTCCTGACGCGCGTGCAGCAGCTCGTTGCGTCGCCCGAGGAACCGCGTGTGGAGCTCGGCGACGAACGCGAGCGCCTCGGGCGTGAGGATCTCGTCGGAGCCGGGGACGCGCGACCCGAGGACGCGCAGCGTCCCTGCCGGGCGGGGGGCGGTGGTGCGGGCCTCCGCGTCGGGCGGCGTGGTCGCGGGCGGGGTGGTGGCGCGCGGCGTGCCGGCGCGCTCGGTCGTGGTCGTCATCGGTGCTGCCCTCCGAACTGAGCGGTCTCGGTGGAGCCGGCCATGGCCGTGGTGGCGCTGGCCGGGTTGAGCGTGGTCGCGACACGGTCGAAGAACCCGGTGCCGACCTCGCGCTGGTGGCGGGTCGCGGTGTAGCCGTCGGCCTCCGACGCGAACTCGGCCTCCTGGAGCTCGACGTACGCGCTCATCCCGCGGCGCGCGTAGCCGTGGGCGAGCGTGAACATCGAGTGGTTGAGCGCGTGGAAGCCGGCGAGGGTGATGAACTGGAACGCGTAGCCGTAGGACGCGAGCTCGCGCTGGAAGCGCGCGATCGTCGCGTCGTCGAGGTGTGCCCTCCAGTTGAACGACGGCGAGCAGTTGTAGGCGAGGAGCTTGCCGGGGAAGCGCTCGTGGATGCGCTCGGCGAACTCGCGTGCGAGCCCGAGGTCCGGCTCGCCCGTCTCGACCCACAGCAGGTCCGCGTACTCGGCGTAGGCGAGGCTGCGCGCGACGACGGGGTCCAGGCCCGGGCGGACGCGGTGGTAGCCCTCGACGGTCCGCTCGCCCGTGAGGAACGGGGCGTCGCGCTCGTCGACGTCGGACGTCAGAAGGTCAGCAGCGAGCGCGTCCGTGCGCGCGACGACGAGCGTCGGGACACCGGCGACGTCGGCCGCGAGTCGGGCGGCGCTGAGGGTCCGCACGTGCTGCGACGTGGGGACGAGGACCTTGCCGCCCAGGTGCCCGCACTTCTTCTCGGCCGCGAGCTGGTCCTCCCAGTGCACGCCCGCGGCGCCGGCCGCGATCATCCCGGTCATGAGCTCGTAGGCGTTGAGGGGGCCGCCGAAGCCGGCCTCCGCGTCCGCGACGACGGGTGCGAGCCACTCGCGCGACGGACGCCCGTGCTCGGCGGTCTCGATCTGGTCGGCGCGCAGCAGCGCGTTGTTGATCCGGCGCACCACCGCCGGCACGGAGTTGGCCGGGTAGAGGCTCTGGTCCGGGTAGGTCTGGCCCGACAGGTTCGCGTCGGCGGCGACCTGCCAGCCGGACAGGTAGATGGCCTCGAGCCCTGCCCGGACCTGCTGCACCGCCTGGTTGCCCGTGAGGGCGCCGAGCGCCGACACCCACTCGCGCGTGTGGAGCAGCTCCCACAGCCGCTGCGCACCGCGCCGCGCGAGCGTGTGCTCCTCGCGCACCGAGCCGCGCAGCGCGACGACGTCGGCGGCCGTCCAGTCGCGGCGGATCCCCGCCCAGCGGGGGTCGGTCGCCCACTCGTGCGCGAGCTCGTCGGCCGTCTGCGTCGTGTCGCCCGGGAGCGGACCGGTGCGGACGCCGCCCTCCGGGTCGCCGACGCCGGACGTGCCGGCGGTGCGGACGACCGGCGCACCGGTCGGGGTCGTCGGGGTCGTGTCGGTCGTGGTCGCCATGGGGATGTCTCCTGTGCGTCGTCGGGACGGCGTGCGACCAACCTGACGCAAGGTCAAGCCCTCTTCCCGGGTCGGCGAGCGAGAAGAATCGCCGTTCTTCTACGCCGGGGAAGCGGACACGGGCGGGTTGCGCGTGCCAGCGTTCTCGCATGGCTCTCACCGACGAGGTCCGCACCCCGCCCGGCCGGCGGACCGCCTCCGCCCTGACGCTGCGGCCGGCGACGACGCCCGACGCCGAGGCACCCCTCGACCCGCTCGTCATCGGTCGCCGCGTCCGGCACCTGCGCACGACGCGCGGCATGACGCTCGACGAGCTCGGCGACGCCGTCGGCCGCGCTCCGTCGCAGATCTCCGTGCTGGAGAACGGCCGACGGGAGGCCAAGCTCTCGCTGCTGCAGCAGGTCGCCGCGGCGCTCGGGGTGACGCTCGCGGACCTCCTCTCCCCCGAGCCGCCGACGCGCCGGGCCGCCCTCGAGATCGAGCTCGAGCGTGCGCAGCGCGGACCGTTCTTCACCGGGCTGGGCCTGCCGCAGGTCAAGGTCGGCAGGTCGCTGCCGACCGACGCGCTCGAGACGATCGTGGGCCTGCAGCGCGAGATCAGCCGGCTGCTGACGGAGCGCGCGGCGACGCCGGAGGAGGCTCGACGCGCCAACACCGAGCTGCGTCGCCAGATGCGTGACCGCGACAACTACTTCCCCGAGCTCGAGGAGCACGCCAAGGTGCTGCTCGCGGCCGTGGACCACACGGGCGGTCCCCTGTCCCAGCGCGTCACGGCCGAGATCGCGGCCCACCTCGGCTTCTCGCTGCACCACGTGCACGACCTGCCGCACTCCACGAGGTCCGTGACCGACACCGAGCACGGGCGGATCTACCTGCCGCACGGGCTGGGCACCTCCGGCGACCCGCGCTCGGTCGTGCTGCAGGCGATCGCGGCGCACGTGCTCGCGCACGGCGAGCCCACGAGCTACGGGGACTTCCTGCGTCAGCGCGTCGAGACCAACTACCTCGCGGCGGCGCTCCTGGTGCCCGAGGACGCGGCGGTCGCGATGCTCGTCGCCGCGAAGGCGCAGCGTCAGCTGTCGATCGAGGACCTGCGCGACGCGTTCGGCGTGCCGTACGAGACCGCCGCGCACCGCTTCACGAACCTCGCGACCCGGCACCTGGAGGTCCCGGTGCACTTCATGAAGGTCCACGAGAGCGGCACGTTGCACAAGGCGTACGAGAACGACGGCGTCGACTTCCCGCACGACCCGCTCGGCGCGATCGAGGGCCAACCGGTCTGCCGGCGCTGGACCGCGCGCACGGTGTTCGGCATCCCCGACCGGTTCAGCCCCTACCACCAGTACACCGACACCCCGGCCGGCACCTTCTGGTGCACGTCGAGCGTCCAGGGCTCGGCCGACGGCGAGTTCTCCGTCAGCGTCGGCGTGCCGTTCGCGCAGGTGCGGTGGTTCCGCGGGCGCGAGACGACGGAGCGGGCCCAGTCGCGGTGCCCCGAGCCGAGCTGCTGCCGGCACCCGCCCGAGGCCCTCGCGCGCCGCTGGGACGGGCACGCGTGGCCGGCCGCCCGCCCGCACGCGAGCATGCTCGCCGCGCTGCCCGCCGGGGCGTTCCCCGGCGTCGACCAGACCGAGGTGTTCGACTTCCTCGAACGTCACGCACCGCGCGACGACGCCTGAGCCCGCCTCAGTCGTGCCCGTGCTGCTCGTGCGCGCGGTGCCCGACCGGTTCGAGCTGGAACGTGCAGTGCGCGAGCTCGAAGTGGCTCGCCAGGCAGGTCGTGAGGGCGTCGAGCACCTCGCCCGACCTGCCGTGCGCGAGGCACTCGTCGTCGACCACGACGTGCGCCGACAACGCGGGCGCGCCGCTCGTGATGGTCCAGGCGTGCAGGTCGTGCGCGTCGACGACGCCCCGGACATCGCGCACGTGGGCCCGGACGTCGTCGAGGTCGATCCCCCGGGGCGTCGCCTCCAGCAGGACGTCGAGCACCTCGCGCAGCAGGCGCCACGCGCGCGGCAGGACCATGAGACCGATCGCGAACGACGCGACGACGTCGGCGCGTACCCAGCCGGTCACCGCGATGACGACGGCCGCGACGACCACCGCGACGGACCCGAGCAGGTCGCCCAGGACCTCGAGGTACGCCCCGCGGACGTTCAGGCTCTCCTTCTGACCCGCGTGCAGCAGCGCGAGCCCGACGCCGTTCGCCAGGAGGCCGACGACGGCCGTCACGAGCATCACGCCGGTCGTGACCTCGGGCGGCTCGTCCCAGCGCCCGACCGCCTCGAGCACGACCCACACCGCGATGGCGGCCAGCACGAGCGCGTTGCCGAGCGCGGCGAGCACCTCGGCTCGCTGCAGGCCGAACGTGCGCGCGTTCGTCGCGGGTCGTGCGGCGAGGCCGGCGGCCACGAGCGCGACGGCGACACCGGACGCGTCGGCGAGCATGTGGCCGGCGTCGGCGAGCAGGGCCAGCGAGCCCGACACGACCCCGCCCACGACCTGGACGACCGCGACGACGAGCGTCAGGACGAGGACGACGACGAGCCGGCGCCGGTGACGCCCTGTCGCCGTCCCGGCCCCGTGCCCATGACCGTGCGCGCTCACCGGCGCTCCGTCGACGGCTCGTCCGCGTGCGCGTCGTGCTGCCGGTGGTCGTCGTCGTGGTCGTCGTCGTGCTCGTCGTCGCAGACCAGCTCGCCCTCCCACGCCTCGCGACCCTCGTGCACCGCGAACGCTGCGATGACGAGGCCGGCGACCGGGTCGAGCCACGCCGCACCCGTGAGCGCGAACGCGACCAGCGCGACGAGCGTCGAGGCGCTCAGCAGGGCGCAGATGCGCGTCTCGGCGGCGTCGGCGAGGACGAGCGGGTCACCGAGCCGGCTGCCCACGCGACGCTTGACCTCGGCGAGCACGGGCATGACGACGAGCGACACGGCGAGCAGCACGATGCCGACCACCGAGGTGTCCGGCGGCTCGGCAGACACCAGGCTGCGGACGCCCTCGACCGTGACCCAGGCCGCGAGCAGGAAGAACGTCACGGCGACCGCCTTGAGGGTGCGTCGCTCGGCGCGCTCGTCGGCGATGCCGTGCCGCAGCCGCGCGGACAGGCGCAGCGCGACGAGGACGGCCGCGACCGACTCGATGCCCGAGTCGATGCCGAACCCGACGACGGACACGAGGCCCGCCGCGACGCCGGCCGCGATCGCGACGACGCCCTCGACGACGTTCCAGGCGACGGTCAGGCGCGCGAGGCCCAGCGCGCGCCGCGTGAGGCGCTCACGCTCGACCGCGGTCAGGGCCGGGCTCACGGGCGCACCTCCGCCGCAGTCGCGACGCCGTACCGGGGGCACAGCGCGACGGCCGACCCGGTGAACCCGAGGAGCTGCTCGGCCGACTCCAGGAGGCCCAGGAGCGCCTCGGGGTGGCTCAGCCGGTGCATCGACGCGCGGCCCTGGGTACGGACCTCGACCAGCCCGCAGTCGCGCAGGCACGCGAGGTGCTGCGAGACGGTCGACTGGGCGAGGCCGAGGTGGCGCACGAGGTCGACGACGCGGTGCTCGCCGAGCGCGAGGTGCGTGAGGATCGCGAGGCGGGAGGGGTCGCTGAAGCCGTGGAACAGCGACGCGGCGGCGGCGAGCGCCTCAGCGTCGACAGGTGTCCCGACGGCCCCGTCACGTGCTCCGGTCGAATCGGTGGTGTGCTCTGTCATCGTCACGAGCCGATGCTAGCGCGCTCCGCCGCCGGATCGGCGAGGATCGCCGCATGAGCTGGTGGGAAGCGGTCGTCGGGGGCCTCGTCGGCCTGCTGCTCGCGTGGGCCGCGCTCGTCGTCGTCCTCTGGCGGGCCCGACCCGACGCAGCCGGGGTCCGCGAGGCCCTCCGCCTCCTCCCCGACCTGGTTCGGCTCGTCCGGCGTCTCGCCGGCGACAAGGGGCTTCCTCGGGGCGTCCGCGTGCGCCTGTGGCTGCTCGTCGCGTACCTCGCGTCACCGGTCGACCTCGTGCCCGACGTCGTCCCCGTGCTCGGGTACGCCGACGACGCCGTCGCGGTCGCGCTCACGCTGCGTGCGGTCGTGCGCGTCGCCGGCCCCGACGCCCTCGCGCGCCACTGGCCGGGCACACCCGACGGGCTCGCCACCGTCCACCGGCTCGTCGGCCTGCCCCGGCCCGAGCCGTCGTGGTGAGCGCTGATATCTTCGCGCCCGCGGGCCAGTAGCTCAGCCGGTCAGAGCAGCGGACTCATAATCCGTCGGTCGTGGGTTCAAGCCCCACCTGGCCCACCACCTGCTGCAGCACGTCGGCTGATGGTCGACGGCAGTTCCGGATGATGCGCGACGTCGCCGCCGGGCCGCCGTGAGGTGGCTCCGGTGGCCGACCGCGGCGTCGTCGCGCACGATCGGGAGATGCCACGGGCGGCAGCGTCACGCTGCTCGGCTGCTGACGACCACGGACACCGGGCGCGGCCACCGCGCCCAGGACGGAGGACGACATGCCTGACCCCGCACGCACGGCCCTGCCCATCCCGGACTTCGACCACCTCTCGGTGACGGCGCTCGGCCACCGGATCCGGTCGCTCGACGTCGGCCAGATCGACGCGCTGCTCGAGTTCGAGCGAGCCCACGGCAACCGCCTCCCCGTGGTGCAGGTGCTCCAGATGCGTCGACGCGCGGTCGCCGAGGGCGCCGAGACCTCCGACGGCGACGCGAGCGCCCCGCCCGCCGACACCTCCGCGCCCGCCGGCGGCAGCAAGGTGTCGCCCGACACGCAGGGCCCGGTCCAGAACCCGCCGTCGCAGGGCGTGCCGACCAACCCCACCCAGCCCCGCACCTGAGGCGGCGGCGGGGCGTCGTAGGTTGGGCGCATGCCGCTGTTCCGACGACGCCCCGCCCTGCCCGACGACGTGCGCGAGCGCCTCGGCACACCGCGCCCCGACGTCCTCGCTGTCGCCGAGCTCACCGACGGCTGGGCCGTCGCGACTCGTGCCGGACTCGCCGTCGTCCGCGGTGAGGACGTGCTGCGCCGTGCGTGGACCGACGTCGACGCCGCGCGCCTCTCGGACGAGACGAGCGTCCTCACGGTGACCTGGGTGGAGGGGACGCCCGCGACCGAGCTCGCGCTCGTCGACCGCTCACCCGGCGGGCTGCCGCGCGTGCTGCACGAGCGGGTCCAGTCGTCCGTCGTCCACCACGAGCAGGTGGCGCTCCCGGGCCGGCGCACGGTGCGGGTCGCCCTCCGGCGCGACGCCGACGGACGGCTGTTCACCCAGGTCATCGGCACGGGACACGTCGACCTCGCGGACCCCGCGACGGCACGTGCGGTCGACGAGGCGGAGGCCCGCGTCCGGGAGGCGGCCGGGCTCTCCTGAACGCCCGGGGCAGCGCGCGGCAGGTGGGGCTCCCGGTCCGGTTCGCGGTGACACGCCGCGTTCTGGCGCACCCCTCGGCATCAGGTAGCATTGCGACCCGCGCGATCCCGCGTAGCTCAATTGGCAGAGCATCCGACTGTTAATCGGACGGTTACTGGTTCGAGTCCAGTCGCGGGAGCAGAGTGTTTGCGCAGGTCAGGCACCGTTTAGGCGGGGCCTTCTGCGTGTCCGTGCCCAATACGTGCCCAATCGAGAACGATCTTCGAGGGCCTCGAGGGCCAACGCGGCGCCGTTGCCCGGCAGCCGGCGTCCCTCGAGGACGGCCTGGCGACATGCGTTGGGCGTGCCGGGCTAGCCCTCTTCGGGGTGCGGCTCGCCCTGTGCGTCGACGCGCACCTCGAGGCAGAGCTCGCACCGGTACGAGGTGGTCGCGCCGTGCTCACTGAACGACCTCCACTGCACTCGCCACATGTGCATGGGTTCAGCGTCCACGACCCACCGCGCTGCTCCCCCGGGGCGACCTGGCGTGCGGTGCCGCACATCGCGGCGAAGCGCGGAAGGCGTCGGCAAGCCGCGTCGTGCGGCCGGTGCACACCGGTCGGAGTCGCCTCATGCCGGGATCATCGCGCGGGCCGCACGTCGGCGGCTGATGATGGCTGACGCCGGGGACTGCGGGTCTCAGCGACGACTTCGCCCGCCGGTGGAGTCGGCGCGCTACCAAACGCCCGGATCTGCCGCGGCCCGCGCGCCCGCCTGCATGGCGTTCAGGACCTTGCTCTGGGGTCTATCGGCTCTCACCGCTGGCGGGCAGACGTGGAAGACTCGGACCGTGTCTGGTCCTGAGCGAGCCGGGGGAGATTCCCCACCCCCGCCTCCTGGAGTCGGGACGCCTTGGCCCTTGCCGCGGCGGACCTCCGGGCAACGCGCGCTCGCCGCGGTTGGTTCGGTACTGGAGCTGGCCGTAGGGCTCGTCACCGGTGGGCTGGACACCGCCGATGGGTGGCGGAGAACCACGCCGACACGAGTGCTGAGAGCGCTCGATAAGGGAGGATCGCACTCCTTCACTTGTGCCGTGTTTGGTGCGCCACCGTGGTGCCCCCGCTTTCCCGACTCGGGCGTACTCGACCTGTCCGCCGGCCGTGTCCGCTACTTGCAGGGCCTAGACCGCGAGATTCCGATAACGACCCTGACGCCCCAGCGCGTCCATGCGCCGGGAAGCGTCCGATCGCCAGTGCGCCTGCTTGGGTCATGGTGGGTCCTCGAGCTCGACGGGCCGCACGGTGTTGCCTTCATCGCCGCGCCACTGGCCGAGCTCGCGATACTTGGCGCCGTCGGCGCTTGGCCGGTCCCGGACGGCTGGCCGGAGGCGTCGGCAGAGTGAAAGGGAGCGTCGCTACTTCGTGCGGTCACGCTTCTCGCGATCGAAGCGCGATGAGTCCCCGCGCGATGCCGACTGCGAGGACGGTCAACGCAGCACAGGGCTTTTCTGAGCGAGGGAGACCATCCCCGACACCTCTCTACTCTCGGCGAGACTCAGCTCCCGCGGAAGGCAGCACGAGTGTCAGGCAGGAACCGGAACCACTGTCGCCCACCTACCGAAACCGCGTCCGCAACCTGTCAGGCAGGAACCGGAACCAAGGTGTCCACCATCTGCCGAAGTCACACACGTCCAGGGCGTACTTAGGCTCCCCCGTAGGCTCCCCAGCAGCCAGAAGGCCCGCCCCGCCGAAGCAGTGCGGGCCTCTGACCTGCTCGTTCACTGTCGGGATGACAGGATTTGAACCTGCGACCCCTTGGCCCCCAGTCAATCCGCCGGTGCCGTAGCAAGACCCGAAAGGGCCTCCGCAATGGCGCGGTCGCGCGCAGCAGACGCGTGCTGATACTTCATGGCGGCAACGGAGGTCGAGTGTCCGAGTCGGGCCATGAGCTCCGCGAGCGTGGCTCCAGTCGAGGCAGCGAGGACGGCTCCGGTGTGGCGCAGGTCGTGGAACCGCAGGTCCGGCCGGCCCGCCGCGGCGCGAGCTGTCGAGAAGTGCCAGTAGAGGCTGTTCGGGCTCAGGTTCCGCCCGTCGGCGGCAGGGAACAGCAGCGCATCCCTTCTCGCTCCGACATGTTGATCGAGGTGCCGCTGCAGCACCGGAACGAGGTGGGGTGGGATCGCGACGTCCCGGACGCCCGCCGCGGACTTCGGTGTCCCGACGACGATCTGGCCGTCGACTCGGACCGCTCCCCTGCGCACGCGGACCACCCCGCGCCGAAGGTCGACGTCTCCACGACGTAGCTCGACTAGCTCGCCGAACCGCAGCGCGCACCATGCAGCCAGCAGAACCATCGCCTGGAGCCGTTCGGGCATCTCGGCCGTGAGCGCCTCAAGCTCGGCGAGCGATGCCGGCCGGATCGCGCGGACCCGCTTGGTCACTCCGGCACCCGCGACGCGGCACGGGTTGGTGGTCAGGAGCTCATCCGCGACGGCGGTGTTGAGGATGGTTCGGAGCAGTGCATAGGTGTGGGCCCGGAGGGTCGGGGTGCTGCTGTCGAGTTCTGCGTACCACAGGCGCACATCGGCGGGCCGGATACGCGCGAGCGGGCGGTCACCGAAGGCGGGAACAAGACGGTCGTGCAGCAGCGCTCGATAGTGGGCCCGGGTTCGCGGCTTGAGCTCCCGGGCGGTCAGCCATGCCGTTGCATACTCGGCAAACGTCAGCGGTTTCTCGTCGACCGCAGCGACCGCGAAGGGAGG
>JAUZVJ010000001.1:0-272178 GCA_031844515.1 Actinotalea sp. AC32 | reverse complement strand
CGTCGTCGTCGGCGGTGCGGGTGGTGCGTGGTGGACGGGCCGCGACGACGTCGCGCAGGTCCCGGTGCTCGCGGAGGCGGCGCTCGACCCGCTGCCCGGGTGGTCCGCGGAGGGCTCGGCGCGCGTCGAGGTCGCCGACGACGGGTCGCGCGAGCTGGTCCTCACGGTTGACGGCGGCGACGCCGACGGGTTCCGCGAGGTCTGGCTGATCGACCGCGACGTGACCAAGCTGGTGAGCCTCGGCGTGCTCGAGGGCGGGACCGGGCGGTTCGTGCTGCCGGCGGACCTGGACCTGGGCGAGTACCCGGTCGTCGACGTGTCCGACGAGCCGTTCGACGGCGACCCGAGCCACTCGAGCGACAGCATCGTGCGCGGGATCCTGGACGTCTAGGAGAACCGGCTTCGTCGTGTAAGATTCAACCAAGAGGACCCGCTGCTTGCCCCCCTGCGCAGCGGGTCTTCTGCATGTCCGGGCCGGATCTGCGGGACAGTCGGTCGACGGCGAGGCGGCCGGTCGACGGTGAGACGGCCGGTTGCCCGCGAGGCAGCCGTTTGCCGGTGAGATAGCCAGTCGCGAGCGGCTGTCTCGGCCGGAAGCGGCGGTCTCGGCCGGCTGCGCCGCCGATCCGACCGTGCGCCTGTGCGGTCCCGCCGCCGCCGTTGTCGCCGTCGCCGTCGTCGCCGTCGTCGCCGTCGTCGCCGACCGGACGCACCGCCGCCTGCCGCCCGCCGACCGCCGTCGTCGTCGTCGCTGACCGGACGCACCGCCGCCTGCCGCCCGCCGCCTGCCGCCCGCCGACCGTCGCCGTCGTCGTCGCCTTTGTTGCCGACCGGACGCGCCGTCGCCGCTCCTCCCTGCCCTCCCCGCGGCAGAGGGAGACGCGGCCCGGCCCGGAACGCCGAGTTCGCGTTCCTGCGACGAGCTCGCGTGTAGGGAGCGCGAAGTCGGCGGCGGATGCGCGAAGTCGCGGGCGGCGGCGGGAGGGGGCTCGACCTCGGATGCGTGACGGCGCGGGTCCGGCGGCGGAGGGGAGTCTGGGACGCGTGACGGCGCGGGTCGTCGGCTAGGGCCCGGCCCCGGGGCGCCGAGCTCGCGCATCTACGGCGAGCTCGTGTGCGGCCGACGCGAAGTCGGGCGTGGGTCCGCGAAGTCGCGGCGAGCAGGCCATCGATTGCCAGCCGGCGGTCGCCGCCGGGGGTCGCCGCCGGCGACCGGGTGAGGGTGATCGGGAGAGCCCCAGGCAGGACCCGGTCGAGTCCGGGCCCGACGGCCCTTGCACGGCACTGAACACGTGTATAGGTTGCTGTACGTGCGTTCAGCCGGGCGGTCCCGCGAGTCCTCCGTCGAGGACCTGACCACCCGCGCCCGCATCCGCGACGTCGCCGTCCTGCGCTTCGGCCGGGACGGGTTCGGCGCCTCCGTCCGGACCGTCGCCGCCGACGCCGGCGTGAGCCCCGCGCTCGTCATCCACCACTTCGGGACCAAGGAGCGGCTCCGCGAGGCGTGCGACGCGCACGTGCTGCAGGAGATCCGCCACGCCAAACGGGAGAGCCTCGTCGAGTCCTCGGGCAGCCGGTTCCTCGAGTACCTCGCGACGGCCGAGCAGTACGCGCCGGTCTTCGCCTACGTCATGCGGTCCCTCCAGCACGGCGGCCCGCTCGCCAAGGCGTTCGTCGACCACATGGTCGAGGACGCGGTCGCCTACCTCGCCGATGGCGTGGCGGCGGGCGTCATCGTCCCCAGCCGCGACGAGGAGGCCCGTGCGCGCTACCTCGTCCTGTCGGCGCTGGGCGCGGGCCTGCTGTCGATGGCGCTCGACCCGCCCGACGACCCGGCCGACGTCGCCGCCATGATGCGACGGCACTTCGAGGCGATCACGCTGCCCGCCCTGGAGCTCTACACCGAGGGCATGCTGACGAGCCGCCGGATGCTCGACGAGTACCTGCTCTACGTCTCCGACCCGCCCGGCGCCCGCGAGGACGCGAGCTGACCCACACCTCCACCCGAAGCGGGGAACCATGACCAGCACCACCCCGGGCGCCGCGGCGCCCGCGATCGAGATCCACGACCTGCACAAGTCCTTCGGCGCGGTGAACGCGCTCGACGGCCTCGACCTGACCGTCGGTGTCGGCGAGGTCGCCGGCTTCCTCGGTCCCAACGGGGCCGGGAAGTCCACGACCATCCGCGTGCTCCTCGGCCTCCTGCGCGCCGACGCGGGTGACGTGCGCCTGCTCGGCGGCGACCCGTGGGCCGACGCCGTGCCCCTGCACCGCCGCCTCGCCTACGTGCCGGGCGACGTGAGCCTGTGGCCCAACCTCACCGGCGGCGAGGTGATCGACCTGCTCACGCGTCTGCGCGGACCGGCCGACCCGCGGCGCCGCGCCGAGCTCCTCGAGCGGTTCGAGCTCGACCCGACCAAGAAGGCGCGCACCTACTCCAAGGGCAACCGGCAGAAGGTCGCCCTCGTGGCGGCGTTCGCGTCCGACGTCGAGCTGCTCGTCCTCGACGAGCCGACGTCGGGGCTCGACCCGCTCATGGAGGCCGTCTTCACGGACTACCTGCGGGAGGTCAAGGCGCAGGGCCGCTCGGTCCTCCTGAGCAGCCACATCCTCCACGAGGTCGAGAAGGTCTGCGACACCGTGACGATCATCCGGGCGGGACGTGCGGTCGAGTCCGGGACGCTCGAGGAGCTGCGGCACCTCACGCGCTCGAACGTCGACACCGTCGTGACGGGCGACCCGGCGGCGATCTCGCGGCTCCCGGGCGTGCACGACGTCGTGACGCAGCCGAACGGCCAGGGCACCCGGGTGCGCTTCGACGTCGACGCCGACCACGTCGGGGGCGTCCTCGCCGCGCTCGGGCAGCTCGGGGTGCGCAGCTTCACGGCCGCGCCGCCGTCGCTCGAGGAGCTCTTCATGCGGCACTACGGCGACGCGCCGGACGCCCCGGCGGACCGCGCCGCGGCAGGTGCGCGGTGACCGCGCCGGTCGCCGCGAGCGCCCTCCCCACCAGCCCGCACGCCGCGGCCCGCGCACCCCGCAGCGGCGGCGTCGACCTCACCGGGACCGGGCACCTCCTGCGGTTCGTCCTGCGGCGCGACCGCGTCCGGCTCGCGGTGTGGGCCGGGTCGATCACGCTCATGTACGTGTACTTCGTCGGGGCGCTGTCGGCGCTGTACACGACGCCCGCCGAGCGGCAGTCGCGCGCGGCGATCATGGGCACGCCCGTCAGCACGATGATGGCCGGGCCGGGGTACGGCCTCGACGACTACACGATCGGCGCGATGCTCTCGAACGAGATCATCGGCTGGGTCGCGATCGCCCTCGCGATCCTCAACGTCATGCAGGTGGTCCGGAACACCCGGGCGGAGGAGGAGAGCGGCCGCGCCGAGCTCGTCCGCGCGGGCGTCGTCGGGCGGCACGCGCAGGCGGCGGCGGCGTTCGTCGCCGTCGTCCTCGTCGACGTGCTGATCGGGCTGCTCACGACCGGTGTCATGGTCGGTGGCGGGCTCGAACCGGCCGACTCGCTGGCGGTCGGGCTCTCGACGGCGCTCGTCGGCGTCGTGTTCGCCGCGGTCGGCGTCGTCGTCGCGCAGGTCACGGAGCACGCACGCGGCGCCACGGGCCTCGGTCTCGCGGCGCTGGGGGTCGTCTACATGGCGCGCGCCTTCGGCGACATGCAGGCGACGCACGGCTCGTGGCTGTCGTGGACGTCGCCGATCGGGTGGGCGCAGCAGATGCGCGCGTTCGTCGACCTGCGGTGGTGGCCGCTCGCGCTGCACGTGGTCCTCGTCGTGGTGGTCCTGGCCGTCGGCGTCGCGCTCGCGTCGCGCCGCGACCTCGGCGCCGGGCTGGTGGCCCAGCGGCCGGGGCGGGCGCAGGCCGCACCCGCCCTCCGCTCGCCGTTCGCGCTCGCATGGCGGCAGCAGCGCACCGCGCTCCTGTGGTGGACCGTGGGCCTGGGCCTCATGTGGACGGCGAGCGGCACGTACCTCGAGGGTGTCGAGGAGATGTTCGCCGAGGTCGCCGCGACGAGCCCCGAGGTGCTCGAGCTGTTCGGCGGCCGCGAGCAGCTCGTCGGCGGCTTCCTCGCGGTGATGGTGCTGTTCGGGATGCTGCTCGCCGCGGGCTACGGGATCGCCGCGGTGCTGCGGGTGCGGACCGAGGAGTCGGCGGGACGGCTCGAGCCGATGCTCGCGCTGCCGGTGTCGCGCGGCCGCTGGCTGGGCGCGCAGCTCGGCGTCGCGACGCTCGGGACGGTGGTCCTCGCGGCCACGACGGCGCTCACGCTCTGGCTCGGGGCCGCACTGGTCGGCATCACCGACCCGGGTGTCGGCACGTACGTCGAGGCCGCGGTCGCGTACGTGCCCGGGCTCGCGGTGTACCTCGGCCTGACGGCGGCCCTGTACGCGTGGGTCCCGCGCGCCGCGGCGCCGCTGCCGTGGGCGCTGCTCGCGTTCGGGTTCGTCGCGGGGGTGTTCGGGCCGTTGCTCGACCTGCCGTCGGCGGTCACCGCCGTCGACCCCTTCGCCGCCGTGCCGCGCGTCCCGGTCGAGGACCTCGGCGCCGGGTCGCTGCTCGTCCTCTCGGTGGTCGCGGCCGGGCTCTGGGCGCTCGCGTTCGTCGGGTTCCGCCGACGGGACCTGCCGGTCGGCTGAGCCGGCACGGGGCCGTCGACGACGACATGCGACGCGGGCGGGGAGGGCCGGCCCTGCCGGCCACGACCTCCGCGCACAGCACGAAGGGCCGCCCCACGGGGCGGCCCTTCGGTGCGTGAGGGCGCGGGGCGAGCCCGCGCCGGTGACGCTCGCGTCAGACGGCCGGCGGGGGGGTCCGGTTCTCGTACCGCTCGACGCGGTGGCTCGTGTGCGAGCGCTGCTGGTTGTAGATCAGGCCCATGACCAGGGCGAGGATGCCGGCCGCGATGCAGATGTAGCCGACGATGTTGAGGTTGACGACGTCCCACGTGTCCGGGGCGATCGCGAAAGCGAGGATCGCGCCGACGACGATGAGGAAGATGCCACTTCCGATACCCATGACCGTGCCTCCTTGTCGCGGACGATGGCGTCCGTCCCCACGATCATGTCCGAGGTCATCCGGGTGCGCGCGGCGAGCGGACCTCGGTCGCCCGCTCGGGTGAACCGTCCTGCGAGGCCCCCGCCATGCGCGCGAGCATCGCGTTGTAGGCGACCAGCTCGGCGTCGCCGTCGCGGTCCGCGGCCCGGTCGAGGCGCTTGGCGGTGCGCTCGTCGTCCTTGGTCCAGGCGAGCGCGATGCCGATCGCGAGCGCGAGCATCGGCAGCTCGCTGATCCCCCACGCGATGGCACCGCCGTCGCGCTGGTCCGCGAGCGCCGACGGTCCCCACGGCCGCCCGAGCAGGCCGAACCACTCGGGGACGAGGAGCGACTCCTGCGTGACGAGCGCGACGCCGAAGAACGCGTGGAACACCATCGTGCCGAACAGCAGGACGAGCCGGATCGGGAACGCCGGACGGTCCGGGCCCGGGTCGATCCCGACGAGCGCGTTGACGAACAGGTACCCGGCGAGTGTGAAGTGGGCGACCATCAGCAGGTGGCCGACCTGCCACCGCAGCGCGTACTCGAACGCGGGCGTGTAGTAGAAGGCGATCATCGACCCGGCGAAGTTCACCGCCGCGACGACGGGGTGCGCCCAGAAGCCCGCCCAGCGCGAGTGCACGAGTCCGAGCAGCCACTCGCGGGGACCCCGCGACCCGTCGTGCCGCACGGGCAGCGCGCGGGCCGCGAGCGTCACCGGGGCGGACAGCGCGAGGAAGATCGGCACGACCATCACCATGATCATGTGCTGGATCATGTGGGCGCTGAACAGCACGTGCCCGTAGACCGCGGGCCCGCCGGACGTCACCCAGGCGAGCAGCACCAGGCCGGCGACGGCGCTCAGCGTGCGCCCGACCGGCCAGCGGTCGCCGCGGGCGCGCAGTCGCAGCGCCCAGCGCACGTAGACGACGACGGCGGCGAGGCACCCCGCCGCGACGAGGACGTCCCAGCGGAACGACGTGAGCCACAGGTCGGGACGCGGCGACGGGGGCAGCGGGTGCCCGGTCACGATCTCGGCGGGGGTGAGGTCGCCGACCTGCTCCTGGGCGACGGGGGGCTCGGTGCTGCCGAGCGCCGCCGCCACGCCGGACACCGCGCCCATGAGCCCGAGCTCGACCGCCGCGAGCCGCCAGAACAGCGCGGGGGCGCGACCGCTCGCCGTCGGCCCGAGCCGGGGGATGACCGAGCGGCGGTGCGCGAGGCCCAGCAGCGCGAGCCCGGCCGTGAGCACGACCTTGGCGACGAGCAGGCGGCCGTACGGCGTCGACAGGTCGTCGAGGCCACCGGTGCGCAGGGCCGAGTTGACCAGGCCCGACCCCGCGACGGCGGCGAGGCTCCACGCCGCGACGGGCGACCACCGCGCGACCGTGGCGCGCAGGTCGTCCCCGAGGCGGTGCGCGATCAGCGCGATCGCGGCCAGCCCGCCGATCCACAGCGCCGCGCCCACGAGGTGGAGCACCATCGCGCCGACCGCGAGCTCGTGGTTGGTGTCGCCGGACGCGTGACCGGTCTGCGCCCACAGCACGAAGCCGGTCAGCGCGGGAGCAGCGGCGAGGGCGGCGCTGCGCGGTCCGGTCGCGAGGAGCGCGAGCACGGTCGTCACCGCGGCGCACGCGACGACGCCCGCGAGCGTCCGCCCGAGCGAGATCGACGTCGCGAACAGGCCGAGCTGCGGGCCGAACCCCTCGGCGTCGAGCCGGGTGCCCGCGATGCGCGCGTAGGTCAGGACGAGGTCGGCGACCGCGAGAAGCGTCCACGCACCGGCGGCGGCGCCGGCGACGGCGGTCGCGCTCGGCCACGCGCGCCCGTCCGACGTGCGACGGCCCGAGCCGCGCGGGAGGACCGCGGCGGCGAGGAGCAGCCCGCCGAGCGTGACGGCGGCCGCGAGCTCCGCGAGGACGGTCACGACGGGTGAGCCCCAGCGCACGACGGCGCCCGGGTCGAGCAGGTCGGTCGCGCCCGCGGCGCCGGAGACCGTGACCCCGACCACGGCGGCGACGACCGCCAGCACGCCGCCGGCGACGACGCCCCCGGGGGCGGTCAGGCCAGGGCGAGCGGTGGTGGAGGGCACGCCCGCCAGGGTACGGCGGCGTGCTGGGCACGAGCGGCGGGTGGGGGTGGGCCGCCCGTCACTCGACGCGCGCGCAGATCTCGAGCGTCGGGTCGGCGTCGTCCTCCTGGAGGCTCGCCACGAGCGCGATGTCGCCGCCGTCGCCGTCGGTGAACGTGACCTCGACGTCGTCGTCGTCCTCCTCGGTGACCTCGTGGGTCCAGCCGTCGGCAGGGATGACCTCGCCCAGGTCGAGCACGCCGTCGACCGCGAGGAGCTCGACCGTGCCGGCGTCGCCAACCGTGTAGACGCCGGCCGGGTCGACCGACAGCGGCGTGCACTGGAACGGCTCACCCTCCTCGCCGCCGGAGCCGTCGTCGTCGCCCGCGTCCGCGTCGACCGAGGCGGGCGGCTCGGTCTGCTCGAGGTCGTCCGTGTCCTCGACGCCGCGGTCGGTGCCGCCCTGCGGCGACCCCTCGTCGGCGGAGCAGCCCACGAGCAGGAGCAGGGGCACGGCGGTCAGGGTGGCGAGACGGCGGCGCATGGTGACTCCTCGGTCGGTCGGTGCTCCGGCCAGCCGATCACGCCGCGCCGTCGTCGGCATCCGGAGCGTGGTCGCCGCCCCGACCCGGCCAGTGCCGCACGACGGGCCGCCCGGGCCGGCCGACCGTCGCGAGGGCCGCCGCGTAGCCGTCGAGCGGTGCGACGAGCGGGGTCGTCACCACGTCGGCGTCGGGGTGCACCTCGTCGCCGACGGCGAGCGCGGCGCCCTGCAGCTTCATCCCGGCCTCGTGCCGCACCCACGCCGCGGCCTCCGCCGGGCCGGCCGCGCCCGGGAGGTCCGCCTCGCGCTGCACGTCGACGCCCACGGGTGAGCCGCCGCTCAGCGCGACGACGACGAGCAGCCCCGAGTGCGACACCGAGACGCGTGGCGCCGCGACCGCCGAGCCCGTCCGCGAGCCCGTCCACGAGCCCGTCCACGAGCCCGGCCCGACGACGCGCGGCGCACCGTGGGGCCGTCCGCACTCGGTGCACGTGCGGTCGACGACGACGTCGCGCGGGTCGGTCCCGAGCCGGGCGGCGACCGCGACGCGCAGCAGCGCGGCGCCGACGGCCGACCGGCCGCGGTCCGCGGGCGAGTCGAGCGACCCGAGGCGCGCGCGCTCGGTCGCGTCGAGGAGCGCGAGGGCGGCGTCGTCGGCCGCGACGATCGAGGACCACCACACCTCGACGTCCACGCCTCACCTCGCTGTTTGTGCGGTCAAGGTAGGCAAGGCTAACCTCGCCCATCGTGACGCCCGCGACCAGCACGGTCCGCCGACGCCCGAGCAGCACGCTGCTCGGGTCCGCGGGCGACCTCGTCGGGACCGCCGACCCGGCCCTCGTCACCGCCTCCGGGGACGTGCTCGACCACGGCGAGCTGCGCGAGCGGGTCGACGCCCTCGCGGCCCGGCTGCCCGACGTCGCCGACGGTCGGCGGCTCGTGCACCTCGCGCTGCGCCCCGACGTCGAGAGCGTGTCCGCGTACCTCGCCACGCTCGAGGCGGGCCACGTCGCGCTCGTGACGGCCGACGACGCCCGGACGCGCGCGATCCTCGACCGCTACCGGCCCGACGTCACCGCGACCGGTGACCCGGACGAGCCGTTCGCCGTCACGTCAGCGACGCCGCACCACCTGCTCCACCCCGACCTCGCGCTCCTGCTCAGCACCTCGGGCAGCACCGGGTCGCCCAAGCTGGTCCGGCTCTCGCACCGCAACGTCACGAGCAACGCCCTCGCGATCGCCGAGTCGCTGCGCCTCACCGCGGCGGACCGCGCGGTCACGAGCCTGCCGCTGCACTACACGTTCGGGCTCTCGGTGCTGCACTCGCACCTCGCCGTCGGCGGCTCGGTCGTGCTGCACGACGGCTCGGTGCTCGACGACGCGCTGTGGCGCGCGGTCGACGGCCTGGGTGTCACGACGCTCGCGGTCGTGCCGCACATGGTCGAGCTCATGGAGTCCTCGGGCGTGCTCGAGCGCGAGCACGCGTCGCTGCGCCTCGTCGCGCAGGCGGGCGGCCGGATGGACCCGGACCGCGTGCTGCGGACCGCGGCGCTCGGCCGCGAGCGCGGCTGGGACCTCGCCGTCATGTACGGCCAGACGGAGGCCACGGCGCGCATCAGCGTGCTCGACCCGGCCTCGGTCGCCGACCACCCCGACTCGGTGGGACGGCCGGTCGCCGGCACCACGATCCACCTGGACACGACCGTCGCGGAGGCCGCCGACGGCTCGGGCGAGGTCGTCGTGCGCGGGCCCGGCGTGATGATGGGCTACGCCGAGCACCCCGACGACCTCGCGGTCGGTCCCCTGCTCACCGAGCTGCGCACGGGTGACCTCGGCCGGGTCGGTCCCGACGGGCTGCTGCGGATCGTCGGGCGCCGGTCGGGCTTCGTCAAGGTCATGGGCCTGCGCATCGACGTCGCGACGGTCGAGGGTGCGCTCGAGCGAGCGGGCCTGGCCGTGTGCGTCGGCGGCGACGACGCGGGCCTCACCGTCGCGGTCGAGCCCGAGCCGGGGACGACCGCCGTCGAGACCGCGGGGCGTGCGCGCCGGCTCGCGGGGGAGGCGTCGGGGGTCGGCCCCGCGGCGGTCGCCGTCGCGGTCGTCCCGCTCGCGCGCCTCGACAACGGCAAGGTCGACCGCCTGGGCTGCGCGGCCCTCGTGCGGGGCGGGTCGCCCGACGCGTGCGAGGAGACGCGCGTCCGGACCGCCGAGGCGGTCGGCGCGAGCCCGACCCTCGCGGTGCGCGTCGCACGCTGCGTCGCCGAGGTCCTCGCGGTGGACGCGGTCGACCTCGACCGGACCTTCGTCCAGCAGGGCGGCGACTCGCTGAGCCACGTGCAGGCGTCTGTCCGCCTCGAGGGCCTCGTCGGTCCGCTGCCCCGCGGCTGGCACCACCGCCCCCTGGCCGACCTCGTCGAGCTGGGCCGGACCCGCCGCGCGGCCACCGACGACGTCGCGCGCGCGGCCGCCCCCCGCGGCGACGCCGCGGGCACCACCCGGGCCGACGACGGCGCCCCGCGCCGCCGCTGGCGCACCGTCGAGACGTCGGTCCTGCTGCGCGCGATCGCCGTCGTCGTCATCTGCGGCTCGCACGCCGACCTCTTCCGGGTCCTCGGCGGGGCCCACACGCTGCTCGCCGTCGCAGGCTTCAACGCGGCACGGTTCGGGCTCTCCGCGCCGACGACGGGCGGGCGCTGGCGGGCGACGGCGCGCACGCTCGTGGGCGTCGCCGTCCCGACCGCTGCGGTCGCCCTCGTCGGGATGCTCACGCACGACCGCTACGGCTGGGCGAACGTGGTCCTCGCGAACTGGGTCCTCGGCGACGTCACGTACGGGTTCCGCAACGAGCTGTGGTTCGTCGACGCGCTCGTGGCGAGCACGGTCGTCCTGGCCGCGGTCCTCTCGGTCCCGGCCGTGGCGCGCACGTGGCGGCGCGACCCGTGGCGCGTCGCCGTGGCGGTCGCCGCCGTCGCGCTGGTGCCCCGCTTCGTCGTCCTCCACCTGGGTGAGGGCGTGCTCCGCGGGATCATGCCGACGACGTTCTGGCTCTTCGCCGTCGGTGCCGCCGTCGCGCACGCGGACACGGGGCGCCGCCGCCTGCTCACGCTCGCGGTCGCCGTCGTGGGCGGCGTGACGTTCTTCCCCGACGACCCGGTCCGGAACCTCACCATCCTCGGCGGGATCGCCCTGCTCGTGCTCGTCCCCGAGGTCCGGCTGCCCGCGCGCGCGGTCCCCGTGCTCGGCGTCGTCGCGGCGGCGTCGCTGTACGTCTACCTCGTCCAGTTCCAGGTGCTCGGCCGTGTGCCGACGCCGCTCGGCGGGACCCTCGTCTCGATCGCGCTGGGTTGCCTCGTGTGGCGCCTCGCCGACCGGCCGGTCCGCCGGCTGCAGGACCTCGTCCCGCTGTCGTCCCGCCGTCCGTCCTGCTCGTCCCGCTGAACGCCCCGCTCGCCCCCCGCTGACCCGAGAGAAGCGCATGCACCGTCACCACCGCACCCTGCTCGCCGCCGCCGTCGTCCTGCCCCTCGCGCTGTCCGCGTGCGGTGGCGCCTCCGGCGACGACGCCGAGGAGTTCGAGGCCGAGCCCGGCGCGCTGCAGATCTACTCGTCGCAGCACCGCAACGTGACCCAGGCGTGGGCCGAGGCGTTCACCGAGGCGACCGGCATCGAGACGCAGGTCCGCGAGGGCCAGGACTCCTCGATGGGCCACATGATCGTCGAGGAGGGCGACGCGTCGCCTGCCGACGTGTTCCTCACCGAGAACTCGCCCGCGATGACCGTCGTGGAGCGCGCGGGCCTGCTCGCGCCCGTCGCCGAGGGCACCGCGGCGCAGGTGCGCGACGGGATGGCGCCGTCGTCGGGGCTGTGGACGTCCGTCGCGGCGCGCTCGACCGTGCTCGTCTACAACACCGACCTCATCGACGAGGACGAGCTGCCCGCGTCGCTCATGGACCTCGCCGACCCCGAGTGGGACGGCCGGTGGGGTGCCGCGCCCGGCGGCGCCGACTTCCAGGCGATCGTCGCCGGCATGGTCGCCGACCAGGGCGAGGAGGTGACGTCGGCGTGGCTCGACGGCCTCGCGGAGAACGCCGAGGTCTACCAGAACAACATCGCGACGATGAACGCCGTCAACGCGGGCGAGGTGCCCGTCGGGATCATGTACCACTACTACTGGTACCGGGACCAGGCGGCCGACAAGGAGGGCAGTGCGAACACCGCGCTGCACTACTTCGGTGGCGAGGACCCGGGCGCGTTCGTGAGCCTGTCCGCGGGCGGCGTGCTCGCGTCGTCGGACATGGCCGACGAGGCGCAGCAGTTCCTCGCGTACGTGACGAGCCCGGAGGGCCAGCGCGTCCTCGTCGAGAGCGGGTCCATGGAGTACGCCGTCGGGGTCGACGTGGCGTCCGACCCCGCCCTGCCGACGCTCGAGGAGCTCGAGGCGCCGCCCGTCGACCCGTTCACGCTCGACTCCGACCAGGTCGTCGACCTGATGACCGATGCCGGCATCCTCTAGGACCCCCGCGGCGGCGACGGCCGCCAGCGGGGCGCGCGTCGCGACCGGGACCCGCGGGGCGCGCGCGGCCGCGGCGGGCAGGCGCGGGATCGGGGCCGGGACCCGCGGTGTCGTGGCGGCCGCCTCGGTGGTCACCGCGCTCACGGTCCTGCCGCTGCTCGTGGTGCTGGCCGACGCGTCGTCGGCCGGGCTCGCGGAGGCGGCCGACTTCCTCCTCCGGCCGCGCGTCGGCGAGCTGCTCGGCAACACCGGGGCGCTCGTCGCGGTCACCGTGCCGGCGACGCTCGTGCTCGGGACGCTCGCCGCGTGGGTCGTCGAGCGGACGGCCCTGCCGTGGCCCGGGCTGTGGCGCACGCTGCTCCTCGCGCCGCTCGCGGTCCCCGCGTTCGTCAGCGCCTACGCGTGGGTCACGGTCGCGCCGTGGCTCGACGGGCTCGCCGGCGCGGCGCTCGTCACGACGCTCGCGTACTACCCGTTCGTCTTCCTGCCGGTCGCGGCGCTGCTGCGCGCGCTCGACCCGTCCGACGAGGAGGTCGCGCGCTCGCTCGGGCTCTCGCCGGCCGCCGCCGTCGTGCGGACGGTGCTGCCGCGCCTCCTGCCCGCGCTGACGGGCGGCGCGCTGCTGGTCACGCTGCACCTGCTCGCCGAGTACGGCGTGCTCGAGATGATGCGGTTCCAGACCTTCACCACGGCGATCATGCAGCGCTACGCCGTCGGGTTCGCCGACAGCACGGGAAGCCTGCTCGCGTCGGTCCTGCTCACGCTGTGCCTGCTCGCGCTCACGCTCGAGGTGGTCGCGCGCGGACGACGGCGCGTCGCGCGGGTCGGCTCGGGCGCGCAGCGTCCCGCACCGCGGGCGGCGCTCGGCGCGTGGACCGTCCCGGTGCTGGCGGGGCTCGTCGCCGTCGTCGCGCTCGCGCTCGTCGTGCCCGTCGGCACGGTGGGGCGGTGGCTCCTCCGTGCGCTCGCCGAGCCGGATGCGTCGAGCGCGGGGCTCGTGCAGGTGACCGTCGCGACCATCGGCCTCGCGCTGCTCGGCGGGCTCGCGGCGATCGTCGCCGCGCTGCCGGGTGCGTGGCTCGTGAACCGCTACCGGACGACGCTCGCGGTGCTGCTCGAGCGGGCGACCTACCTCGCGAGCGCGCTGCCCGGCGTCGTCGTCGGCCTGGCGCTCGTGACGATCGCCGTCGACTGGGCGCGGCCGGTCTACCAGACGACCTGGCTCACGGTGCTGGCCTACGCGATCCTTTTCCTCCCGCGCGCGATGGTCTCGTTGCGGGCCGGTCTCGCGGCCGCGCCGCCCGAGCTGTCGGAGTCCGCGCGGTCGCTCGGCCTGCGCGGGCCCGCCACGCTCGTGCGCGTCGTGCTGCCGCTCATGGCACCCTCGGTGCTGACGGGGTTCGTGCTCGTCACCCTCGCCGTGAGCACCGAGCTCACGGCCACGCTGCTGCTGGCCCCCACCGGCACCGACACGCTTGCGCTCGCGTTCTGGCGCGAGACGAGCGAGCTCGACTACGCGGCCGCCGCGCCCTACGCGGCCGTGATGATCGCGCTGTCGGTGCCGCTGACCCTGCTGCTGCGCCGTCACGTCCTGGAGGAGCGATGACCGAGGTCCGGCTGCGCGGCGTGACCGCGGGCTACGGCCGCGAGGCCGTGCTGGACGACGTCGACCTCGTCGTGCGCGAGGGGACGACGACGGCCGTGCTCGGTGGATCGGGCAGCGGAAAGACGACGCTGCTGCGGGTCGTCGCCGGCTTCCTGCGACCCCGGTCGGGCGAGGTCGTCGTCGGCGACCAGACCGTGGCCGGCGACGGCGCGTGGGTGCCGCCCGAGCGGCGCGGCGTGGGGTACGTGCGGCAGGAGGGCGGGCTGTTCCCGCACCTGTCGGTCGCGGGGAACATCGCGTTCGGGCTGCCGTGGCCGCGTCGTCGTCACCGTGACCGCGTGCTCGAGCTGCTCGACCTCGTGGGCCTGCCGTCCGACCTGGCCGACCGGCGGCCCGACCAGCTCTCGGGCGGTCAGCAGCAGCGCGTGGCGCTCGCCCGCGCGCTCGCGCCCCGGCCTGGTCTCGTGCTGCTTGACGAGCCGTTCTCGTCGCTCGACACCGCGCTGCGGGCGGCGACCCGCGACGCGACGGCCCGGGCCCTGCGGGCGACGGGCGCGACGGCGGTCCTCGTGACGCACGACCAGAGCGAGGCGCTGTCCTTCGCCGACCAGGTCGCGATCGTCGGCGGCGGGGGCATCCGGCAGGCCGGCCCGCCGCGCGTCCTGTACGGCGAGCCGGTCGACGCGGAGGTCGCGGAGTTCCTCGGCGACGCGGTGCTGGTACCCGGGGTGTCGTCCGACGGGCGCGTCCTGTGCGAGTTCGGCGCGCTCCCGGCGCGCGGGTACGTGCCCCGCGGCGACGTCGAGGTGATGCTGCGCCCCGAGCAGATCACCCTGACCGCCGCGGGCGCCGGGCAGCTCGACGCCGTCGTGCTGCGCGTCGCGTACTTCGGCCACGACGCGGTGGTCGAGCTCGACCTGCCCGACGCCGCGTCGAAGCACGGCATCCGCGCGCGCGTCGTCGGGCACCAGCCGCCCGAGCCGGGCGACAAGGTGGGGCTCGTCGTGGTGGGGCCGGTCCGGGCGTTCCCGCAGCGCTGACGTCCCCTGGTGGACCGGCCCGGCTGGACGCCCGTCAGGCGTTCTGCCAGAGCCCGACGACGTTGCCCTCGCAGTCGCGGAAGTAGGCCGTGAAGCCCATCCCGCCGACATCGGTGCGACCCATGACCGTCGACCCGCCGAGCCCATCGATGCGGGACAGCGTCGCGTCGATGTCCTCGACGTCGATGGTGACGACCGAGCCCCCGCCCGGGACGTCGCCGCGCTTGGCCATCCCGCCGTTGATGTAGCCGGGCTCCGCCGTCGTGCTGCCGTCCTCGGACATCGGCCCGGTGGTGACGCCCGTGTAGTCGAACTCGGCCATGTGGTCGACCTTCCAGCCGAACACCTCGCGGTAGAACGCGCTCGCGCGCTCGCGGTCGTCGTACGGGATCTCGAAGTGCACCACGCGTCCGCTCATCGCGGTCCCCTCCCTCTCGGTGGCGCGTCGTCGCGCCGTTCCCGGTCTACTCCCGGGGTCCGACACGGACAAGAGCTCGCCATCCGTGATGACGACCGGTCGGATGGCCTAGGGTCCGTGCGCAGTGATGCCGCACACCGAGGGCACCTGACTGTCACGACCACGGCAGACGGCCCGAAGCACGCCCCGCTACGGTTCGAGCATGAGCCCGGACTTCCGGTCGGACACGCTCGCGCAGCGCTTGGCGGAGGCCGCCGCCGCCTGGCTGCGCGACCCACGGGACGCCACCGCGTACCTCAGACTTGTCGACGCGACGGTGACCTGGGAGGCCCACGCGCGGCCACCGCTCGAAGGGCTCGAGCGCGCCGGTGGGGTGCCCGATGTCGAGACGATCCGGGCCACCGTCCTCGCGGTCATGGAGCAGCTCCGCCAGCGCAGACAGGCGGACGAGGCCAGTGCCGGCCTTGCCGCGCTGGCCGACGCGCACCGCGACGGGCCGCCACCGGAGTACCCGAGTGACTGGCCGTGGGAACCGCAGCCACCACAGGAGCCACGAGAGGACGACGACGGTGTCGCCGCCACGCCCGATGACGCACTTTCCGACCTGGTCATCATGGAGGACGACGGCACGAGCCCTCGCCCCTGAGGCTGGTCCCGAGCGGCTGTCTCGTGATCGGTTCAGTGGAGGCTCGGAACTGACGCGCCGACGGTAGTCGGGGCGGTGTGGTGCCGATAGTGGTTGGCCTCGTGCTCGGCGGGCGGGAGGAGTCCGATCTCACCGTGTAGGCGTCGGTGGTTGAACCAGTCGATGCACTCCGCGACGGCGATCTCGAGGTCGTCGATGCTCTTCCAGGGACCGCGGTTGCGGACCAGCTCGGCCTTGAACAGCGAGTTGAACGCCTCGGCCAAGGCGTTGACGCCCCTATAGGTCAAGACTTGCCACGGCGGCGGGTTCGTCGAGATGGTGTCGGGCGCGGTGGTCGGTCATGACGCGCTGGTAGATCTCGCGGGCGAGGTAGGGCTTGAGGCAGCGGATGATGTCGCGCTTGGACAGACCCTCGGCGGTGCGGCGGGCGACGTAGTCGATCGTGGGCTGGTGGAAGCGCATGCGGACGATCACGGCGCGGTAGATCGCGGCGTTAGCCTCCCGGTGCCCGGCGCGGGAGAGCCGGTGGCGGTGGGTCAGCCCGGAGGATGCAGGGACAGGGCTGGTGCCACAGAGCTTCGCGAACGCGGCCTCGGAGTGGATCCGGTCGGGGTTGTCGCCCAGGACGATGAGCATCTCGGCGGCAGTGTCGGCGCCGATCCCGATGGCCTCGCGCAGGGTGGGCGCGGCCTGGCGGGTCAGGTCGTCCAGGATCGTGTCGTGCTCGCGGATCTCGGCGCCTAGGGCCTGGTAACGCTTGGCCAGTGTCCGCAGCGCGTGCTTGGAGCTAGCGGTCGTGCTGTTGACGGCGCCGGGGCGCAATGCAGCGCAGCGGTCGACGAGGATCTTGTCGGACAGGCCGGTCAGCTGTTCGCGCAGCTCGGCCGGTGCGGTGACGATCACGGCCTTGAGCGTGACGATCGCGCTGGTGCGGGCCTTGCGGGCCGTGTCGCGGGCGATCTTGACCTGGCGGATCATCTCTGCGGTCCCGTCGGCCGACTTCGGGACCGCGCTGGCCTGCCCGCCCAGCACCGCCCGTGCGGCGGCTTCGGCGTCGAGGGTGTCGGACTTGCCGTTGGTGCGCCGCGCGCGGCGGTCGCCGCGGTTGACCTCGATGACTCGGTGCCCGGTGCGGCGCAGGAAGCTCGCCAGACCGACCCCGTAGCTGCCGGTGCCCTCGACGCCGTAGGCCAGGATCCGTCCGCCCGCGGTCAGAGCCCCGGCCCACGCCTCGAGGTGCGCGTAGCCCTCCCGGTTGGCCGGCACCGAGCAGGCGCCCAGGCGGGCGCCGAACTGGTCGATCGCGACGGCGACGTGGGCGTACTTGTGGGTGTCGACGCCGACGACGACGCGGCGGCGGGCTTCCTGCTGAGCGGGTTCGACGGCGATGCTGGTCATGGCTGCCCTTCCGGTCTCGACGTGCTGGCGGGTGGTCGATGCCAGCTGGTCGGGCGGGTAGGACAGGACTGTGATGGGTCGGGTTTGGCGATCAGGCCCCTATTCGGTCACCGCCCTCCCGGCCAGCGGGCGTGTGCGCTGATCGCCGCCCGGCCGACGTCGACAGATCAACGCCAAGGCACCTCGGCCAGTCGTAAGCACGGGTCAGACCCCGACCGAGCGGCCCTCGATTCTGCTCACAGTCATACGAATCTCCGGTGGACCCGACCGACGCGACGGCGCCGGCCTCGGCCAAGCGCTAGATGTAGCGGACGGCGACGTACTGGGCGCCCTTGTCGCTGTGGTGGGTCAGGCCGGTGAGGTCGTGACCCTGGCGCCGGCGGGTCCAGATGCCCATCTCCAACGCGTCCAGCGCCAGGTCGGTGCGCAGCGACTTCGACAGCTGCCACCCGACGACCCGCCGGGAGAACACGTCGATCACGAACGCCGCGTAAGCCCACCCGGAGAATGTGCGGCAGTAGGTGATGTCCGCGACCCACAGCTGGCCCGGGCCGGTCGCGGTGAACTGGCGTTGCACCAGGTCCGGGCGGGTGTCCGGCCCGGCGCCGGGAACCGTCGTGCGCGACCCCTTGGCGCGGGTGATCCCCCGCAGCCCGGCCGCGCGCATCAGCCGGTGGACCGTGCAGCGCGCGACTCGGTGCCCTTGCCGGTTGAGCTCGGCGTGGATCTTGTTGATCCCGTAGACGCCGTAGTTCTCCGCATGGACTTGTTGGATCACCGCCGTGGTGGCCGCGTCGCTGAGGGACCTGGCCGAGGGCGAGCGGGTCTTGGCGGCGTAGTAGGTGCTCGGGGCGACCTGCAGGACCTTGCAGATCGGCTCGACCCCGAGACGGTCCTTGTGCTCGTCGATGTAGCCGACGATCACTTCAGCCGGCGGTCGAGCTCCGCCGCGGCGAAATACGCCGACGCCGTTCGCAGGATCTCGTTCGCCCGCCGAGGCGGATCACTGCCTCGTCGCACTTCCACCACGCGGCGCCCCCGACGGGGTTGGACCGCCTAGGAGTCGTGGGTGGGCATCAGGATGCGACCGACCAGAGGACCGGTGCCACCACCAAGGCCAGGATGACGACCAGTGCGATGTACCCAATCACGAGGCCGGCCAGCGCCAAACGACGACCCCGCGCGCCGGTTGCAGCGACCTGCCTGAGCGCAATGTGTCCGAAGGGGATCGCTAACGGGCCACCCACCACCGAGAGGACCAGGGCGAGCACCGCCATGCCATTCAGCGGCCGCGGTTCGCCGTGCGACGGGCTGAGGGGGTCGCCGTGCGAGTCGGTCCGGGTCGCATTGGTCACTCGCGGACTGTGAGGGATGGGCTGACACTTGTCAACACCCGAGGTCAGCAATAGTACCTATTACTCCGTTCGGGTGAACCATTGACCAACTGGTCACGCGAGCCCTCCCCGATTCGCTACGTTTCGGCCACTCATCCTCATTGCGCTGGCAGACAACCGTAGGGGGCACACATGAATATCCGACGCATCAGTCCAACGCGGTGGTCGCCACATTGGCGACCCTCATGCTTTTCACAGGCGCCACTGGCGCAGGTGCCTCCGCAACGGGGCAGGTGTTGTTCTCCTCAGCATCATTCAGTGTCGGCACGAAGTCTTTCTACGTCCCTGCTGGGACGTTGACGCACTCGATCAGCGGCTCCGGGCGCACGGCCAACGGCGAGTCTGCGGTCGCGGCCAACTTGGCCACGATCTGTTATGGCCGGCTGGACTGGGTCACGCTTGGCGACGGAGACAAGTTCCTGTCGCGCACGGCAAGTGGATCGCTTGCGAGTTGCGTCGTGTATCTGACGCGTCAGCGGAGCAACTACACCTTCGCCTCGAACGTCAAGAAGGGTTGCGTCGACCTGTACATCAACTCTGTGTATAAGGCTCGTCAGTGCCACAACATCATGTGACCCATTGTTCGCGCACGACCAGGGTCCGGCTCGCGGCGGTCACAGTCATCGTGGCCGCTGCGGCTGTCGGGTGCGGGCAGCAGGGTGCGGGACCGGCGTTTTCCGCGCAGGACCTTGAGTCGGCGCCGGAGTTCCAGCGGCGTATGTTCTCAGACGGTGTGATCTCTGCCGACGAGTATCGCCAAGCAGTGATGGCGCAGCGCGACTGCGTCGAGGAAGCCGGGTACGAGACGACGCCCATTGTGGCGGCGGGCAGCCTGCTTACCTTCGATGCAACCGCTGACTACAGCGACGCAGCTGATCCCGAGGAGGAAGACCGTCAATTTCTCGCCACCATGCAGGAATGCTCCGACGAGTACGTGAAGTTTGTCGGCTACGCGTGGTCGTCGAGCCAGGTCGTGGCCGATGGCCCTGAACGTGACCAGATGAGGCGCGAGATGGCGCAGTGCGTGACGGACGCTGGGGTCGACATGGAGCTGGACGTCACCGAGCAGGATCTGCTGCCGGCACTGGAAGCCGCGCTCGGGGGAGCGTCGCAGGAGGAGAGACAACTCATCCAGGACTGCGTCTCCGAGTTCGGCGACCTGTTCCTCGCTGAGCCGGATCGGTGAGCGCCTCAGGCCGGTCGCGACGCGTCGCGTGGTCGGCAGTCGCCGCGATGGCGGTGGCGGTGATCGGCCCGGTGGCTCTGCTCACCGTTTGGGTCGTGACCGCCTCGGCTCCTCCGGTCGCCCTCGACCACGATCCGACGCCCGTGTGGGTCTCTGCGGAGCAGGTCGCGCTCGACCGCGCCGAGAAGGGCCTCCTGGAGCTCGCCTGGACGCAGGAGCAGCCGCTCACGTACCGCGGGCCCGGGGGCGTCGTCACCGCGGTCGCGCTCAGCCCCGGACTCGAGTTGACGAACGGGCTCCCGGCGCTCGAGGTCGACGGCAGGAGCATCCGGGTGCTCCAGGCGGACAAGCCGCTGGTAGCGCCCGTCGGACCGCGGTCGAGTGCCGAGGAGCTGCATGTCGTCGTGGAGTTCCTGACCGCGGCGGGATACCCGGTCGAGGGGACCGGCTGGTCCCGGGACCTCGCCGTGGCGATCGAGGGGTACGGTCGCGAGGTTCTCGGTGTGCGGGGTGCGTCGGCGTTCGACCCGTCGTGGACGGTGTGGTCGCCACGGACCGCGGGCGTTGTCGCCGAGGTCACCGTGACACCGGGCGCGGATGCGCCAACCCCGGGCACCGTCATCGGCGCCCTGAAGCCCTTTCTGGCCGCGGCGCGGCTCTCGACGACGGCCCTGGACGCCCTCAAGCCTGGCCGATATGTCGTGGCCTTGTACGACGAGGAGTTCGTCCTGCTCGAGGACGGGACTGTGGATCCATCACGGCTCGCTGACCTCGCCAGGACCGTCGACGAGACGCCGACGACACTCGAGGTCTCCTTACGGCCAGAAACAGCCGGGACGGCGATCTCGGTACCGGCCGGTGCGGTGATCGTGGACGGCGGCGGCCTGGCCTGCGTCGCTACCGGGGCGGATCCGACGGCGCCGGACTTCGCCGAGGTCGTCGTCGTGGGGGGAATCCCGGGCGCTGCCTACCTCGAGAACGACGAGATGCTGGTGCATGCCGATGTCCTAGCCAACCCGATTGAAGTCGGGGTCCACGGGCCATGCAGGTAGCGGCCAGCCCCCTGGTCTCGTGCCGCGGAGTGACCTACATGTACTCGCGCGGCGCGGCGCCAGCGGTGGTCGACGTAACGATGGATGTCTTGCGGGGCGACTCGATCTGCCTCACAGGCCCGTCCGGGAGCGGCAAGTCCACACTGCTCGCGATCCTGGGTGGCGTCGTCCAACCGTCCGAGGGGTCCGTTCGGTGGTGGGCGACCGGCGAGCGTCCCTCGCGCGACACGGCTACGGACGTCCATGGGTGCGACGCGTCCTGGGTGATGCAGACAGCAAATCTCCTGCCTCGCGCCCACGCGCTCGAGAACGCCGCACTTGAGGCGATCATCCGGGGCATCCCGCCGAGCCGCGCGCTCGCGCGAAGCGCGGCCGTCCTCGATGAGCTGGGCCTCGGAGCGTTCTACCGCACGCCAGCGCGCAAACTCTCGGGCGGCCAGGCGCAGCGTGTGGCCGTCGCTAGGTCGATCGTCGCTTCCGCACCGCTCATCCTCGCCGACGAACCGACGGGACAGCTTGACTCAGTGAGCACCGCTCGGGTCGTGAGCGCACTGCTGGCCACCGTCCCGGCCGGCGCCACGGTTGTCATGGCTTCGCACGACCCGGCTGTGGCGGAGCGGTGCTCGCGGGTCTTGACCATGGTGGACGGGACGATCCGTGACGATCGGTAGACCGGCGTTTGTGTTCAACGTTTGGGCGGTGAGCCGTCGGCGTGCGGGCCCTGCGACATGGGTCGTGGAAGGCGCGGTCGTCCTGATCGCGGTCGCCGTCGTCCTTGGACAGGGTTGGATGGCCGGTCAGATCCGCGCCCAGTACGACGAGGCGGTGCGCGTCGGCGGCAACGTGGTCGTCGTGTCGTCCGACGGCGGCATGGTCGACCGGACCGAATGTGACAGGCTCGCGATCGAGCGCGGCGACGTGGCGATGTCGGGTTCGGTACGGGCGATCGACACCGTGTACTCGGCGGACACCCCCGCGAACGCCGTTCAGGCGGGCGTGACGAGCGGGGACTTTCTTGCGGTCGCGAGTGGCGCGCGGACCACGACCCCGCGCGGCACGGGCGTGATTCTCGGGGAGCTGGCCGCCTGGTCCGTGGGCGCTGCGCCGGGGTCGAAGGTCGAGTGGACGGATGCCGGACCGCTCGACGTCCTGGCGGTGGTCTCGTTCGCCGACCGTGCCGAGGTCTTCGGGATTTGGCGTCTCGCCGCGACGGCGGAGCGCAGCGGCGCGGACGAGTGCTGGGTGGAGGCGGAACCCGGCATGCGGGCGAGCGTGGCGGGCACTGTCCTGTCCAGTCTGCCCTCGAGCCCGGAGGCCTCAGTCGGCGTGCTTCGTGACGAGACACCGGAGGATGCGGTCGACGAGTCGCTGCGGACTGGCTATCGCGTGCTGCCTTGGGTCGGTGCCGCCGCAGCGGCCATCCTCCTCGCGCTACTCGGATTCGTCGAGCGGCAAGCAGTGTCGCTGCTACGCCTGCTCGGTATGCGGCAGGTGGACCTCGTCCTCTTCGGCTGGCTGCGGGCCCTGAGCATTGTGTCGGCTTCGTGCCTCATGGCCGCCGCTGCCTGGGTGGCGGCCACCCTTTCCGGCTTGTCCATCGTCGACCGGGCCGGGTTGCTGAGCATGGTCCCCCTGCTCGTCGTGACCCTCGTTGGCACCCCGCTCGTCATGGCCGCCCCTCGCCGCAACGTCCTGGTTGACCTCCGAGACCGTTGACCGCCGCAGCAATTGCGGCTGGACAGAGCCGAGCAAGCGGCGGCGACGCGCCAGTCATCACATGACGGACTGTCTGCCTCGGCATCCTTGCTGAAGGTGCTCGTGGAACTCGGCGCGGAGATCATTTTCGACACCTACAGCGAATAGCCACCGCTGACCGGACAGGCGCCGATGATTGACCTTATGTCGATCCGAATCCCTGAGCGGTCCGATCGCTAGTTCGAGCCCGCGCCGTTCTGAGACAGCTGATGCGGACAGAAGCGCGACCTCGCGCCATGAATCGCTTCCCGCGCATAGCGCGGGACGGGGCACACCGGAGATCAAGGCGCTTCGCGCGCAGTCGTCTCCAGCCCGACCACCGCGTCCCCCGTCCACGCGACGAGCCGCTTCCCGACGACGCCGAGCCCCGCGGTCCCGTCCGGCAGCACGGCCCGCCAGACCTCGGCCCCGTCGTCGACCCGCCGCGCCACCAGGCCGAGCGTCCCGGCCGCGTCGCGCGCGGGGAGGAGGACGACCTCGCCGCCGGTGAGCGCGGGTCCGGTGACCGGACCGGCCTCGACGCGCACGGCCCAGCGCCGCTCACCGGTCCGCACGTCGAGCGCCGTCGTCCCCGTGCCGTCGTCGAGCAGCAGGACGCCGCCGACCTGGGCCGTGGCGCGGAGCATCCACGCCCGGTCCCACGGGACCGACCAGAGGGCCCGGCCGGTCCGCACGTCGAGAGCGCGCAGCCGATCGCCCCGCACCGTGCGGATCACGACGGTGCGGGCCTCGGACCCGTCGTGCAGCGCGGGGACGAGCGGCGGTCCCGGGAGGACGTGCGTCGGGGTGAGCTCGGTCCACATGCGGCCCCGGCCCGCGGGCGAGCCCGGGTACCAGGACCACGTGAGCGTCGCGCCCGGGAGCGTGTGCGTCTCGGTCCGCAAGGGCGCGCGGAGCGCCTCGTCGAGCGGCACCTGCTCGCCCGTCGCGAGGTCGATCGAGACGGTCCCGACCGTCACCGACCCGGCCCGGTGCTCGACCACGGGCAGGTCGCTCGGTCCCGCCGCGGGCCGAGCGCTCACGCGCTCCCACCGGGCCGTCCCGGCGGCGACGTCCCACAGGTCCGCGCGCAGCCGACCGTCCGGCAGGACCGCGAGGGTGAGCAGGTCCCGGCCGACGGGTTCGGCCGACAGCAGCGCACCCTCGGGCGCGAGCGTGAGCGTGGCCCGCCCGGTCCCCGCGTCGACGACGACGACGCGGGCGGGCGCACCGTCCCGCGCCGCCACCGGCATCACCTCCCCGTCGACGCACGCCACGAAGCGGTCCGCCGCACCGCGGTCACCCGCCGCACCACGGACGACGTCGTCGACGGCGAAGCACCGCCCGCCCGCCGCGACGGCCCCGACGTCGTCCGACGCCGCCCACACCTCCGCGCCGGTCGCGGGGTCGACCCGGACCAGGCGGGTGCCGTCGACCACGAGGAGCGCGTCGTCGAGCGGCACGGCCACCCGGCCGGGGACCCGCCACGACTCGACCGGCGGCCCGGAAGCCCCCCGCAGCACGGCCGGGTTCGCGGCGAGCGTCGCGGCTCGCTGCGCCGCGGCACGCGCCTCGACCACGTGCTGACCGACGCCGAGCGCGACCAGCACCGCGACGACGACGCCGACGGCCCGGCCTGCCGGTCGTCTCGCCCACCGACGCGCGGTCGCGAAGCCGCTCGCCGGCTCGGGCGGGGCAGCCGGAGGCTCGTCGGGTTCCAGGTGCGGATCACCCGGCGACCCGGCCCGCAGCCGCTGCGCCTCGAGGGCGATCTGGTGCAGCAGGTCGCGCACCTCGTCCGTGGCCTCGCCCTCGTCGATGAGGACGTCGACCTCGTCGAGGTCCATGAGGGACCGCGACCGCGCCCGGCGCATACGTCCAGGCTAGTCGCGCGGGGACTTCCCGCCGAGGCGCTTGGTCAGGTCGTCGGCCGCCGCAAGCACGCCGTCGACCAGGTCGGAGCGCGGCGTCCGGTCGTCGTCGTCGGTCGTGACGCTGATGGCCGCGGCCGGGCGCCCCGTGGCGTCGAACGCCGCCGCGGCGACGGACCGGCGGCCGGGGGTGACGAGCCCGTCCTCGGCCGACCACCCCTGCGCGCGCTCGGTCGCGAGCTCGGCGAGCAGGGCGTCGACGTCCGCCGGGCCGCGGTCGCCCCTGCGCACGAGCTCCTCGCCGAGCAGCGCGCGGACGTGCGCGTCGGGAAGGTGCGCGAGCAGCGCGCGCCCGCTCGCGGTGACCTGCGCCGGGAGGCGCACACCCACGGCGGTGACGAACGGCGCCGTCGTCGGCGGACGCTCGACCAGGAGGTAGAGCGTCTCGGCGCCGTGCAGCACGCCCAGGTGCGCGGTGCGGCGCAGCGAGCGCACGAGCCGCAGGAGGACCGGCCGGGCGAGGCGCTCGAGCGGATCGCGGCGCAGGTACGCCTGACCGACCTCGAACGTCGCGATGCCCAGGCCCCAGCGCCGCTCCTCGGGGAAGTGAACGACGAAGCCCTCGTCCGCCATGACCCGCAGCAGCCGGTACGTCGAGGCCCTCGGGGCGCCGACCTGCGCTGCGACGGCCTCCGCGGGCAGCGGGCCGGGTGCGGCGGCGAGGACCCGCAGCACCGCCAACGCCCGCCCGGCCGACACCGCGCCACCGTCTCACATCTGAGACACGGGCCGGGGCCGCACCCCTACCCGCCGAAGCCGCGGTGGGACAGAGTCAGCCCATGGACGTCGTCGTTCACCCTGGTCGGCCGCTCAGCGAGGAGGAGGTCGTCGCGGTCGCGCGCGACCGGGCACCCGTCGTCCTCGACCCCGAGTGCCTCGAGCGGCTCGCCGTCGCGCGCCGCCACGTCGACGACCTCGCCGCCTCGGACACACCCGTCTACGGCGTCTCGACGGGCTTCGGCGCGCTCGCGACCCGGCACATCCCGCGGGCGTCGCGCACGCAGCTCCAGCGCAGCCTGGTCCGCTCGCACGCCGCGAGCTCGGGCGCCGAGGTCGAGGACGAGGTGGTCCGCGGACTCATGCTCCTGCGGCTGCGCACGCTCGTCTCGGGGCACACGGGCGTCCGGCCCGAGACGGCGCAGGCGTACGCCGCGCTGCTCGACGCCGGCATCACGCCCGTCGTCCGCGAGTTCGGGTCGCTGGGCTGCTCGGGTGACCTCGCGCCGCTCGCACACGTCGCGCTCGCGGTCATGGGCGAGGGCCAGGTCCGCGTCGACGGCGACGTCGTCCCGGCGGCCGAGGCGCTCGAGCGCGCCGGCATCGCGCCCGTCATCCTCGCGGAGAAGGAGGGCCTCGCGCTCATCAACGGCACCGACGGGATGCTCGCGATGCTCATGCTCGCGTGCGCCGACCTCGACCGGCTGCTGCGCGTCGCGGATGTCGCCGCCGCGATGAGCGTCGAGGCGCTGCTCGGCACGGACCGCGTGCTCGCCGAGGAGCTCATGGCGCTGCGTCCGCACCCCGGCCAGGCGCTCGCGGCCGCGAACATGCGTCGCCTGCTCGAGGGCAGCGAGGTCGTCGCGTCGCACCGCGGGCCCGAGTGCACGCGTGTCCAGGACGCGTACTCGCTGCGCTGCGCGCCCCAGGTCGCGGGCGCCGCACGCGACACGCTCGCGCACGCGCGGCTCGTCGCGTCGCGCGAGGCGGCCAGCGCGATCGACAACCCGGTGCTGCTCGACGACGGGCGCCTGGAGTCCAACGGCAACTTCCACGGCGCGCCCGTCGCGTACGTGCTCGACTTCCTCGCGATCGCGGCGGCCGACGTCGCGTCGATCAGCGAGCGCCGCACGGACCGGATGCTCGACGCGAACCGGTCGCACGGCCTCCCGCCGTTCCTCGCGGACGACCCCGGCGTGGACAGCGGGCTCATGATCGCGCAGTACACGCAGGCGGGACTCGTCAGCGAGCTCAAGCGGCTCGCGGTGCCCGCGAGCGTCGACAGCATCCCGAGCTCGGCGATGCAGGAGGACCACGTCTCGATGGGCTGGGGTGCGGCCCGCAAGCTGCGCCGCGCGGTCGACGCCCTCACCCGGGTGCTCGCGATCGAGGTCCTCACCGCGGCGCGCGCGCTCGACCTGCGCGCGCCCCTGCGACCCGCGGCCGGCACCGCCGCAGCGGTCGCCGCGCTGCGCGCGCACGTCCCCGGGCCGGGCACCGACCGGTACCTCGCGCCCGAAATCGAGGCCGCCGTCGCACTCGTGCGCGGCGGCGAGCTGCTGGCGGCCGTCGAGGCCGTCACCGGACCCCTGGAGTGACCGTGGAGTGCAAGGGCTGGATGCAGGAGGCGGCGCTGCGGTGCCTGCGCAACAACCTCCACCCTGATGTCGCCGAGCGGCCCGAGGACCTCGTCGTCTACGGCGGCAGCGGCAAGGCGGCGCGCGACCACCGGTCGCTCCGGGTCATCGAGGACACGCTGCGCCGGCTCGACGACGACGAGACGCTGCTCGTGCAGAGCGGCAAGCCGGTCGCCGTCTTCCGCACGTTCGAACACGCGCCGCGCGTGCTGCTCGCGAACAGCCACCTCGTGCCCGGGTGGGCGACGTGGGACCGGTTCTGGGAGCTCGAGGCGCTCGGCCTGACGATGTACGGGCAGATGACTGCGGGCTCGTGGATCTACATCGGCACGCAGGGGATCGTGCAGGGCACGTTCCAGACGTTCGCCGCGCTCGCGGAGCAGCGCTTCGACGGGACGCTGCGCGGCAAGGTCGTCCTGACCGCTGGGCTCGGCGGCATGGGCGGTGCGCAACCGCTCGCGGTCACCATGAACGGCGGGACCGCGCTGTGCCTGGATGTCGACCCTGCGCGCGTCCGGCGGCGCGCCGAGACGCGGTACCTCGACGAGATCGCCGACTCGGTCGAGGACGGCCTGCGCCGCGTGCGCGAGGCGGCGGCTGCGGGGCGCGCGCTGTCGGTGGGCGTCGTCGCCAACGCGGCAGAGGCGCTGCCCGCGCTGCTCGCGCGCGGCGAGCACGTCGACGTCGTCACCGACCAGACCAGCGCGCACGACCCGCTCAACGGCTACGTGCCGAAGGGGTTGTCGCTCGAGGAGGCCGCCGCGCTGCGCGCATCCGACCCGGCGGCGTACGTCGCGCTCGCGCGGCAGTCGATGGTCGAGCACTGCACCGCGATGGTCGGGTTCTCCCGGGCCGGGGCCGCGGTGTTCGACTACGGCAACAACCTGCGCGGCGAGGCGCGCGAGGCCGGCTACGACGACGCGTTCGCGTACCCCGGGTTCGTCCCCGCGTTCATCCGGCCGCTGTTCTGCGAGGGGATCGGGCCGTTCCGGCTCGTCGCGCTCTCGGGCGACCCGGCGGACATCGCCGTCGCCGACGAGGCGCTCCTCAAGGCGTTCCCCGCCAATTCGTACGTGCAGCGGTGGATCCCGCTCGCGCGCGAGCGCGTCGCGTTCCAGGGGCTGCCGGCGCGGATCTGCTGGCTCGGGTACGGCGAGCGCGCCGAGGCGGGCGTGGTGCTCAACGAGCTCGTCGCGAGCGGGCGGATCAGCGCACCCGTCGTCATCGGGCGCGACCACCTCGACAGCGGCTCGGTCGCGTCGCCGTACCGCGAGACCGAGGCGATGCGCGACGGGTCGGACGCGATCGCGGACTGGCCGGTCCTCAACGCGCTGCTCAACGTCGCGAGCGGCGCGGCGTGGGTCGCGGTCCACCACGGCGGCGGGGTCGGCATGGGCAAGTCGATCCACAGCGGCGCGCAGGTGCTCGCGGACGGGACGGTCGACGGCGCACGGCGGCTCGAGCGCGTCCTCACCAACGACCCGGGCACGGGCGTCGTGCGGCACGCGGACGCCGGGTACGAGATCGCGCGCGACGTCGCGCGGGACCGCGGCATCGACATGCCGATGCTGTGAGGAGGCCCTGATGGCGCTCGTCGTCGACCGCATCGGAACCCTCGTCACGTGGGACGAGGAGCCCGTGCAGCGTGACGCGGCTGTCGTGGTCGACGGCGGCCGCGTGGTGTGGACGGGGCCGGCCGCGCGTGCGCCGTCGGCCGACGAGCGGATCGACGCCGACGGCCGGTGCGTCGTCCCCGGGTTCGTCGACGCGCACACGCACCTCGTGTTCGCCGGGGACCGGTCGGAGGAGTTCGCGGCGCGCCTCGCGGGCACGCCCTACGCCGCGGGAGGCATCCGCACGACGGTCGCCGCGACGCGCGCCGCGTCCGACGACGAGCTGCTCTCCCGGGCGCGCGCGCTCGCGGCCGAGGCGCTCCGCTCCGGGACGACGACGATCGAGGTCAAGTCCGGCTACGGCCTCACGGTCGACGACGAGCGGCGGTCGCTCGAGGTCGCCGCGCGGCTCACCGAGCACCGCACCTTCCTGGGCGCGCACGTCGTGCCCGACGGCGACGCGGACGCCTACGTCGACCTGGTCTGCGGCCCGATGCTCGACGCGGCCGCGACGCTCGCGACCGCGGTCGACGCGTTCTGCGAGCAGGGTGCGTTCGACGAGGACCAGTGCCGCCGCGTGCTGCGGGCCGGGAAGGACCGCGGGCTCGACGTCCACGTGCACGCCAACCAGCTGGGCCCGGGACCGGGCGCACGGCTCGCGGCCGAGCTGGGCGCCGCGAGTGCCGACCACTGCACGCACCTGACCGACGACGACGTGTCCGCGCTGCGCGACGCGGAGGTCGTCGCGGTGCTCGTCCCCGTCGCGGAGTTCAGCACCCGGTCGGCGTACGCGCCCGCGCGGCGGCTCGTCGACGCCGGGGTCACGGTCGCGCTCGCGACCGACTGCAACCCGGGCACCAGCTTCACGACGTCGATGCCGATCGTCGTCGCGCTCGCGTGCCGTGAGCTGGGCCTCACGCCGCTCGAGGCGCTGCGGGCCGCGACGCTCGGTGGGGCCGCGGCGCTGCGCGACGGCGACGTCGGGCACCTTCGCGTCGGGGCGCACGCGGACCTCGTCGTGCTCGACGCGCCGTCGCCCGTGCACCTCGCCTACCGGCCGGGTGTGGACCTCGTGCACCGTGTGGTGCGCCGTGGGGAGGTGGTCCGATGAGCGAGGACCCGCAGTGGCCGAGGGCGTCGGACTGGCTCGCGCGCGGCGGCGGCGCTGCGGGCGCATCGGGCGTGTCGGGTCGCGAGCACGGCGAGCCACGGCTCGTCGTCGTCGGCGTGCCGCTGTCCCGCACGTCGATCTCGCCGTCGGGTGCGCACGGGACGCCTGGCGCGGTCCGCCGGGCGCTGAGCCGGTTCGGGACGTTCCACGCGGGGCTCGACGTCGACCTCGAGGCGGTCGCGGTGCACGACGTCGGCGACCTGCCCGTGGCTGCGCTCGCGGGGGAGCAGGCGCTGACCGCCGTCGACGACGGGCTGCGCGGGCTCCCGCTGCACGACGTCGCGGTCCTGCTGGGCGGGGACAACGCGGTCACGCGCCCCGCGCTGCGCACGCTCCTGCCGGACCTCGCGCGCGTCGGCCTCCTCACGCTCGACGCGCACCACGACGTCCGCGGGTTCCACGACGGGCCGACCAACGGGACGCCCGTGCGCGGCCTCGTCGAGGACGGGCTGCCGGGTGAGCACGTGGTGCAGGTCGGGATCGGCGAGCTCACGAACAGCCGCGCGTACCGGACGTGGTGCGACGAGCGTGGCGTGCGCGTCGTCGGGGTGGCCGAGGCGCGGGCCGCAGGTGTCGGCGCGGTGGTCCGGCGCGAGCTCGACCGGCTCGCCGAGACCTGCGACGCCGTCTACGTCGACCTGGACGTGGACGTCGTCGACCGGGTCTTCGTCCCGGGGTGCCCCGGTGCGCGGCCCGGCGGTCTGCTGCCCGCGGGGCTCCTCGACGCGGCGGTCGAGGCGGGGCGGCACCCCTGGGTCCGTGCGGTCGACGTCGTCGAGGTCGACGCGACCGCCGACCCGACCGGCGTGACCGTGGACCTCGCCGCGATGTGCCTGCTCTCGGTCGCGGCGGGGCTCGCGGCACGGCGGCGGGTCGACGGGTGGTCACCTCGATCGTGACCGACACCTCCGTCGCACGACGTGACGAGCGCCCCCGCGGCTGACAGACTCAGGTCAGGCGTCCGGCGGGACGCCCCAGGTCCTCCGTCGATCGGGCGGCGCCCGACCCGCGTGGCCGGCCCTCCCGGACGTCGGTCCCCGTGCGGCCAGCACCGTGAGCACGGGCAGCCGCGCGGCGCATCGGGCGCACCTCGCGGTGGCCTGACGGCCCGGGCGGCGAGCCCGGCACCGGCCGGCCCGGAGCGCGTGCGCTCCCGGCGTCCGACCGGCTCGGCCCCGTGCCGGCCGTCGAGCGATGGGCCCGCCGTGCCGCGACCGCGGTGCGGACGCTGCGAAGGAGACGATGTGGCACGTCCAGGCCGACGCCGGTCCGGTGGCGCGCGCGCCGAGGGTGGCGCCCAGCGCCGCCGCTCACCCCGTGGTGCGGCGCAGGGGCAGGGGATCATCCCGGTGCTCGTCGAGGTCGCCCGTGAGGTCGACGGCGCCGTCCAACGTCCGCCCGCCCGGCCCGCCGTGCGCGTGAAGTTCCAGGTCGTCGCGCTGCTCGTGCGCGAGGAGCGCGCCCGGGTCATGGCCGACGAGAGCCTCACCTCCGCCAGGCGGACGCAGGAGCTCAAGCGGCTCGACGGCGTCGCGACGCTGCTCGCCAAGATCGCGGCCCGTGACACGTCGCTCCTCTCGCTCCTCGCCGAGGACGCGCGCGTGTCCGACACCGCGCGTGCGCTCAAGGCCGCGCTGATGCGCGACGCCGGTCTCGAGCCGCCCGAGGAGGTCGAGGCCCCGGCGCCCCCGCCGACGGCGGCCTCGACCACGACGTCGGAGCAGGTCGTGCCGGTGTCGGTCATCCAGCGCCAGCGCGCGAACCCGTTCCTCGCGCCCGACTTCGAGGCGGCCGCCGAGCGGCTCGCGCGCCCGCGCCGCCTCGCCGGGTGGGAGCTCCTCGAGCCGCTGTTCCGGTCCTTCGAGTACGGCGACGCCGGCGCGCCGGCGTGCATGGCGATGCCCGAGGCGGGTGCCGTCGCGACGGCCCACGGCCGGGCCCTCATGCCGCACCAGGCGCAGGTCGTCGCGGCGACGGCACGCGGTCACCGCACGTTCCTGCTCGCCGACGAGCCGGGCCTGGGCAAGACCGCGCAGGCGCTGCTGGCCGCACAGGCCGCCGACGCGTACCCGCTGCTGGTCGTCGCCCCGAACGTCGTCAAGACGAACTGGGCGCACGAGGTCGGGATGTGGACGCCGCACCGCCGCGCGACCGTCGTCCACGGCGACGGCGAGCAGGTCGACGCGTTCGCCGACGTCGTGATCGTCAACTACGAGATCCTCGACCGGCACGTCGGGTGGCTGGGCGACCTCGGCTTCCGCGGGATGGTCGTCGACGAGGCGCACTTCATCAAGAACAAGCGCTCGCAGCGCTCGCAGCACGTGCTGTCGATCGCGGACCGGATCCGCGAGCGCACCGCGCGGCCACTCATGATGGCGCTCACCGGGACGCCGCTGATCAACGACATCGAGGACTTCCGCGCGATCTGGCAGTACCTCGGCTGGATCGACGACGAGAAGCCGCTCGGCCGGCTCATGACGGCGCTCGAGGAGACGGGGCTGACGCCCGCCGACCCCGGCTTCTACGCGGAGGCGCGCGCGACCGTCATCGACATGGGCATCGTGCGTCGTCGCAAGGCCGACGTCGCCGCGGACATCCCTGCGCGGCGCGTCGCGGACCTGCCGGTCGAGCTCGACGGGGCCGTCGGCCGCTCGATCCGGGCGGCGGAGGCGGCGCTCGCGGCACGGCTCGTCAGCCGGTACCGCGCCGCGCTCGAGGCGCGCACGGAGGCCGTCGTCGTCGACGGCCTGGACCTCGGGCTCGCGCGCCGCGTCGCGGCGGCCGAGCTCAAGGACTCGAGCTCGAAGGCCAAGGGTGAGAACGTCTTCACGATGGTCCGGCGGATCGGCCAGGCCAAGGCCGGGCTCGCCGCGGACTACACCGCGCAGCTCGCGCGGAACGTCGGCAAGGTCGTGTTCTTCGCCAAGCACGTCGACGTCATGGACCAGGCCGAGCAGACCTTCGCCGACCGGGGGATCAGGTTCGCGTCGATCCGCGGCGACCAGACACCCAAGGTGCGCGAGAAGAACGTCGCGGCGTTCACCCAGGACCCCGAGGTCCAGGTCGCGGTGTGCTCGCTCATGGCCGCGGGCGTCGGGATCAACCTGCAGGTCGCGTCCAACCTCGTGCTGGCCGAGCTGTCGTGGACGGACGCCGAGCAGACCCAGGCGATCGACCGCATCCACCGGATCGGCCAGGACGAGCCCGTGACCGCGTGGCGCATCATCGCCGCGCAGACGATCGACTCGAAGATCGCCGAGCTCATCGACGCCAAGTCCGGGCTCGCCGCCCGCGCGCTCGACGGCGCGGCGGAGGAGGACGCGTCGTCGTCGACGGACGTCCAGCTCGAGGCGCTCGTCGCGCTGCTCACCGACGCGCTCGCGGCGGAGGGCGTGAGCTGACGCCGGTGGTCGGCGCGAGGACGGCGAGGGCGGTCGCGGCCAGCACGTGCCAGACGGCGTGGCCCTGGAGCGGTGACGACGGGTCGCACAGTGGCCAGCCCGCGCGGGACAGCGTGCCCAGCGTCCCCCCGACGGCGAGCAGGGCGATCGCGGCGGCGACGCGTCGTCGCTGACGAGGACGGACGACGGCGCGCCGCACGGTGAGCGCGACGGCGACGGCGGCGACACCCACCTGGGCGAGGTCCCCCGCTCGCGGTGCCAGGACGATCTGCGGCACGAGAGCGAGCGTCGGACCTGCCCACCACCACCAGGCGCGACGACGGCCGCTGAGATCAGCGACGGCGTCCGCGCCGACGTACGCGAGGACGGCGAGCAGCGGGAGGTCGTGGGCGAGGTCCGACCATGCGGGGTCGGGCCCGTGCTGGACGAACGAGCCGAGGCCGACGGCGGCGACGAGCGCGGCGTAGCCGGCCAGCGGGTGCGGGCGGGCCGAGGAGGGGTGGTCGGAGGTGTCGACGTCGTGCGCCCGCTCGGTCTCGCGCCGCGCGCGGACGAGGACCACCGCGCCGGCGACGACGAACGCGAGGCTCGTCCACGCAGACACGGGCTCGGTGAGGAACCCGTCCTGGACGAGCTCGCAGCCCGGTCCGTCCTGGGCGGGGAGGCGCCGGAGCAGGGCCGGGGCGTCCGTCACCGGATCGCCAGGGGCTCCGGGTCGGCGGTGCTGACCACGATCACGGCGTCGCCGGGCGGTGTGTCCGCCGGGATGCGGACCTCGACCTCGAAGGTGCCCGCGGGGTCGGCGTCGACCGTCGCGAGCACGACCGTGCCGTCGGCGGTCTCGAGCGTGACGTCGAGGCCCGTCCGCGGGGGAGGCGTCCCGCCCTGCCCGGTGTCGTAGCAGTCGGTGAACAGGTTCGTCCCGGCGACGGTGACGGCGTCGCCCGCGGTGGCCTCGGTAGCCGACAGGGCGACCTCAGGGGCGGCGCACGCGCCGTCGGACGTCGTCCCGCCGGTGCTGCCGCCGGGTGACGAGCAGGCGGCGGTCAGCAGGACCAGCGCCGCGAGGGATGCGGTGGTGGTGGCGGCCGGGCGGCGGAGCAGGGACACGACGCCATCGTGGCGGCGCCTCGGGGCCCAGGTGAAGGGTTTCGACCGCATCGCGGTGGGAGGTCGTCACAGCACGCCGTGGCGGAGAGGGCGGACGGCGCCGTCGGCGGGCGGGTCCGTCGGGCGGGCGCCGGGGTGGATCCGGCCGCGCTGCTTGCGGGCGACCCCACCCGCGGCGGGGACCCGCGCGTGGGTGGGTGGATTCCACCGCGCTCCGTGCGGGCGACTCCACCCGCGGCCGGGACCCGCGCGTGGGTGGGTGGATCGCACCGCGCCATGTGCGGGCGCCCCCACCCACCGGCGGACATGTGCGCAGGGCGGGGCGCCCCCGACCGGTCTTGTCGCGCCGTCGATCGCGCGGGACGCTGGGGCACTCGTCGAGCCGGAGGCGGAACCCATGGGCAAGCTCATCTACGCGGCCAACACGTCGCTCGACGGCTACCTCGAGGACGAGACCGGGTCGTTCGACTGGTCCGTGCCGACCGAGGAGGTGCACGCGTTCTGGAACGAGCACGAGCGCGCGATCGGCACATCGCTCTACGGCCGGCGCATGTACGAGACGATGCGCGTCTGGGAGGACGACGACTGGCTCGTGGGTGAACCGGCGGTCGTGCAGGAGTACGCGGCGATCTGGCGCGACACCGACAAGGTCGTCTACTCGACGACGCTCGACGCGGTGACGACGGCACGCACGACGCTCGAGCGGCGGTTCGACCCCGCCGCGGTGCGCCGGCTCAAGGAGGCGTCCGCGGGCGACCTGAGCATCGGGGGCGCGACCCTCGGCGCCGAGGCGTTCCGGCACGGGCTGGTCGACGAGTGCGTGCTCGTGCTGCGCCCCGTCGTCGTCGGCGGAGGGAAGCCCGCGCTCCCGCGCGGGATGCGGCTCGACCTGGAGCTGCTCGACGAGCGGCGGCTCGGCGCCGGCCTGCTGCACGTGCGGTACGCCGTGCGTGGCGGCCGGGACGCGGGTCAGCCGATGCGCTCCGCGAGCGAGACGACGATCCCCTCGGGCCCGCGCACGTAGGCCATCCGCCAGACGCCCTCGTACTCGCCGATGCCGCCGACCAGGCCGTAGCCCTCGCTCGCGACCCGGTCGACGGCCGCCTGCAGGTCGTCGACCTCGAACGCGACGTTGCGCAGGCCGAGCTCGTTGGCCATCGCGGTGGGGGAGCCGGGCACCGCGTCGGGCCGCACGAACCGGGCGAGCTCGACTCGGGCGGCGCCGTCGGGCGTCCTCAGCATGACGATCTCGGTCCGGCAGTTCGCGATGCCGCAGACGGTGTCGATGAAATCGCCCTCGACGAACGTCGTGCCCTCGACCTCAAGGCCCAGACCGACGAAGAAGGCCGTGGCACGGTCGAGGTCCTCGACGGTGATGCCGACATGGTCGAAGCGGATGACGCGAGGCATGGGGCCATCCTGCTCCGCCCGGGTGGCGGTTCCCAGGGGTCGGGTCCTCGCAGGTGGCCGGCAGGGATCCACCGAGCGTCGAGGCGAGCGTCCGGGCGACCAGCCAGCCGCCTACCCACCGTCGGGCGTCCGTCCTACCGTTGACGGAAGCGCGCCGCTGACGAGGAAGAGAGGCTCGGCCATGGCATGGTCGACGGCACTCGCCGCACCAGCGGCCACCACCTCGAGCGAGCTGCTCTCCGGCGTGATCGGCGCCGCGCTCGGCGCGGTGGCCACCGTTGCCGTGGTCCTCCTGACGCCGCTCGCGCAGCGGCGGGACAGGTACGACGCGGTCCTGCTCGAGAGGCGCATGCTCGCGTACGACCGCCTCCAGCAGGTGCTCGCCCCGACCAGCAAGTACGACGAGGCGCGAGGTGTCCCGTTCGACGCCACGCGCCTCGCCGACGACCTCACGCGCTGGTACTTCAGCGGTGACGGTCTGTACATGACCACGCAGCTGCGGGATCTCTTCTTCCAGCTCCGGGACGACGCCGGCGTCATGGACCGATGGGCGATACGCGAGCTGGCGAGCGCGATGCGCACCCAGATGACCCGTGACCTCAGCAGCCGAAGGCCCCCTCTGCTCGGCTGAGCGCTCAGGTCCCTCGGGAGCGTCGTCAACCGTCCCCGAGGAACTCCAGCATCTCCCGAGCCACGACCTCGGGCCGCTCCTCCGCCAGGTAGTAGCCCGTCCCCGGTACGTGGACCATCCGCAGGTCGTCGGCGTACCGCTCGTACCCGAGCAGGAGCCGAGGGTGGCCCGTCGCGTCGCGGTCGTCCTCCACGAGCACGGCGCCGTAGAGCCCGAGCGTCGGCGTGACGAGCCGTGTCCCGCGGTAGGCACCCCTCGCCGCGCGGTTGGACGCCGTCACCGCGAGCGCCCGGTAGAGCGCGACGGCGGCACGAGCGCGCGCGGGCTCGCGGAGCCGGGAGAGGTAGGTCTCGACGTCCGCGGCCGACCACACGGCCCGGTCGGGCGCATCGCCGAGCAGCATGTGTCGCACGAGCCGTTGCCGCCCCCGGCTGACCAGTCGTGGCCCGAGCACCGGCACCGTGACGACGAACCGTGGCCAGAGGCGCCACGCGTTCAGCAGCACCCGCACGAGCAGCCGACCGGACAGCGCCGGGTACGGGTGCGGTGCACCCATGACGACGAACCGCCGCACCCGCTCGGGGTGCGCGAGGCACAGCCGGAACCCGAGGATGCCGCCGACGTCGAGCCCGACGACGTCGACCCGCTCCAGCCCGAGCGCGTCCAGGAGCGCCACCGCGTCGGCGACGAGCTGCTGCTCGGTGTAGCCGTCGGGCGGAGCGTCGGTCCAGCCCGCGCCGCGCAGGTCGGGCGCGATGACGTGGTGGTGGTCGGCCAGCGCCGGGAGCACCTTCCGCCAGCCCCACCAGTGCTGGGGGAACCCGTGCAGCAGGAGCACCGTGGGCCCGGACCCGGCCTCGGCCACGTGCACCCGCAGTCCGGGCAGGTTCACGAACCGGTGCCGTGCGCCGTCGAGCCGCGGGATCGGTGCGCTCCCGCCGGGTGAGCCGCTGTCGCCGTCGGACGACTGCATGAGGCGGACGCTACTCCCGGCCGACCGGCCGCTCCAGAGCCGGGGGTCGGTCGGCTGGGGACCGGCTACGCGGCCGGGACCCGCGTGCTCATCACGCAGTTGCCCTTGCCCTTCGGCCGCTGGTACTCGAACCCCAGCTGCTCGTACATGGTCCGGGTCGCGTTGTAGAGGAACGACGCCGAGGTCCGCTTCCCGGGCGGCAGGTCGTGCGGGTAGGCCTCGACCAGGCCACCCCCGGCCGAGGCGATCAGCGCGAGCGCGCCACGCACCGCCACGCTCGCCATGCCCGAGCGCCGGAACCGGCGGTCCACGAAGAGGCACGTGATGCGGAAGTCCGGGCGCTGCACGGTCTCCGCCTCCCACTGCTTGCGGTGGTGGATGTTCGCGAGCTCCTCGACCGTCCCGAACTGCGCCCAGGCGACCGCCTCGTCGCCGTCGAGCACGAGTGCTGCGTGGGCCCGGCCGGCCAGGACGAGCCGGCGCTTGAACTCGCGGTGGCCGAGCGCGCGGCGCTCCTCCGTCGGGTCCGGGTGCAGGTGGAAGTAGGTGCACCAGCAGCCGCCCCACACCCCGTTGTGCCGCTCCGCCAGACCCGCGAAGGCGTCCCAGGTCTCGGGCGTGAGCGGTTCGATGCGGTGGCCGTCCACCGTGATGGCTGCCTCGCCCATGCGACCGACAGTACGGCGGGTCGTGGTCGACCGACCAGGGGTCGTGAGGGCGGCGGCTCGGACCTGCCGGCGCCGCGTCAGGCACCCTCGACCGGGAGCCAGAGCTCGACCGTGGCGGTGCTGAAGTCGTCCGCGCGGTCGACCACCGCGACCATCTCGGGCCCCGGTCGCAGCCGCCACGGGTTGGACGGGAACCACTCGGTCGCCGTGGCTGCCCACACCGCCTGCAGCGTGTCGGGGTAGGGCCCGGCTGCGTGGAAGACGGCCCACGACCCGGCCGCCACGGCGATGACGTCGAGGTCGTCAGGAACCGTGACCGCGTCCGTGACGGCGACACCGTGCAGGTAGGTCAGGAGGCTGCACTCGGCGCGGTCGGGGTCCAGGTCGGCGCTCACCGCGAGCAGCCCTCGCGGGTCCGTGTCGCCGAGGTCCTTGAGCCGTCGGTGCTCCTCGGCGGGGAGGGAGGCGACGTGCTGCTGGATCGCGCGGTTGACGCCCTGGTGCACCAGCGGGACGCGTGCCGCGTGGCCGGCGAGGCGGAAGGCGGGGAGGGAGGCGATGCGGACGTCCATGGGTCGTGCTCCTTCGACGGTCAGGCGGAACCTGAGGCGTGGCTGGGTGCGGAGGGGGCCACCGTCGCGCCGGACCTGGCCGGGGCTGACCCCGTGGACCGACTGGAACGCCCGACCGAAGGCCTCCGCCGAGCCGTAGCCGAACCGCACCGCGACGCCGAGCAGGTCCCCGCCGCCCGACACGAGGTCCGACGCGGCGACCGTCATCCGCCTGCGGCGCACGTACTCCGACAGCGGCATGCCGGCCAGCGAGGAGAACATCCGGCGCAGGTGGTGCTCCGTCGTCCCGGACGTCGCCGCGAGCTGCGCGACGTCCGGGTCCTCGTCGAGGTGGTCCTCCACGAGGTCCACGAGCTGGTTGAGCCAGGCGATCACGGCGCCCCCTTCCGCTCCCACTGTGCCGTCGACGACGTGGCGACGACCCGATCATCGCGGTCCGTTGCGATCAGGCTCGTCGCCGGTCGGTCCGGCCGGTGAGGAGCCCGGCGGGGCGCGAGCGTCTAGCGGCCGGCGGACTCCAGCGCCTGGGCGAGCTCCACCGGTCGGCTCACCATCGGCCAGTGCCACGTCGGCAGCTCGACGTACGTCCAGTCGCCGTCGACCATGTGCGCGAAGACGGGTGCGTGGGGCGCCATCTGCCGGAGCTGCTCGAGGCCGAAGCTGCACAGCACGCCCGTCCGCGGCAGGTGCTCCCAGGCGCCGGTGAGCGCGACGGGCTGCGTGGCGGTGCGCCAGGGCTGCGGCCGCGAGCCCTCGACCAGCGCGGCCACGGCGTCGTCGTCGACCTCGGGCACCTCGGCGGCGAGCGTGGCCCACGGCGGCGGGGGGAGCCGCCAGCCGTCCCCGTGCGTCATGACCAGGTCCTCGTTCGCCGCCCGCGCGTCCGGCCCCTCGAAGTCGGCCTGCGCCGTGCCGTTCGGCAGCGGGCCGGAGTCGACGTAGACCAGGCGGGCCACCCGCTCGGGCACGCGGTCCGCGGCGCCGGTCGTCACCAGGGCGCCGTAGCTGTGGCCGACGAGGACGACGTCGTGCAGGTCGTGCTGCTCGAGCAGCCGGACGACGTCGTCGACGTGGGTCGTCAGGTCGGTCTCCGGCGAGGCGAGGTGGGCGCGATCGCCCATGCCGGGCAGGTCGACGGCGTGCACGACGTGGCCGCGCTCGCGGAGCGTGTCGGTGACGGCGCGCCACACCGAGGCGCCGAGCCAGAAGCCGGGGACGAGGACGTAGGTGGTGGTCATGTGAGCCACGCTAGGTTTGTTTGCGGACGAGATCCGCCCGGTATCGCGGACGACTTTCGGGTCTCGTCGTCGGACTTGGAGGAGGAGCCGTGACCCGCCCCACCGCGCGCGTGCTCGCGACGCTGGAGCTGCTCCAGGCGGGCGGTCAGCGCACCGTCGGCGACCTCGCGACGCGCCTCGGGATCGACGAGCGGACGGTCCGCCGCTACGCCGACCACCTCGCCGACCTCGGGATCCCCGTGCAGGCGCAGCGGGGCAGGTACGGCGGGTACCGGCTCGCACCCGGCTACAAGCTGCCGCCGCTGATGCTCACCGACGACGAGGCCGTCGCCGTCGTCCTCGGCCTGCGGGCCGCGGAGCGCGCGGGGCTCGCCACGACCGACCGCGCCGCGACGGCGAGCGCGCTGGCCAAGGTGTCACGCGTGCTGCCGCGGGCCCTGGGCCAGCGGCTCGCCAGCCTGCTGTCGACCGCCCAGTTCACGACCCCGGTACGCGCAAGCGCTCCCGCCGGCGCGGACACGCTGCTCGACCTCGCCTCGGCGGCGCAGGCGCGGCGCACCGTCGTGATCGCCTACACCGCGTGGGACGGCCGCGAGTCGCAGCGCGAGCTCGACGTCTACGGCCTGGTCTTCCACTCCGGCCGCTGGTACGCCACCGGGCACGACCACAGCCGCGGCGACGTGCGGACGTTCCGCCTCGACCGCATCGCGCGCGTCCGGCCGGGCGACAGCTCGTACGTCGTGCCCGACGACTTCGACGCGAGGGTGCAGGTCGCGTCCGGGATCGCGGCGGTCGGGTGGTCGCACGAGGTCGCCGTCGTGCTGCGGACCACGGTCGCGCAGGCGAGCGAGCGGTTGCCACCGAGCGTCGGGCGGCTGAGCGAGCACCCTGACGGCGTGCTGCTCGAGACGCGCGCGGAGCACCTCGACGGCATGGCCCTGATGCTGGCAGGGCTCGGCTGGGACTTCGAGGTCGTGACCCCGGACGGCCTGCGCGACGAGGTGGTCGCGTTGTCGGAGCGGCTGCGGGCCAGCGCTGAACGGGACGTCGTCGGGAGCGCCGACGCTGGTGCGCGGAGTCCGTGAGCGAGACTCGCCGCACTTCCCGGGTGGACTGCGACGAGCCGTGCGGAGATGAGGCCGATGGCCTCCACATCCACCGATCGGCAGACGCGCGGTCCGCGGCATAACCGGACGCGTGTAAGTCGGTCACGGGTCGGGCTTTTCATCTACTCCGGCCCATCGTTGGAGCCGAGGAAGCAGGACTGACGGGCTCGGTTTGAGAGCCGGCAGGCGAACCTCGCCGCTACGGGTCTCGATGATGACGTACTCACTCCAACTGGGGCGCCCCGAGACGTTCCCCTTGAAGCCGATGACGTCTGCTCGGGCGACCGTAAGCGGTCGAAACCGTCTACGCAGCTCAAGGCTGTCTTCGTGCACCAGCAACTCGATGCGCGCCCCCGTCAGGCCCATCCACACGGCGGCCGCTAGACCGACCGTGGTGAAGATCGCCATCACGATCTGCAGCGGCTCTCGCTCGGTCAGCGCTTGGGGGCCCCACAGCAAGAGCTGCGTCGCCCAGATCACCAGTTGCAGCACCCAGAAGCTGCGCGCCATCCCTCCAGTCGCGACGAGGTCGCCTTCCGCGTCCACACCCCGTCGCTCGCCCACGAGCTCACTCTGGCAAGGAAGCGGCCAGATTGCAGGACCCGGAAGGTGCTTCGCTCCGTGGTACTCCAACAAGAACGCCGCCTCGGGTGACCGGTCGTCGGGAGACGCGCGGTCCGCGGCAGATCCGGGCGGGCGTAGCCGCCCTCAGGAGGGCAGATCAGTGCGTCGACCCCTCACCCTTCGCGTCGACCCACGCCTGGCTGATCCGGCCTTCCTCGTACTCGCAGGACCCGTCCTCCTCGCCAGCGCGAAGGACCCCGGCAATCTGGTCGAGGGGATCACTTGGCTTGATGTCGAGGGCGAGCATCCCGTACTGACCGACCCCCTCCACATAGACGCCCAGTCGCTGGAAGGGCTCTGCTGCGCGAGTGAGACCACCGCGCAGTCGGCCGGAGCGCAGGAAGACGAGGCGGATGGTGAGGTGATCGGAGCGCTGCACCATCTCCGAGAAGACCGGATGCGAATGGCGATCGGGGCGATCGGGAGGGCGCCGTGTCAGCGACGACGAGCTGTCACCGTCGTCACCGGAAGACCGAACTTGCTCTCGACCCGGCTGGGCAAGTCGAGATGCAGCCAGTGGGAAAGTCCCGTCGGAAGCGTGGAGATGATGACCTCGTCGAAGCGTTCCCGCGACAACACGTCGCTCACCGCGCTGAAAGCATCCTTGTCGCTCACCTCGCCTCCGACGGGGATGCCGAGGGGTTCGAATCGGTAGAGCGCATCCCGCAGTCGTCCTTCGGCCACTTCCGCGGCACTTCGCTCCGGCGCTAGTCGCGCAGCGCCGGTCACTGCGCCGGCCACCGTGTCATCGGGGGCGAGCCATCCGTTTGTCGGGGTCACTGGCGCCACAACCCATATCTCCGTTGCGCCGTCCGCAACTCGTTCTCGGACGGTCGCGGTCAACTGCTCGCCGCCGGGCGTCTGATTCGCCACAAGAAGGATTCGGTGCGCTACGACGCCTCTCCTTGGGATCATCGGCTTTTCTAGCTCGATCTGGCGCCTGCTCTCGCTGACGGCATCCGTCGAGTGCACGGGAGCCGCGAGCCCGTTCCCAATTCACACTATCCTCGGAGCGCCGACGGCTGACAAGAGCGGGCGGGCCTTCCAGGTCCGTCGATGCTGCCACCCTGGCCCCGCAGCTCCGCGCGGTGCTCGGCACCGCGTCGCCTCCGCAGAGGCCGGCTACGCCGACCCGGCGGGCCATGCGCGCGAGGGCCTGCTCCAGCGGGCTCTGCAGGGCGAGCCGGCCCCGACTACGAGGTCACGCTGGACCTGTGGGAGACGGGCGCACCGCCCTCCGGCGCGCCCTGAGGCCGTCCCGCGCGCCGCTCCCCTCACGCGTTCGCCGCCGGCCGGGCCACGGCTCGCGGCCGCCGCCGACCACCACGCCGGATCACCACCTCCGCGACGACCGCGTTCAGCACCCACCCGGCCGTCATCGCCGTCGTCAGCTGCACCTCGGTCGGGGTCGGTGTGAGCACCGCCAGCGGCACGTTCGTGAGCACCTGCGTTCCCGCACCGGCGGCGAGCGCGTAGGCGCGGATCATCCAGGCGCGGTGCCGGGCGACGTCACCGCGGACGACGTCCCGCACCCCGAAGACGAGGAACGCGACCATCGCGACGCCGACGACGCCGCGCACCCACGCCAGCGCTGCGCCGCTCGGTCCGGGGATGTCGTACGCGAACGCCATCCACAGCCCGGAGAGCGCGGTCGCGACCCCGGCGGGTGCGAGCACCCGTCCGGTCAGCCGGTGCCGCCGCAGGTGCCGACGGCGGTAGGTGGGCGCCATCTGGAACGCGCCGACGACGAGGTAGGCGGTCGCGCTGACGACGTGCACGACGACGGGAACGGGCGACGTGACGAACCGCGCGTTCGCCTCGGTGAGCTCGGGCCCCCCGGCGAGCTCGGTCATGCGCATCGCGCCCGCCAGGACGGGGACGGCCGCGAGGGCGAGCAGCCCCGCGAGCGCCCACCGCTCGCGACGGGGCCACCGCCGCCTCGGGCGCCGGCCGCGAGGAGTGAGTGGCGCGCCGGGACGGGGCGGAACGGGGGCGGTCGGCGCGACGTCGGCGGCCGTGAGCTCGGTCATGGGTCGACTGTCCCGGCGCGCCCCACCCGGCCACATCGCCTGCCGGGCCGGACCCCGGCGCCGACCGGCGGAGGTCGACCTCCTCCTTCCGGCCGACCAGGCGCGCCGTCACACCGACGCTCCCGCCGGACCGCCCTCAGCGCTCCGAGCGCTCGACCCGCCCCGTCCGGTAGGCCCACAGCGCGAGCTCCACGCGGTTCCGCGCGCCGAGCTTCCCCATCACGGCGGCGATGTGCGTCTTGACCGTGCTCAGGCTGATGAACAGGTCGTGCGCGATCTCCGTGTTGGTCCGGCCGCGGGCGAGTGCGGCGAGCACGTCCTCCTCGCGCGGCGTCAGCGGCTCGGCGGGCGAGACGGCGGCGGGCCCGCGCCCGGCGTCCGCGAACTGCCGCAGCAGACGCGCCGTCACGCTCGGCGCGATGAGCGCCTCACCCGTCGCGGCCGCCTCGACGGCCTGCGCGAGCACCACGGGCCCGGCGTCCTTGAGCAGGAAGCCCCGCGCCCCCGCGTGCAGCGCGTCGTGGACGTGCTCGTCGAGGTCGAACGTCGTGATGACGACGACGGGGATCGGGTCGGCCACCTCCGGGCCGCTGAGGAGGCGCGTCGCGGCGACGCCGTCGAGCACCGGCATGCGGATGTCGAGCAGGCACACGTCCGGCCGCAGGCGCCGTGCGAGGTCGACCGCCTGCCGCCCGTCGGCCGCCTCGGCCACCACCTCGAGCCCCTGCGACTCGAGCAGCACCCGCAGGCCCGTGCGGACGAGCTCCTGGTCGTCGGCGAGCAGGACGCGCCGGCTCACGCGTCCCACCTCAGCGGCAGCGTCGCGGTCACGGACCACCCGCCGGCCGGGTCGGGCCCGGCGTCGCAGCGGCCGCCGAGCAGCGCCGCGCGCTCACCCATGCCGGCGACGCCCCAGCCGTCGCCGCGGCGCGACGGCGGGACGGGCCCGCCGTCGTCGTGCACGCGCAGGCGCACGGCGTCGTCGTCGACGCGCACGACGACGTCCACGGCGCGCGCACCGCGGGCGTGGCGTCGCGCGTTCGTGACGGCCTCCTGCGCGATCCGGACGACCGCCGCGACGACCGGCGCGGCGACCCGGTCCAGCGGGTCGGCGTCGAGCCGGACGGGTGGCACGCCCGGCGCGGGGTCGGCGAGCCGCTCGAGCTCGGCCGCACCGAGCGACTCCGCCGGCTCGCCCGCCCCCGGCCCGTCACGCCGCAGCACGCGGACCAGACCGCGCATCTCCGCGAGCGTCCTGCGTGCCTCGGCCTCGATGAGCGCGAGCTCGGCCGCCGCGCGCTGCGGCTCGCTCGCGGCGAGCGCCTGCCCGACCTGCGCACGGACCGCGATGGCCGACACGTGGTGCGCGACGGTGTCGTGCAGGTCCCGTGCGATGCGCTCGCGCTCGCGCAGCCGGACCTCGTCGGCCGTGCGGAGCCGCGCCCGTGCGCGGAACCGCACCGCTGCACCGAGGGAGACCGCCGCGGCGAGGATGACGAGCCCACCGACGACGTCGCCCACGGGCTCCCCGGTCGCGAGCACGACCACCTGCTGCACCGCGAAGAGCGCGCCGCCGACGACGACGTCGCGCCCGGACCCCCACCGCGCGAGCCCGTAGGGCACGGCCAGGAGGACGGCCACGGAGTACAGCTCGACGGACGTGCCGGTGACGAGGGCGAGCACGCTCGGCACGACGACGGCGACCGCCACCGCGAGCAGCGGGCGGGCGCGGCGCCAGACGAGCGCGCTGACGGCGAGGCCGCCGACGACGCCCTGCGCGACGCGGTCGTCGAGTCCCGGCCGCAGTGCCGCCTCGGCGACCGCGACCAGCGAGAACCCGAGCAGGGCGAGATCGCGCGGGCCCACCGGTCGGCTGCCGGGCGCACGCGGCTCGGACCACAGGGAGCCGACGGGGGAGCGCACGGCGTCACGCTAGTGCGGGAGCGGGGCCCGGCGGATCGGCCGGACGGCCGACCCGCGCCGCGGCCGTCGAGCCCCGTCGCAGCCGTCGACCCGACCGGCGGTCAGGCGTCGACGTGCCGCCGCAGCAGCACCGCCACGGCCGCCACGATCGCGAGCGCGAGGACCCCGCCGGCGAGCGACAGGGTCGCGTAGCTGGTCGACGCGACGACGAAGCCCGAGGCCATGCCGCCGCCCGCCCCGGCGACCGCGATCGCCAGGTCGATCGAGCCCTGCGTCTTCGCCCGCTCGGCGAGGGGCACGGCGTCGCCGAGCATCGCGGTGCCCGAGACCAGGCCGAGGCTCCAGCCCAGCCCCAGCAGCGCGAGCGCGACGGCGAGCACGACGACGGAGTGCGGGGGTGCCGTCGCCGCGACGACGCCCGCGGTGAGCAGGGTCGCCCCGGCGGCCGCCGACACCGGCAGTGCGCCGAACCGGTCGACGAGCCAGCCCGACAGCGGCGACGGCAGGTACATCGCGCCGATGTGGACGGCGATGACGAGGCCCGCCGCGGCGACGTCGTGCCCGTGCGCGAGCATGTGGACGGGCGTCATCGTCATGATCGCGGCCATCACCAGCTGGCTCACGACCATGACGGTCCCGGCGAGCAGGACGACCCGCGGCCGGGCGACCACGTCCAGCGGCGCGGCGCGGCCCTCGGCGTGCGCCTGGGCTGCGGCGCTGGCGGCGAGCTCCCGCGCGCGGAGCAGCGGGTCCGGCCGCAGGAGCACCCACAGCACGACCCCGGCCGCGCCGTACGCGGCGGCGGCGAGGATGAACGGCCCGGCCAGCCGAGGGATCCCGATCCCTGCGGCGACCCCACCCATGACGGTCACGAGGTTCGGCCCGACGACGGCGCCCAGCGTCGTCGCGACCAGGACGGTGCTGACGGCGCGGCCCCGACGGGAGGGCGCGGCGAGGTCGGCGCCCGCGTACCGCGCCTGGAGGTTGGTCGCGGTCCCCGCGCCGTACACGAACAGCGCGGCGAAGAGCAGCGGCACGCTGTCGAGCGCGGCGGCGACGACGACGCCGACGCTCCCGATCGCGCCGGCGACGTAGCCGAGCGAGAGGCCCGCGCGGCGACCTGCGCGCTGGGACACGCGCCCGACGGTGACCGCAGCCGCCGCGGAGCCGACGGTGAACAGGGCGCTGGGCAACCCGGCGAGGCTGGTCGCCCCGAGCATGTCCTGGGCCAGCAGCGCGCCCACGGTGATCCCGGCGGCGAGCCCGGCGCCGGAGAGCACCTGGGCGGTGACCAGGACGGCGAGCGTCCGTCGCTGCTCGGGCGGCTCCACGACCGTGCCGGACGCGCGGGCGGGGTTCGTCGTCGACCGCGGCACGCTTTCTCCAATGTTCTGTGGAACAACAGACCAGGACGCTAGGGTGTCGGACGACCTGGTGTCCAGGAGGAGGTGGCCGATGGGCCGACGTGAGGCGAAGGACGCGCTGTTCGAGCAGTTCGCGAGGGTGACCAAGGCGCTCGCGAGCCCCAAGCGGCTCGAGCTGGTCGACCTCATGGCCCAGGGCGAGCGGTCGGTCGAGGCGCTGGCGCGCGCGACGGGCATGAACCTCACGACGGCCTCCGCGCACCTCCAGGCACTACGACGCGCGCGGCTGGTCACCACGCGCCGCGACGGCACGCGGGTCTACTACCGGCTCGCGGGCCCGGACGTCGCGGCCCTGTACCTCCAGGTGCAGCGGATCGCGGAGGCCCACCTCCCGGACCTCGCGGACGCGGCCTCGGCGTTCCTCGGCCCCGAGGACACCGAGGAGATCGACCGCGACGAGCTGTGGCGCCGCGCGCGGGCAGGCACCGTCACGGTCGTCGACGTGCGTCCGCCCGAGGAGTACGCGGGCGGGCACATCCCCGGCGCGCTCTCCATCCCGCTCGAGCAGCTGGCCGACCGGCTCGCGGACCTGCCCGAGGACACCGAGGTGGTCGCCTACTGCCGCGGTCCCTACTGCGTCCTCTCGCACGACGCCGTCCGGATGCTGCGCGACAACGGGCGCACGGCCCGACGCCTCGCCGACGGCGTGCTCGAGTGGCACGCGGCCGAGCTGCCGGTCGACACCGCGTCCGCCTGACGGCCGGCCGCGCGAGCCCGAGGCGCGGCGGGCCCCGTCGTCAGCCCCAGACAAGCGCGCGCGCCGGGTCCTCCAGCACGGCCGCGACGTCCGCGAGCAGCTTCGCGCCGAGCGCGCCGTCGACCAGGCGGTGGTCGAACGACAGCGCGAGCTGCGTGACGTGGCGAGGCTTGACCTTGCCCTTGTGGACCCACGGCTGCTGACGGATCGCACCGAACGCGAGGATCGCCGACTCGCCCGGGTTGAGGATGGGCGTCCCGGTGTCGATCCCGAAGACGCCGACGTTGGTGATCGTGATCGTCCCGTCCGACATCGCGCTCGGCGTCGTCCGCCCCTCGCGGGCGGTCGCCGTGAGGTCCGCGAGCGCGAGCGCGAGCTCGTGCAGCGTCAGGCGGTGCGCGTCCTTGATGTTCGGCACGATGAGCCCGCGCGGGGTCTGCGCCGCGATGCCGAGGTTGACGTAGTGCTTGTAGACGATCTCCTGCGACTCGTCGACCCAGCTCGCGTTGACCTCGGGGTGCCGGTTCACCGCGATGAGCAGCGCCTTCGCGGCGATCAGCAGCGGGGTGACGCGCACGTCCGCGAACTCGCGGTCGGCGCGCAGCGTCTCGACCAGGCGCATCGTGCGCGTGACGTCGACCGTGTGGAACACCGACACGTGCGGCGCGGTGAACGCGCTCGCGACCATCGCCTCGGCCGTGCGCTTGCGCACCGAGCGCACGGGGACGCGCGTCGTCCGGCCGTCGGGGGACACGGTCCCCGACGCGAGCCACGGCTCGTCGCCCGGGTAGGTCGCCATCGTCTCGGCCGAGTTCTGCTCGGCGCGCGCGACGACGTCCTCGCGCGTGACGATCCCGCCCGGACCGGTCGGCGAGACGGTGTGCAGGTCGACGCCGAGGTCCTTGGCGAGCTTGCGCACGGGCGGCTTGGCGAGCACGCCGGACCCGTCGCCCGCGGTCGCCGAGCGCTGCGCGGGTGCCGGAGCGGCCGCGGCCGGTGCCGCGGCCGGCGAGGCCGGCGGCGCGGGGCGTGCGGGCGCCGCGGCGACGACGCGCTCGGGCGTGGGCAGGACCGCGGCCGACGACGTCGCGACGGGCGTCCCGGGTGCGCGCCGTGCACGACGCGTCGTGCCGTGGTCGGCGACGCCGTACCCGACGAGGACGGCACCGCTGCCGGAGGTCTCGGTCGCCGGATCCGGCGACGTGCCGGCGTCGGCCGCGACGACCTCGGCGGCCTCGACCGCCGTAGTCGGAGGAGCCGCGTCCGCGGCTGCCTGGGTCGCGGGGGCATCCGTCGGCCCGGCGTCCGGGTCCGTGTCCACCGTGATGATCGGCGTGCCGACGTCGACCGTCGCACCCTCCTCGACCAGCACCTGCGTCACGACGCCCGCGTACGGGCACGGCAGGTCCACCAGCGACTTCGCGGTCTCGATCTCGACGATGGTCTGGTTGACCTCGACGCGGTCGCCCACGGCGACGTGCCACTGCACGATGTCGGCCTCGGTCAGGCCCTCACCGGCGTCGGGGAGACGGAACTGCTCGAACCTCGGCACTGCGGCTCCTGGGGGACGGGTCGGTCGGGACGGTCGGCGTCGTGCGCGGGACGCGGCGACGCGGCGCGGGGCGTCGTCGTCGTCAGTGTGCGAGCACGCGCTCCACGGCGTCGAGCACGCGGTCGACGCTCGGCAGGTAGTCGTGCTCGAGACGCGACACCGGGTAGGGGGTGTGGAAGCCGCCGACGCGCAGCACGGGCGCCTCGAGGCTGTAGAAGCACTCCTCGGTCACGCGCGCGGCGAGCTCGCCGCCGGTCCCATAGAGCACGGGCGCCTCGTGCACGACGACGCAGCGCCCCGTGCGGCGCACCGACGCGACGACCGTCTCGGTGTCGAGCGGCGAGATCGACCGCAGGTCGACGACCTCGATGCTCGTGCCGTCCTCGGCCGCCGCCTGGGCCGCGCGCAGCGCGGTGTGGACGCTCGGGCCGTGCGCGACGAGCGTCACGTCCGTGCCGGGGCGGACGACGCGCGCACGGTCGATGCCGTCGCCGCGCACGGTGCCGGTCCCGACGGCCACGTCGGCCTTGTCCCAGTAGCGGGCCTTGGGCTCGAGGAAGATCACGGGGTCCGGCGAGGCGATCGCCTCCTGGATCATCGTGAACGCGTCCGACGGCGTCGCGGGGCTGACCACGCGCAGGCCCGCCGTGTGCGCGAAGAGCACCTCGGGGGACTCGCTGTGGTGCTCGACCGCGCCGATGCCGCCGCCGTACGGGATCCGGATCACGACGGGCAGCGAGAGCGCGCCGCGCGAGCGGTAGTGCATCTTCGCGAGCATCGTCGTGATCTGGTCGAAGGCCGGGAACACGAACCCGTCGAACTGGATCTCGCACACGGGTCGGTACCCGCGCAGCGCGAGCCCGATCGCGGTCCCGACGATGCCCGACTCCGCGAGCGGGGTGTCGACGACGCGGTCGGGGCCGAAGTCCTTCTGCAGGCCGTCGGTCACGCGGAAGACGCCGCCGAGCGTGCCGATGTCCTCGCCCATGAGCAGGACCGACGGGTCGGTCTCCAGCGCGCGGCGCAGGCCGAGGTTGAGCGCCTTGCCGAGCGTGAGGCGCTCGGTCGGCGCGTCGGCCGGGCGGGAGGCGGGGGTCGTCATCGGGCACCTCCGGCGTGGGCGGCGTCGTCGGCGAACGCCGACTCGTACTGCGCGAACCACTCGCGCTCGCGCTCGACGACCGCGTGGACGTCGGCGTAGACGTGCTCGAAGATCGTGCTCTTGTCGGGCGGGGTCATCGCGAGGACGGTCGACCGGATGTGCCGCCCGAGCGCGTCGCCCTCGTCGGCGAGCGCGGTCACGAACGACTCGGGGAGCTCGCCGGCCGCCGCGAGGTGCGCCCGGAGCCGGTCGATCGGGTCCTTGGCGCGCCAGGACGCCTCCTCGGCCGCCGAGCGGTACCGCGTCGGGTCGTCGGACGTCGTGTGCGCACCCATCCGGTACGTCCACGCCTCGACGAACGTCGGGCCGCCGCCCGTGCGGGCCCGCTCGAGCGCCTCCGACATCACGGCGTAGCACGCGAGGACGTCGTTGCCGTCGACCCGCACGCTCGGGACACCGAAGCCGCGCCCGCGCTCGACGATCGGCACGCGCGACTGGCGCTCGTTGGGCTCGGAGATCGCCCACTGGTTGTTCTGGCAGAACAGGACGACCGGCGCGTTGTTCACCGCGGCGAAGACGAACGCCTCGTTGGTGTCGCCCTGCGACGTCGCGCCGTCGCCGAAGTAGGCGACGACGGCGGTGTCGCGCTCCGGGTCGCCGGTGCCGACGAGACCGTCGCGCTGCACGCCCATCGCGTAGCCGACCGCGTGCAGCGTGTGCGAGCCGATGACCAGCGTGTACAGGTGGAAGTTGTGCGCCCGCGGGTCCCAGCCGCCGTGGTCGATCCCGCGGAACTGCTTGAGGATGTCCGTGAGGTCCAGGCCGCGGGTGTGCGCGACGCCGTGCTCGCGGTAGGACGGGAACACGTAGTCCTGCGCGGCGAGCGCGCGGCCGGACCCGACCTGGGCGGCCTCCTGGCCGAGCGAGGGCGCGAACAGGCCGAGCTCGCCCTGGCGCTGCAGCGCGGTCGCCTCGGTGTCGAAGCGGCGCACGAGGACCATGTCGCGGTAGAGCCCGCGCAGGGCGTCGGCGTCGAGGTGGGCGACGCGCGGCGAGTACTCGGGGTCGTGCACCCGCTCACCCGTGGGGGTGAGGAGCTGGACGAGCGGTGGTTCGACGGTCGGCTGGGCGGTCGAGATCACGCGGGGTCCTCTCGGGCGGTGACCGGGCTTACGCCAGCGTAGGTTACGGGACCGTAGGTTCACGGTCGTAGGACCTCACAAGGTCTTCACCCCTCGACTTGTGAGGACCCTCCAAGGGAGTCGCGCGCGGGAGTCGCGGGGGGCCCGCGCCGCCGTCGCCACCCCGTGGATGAAACACGACGTCCCGATCGCCGGACCGCTCATGCGCGACGGGGGGCACCCGATCGACCCGGTGCGAGGCCCGCCGTGGGCCGGAGCGGGAGGAGCTGGACGATGGGTGGACGAGCGGGTGCGGCGGCGCTTCGCGGCATGACGGGACGGTTCCTGGCCGTCGGTGCGGTGGGGGTGCTCGGTGCGGTCGTCGTCACCGCGGGCTCCGGCATCGGGGCCCGCGCGGTCGCCGAGGAGGTCGCGGTCCTCGACGACCTCGCGGCGGTCACGTCCTCCATCCAGGACATGCGGATGTACAACTCCGACGTCACCGGGTGGCAGGTGGCCTACGCGGGCGACGTCCGCAAGGTGGGCGGTGCGGCCGCCGTCGACGACGAGAACCTCACCCGCGCGGGCTACCTCGTGTCCGCCCAGGGCCTGCGTGACACGCTCGCCGCGACCCCCGTGGACCTGATGACGCCCGCCGAGCGCGAGGTCTTCGACCGGACGACCGTGCTGTGGGACGAGTTCTTCGTCGCCGACGACGCCGTCGTCGCGCACTACCGCCAGGACACCGAGGCGAGCATCGACGCGGGTGACGCGGCGATCATCGACGAGGTCTACCCGGTCTACGAGCAGATCATCGCGGAGACGGACGTCCTGCTCGGGTCGCTCGAGGAGCGCCGCGTCGAGGCCGAGGCGGCCATCGCGGCGTCCCAGAGCCGCCTGACCGCCATCAACGCGGCGGTGCTCGCGCTGGTCGTCGCAGCCGTCGTCGGCGTGACCCTCGTCCTCGCCCGCCGCACGCGGAGCTCGATCGCTCGGCTCCAGGGCGCGCTCGACGCGATGGGTCGCGGTGACCTGACCGTCACCGCCGACGTCCGGACGCGCGACGAGATCGGTGCGATGGCGGCGTCGCTCGCCGCTGCGCAGGGGTCGCTGCGGGAGACCCTCGGGCAGGTCGCCGAGGCGAGCACCACGATCGCCGCCGCGGCCGAGGAGATGTCCGCGGCGGGCGCCCAGGTGTCCTCGGGGGCGGACGAGACGTCGGCGCAGGCCGGCGTCGTCGCGGCGGCCGCCGAGCAGGTGTCCCGCAACGTCCAGGCCGTCGCCGCGGGGGCCGAGGAGATGGGCGCGAGCATCCGCGAGATCGCGCAGAGCTCGAGCCAGGCCGCTCGCGTCGCGGCGCAGGCGACGGACGTCGCGGAGCAGGCCAACGCCTCGGTCTCGCAGCTCGGTGCGTCGTCGCAGCAGATCGGTGACGTCGTCCGCACCATCACCTCGATCGCGGAGCAGACCAACCTCCTGGCGCTCAACGCGACCATCGAGGCGGCGCGCGCGGGCGAGGCCGGCAAGGGCTTCGCCGTCGTCGCGGGCGAGGTCAAGGACCTCGCGCAGGAGACGGCCCGGGCCACGGAGGACATCGCGCGGCGCGTCGAGACGATCCAGGCGGACACGTCCGGCGCGGTCGAGGCGATCGGCCGGATCAGCGAGATCATCGCCCGGATCAACGACTTCCAGCTGACGATCGCGTCCGCGGTTGAGGAGCAGACCGCGACGACGACCGAGATGTCGCGCGGTGTGACGGAGGCCGCGACCGGCTCAGGGCAGATCGCAGCGAACATCACCGGCGTGGCGGAGACCGCGTCGGCGTCGAGCGGGACCGTCGCGCAGATGCGCGACTCGGTCGTCGAGCTCGCGCGCATGTCCGCCGACCTCCAGGCGCGGGTCGCGTCCTTCACGTACTGACGGCCGCTGCGGCGGGCGTGGTGCCGGGGTCGCGAGACCACCGACCGCGCCCGCCGCGACTGCCACCCGGGTGAATCCCGCCGCCCGGGCGCGGGGGCGCTCACCGCGGTCCCCGCGCGGCCGATGGGAGCCGTGGCCCGGGACCCGGGCCGCACCACCGTGGAGAGAGCACCGATGAGACGCCCCGCCCGCCCGGCCGCCCTGGCCGGGGCCCTGACCCTGGCGACCGCCCTGGCGGCGACCCTCGCCGCGTGCGCCCCCGGCGGCGCCGACCCCACCGGGTCCGGCGACGCGCAGCTGGTCGGCGTCGCGATGCCGACGACGACGTCGCCGCGCTGGATCGCCGACGGGGAGAACGTCAAGGCGCAGCTCGAGGACCTCGGCCACGAGGTGGACCTGCAGTTCGCCGAGGACGACGTCCCGACGCAGATCGAGCAGATCCAGCAGATGATCGACGCGGGCGCGGACGCGCTCGTCGTCGGGTCGATCGACGGCAGCGCGCTCAAGGACGTCCTCGCGGACGCCGCGGCGCAGGACATCCCGATCATCGCCTACGACCGCCTCATCCGGGACAGCGGCGACATCGCCTACTACGCGACGTTCGACAACGCCCGCGTCGGGGTCCAGCAGGCCACGTCGCTGCTCCAGGGCCTCGGCGTCGTCGACGGCACGGGCGAGCCCACGGGCGAGGCCGGCCCGTTCGCGGTCGAGCTCATCGCGGGCTCCGCGGACGACAACAACGCGACCGTCTTCTACGAGGGCGCGATGAGCGTCCTGCAGCCGTGGATCGACGAGGGCGTGCTCGTCGTCACCTCGGGCGAGACCGACTTCGCGACCATCGCGACCCAGCAGTGGAACGGCGAGACCGCCGCGCAGCGGCTCGGCGCGATCCTCGACGAGCACTACGCCGACGCGCGTCTGGACGCCGTGCTGGCCCCCGCCGACATCATCTCGGTGCCCGTGCTCGAGCTGCTCCGCGGGCGCGGCTACGGCACCGCCGCCCAGCCGTTCCCCGTCGTCACGGGTCAGGACGCCGACGTCGCCGCGGTGAAGGCCGTCGCGGCGGGCGAGATGACGTCGACGATCTACAAGGACACGCGCCAGCTCGCCGAGGTCGCCGTCTCGATGGTCGACGCGCTGCTCAACGGGCGCGAGCCCGAGACGAACGACGTCACGTCGTACGACAACGGCGTGGTGGTCGTCCCGTCGTACCTCCTCGCGTCGCAGGTCGTCACGCAGGAGAACTACCAGCAGGTGCTCGTCGAGAGCGGCTACTACACGCAGGAGGACCTCGGATGAGCGCCCGGACCACGGCCGTCGAGACGGCCCACGACGACCCGGTCGAGGGCTGGGCCCCGCGTCGTCGGGGAGCGTGGTTCTGGGACCGCCCGGTGGCGGTGAAGATCGGCGCGTCGCTCACGGTGCTCGCGCTCGTGTTCGCCGTCGTCGGTGGGATCGGCGCGCTCGCGCTGATCCGCGCGAACCAGACGCTGCAGACCGTCCGGACGCTCACCGACGACCTCCAGGGGTCGATGGCCGAGCTGCGCGCGGTCCAGCAGACCAGCCACCTGCTCGTGCGGCGCGCGGCCGCCGCGACCGACGAGTCGCAGCGCACGCAGCTGCTCACGTCGTCGGCGTGGAACGACCGCCGCGCGGCCGAGCTCATCGGCACCGTGTCGGCGTTCGACGAGTCGCGCACGCAGCAGTGGGAGGACTTCGGCACGCGGTGGGACGCGTGGGTCGACTACCGGGACACGGTGCTCATGCCCTACGTCCGCGCGGGCGACTCCGCGGGGCTCGAGGCGGCGCTCGGTGCGTCCGTCGCGGGCGACCCCGACAACGCGGGCCGCGCGCTCATGCTCGCCGACGGGCAGATCACGCACCGCGTCGAGGCCGTGCAGCGCGCGGCGTCGGCCGAGATCGAGCGGGTTCTGCTCGGGCTCCTCGTCGGGTTCGCCGTGGGTGCCGTCGTGGCGGGCGCGCTCGCCGTCGTCGTCACCCGGCGCATCACGCGCGGGCTCCAGGAGGTCAGCGAGAGCCTCGAGGCGATGGCCGACGGCGACCTGACCGTCGCCGCGCACGTGGACGACCAGGACGAGCTCGGCCGGATGGCCGCCTCCGCGCGCACCGCGCAGGCGTCGCTGCGCGAGATCCTCGCGGGCGTCGTCGAGACGAGCGTGACGATCGCCGCAGCCAGCGAGGAGATGTCCGCCGCCGGCGCGCAGGTGTCCTCGACGTCGGAGGAGACGTCGGCGCAGGCGGGGGTCGTCGCGGCCGCCGCCGAGGAGGTCTCGCGCAACGTGCAGGCGGTCGCCGCGGGCACCGAGCAGATGGGTGCGTCGATCCGCGAGATCGCGCAGAACGCGACCGAGGCCGCCAAGGTCGCGGCGCAGGCCACCGACGTCGCGGCCACGACCAACCAGACCGTCGCGAAGCTCGGCACCTCGAGCCAGGAGATCGGCAACGTCGTCAAGGTCATCACGTCGATCGCCGAGCAGACGAACCTGCTCGCGCTCAACGCGACGATCGAGGCCGCGCGCGCCGGCGCGGCCGGCAAGGGCTTCGCGGTCGTCGCGGGGGAGGTCAAGGAGCTCGCGCAGGAGACCGCACGGGCGACCGAGGACATCGCGCGGCGGGTCGACGCGATCCAGGGCGACACGGCGGGCGCCGTCGAGGCGATCGGCCGCATCAGCGACATCATCGCGCGAATCAACGACTACCAGCTGACGATCGCGAGCGCGGTCGAGGAGCAGACCGCGACGACGACGGAGATGTCCCGCGGCGTCGCGGAGGCCGCGACCGGCTCGGGCGAGATCGCGACGAACATGACGGCGGTCGCGACCGCTGCGTCGACGTCGAGCGAGGTCGTCGGTCAGCTCGAGGCGTCCGTCGTCGACCTCGCGCGCATGTCGGCCGACCTGCGCACGCGCGTCTCGGCGTTCACGTACTGACCGGTTCCCGCGACCCGACGACGAGGCCCGGCTGCACCTGGTGCGGCCGGGCCTCGTCGTCGTCGGGCGTGGGCACGGCTGCTCGGGGCCCGATCGGGCCTGGTCGCGGCCGCTCTGGGCTGTCCCGCTCGGGCTCGCGGTGCTGAGATGGGTCCCAACCCCGGACCTGGAGGCACGATGGTCGACCTGCCCCGCATCGCCGAGCACCACCTCGCCGTCGCCCGCAGCGCGGCGAACGGCCGCAGCACCGAGCTCGTGCTCCACGACGGCGTCCTGCGGCAGGCCGTGATCGCGCTGCGCGCCGGGACCGAGCTCGCCGAGCACAACTCGCCGCCCGCGGCGAGCATCCAGGTGCTCGAGGGGGCGGTCCGGGTCACCGGTCAGGAGTCGCCCGTGCTCGTCGCCGGGACGCTCGAGGTGCTCACGCACCGACGGCACGGCGTCGTCGCGGAGGAGGACTCGGTCTTCCTGCTCACGACGGTGACGAGCGTCGACGAGGACCCGCTCGGGCCCGAGCGGTGAGGGTGCGCGCGGCGGCACTGCCTGCCGTGCTCGCCACGGCGGCACTGACCGGGTGCGTGCAGGGGGCGTCGTCGGCAGACGCGCCCGTCTCCGTCGCCGGGGCCGCCGTGGCCGGCTGCCTCGACGCCGGCGCCCGCGACCACGGGCTCGCGGTCGACGCCGACGGTGCTCTCGGCGCGGTCGAGGTCGCCGTCGAGGACTCCGGCTGGTGGGCGGTCGTCGTCCCGGTGGCCGACGACGACCACGGCGACGTCATGCTGCGCTGCACCGTGGTGCCCGACGGCGATGCCATCCGCGTCGCGTCGTCGTCGGTCGACTCGGCTGGGGCCTGATCGACGGTCTTCCTGTCGGGTGGTCGCGGGGTCAGGCGGTGATCTGCTCGGTCAGTCGCCGAGGTCCGCGACGACGGCCTCGCCGCCGGTCCAATGCGCCACGAGCGCCGGAGCGCTGCCCGGGTCGCCGAGATCCCGGAGGATCCTGACGGTGGTCCCGTGTGCCGGCGCCCCTGTCCGCGTGCTCAACCGGACGGTCGGCTCCCGGGTCCCGACGAGCCGGCCGTCCGCCCAGAGCTCGAGGACCGCCTCCCGCTGCTCCCCGCGGAGCGCCCGGCGGTAGCAGTCGATCGCGACCGGGTCCGTGGTCCCGTCGTAGACCCAGCGCCGGCCCAGTGCGGAGTGCTCCATCGTGCTCACCAGCCGCGTGCCGTCGACGTCGAGCGGGGCGCCGCGGTAGGTGAGCACCACGTGCTCCAGCTGAGCGCCGCGTCGCACCACGAACGCCTCGACACCGACCTCGCCCGCGGGGTCGTCGAGACGGTAGGAGCCGAGGACCTCGACGGGGCCGCCGAGCTCGGTCTCCAGCAGCTCTGCCTTGGTCGGCCGGATGGTCGACCCGGAGTGGAGTATCGCCATGCTGGAGAACCTACAGATCGCGTGCGTCGAGACCGCCTCGTCGCCGGGCTGGGGACGCTGTACGCCTTGCTCGTCGGCGGAAGGTCAGCACCGCTGAGGAGTGACGGGTCGGCCCGTGGGCAGGCAACGAGAGCCAGGCCGCGCGGAGAGCGGCATGAGCGGGCGCGTGTCGCGGGACGGGTTGGTCGGATCGTTGACGGTCAGGCCAGTCGAGCGGCCGCCTGGGCGGCGATCTCGATCTGCGATCGGTGCGCCGCCCAGTGCTCATCGGACGCCGTCGGGTCAGCTCCGACCGCCTCGTCCAACTGTTCACGCAGGATGTCGGCGTGACCGGCATGCCGGTTGGTCTCGGTGAGGACGTGCACCATCACGTTGAACAGCATCACGTCGGGCTGTGGCCACCAGGGGACGACGCCAGGGGTGTCGATCGGCAGGGCCTCGATGGTGGCGTCGGCATGAGCGCATGCCCGCTGGTACCCGTCGAGGATGTCGCCGCGCGACTCCCGCTCGGTGACCCACAGGCTGTCGCGGTTCGCGTAGCCGGGATCATCGAAGCTCGGAATCTGCTCGGGGTACGGCCGTCCGAAGATGCCGCCGAGGTACCGCGCCTCCGTCAGCGTCAGGTGCTTGATCAGGCCGAGCACATTGGTCCCCGTCCTCGTCAGCGGGCGCCGAGCGTCGTACTCAGAGAGGCCCTCGACCTTGCTGAGGATCGAACGACGCACCCAACGGAGGTCGTCGTGGAGGTAGGCCTTCGCATGGTCATCGATCACAGAGCGAGCATCGCACCGAGCGGTGCCTGAAGGATCGTCGGATCGACACCGTTTGGCCGCGCGCTCATCGGCATGACCGCGCGCTGCCTGTCGCGTCGGGAGTGGCTCCTGCCCACGGCAGCGGCTGGGGAAGTGGAGCGGCACCCAGCGACGACCAAGGGCCGGCCCGCGCGCTGCGGACCGGCCCCTGAGGCCTCCGATCAGGCGGTCGCCACCACCCGCTGACCCAACTCGTCGTCGGACGCGAGGCCCACGGCGTCGTCGGCGGCGGGTGCCGCCTGCGGCCGGCGTGCCAGGGCCACCGACGCGACGGCCGCGGCCGCGAGCACGGCGAGCGCCCCCCAGCCCGCGGTCGGGCTCGTGCTCCAGCGGCCGTCCATGAGGAGCAGCGCCGGGACCGTGCAGGTCGGGATGCCGAGCAGCACGAGGTACCAGCCCGTGAACCGCCCCAGGTCGAGCGTCCCGACGTGCGACCGGCCGAGCGCGAGCAGGACGAAGAAGAGCAGCCACATCGACGACCACGTCGCCCAGATCACGGCGAACACGGGGTCGGTGCCGATCGACTGCACCGCGTACAGCGCGGCGATCCCCGCGACGAAGAGGCTGTACCAGCCGAAGCCCTCGGTCTCGAGGCCGCGCTGCACGATGAGCCCGTACCAGAGGTACGTGAAGCCGAAGAGGAGGCTCGGCCACGTCCCCTGCACGACGGCCGGGTCCGACGACCCCTGGACCAGGACGAGCAGCGGCAGCACGACCTGCGCCCCGCCGACGAAGAAGTTGAGCGGTGCGACGCTGCGGCCCCGGACGACGCCGAGGCTCGCGAGCCCGTTGACGAAGAGGACCGCACCGACGAGCAGCAGACCGACGTTGCCCATCAGCGCGTCACCAGGCCCTCGAAGGTCTCCGCCGAGATCACGGGGGCGAAGAAGTTCGTGATGCGCTCGAACGCGGCGGCCTCCTGGTCGGGTCGCTGCGCACCGGTCGCGTCGCCGATGACGATCGGCAGCAGCCCGTGGTCGCGGGCGGCGCGCGCGTTGCCCTCGATGCACCAGTCGAGGTGGATGCCGGTGATGACGACGACCTCGACACGCTTGCGTGCGAGCTCGAGCGGCAGGTCGGTCCCGACGAACGCCGTCTGGAGCGCCTTCTCGTAGAGCTCGTTGTCGCCGGGCTCGACGAGGTCGCGCAGCTCGTCGACGAGGGCGTCGTCCCACGCGACCTGCTCGGGTGTCGCGTCGAGGTGACCGGTCCACGACGCGTACTGCGCACGGTCGAAGTCGGTGCCGGGGTAGCCGTCGCGGAAGACCGAGTAGCCGATCCAGTTGAAGGACACGAAGTTGCCCGCGGCCCGGGCTGCCCGGACGGACCGGACGGTCGCGGGCAGGCTGCCGCGGAAGGCGTGACCCTCGGCGTACTGGACGCCGCCGGGGCGGTAGAGCGAGTTCGACTGGCTGACGGAGAGGAAGGCCGCGGGGCGCGACAGGACCTCGCGCAGGTCGAGGCCCGCCCAGTGCGCGGGCAGCGGAGGGATCTGGTCGACGTTGGTCGGCGGGAGGCCGAGCGTCACGGGGTCGAGCTCGACAGGCTCGAGCGGGGTGGTGGGGCGGACGTCCAGCGTGGTCATGGTGGTTCCGTCTCGTTCGTGATGGAGGTGCGCGAGGCGCGGGGACCGGCGGACGGGTGGGGCCGGCGGGTCGACGGGTCGTGCCCGGCGAGGGACGGTCCGGCATGGACCGGTGGTGGGCGCAGCGACGCGCGGTCGGCGCGGTGGGCCCTGGCACGTCGGGAGGTAGCAACCCCCGACGCGGCCCGCGAGGACGCGGGACTCAGCCGGGCATTCGGCAGGCGCGGCGGGCCAGGGTGCCCTCGCCGGCCGCGCCGCACGGCACGGCGGTGCGCTCGCGCAGCTGCGCGCCGGTCGCCGGGGTGCCGTGGGTCATGGCGCGACCGTAGCGGGGCCCGACGACGACGCGTCACCCGTCCGGCGGATCTTCTCGGTCGGTGAGACCCCGTTCGGCCCATGCCTCGGGAGGTCCGCGCTGGACCGTTCGGGTGGGATCCGCCCGAACTGCCCCCGCGACACGGTGTCCCGTTCCTACGCTTGCGCAGCCCGCTCGTCGCGGGAGTCCACGTCGCCCCCTCGAAGGGGCTCAGCAGGGGGAGCACCATGCGTCGTCTCACCACTGCGGCAGCGGTAGGCACCGCGGCCGCCCTCCTGGCCGGCGTCCTCGCCGGCCCCGCCTCGGCGACGCCGTCGGCCGAGCCGCCCGCCGGGCTCCCGAGTCTCGCCGAGCTCGCGGACGAGGTGTCCGGCACCCCGGTCGCCGTCGGCGAGCGCGCCGAGGTCGCGGGGATCGGCGAGGCCGCCTTGATCACCGCACCGGGCCGCCTCGTCACGGGAGCGCCGGCGCGTGTGTTCGACACGCGCGACCCTGACGTCGGTCCGGTCGGTCCGGGCCTCGACGGGGTCGTCTGGTACGACTTCTCCGAGCTGATGTACCTGGGCGCCACCTCGGTCGTCCTCAACGTCACGGCGACGCGCGGCACGTCCCCGACGAGCTTCATCACGGTGCTCGACGACAACGGCGGCTACGCCGTCCCGACGACGAGCTCGCTCAACTCGAGCATCGGGCGGGACGTCGCGAACCTCGTGACGGTGCCGCTCATCGGCGAGGGCTGGGTCGGCCTCTACAACAACTCGGGCTGGACCCACCTGGTGGGCGACCTCCAGGCGGTCTACGTCGACGCGAACCTGGCGGCCGGGTCGGGCGAGGTCACCGGTGGCCTCGTCCTCACGGGCGAGCCGGACCGGGTGCTCGACACCCGCACGTCGACGCCGCTCGGCCCGAAGGGGTACCGCGAGCTGCAGCTGACGGAGGCGCCCGAGGGCGCCATCGCGGCCGTCGTGACGGTCACGACCACGCAGGCCACCGCGCCGACGTCGTTCATCAGCGCGTGGCCGTACGACGCCGCGGACCGCCGCCCCGTGCCCGAGGTCAGCATCCTCAACGCGTACAAGCACTCGGACATCCCGAACCTGTCGCTCCTCGCGCTCGGCGACGACGACACCGTCACGCTCTACAACAACGCGGGCTCGACGCACGTGATCGTCGACGTCGTGGGCTGGTTCGTCGCGGACGGCGGCGACGCCTTCCACCCGATCACCGCCCAGCGGGCGATCGGCTCCGGCTCGATCGGCCACGCGGAGAAGCGGACGTTCACGTCGGCGTCGAGCGGCCTGGACCTGCCCGCCGAGGTGAGCGCCGTCGCGCTGAACCTGACGACGTCGCGGCCGAGCCGGCCGACCTACCTGACGGTCTACCCGGCGGGCACGCCGCGTCCTGCGACGAGCAGCACGAACGCTCGCCTGGGTGCCGACGTCGCGACGGCCGCCGTGACGGGCGTGTCGGACGGGTGGACCGTCTACAACAACCAGGGCACCGTGCGGGCGCTGGTCGACGTGGTCGGCTACTTCGCGCCCTACGGCGGCTGAGCACGCCGAACGCCCTCGCCGACGAGGCCCTGCGGGACGTGTCCCGCGGGGCCTCGTCGTTCGCTCCCGGTGGTGGCTGCGTTCGACGGCGGCGTCCCGGGCCGGCGGGCCGCGCTCAGCGCGAGCCAGGGGGCGGTCAGAGCCAGCGGGCGGCGAGCTCGAGGACCCGGTCGTCGGCTTCGGGCGTGCCGATCGTGATCCGGATCCCCTCACCCGCGAACGGCCGGACGAGCACGCCCGCGGCCGCCGCCTCGACGGCGATCTCGGTGGTCCGTCCGCCCGTCCCGAGCCACACGAAGTTGCCCTGGCTCTCCGGAACGGTCCAGCCCTGGGCGCGCAGCCCCGCGAGCACGCGGGTGCGCTCCGCGACGACGGCGTCGACACGCTCGAGCAGCTCGTCCTCGGCGTCGAGGCTCGCGAGCGCGCCGACCTGCGCCAGGTGGTTGACGCCGAAGGGCGTCGACGCGGTGCGGATGCCCCGTGCGATGTCGGGCGACGTCACGGCGTAGCCGACCCGGAGTGCCGCGAGCCCGTAGGCCTTGGAGAACGTGCGCAGGACGACGACGTTCGGGTACGCCGCGAGCACGGCACCGCTGCGCAGCGGGTCGTCCTGCCGGACGAAATCGACGTACGCCTCGTCGAGCACCACGAGCACCGTCTGGGGGACCCGGTCGAGGAACGAGAGGACCTCGGCGTGCGTCAGGGCCGGCCCCGTCGGGTTGTTGGGCGAGCACAGCAGGACGACGCGCGTCCGCGGCGAGATCGCGGCCGCCATCGCGTCGAGGTCGTGCCGTCCGTCCGCCGTGACCGGCACCCGCACGGACACGGCGCCCTGGAGCTGGACGAGGATCGGGTACGCCTCGAACGAGCGCCACGCGTGGACGACCTCGTCACCCGCGTCGCAGAACGCCTGGAGGACGTGACCGAGCACCGCGACCGAGCCCGTGCTCGCGACGATCCCCGACGGGTCGACGCCGTGGCGGGCCGCGAGCGCCTCGCCGAGGGCCGTCGCGAACATGTCGGGGTAGCGGTGCAGCTCGCTCGCGGCGCGCTCCACGGCCGCGCGCACCGAGGCGAGCGGCGGGAACGGGTTCTCGTTCGAGGAGAGCTTGTGCGCGGCGGGATCGACCCCCCGGGCGCCCGGCACGTACGCGGGCAGCGAGTCGACGACGGCGCGGAACGGGACGGGACTGGTCACCGGGCCAGGATGCCACCCGTCCGCGTGACACCATGGTCACCATGAGATTCCTCCTGCGGGTGCTCATCAACGCGGCGGCCATCTGGCTCGCGACCGAGGTGCTCTCGGGGCTCGAGGTCGTCGGCGGCGCGACGACGACGGAGCGACTGCTGATCTTCCTCGGCGTGGCCCTGCTGTTCGGCGTGGTGAACGCCGTCGTGCGGCCGATCGTCGCGTTCTTCTCCTTTCCCCTGTACATCCTGACGCTCGGGTTGTTCACGCTCGTCGTCAACGCCCTGATGATCATGCTGACGGGCTGGCTCTCGGAGCAGACGGACATCGGGCTGCGCGTCGACGGCTTCGGCACGGCGCTCGTCGCGGGCCTCATGATCGCCGTCGTGAGCTTCCTGCTCAGCCTCGTCATCCCGGGAGCGCGCAAGAAGAAGGACTGACCGGACCGCCCGGGTCGCCGCCGCCTCACCGGACGTCACCCGCCACGTCGCGCACCCGGGCGCCCGTGTACCAGGAGGTCGTGGAGGTGCTGCCGGGGCCGCCGACGATCTCCGACAGGTGCTGCTCGAAGTGGCGCACGGACGGGTCGTCCACGTCGCCGAGCGCGCGGACCGCGTCGGTGTAGGTGTCGACCGAGTGGGAGGTCACGGGGTCGAGCGGCGACCCCGCGAAGCGTCCCGCCGTGAGGTCGACCGTGACGGTCGTCCGGTTGGGCAGGTCAGGATTCGGGCGGCCGTCGAGGACCGGCACGACGTCGTGGGACGTCTCGACGTGCAGGGCCTGCACGTGGTCCGGGATGTCGATCCCGGCGACGGGTGACCCCACCGTGATGACCGCCTGGACGTCGAACCGCGCGAGGGACGGGTCGCTCGCGAGGTCCATCGCGGCGAGGCCGCCGAGGCTGTGACCGACGACGACGACGGGCTCGCCCGGCTGGACGCCGGCCAGCTCGAGGGCCTGCACCAGCGTGCCCGTCGCGTCCGCACGGGCGGCCGCCGCCTGCTCAGGGCCGAGGGCCGGCCCGCGCGTGAAGAGCTCGAGCGACGACGTCGTGTCGTTCGGGTCGGAGCCCGGCAGGAGGGACCAGTCGCTGGTCCCGGGCGTCACCGCGACCCACGAGACGCTGCCGTCCGGCTGCTCGACACGCGTGACCTCGACGTCGCCCAGCGCGCCGTGGGTCGACCCGTCCGGGTAGAGGTCGGCGATGCGGGCGACCATGTCGGCCGCCGTCCACGTCCCCGCCGACGCAGCGGCGTCGGGAGGTGGGACTGCGTCCGCTGACGTCGCCGGACCGGGCGACGTCCCGGTTCGCGACCCGCCGGACGCACCGCCGGACGCAGCCGAGGACGTGGTGCCGGGCACCGCCCCCGTCACCGCCGCGCGTCGCGGCCGACCGTCGGCGGTCGACGAGGAGCCCGCTCCCGGGGCGGGGCGCCGCCGCAGCGACGGCGTGACCACGAGGTCACCGCGCTCGTGACCCGCCACGGCGGCGACGAGCCGCGACCCGCCGAGCAGCAGGGCGGCGACGTGCGACGTGGGCGCCGACCCGAGCCCTCCTCCGTGGACGAGCGGCCGCACGTCGCTCGGTCCTGGCAGGGCGCCGACGAGGAACGCGGAGAACGGGTCGACCGCCCCCTCGAGCCCTCGCGCGTCGGGCATCCCCGGCAACCGCCCGCCGCCCCCGAACGCCCACGCGAGAGCCCGCACGGCCGGGTTGCGGGACTGCGTCGCTGCGCCGATCCCGCGGTGCGCCATCCCGACGGGTGTCGGCACGCGGCTCAGCAGTCCCGAGATCGCGGACCTCCCCGCGAGCAGCAGCGCCACGCCGCCCAGGGCCGCCCACGCGAACGGGCCCGCCTCGCCGACCGCGTGCGCCGACGTCATGACGCCCGCCCGCACCGCGGCTGCCACGCGTCCGTCCGCCTCGGCGTACGTGGCGGCGGCCCGGTCGAGGGCGTCGGCGGTCGCCCGGGCGCGGGTCGCGATCGCGGCGAGACCGTCGCGGCGGGACAGGAGCGCTGCGCACGCGTCCTCGGCGGCGGGCGCGGTCGTCGGCGACCAGCGGCGCGCGTCGTCGACGACGCCGATCACGGCCGGCACGCAGCGGTCCGCGCTCGCGAGCTCCTCGGCCGTCCGGCGCAGGGCGTCCGCCGCGCGGCGCAGGTCCTCGAGCGTCGCGCGGGTCCCGCCGGCACCGCCGTGGACGGTCACCTCGACGCCGGCCCCGGGGTCCGGGCAGACCGGCGCCGGCCCCGGATCGGTGAGGGTCGCGGTCATCGGGTGAGCCTCGCTGCGACCTCGGGCGCCCAGCCGACGAGGGCGTCCTTGTCGACGCGGAGCGCTCCCGCGACCGCGGCGTCGGCCGCGTGCACATGACGCAGCACGTCGTCCCGGCACGCGTCCGCACGGCGCGCGAGGGTGTCGACCCCGGCGGTGATCTCGGACAGGTGGTTCAGGTAGACCGCTGCGGCGGGGGACACCCAGTCGACCCTGACCGCCCCGAGGAGTCGCGCCCGCGCCGCCCCCACGTGGTCGGCGACCCGTCCCGTCGTCGTCCTCGCCTCGTGCCCCCACGTGCCCACGTGCCGCTCCTCTCCTTCGGGCCGGTCGCACGGTCGTCGCCCGACCCACGCCCTCGACCGGACGCGACGCTAGGGAGCGCGAGGGGGACACCAAGGTCCGGACCGCTGCGACTGTGGATGCGCGCCTACGCTCGCCCCTGTGACCACCGCGCCCTCCCCGACGACCCCCGGTGCGCAGGAGGGCGCGGGCCGCACCGGTCGTGCTGCCGTCGGCGTCGCGGCCGTCGTCGTCGCGTCGCTGCTCTTCGCCGTCAACGGGACGGTGTCGAAGATCGCGATGCAGTCCGGCCTGAGCCCGACCCGGCTCGTGGAGCTGCGGTCGCTGGGCTCCGCGGTGGTGCTCGTCGCGGCGGTCCTCGTCGTCGCGCCGCGCACGCGGCTGCCCGGGCGGCGCGAGCTCGCGGGCCTCGCGGTGCTGGGCGTCGTCGGCATGGCGATGGTGCAGTGGCTCTACTTCGTGGCCATCTCGCGGCTCCCGGTCGGCCTCGCGCTGCTCGTCGAGTACACGGCGCCCGTCCTCGTGGCGCTCTGGGCGCGGTTCGTGCTGCGCGAGGACGTCCGCGCGCGGCTGTGGTGGGCGCTCGCGGCGTGCCTCGCGGGTCTCGCGCTCGTCGCGCAGGTCGGCCGGGGCGTCACGCTCGACGCGGTCGGTCTGCTCGCCGCAGGTGCCGCTGCGGTTTCCCTCGCGACCTACTACCTGCTCGGCGACCGTCTGGTCCGCCGTCGGGACCCGCTCTCGACGCAGGCGTGGTCGATGGTCTTCGCAGCGGTCTTCTGGGTGGTGCTGCAGCCGCTGTGGACGTTCGACGCCGCGCTGCTCGGCGACGACGTGGCCCTGCCGGGCGCGGCCGAGGGCGTCGTCCTGCCGCTGTGGGCGCTTGTCGCCTGGATCGTGGTCCTCGGGACGGTCGTGCCGTACGTGCTCGTGCTCGCCGGCGTCGCGCGGCTCGGTGCGGCGCGCACGGGCGTCATCGGGATGCTCGAGCCGGTGGCGGCGGCGGCGACCGCGTGGCTCGTGCTCGGCGAGTCGATGACCCCGGTCCAGCTGCTCGGCGGTGCGGTTGTCCTCGCCGGGGTCGCCGTCGCCGAGACCGCCCGGGCGACCCACGCCGCCCGCCCCGCCCCGGACGCCGTCGTCAGCACGTAGCCGGAGCGGTTCCTTCCCGGACCCATCCGGCTCGTGGCTTCGGCTCGGCGACCGTCAGCGCCGGCCCCACGAGAGCCAGTGCCGCGGCACGAGCACGACGACGAGCGTGACGGCGGCGACGAGGGCCACGGCGCGCAGCCAGCCGGCACCCGCGTCCGCGGTGCCCGCGCCGGCCCTGACCGCCGCGACCACCGCGACCAGGACGAGCACCGCGGCCTGCACGACGACGACGGGCAGCAGCGACCGCCTCAGGACCCCGAGCTCGACCCGCGCGCGCCACGCGACGTGCGCGGCGAGGCCACCGAGCCGCACGACGAGGTGGGCGCCGACGACGAGCGCGGCGAGCCGCAGGGCGCCGGACGCACCCTGCGCGAGGAGGTCGTCGCGCGACAGGACCCACGTGCCGACGAGCGCGGGCACCGCCCCGGCCCAGGGCCAGTCCGGTCGCCACGTCACCAGGACGCCGACCGCGGCCGCGACGAGCCACACCACCGTCCCGCCGCCCGACGCGACCGTCGTGAGCGCGAGCGCGGCGGCCGGCAGGAGGCGCACGACCCAGCCCGGTGCGGCGCTCGCGAGGTCGACCCGCAGCGTGGGTGCGCCCGGGCGGTCGCGCCCGCCTGCTCGTCGCGCGTCGGCGGCTGCGCGGACCCGCCCGCTCACCGGCCGACCCCCACGCCCGGCCGGCGGTGGGACTGGCGGGCCATGAGCTGGACCCGCGCCGCGGCGTCGTCGTCGGTCCAGCGCACCACCTCGCACCCCGCGGCGGTGAGGTCCTCGACGCGGTCCCGCCGCTCCATCTCGACGATCCGCAGCGCGAGCCGGCCTCGACCGTCGAGCGTCCCGCGACGCAGCGCCGGCAGCACGTCGACGACGACGACACGGTGCCCCGACCGCCGCCACAGCGCGGCCAGCGTCGCGGGCTCGGCGTCGAGGAAGGTCGAGAACAGGTACACGAGCGTGCCCGACGGCAGCTGGGGCGGGCGGACGCGCGGGGCGGGGTCGCCCTGGGGGCGCAGGACGGCGAGCTGGTGGACGACGCGGTCGAGCTGGCTCCGCCCGCCGCCGGGCCGCAGCGTGCGCTGCCGGACGCCGAGGTCCTCGACGCCCACCCGGTCGCCCGCGGTGAGGTAGGCCCGGGCGACCGTCGCGGCCGCACGGCGCGCGACGTCGAGCGAGGTCGCGTCGTCGGGCCGCACGGGGACGTGCCCGCTCCACGTCGCCGGGTCGGGGCCGACGTCGTCGCGCGAGTCCACGACGAGCGTCACGTGCGCCTCGGCGAGGGCGAACGTGCGTCGCGTGTACAGCTGCTCACCGCGCGGTGAGCGGCGCGCCGTGACGCGCCAGTCGACCCGGCGCAGCGAGTCGCCCGGCTGGAAGGGGTGCACGTCGCGCAGGTCTCCGCCCTCGCCGGGACGCCGGGACGCGTGCTGGCCGGTGAGCCCGCGGAGCCGGAACGGGAGCGGCAGCGCGGACATCGTGCCCGCTCGCGGCAGCACGGTCACGGGTGGGACCGTCGTCCGCGTCGCCGGTCCCGTGAGGTGGCCACCCGTACCGAGTCCCTGCCCGTCGACGCGGACGAGGTCCTGCGGTCCGGTGCGCACCGACGGCGCCGTCACGTCGAGCGTGCGCGTGAGCGGCACGGCGACGAGCGCCTCGACGTGCCCGTGCGACGGGCGCGCGACGCGCAGCCGCACCGCCTCGGTACCGGGCGGCGCGGCGAGGTGCACGCGCGCCCCGATCCGGCCGGCGGTCGTCGTCGCGGGTTCGACGTCGACCCAGACCTCGCCGCGCGGACGCAGCAGGAGCGCCCACGTCGCCGCGACGAGCGGACCGACGCCCACCAGGACGACGTCCGCGCGGCCCGCGACCGCCCCGAGGCCCACCACGGCGAGCGACGCGGCGAGCGCCCACACGAGGTGGCGTCCCGGCAGCCACGGTGCACCCACGGGCGGTGGGTCGGCCCCGCCGTCGCCACGCCCGGGGCCGCCGGCCGGGGGGTCGTCACCCCACCCGAGCTGCGGGAGCATCCCGCTCACGTCAGCCCGCCGCCGAGACGGTCGAGGGGCCGGGGACCCGGCCCAGGACCTCGCGGACGACGTCCTCCGCGGCCCGGCCCGACGCCCAGGCGGCCGGCGTGAGCGTGATCCGGTGCGCCAGGGCGGAGACGGCGACGGCCTTGACGTCCTCGGGCGCGACGAAGCGGCGGGCCTCGATGATCGCGAGCGCGCGTGCGACGAGCAGGAGCGCCTGCGAGCCGCGCGGCGACGCCCCGACCTCGACGGCGTCGTGCGCGCGTGTCGCGGCGGCGAGGTCGACGCAGTACCGGACGACGTCGGGGTCGACCCGGACCTGCTCGACGCCCGCCTGCATCGCGAGCAGGGTGCGGTCGTCGACGACGCGGCGGACCGTCGCGTCCTCCTGGCGGCGCTCGAGGCGGCGCGTGAGGACGTCCACCTCGGCCTCGGCGTCCGGGTAGCCGACCGCGAGCCGCACCATGAACCGGTCGAGCTGCGCCTCGGGCAGCGGGTACGTCCCCTCGTACTCGACGGGGTTCGAGGTCGCCATGACGTGGAACGGCCGGCGCAGCGGGTACGTGGTCCCGTCGACCGTGACCTGACGCTCGGCCATCGCCTCGAGCAGCGCCGACTGCGTCTTGGGCGCGGTCCGGTTGATCTCGTCCGCGAGCAGGAGCCCCGCGAAGACGGGGCCGGGGCGGAACGTGAACGCCCCCGTCGCCGGGTCCCACACCGACGAGCCGGTGATGTCGGCCGGGAGCAGGTCGGGCGTGCACTGGACGCGCCGGAACTCCAGGCCGAGGGCCGTCGCGAGGCTGCGTGCCGCGAGCGTCTTGCCGAGCCCAGGGACGTCCTCGAACAGCACGTGCCCGCCCGCGAGGATCGCGGCGAGCGCGGTGCGCAGCGGCCCGCGCATGCCGACGACGACGGTGCCGACCTCGGCGAGGACGGCGTGCGCGGCGCGCGCGACGTCGCCGGGGGACAGCTGGGCGGCCGGCTGGGGCGGCGTTGTGGTCACGGCGTGGTGCCTCCTCGGGCGGTGCGGGACGGGCCCGTCGGTCCTGTGGGTGGTGCGGGAGCAGGCGCCGACGCGGGTGCCGGCGGCCCGGACGTGACGCGGGCCGGCCGGTCGACCGTGCCCGCCCCGGCGCTGTCGCCGAGGCGCTCGACCACGTCGACGCAGTGCTGGACGTCGCCGAGCGACGGCAGCCACCCGCCCCTGCCCGTGAGCGCGGTCCACGCGCGGTCGCCGAGCAGTGCGCGCGCGCGGGCCTCAGCCTCGGCGTCGTTCGCACCCGTCCCGACCGCACCGAGGCCTGCGGCGAGCCGGGCACCACGGCGGGCGAGCCGGCGCTCGGCGTTGGCGCGGACCCGGCGCACCGCGGACTCGGTGACGCGGCCGTCGCGGCCCACGAGTGTCCAGCTGAGCAGCGTGACGTCGCGCCGGCTGCCGTGCGCGTCGTCGGGCCCGGTCTCCGGCCACAGGTACTCGTCGCCGGCCCCGAGGCTCGCGGCCAGCACGACCGCGAGGGCAGCCGCGACGCCGGCCACGACGGCGTCGGGCGTCCGGAGGAGCAGCACGTCCGCCACGACCGCGACCGCGACGCCCGCGAGCAGCGGCCGGACGAAGGCCCGCGTCATGGAGCGCGTGCGACCGGGGCCGCGGTGCGCTGGGTCACGTACGTCGTCGTCGGCCGGGGTCATGCGCGCGGCCCCAGGGCCGAGGCGAGCGTGCCGAGCGCGGTGGTGGCCGCCGCGACGTCGTCGGCGGTCAGGTGCTCGTCGCCGAAGCGTGCGCGCAGGTACAGGGCGAGCAGCGCGCGGACCGCGCGCGGGTCGGCCTCCGTGCGGTCCAGGACGTCAACCGTGAACTCGGTCGGTGTCGCGGCGGGGTGCCGCGGCACTCCCGACCGCTCCGCGGCCTCCTCGAGCGCGACCCACGCGGCGACCACGGCGTCGGCCGCCCGCGCGTGGCTCCACAGGTGCTCGGCGGCGCCCGCGACGCCCGTGCGCAGCTCGTCGAGGTCGGGCAGCAAGCCGTCGGCGAGCACGGCGTCGCCCGCCTCCTGGTCGCCGTGGGCGGGGTCCGACGCCGGGTCCCGCAGCTGGTGCCTGCGGATCACCTGGAGCACGGCGAGGCCCAGTGCGATCGACAGCGCGACGGCGACGAGCGACCAGAGCCAGCCGAGCTCGACAGGGAGCTCGGGGAGCCGGTCGAGCGCAGCCACGTCGTCGCGCGTCTCGGGCGGCAGCGTCGGGGACACGACGTCGGGCACCTCGGGCAGGGCCGTGTCCTCGCGCCGGAACGGCGTGATCGTCGGCCGCCACGGCCCGCTCAGGGCGGTCGCGAGGACCACGAGCGTGAGCAGCGCGACGACGACCGCGAGGCGCGCCGCCGCACGACGCGGGTCGGGCACGGGTGGGAGAGCGGCCGCGCGCGCGCCGTCGGCCGCCCCGGCCGCACCGCGGCCCGCGCGGTCCCCCCACTCGCTCACCGGCCCATCATGGCGCGCGCCGCCGACACCGACGCGCGACCGGGCGCCGTCCGACGCACGATGGGGTGTCGGCCCGGCCACCGGGTCGGCCGGCGCGTCACCGCGGCGCGTCCCGGAGGGAGGACCCATGACGCACCGCATCGGCTACCTCGTCGGCAGCCTGTCCAGCACGTCGATCAACCGGACGCTCTCGAAGGCGCTGATCCGGCTCGCACCCGACACGCTCGAGTTCACCGAGATCCCCATCGGCGACCTCCCGCTCTACAGCCCCGACTTCGACGGCGACTACCCCGCCGAGGGTCGCGCGCTCAAGGAGGCGATCGAGGCGAGCGACGGCATCCTCATCGTCTCGCCCGAGTACAACCGCTCGATCCCCGGTGCCCTGAAGAACGCGATCGACTGGGGCTCGCGGCCGTGGGGCCAGAACTCGTTCGCGCGCAAGCCGACGGGGATCATCGGCGCCTCGGTCGGGCAGATCGGCACGGCCGTCATGCAGGCGTCGATGCGCAGCGTCCTCAGCTTCCTCGACGCCCCGCAGCTCAACTCGCCCGAGGCCTACATCCACTTCGACGGGGACGTCTTCGGTGACGACGGCGAGGTGCGTGACGAGTCGACCGCGGGGTTCCTGCGGCACTACATGGAGGAGTACTGCGCGTTCGTCGAGCGCGTCCTCGCGGTCAACGCGCCGGGCCACATCGGTGACCCCGACCCCTACCGCGACTGACGGGACGCGCGGCGCGGTCCTGGACCGCGCCGCGCCTCACCGCCTCGTGGGAGGGCTCCCGACTACTGCAGCACCATCCCGGTGACGTAGCGGTAGTCGCTCCAGCCGCCGCCGCCCTCGAAGCGCAGGTACACGTTGACCGTCTCGCCGCGCGTGTAGCTCGCGGGGATGGACGAGCACGACCTCGCGGTGTCGCCGCCGCGGTCCCATGCCGACGCGTCGGCACCGTTGTCCCAGGTCTCGTAGTGGACGGCCGCGCTCGCGCCCGCACCGGAGTTGTACACGCGGACGCACACCTGGCGGTTCGTCATGTCGAGGTACGCGTACGCCTTCCACTCGCCGTTGCGCGTGATGACGACGTCGTTGGTCGCGGCGGCCGCGGGCAGCGCGGTCAGCCCGACGACGGCGGTGGGAACACACGTGAGCCCTGCGACCCACTTGGTGAGACGACGCATGCGATACCTCCCCTGCGCGCCGGGACCGTCCCGGACGCGGGCGGGACGCTAGCAGCGCCCGGACGACGGCGCGCGCGGTCGCGCACGGGGCCGGCACGGTCGTCCACGGGGCCGGCACGGGTGCCCACGGGGCTGGCACGGGTGCCCATGGGGCCGGCGGTCGCCCTGCGCCGGGTCACAGCAGACCGGCGTGCCCCAGCGCGACGTCCACCAGACCCTGGCGGGGGAGGTCGGCCACCGCGTCGAGCGGGAACCACTCGGCCCGGTCGGTAGAACCACCCACCTCGTGCCGGAGCTCACCGCCGACGACGTGGGCCCGGAAGACGATCCGTACCGCGTGCAGCGGGACGTCCACCGGCCGCCGCTCGGCCGGGACGACGACGGCGTCGGTGCCGATCAGGTCGTCGAGCTCGACGACGTAGCCGGTCTCCTCCTCGACCTCGCGGACGGCGGCCTGCTGCGGGGTCTCGCCGGGGTCGAGCCCGCCGCCCGGCACGGTCCACCGTGGCTCGCCGTGCAGGACGAAGCGCGACAGGAGCAGCTGCCCCTCGCGCACGACGACGGCGTACGACGCGACCCTCAGCTCCACGCGGACGAGCCTACGGGCCGGGTCCGACGCGTCGCGGGCGGTCGGGTTGGTCCCTGTCCCCGCCCGCCGACCGACCGACCCGGCAGCCGAACGGGGGAACGGGACCCGAGGCCGTCACGCGCGTCGGAGGGCGCCGCTAGCGTGGCCGCACGTCCGACGACGAGGGGGCTCCGATGGTGCGTACCGTCCTGCTCAGCGCCAGTGGGTCGAGCACGGTCCTCGACGGCCGGCTCGGTGGCCGGCTCAGTGGCCGGCTGGGTGACGTGCTCGGCATGCCGGACGGGTTCGACCCGGGTCTCGAGCCGGGGCTCGACCCCGGGCTCGACCCCGGCCTGGGGCCGACCGTGCCCGGCCAGGAGTCCTTCGAGGCGATCTTCTCCCTCGTCATGGTGCTCGTCGTCGTCGGCGTGGTGGTGAGCGTCGTGATCGCGGTCCGACGCGGTGCCCGGTACCTGCACCACGGGATCGACCCGACGACCGTGGACGTCGACCTCCAGGCGAGGCTGCTCCGCAGCCAGGCGCTCGCACCGGCCGCCGACGTCGCACCGGGCGCCGTCGCCGACGCGCCCGCAGCACCGCCCGCGCCGGCGGGTGGCTCGCCAGGTGGCTCACCCGGTGCCCCACCCGGTGCCCCACCCGGTGCGGTGCCCGTCCGCACGGTCGCGGAGCGGCTCGCGGAGCTCGACCGCCTGCGCGACGACGGGACGATCACCGCCGAGGAGCACACGGCCGCGCGCCTGAGGGTCATCGCCGACGTCTGAGCCCGAGGGTCATCGCCGACGTCTGAGCGGCGGGGTGCCGTCGACCCTCGACCCACCCGATGAGATCCGCGGTCCGACCCGGTCCACACCCTCGACACCCTGCGGGAGGAGTGGCGATGGGCGAGGTCGTGCTGGCGACGAACGTCTCGGTCGACGGGCAGTTCGAGGGTCCCGACGGCGACATCTCGTGGCACCGGGTCGACGACGAGCTGCACACGCACTTCAACGAGGAGCTGCGCCGTGCCGCGGCCTTCGTCGACGGACGCGTCACGTGGCAGCTCATGGCCGACTTCTGGCCGACGGCCGACGAGGACCCGTCGGCCGACGGACCGATGCGCGAGTTCGCCGCGATCTGGCGCGAGAAGCCCAAGGTCGTCGTGTCGCGGACGCTCACCGACGCCGGCTGGGGGACGCAGGTGTGGCGCGACGTCGACGCGGACTCGCTGCGAGCGCTCGCGGCCGACGGCGACGTGGCCGTCGGTGGCGCGGTCCTCGCGCGGACGCTCGTCGAGCGAGGGCTCCTCGACCGCGTCGACGTCTACGTGCACCCCATGGTCCTCGGCGCGGGCCGACCGCTGTTCCCGACGGCGGGCGTGCCGACCTCGCTGCGCCTGACCGGCACGCGCGAGTTCGGCAACGGCGTCGTCCTGCACCGGTACGCCGTCGGCGGTGCCGCAGGCTGACGACCCGACGACCCACGTCGTCGACTCGCCTGCCGGACGCCGTCGTCGGCCGCGCCCACCCCGGTGGGAGGATCGGGGCATGCCGAACACCGAGCCCGGCCGCGCCCACGACCTCGACGCCGGAACCCCCGACGCGGGCACCCTCGCGACGGCCGACGTCGCCGACGAGCGCGACCCGGCCGACGACGTCGTCCTCGGTGCGAGCGGTGCGCCGACGACGCGCGCCGAGCGCACGGTGCTCGCCGACGTCGTCCCGCCCATCGCGCTCGGCCCGCTCGACGGGCGCTACCGCGCCGCCGTCGCGCCGCTCGTCGACCACCTGTCCGAGGCGGCGCTGAACCGCGAGCGGGTGCACGTCGAGGTCGAGTGGCTGATCCACCTCACGTCGCACCACGTCGTGCCGGGTGCGCCGACGCTGTCGTCGGAGGAGCGCGAGTACCTGCGCGACGTCGTGCGCACCTTCGACGCCGAGACCGTCGCCGAGCTCGCCGAGACCGAGCGCGTGACGGTGCACGACGTGAAGGCCGTCGAGTACCTGCTGAAGAGCCGGCTCGAGGCCGCGCCCGACCTGCTCGGCGAGGACACCGTCCTGCCGCGCGTCACCGAGCTCGTCCACTTCGCGTGCACGAGCGAGGACGTCAACAACCTGTCGTACGCGCTCATGGTGCAGGGCGCCGTCCGCGACGTCTGGCTGCCCGCCGCGTGGGCGCTCGTCGACGAGCTCGCGGCGATGGCGCACGAGCACGCCGACGTCCCGATGCTCGCGCGCACCCACGGCCAGCCCGCGACGCCGACGACGCTCGGCAAGGAGCTCGCGGTCCTCGCCCACCGCCTGCGCCGTCAGCTGCGGCGGATCGGCTCGGCGGAGTACCTCGGCAAGATCAACGGTGCGACCGGGACCTACGGCGCGCACCTCGCGGCGGTGCCCGGCGCGGACTGGGTCACGGTGTCGCGCACGTTCGTCGAGCACCTCGGGCTCACGTGGAACCCGCTCACGACGCAGATCGAGTCGCACGACTGGCAGGCCGAGCTCTACGCCGACGTCGCGCGCTTCAACCGCGTGCTGCACAACCTCGCGACCGACGTCTGGACGTACATCTCGCTCGGCTACTTCGCGCAGGTCCGCGGTCAGGGCACCGTCGGGTCGTCGACCATGCCGCACAAGGTCAACCCGATCCGGTTCGAGAACGCCGAGGCGAACCTCGAGGTCTCGTGCGCGCTGCTCGACACCTTGGCGTCGACGCTCGTGACGTCTCGGCTGCAGCGCGACCTCACCGACTCCACGACGCAGCGCAACATCGGCCCGGCGTTCGGCCACTCGCTGCTCGCGATCGACAACGTGCGGCGCGGCCTGGCCGGTCTCGACGCCGACCCGGCCGCGATGGCGCGCGACCTCGACGCGAACTGGGAGGTGCTGGGCGAGGCGGTCCAGTCGGCGATGCGCGCCGCGGGGATCGCGGGTGTGCCCGGCATGGAGCAGCCCTACGAGCGGCTCAAGGAGCTCACGCGCGGGCGTCGCATCACCGGCGACGACCTGCGGACGTTCGTCGAGGGGCTCGGGCTGCCCGACGACGTCGCCGCGCGCCTCGCGGCGATGACGCCCGCGACCTACACGGGTGCGGCCGCCGACCTCGTGCGGCGCTACCTCGACTGACGTCCCGTCGAGGCGCGTTCCGTCAGGGGTCGTCGCGTCCCCACGGCGGTGACCGGTCGCGCGGCTGCTGGTCCCGGTAGGGCGCGTCGACGAGCACGATCGCGGTGCCGCCCAGCACCGGCGGGTCGGTCAGCCGTCGACGACGACGGTGCTGCAGATCTTGTCGGCGAACGTCTGCCGGCGGGCGTCCCACAGGGGCCACAGGTAGCCGACGTAGAGGCTGCCGTCGGCGACGTGGGCGAGGTCCCGGACGAACGCCATGCCCGCCCCGATCGGCACCCCGGTCCGCTCACCGACGAGCCGGATGCCCGCGACCGACTTGCCCCACGACTGGCCCGTCCGCCCCTGACGCACCCACCGGTTCCACCACGACAGCCCGAACGACACCGCGGCGCACGCGAACCACGTCAGCACGCCCACGATCGCGCCGGCGTCGGACGGCTCGCCGGTGACCGGGTCGATCGTCGTCGTCATCGCGATCAGGAGGACGACGTACCCCACGAGGACCGGGGCGCCCGCGAGCAGCCCGTCGAGCAGGTTCGCACCGACCCGCTTGATCCACGGGGCGAGCGGCGCCGGGACGCCGCCGACCAGCCCGAACCCGGGCGGCAGCTGCAACGGCCACTGCGGCGCGGGCTGGTAGCCGTAGCCGGCAGGGGCGCCGTACGGGGGTGTCCCGTCGGCGGTCGGGCCGTAGGCGGGTGTCCCGTAGGCGGTCGGGCCGTAGGCGGGTGCGCCGTACGGAGCAGGGGCGTACGCGGGTGCGCCGTCGGCGGGCGGGACGTACGCGGGTGTCCCGTGGACGGTCGGACCCGGTGCCGGCCGGGCGACGTACGAGGCGGGTGGCGCGGGTGGCCCGGGTGGCCCGGGTGGCGCGGGTGGCGCGGCGTCGTCGTCGAGCGGCTGCCACTGGCTCATCGGTGCTCCCTCACGTGCGACGTCGCGGGGAGTATCGCAGCGGGGCGTCGTCCGCCGCGGGTGGTCCGCGGACGAGCACCACGTCCACGCCACCCGACCGCGCCGCGGCACCCGATCGGCGTAGACCTCGCGGGTTCCACCCGGTGGCCGCGCTCAGCACGAGCCGCGGCCGGCCGATCCGTCGACCATGACGAGCCAGCGCCCGCACACCACCGCACCCGACGCCCCGCGCCGGACCTGGGTGCCGCGCGGCGCCGTCCTCGACGAGACCGCCTTCGCGGTGCGCCACCGAGCGCTCACGTGGGTGCTCGCCGGGCACGTCCCGCTGCTCGCAGGCCTGGCCGCGTTCTGGACCCCTGCCGGTCACGCCGAGCACGGCGCCCCCGCCGCGGGTCACGCCTGGATGGGCTGGACCGGCGTCGGGCTGGTCGCCGCGCTCGCCGTCGTCGGATGGTTCGCGCGCGGGCAGGCCGTGCGGGCGACCTCGGTCGCGACCGGCCTCGTGCTGGCGTCCGTCACGCTCGTGCACGTGTCCGGCGGCATGACCGACATGCACCTGCACTTCTTCGTCATGGTCGCCGTCGTCGCGCTGTACCAGCAGTGGACGCCGTTCCTCGTGGCGGTCGGCGTCGTGGCCGTGCACCACGTCGGCATGAGCCTGGTGGACCCCGAGCTCGTGTTCTCCGACCCGCGGGCCCAGGCCGCACCCGTGGCGTTCGCGGCGCTGCACGCGGTGCTCCTGCTCGCCGAGTGCGTCGCGCTCGCGGCGAGCTGGCGGTTCACGGAGCAGGCCGAGGACGAGCGGAGGGCCGAGCAGCTCCGTGCCGAGCGCGCCGCCGCGGAGCAGCGGGCCGTCGAGGAGGAGATGGCCGCCGAGCAGCGTCGTGCCGACGAGCGCGCCCGCGCCGAGCTCGAGGCCCGCAGCGCACGGGCAGTCGAGCTCGAGCAGCGTCTGGTCGCGCTGACCGGCGCCGCCGAGGACCTGCGCGGCGGCGCGGTCGAGTCCGCCGAGCTCACGGACGCGCTCGTGACGGTCGCCGCCGAGATCGGTCGCGCGGCGCAGTCGGCGTCGTCGTCGGCCGTGAGCGCCGCCGCGACGGTCACGTCGTCGTCGGAGGCCCTGCGTCGTCTCGAGGACTCCACCCGCCGGATCGCCGACATCGCCCGCACCATCACGACGATCGCCGAGCAGACCAACCTGCTCGCGCTCAACGCCACGATCGAGGCGGCGCGCGCCGGCGAGGCGGGCAAGGGGTTCAGCGTCGTGGCGCAGGAGGTCAAGGAGCTCGCGGGCCAGACGGCGCGTGCGACCCAGGAGATCGACGGCGTGGTGGCCGGTGTGCGCGCCGGGATGCAGGACGTCCTCGCGGGCACGTCACGCACCGACGAGGCGATCGCCGACGTGGTGCGCGTCCAGCGGGAGATCGCCGACGCCGCAGACCGGCAGGACGGCGCCGCCGTCCGCACCCGGGCGGCGGTGACGGGGATGACCTCGACGGTCGAGCGCGTGACGGGCGAGGTCGCCGAGATGGCCGGCGCCGCCTCCTCCTGAGCCGGGGCCGACCTGCCCTGGGCGTTCCGATCGCGGTCGGTCAACTCGTGCGCCGCCTGCCGCCCGCTAGCTCGACGCAGTAGCGCGAGCTCGCGCGTCGGAGTGACCGCCCGGATCCGCCCTCAGCGTGCGAAGGGGCCGACGGGTCGCAGGGTGGCCGCGACGTCCGCGGGGAGGAACGCGCGGAGCCGCCGGACGAGGAGTCGCTCGTCCCGCAGGTCCGCAGCAGTGACCCGGAGGACGCCCCACCCCGCCGACTCGACGAGGTCCTGCCGGCGCTTCTCCCTCAGCAGGGCGTCGACACCGCCGTCCTCGTACTTGCCCCGCCCGTCGTACTCCACGAGGCGTCGCCACCGGCGCCACCCGAGGTCCGCCCACATGTCCCCGGCCGCGGTCCGCACGAGCACCTGCGTCTCGGGTCGCGGCAGGCCCAGACCGATCAGCGCGGCCCTGGTCGACGACTCACCGGGCGACTCCGCGCCGTCGTCGGCGTGCTCCACCACGGCGCGCGCCCGGCGGATCCCGCGGGTGCCGGGTCGGCCGGCGAGGGCGCGCTCGAGCGCGTCGGCCGTCACGCCCGAGCGCCGTGCCGCATCGACGAGCGCGAGCCCGTGACGTGCCGGGAGCGTGGCCGCGCAGTCGACAGCCGTGCGCGCCAACGTCGTGACCGGGATCCCGGCGACCGTCGTGACCTCCTCGGGTGCGAGCCGGACGAGGTGCCGTACGACGTCGTCGGCGTGCGACGAGCTCACCGTCGTCGACCGGATGACGTGGGTCTGGCCGGGCGCGCCCGGAAGCGGCAGGCCCCACATCAGGGCGGCCGTGGTGTGGCTCAGCACGCCCGCCCGGTGCTGCCGGGTCACCGCGAGGGCGTGCGCGAGTGCGAGGTGCCGGCCCAGGGCGAACGGGTCCGTGGGCAGGGTGTCGCCGATGACGTAGGCACCGGGACGGAGCCGGCGCCACGCGCCGGTGCGGAGCTGACGTCGTGCGTCGTCGTCGGGGTGGTCGCGGGCCAGGACCACGACCGGAAGGTCGTCGACGGCGATCGGGACGCAGCGTGGGGATCCTGGGCGGCGAGGCACGGGTCGACGTTCTCGCGCCCACGGGCTCGACGGAGGTCGTGCACAGGTGCCGGGTGAGCGCAGCGCCCCGCCGGCGATCGTGACGACGGCGCGGCCGGCGGGGAGGGTGCCCGCTGCGCGAGCTCGCGGGTTTGGGTTCGACTTCGCGTCTGTCGATCGCGAAGTCGGCGGAGGAACGCGAAGTCGGCGAGGAATCGGCCGGGGTGGGGTCGAAGGCGAAGGGGGCGGCGAGGCGACGGGCCGGCGGGTGTGCCGGCTCGGGTCTGCCGCGCGAGCTCGCGGGTTTGGGTTCGACTTCGCGTTGGTCGACCGCGAAGTCGGCGGAGGAACGCGAAGTCGGCGAGGAGCTACCCGGGGAGGAGCTACCCGGGGAGGGGGAGGGGCGGCGTCGGGCGGGGGGAGCGGCGCCGGTGCCAGCGGCCGCAGGATGTGCGGATACCGTCGCCAAGCCAGCCTTTGGCCTGCCATAGTCGTCGTCATGCGGCGGATCACCCACTGGATCGATGGCGACGAGTGGCAGGGACCCACGGGCCGGTCGGCGCCCGTGCACGACCCCGCGACCGGGCAGGTCACCGCGCACGTGGACCTGGCCGACGACGACGTCGTGGGCGCGGCGGTCGCGTCGGCGAGCAAGGCGGCGGAGGCCTGGCGCCGGGCGTCGCTGACCCAGCGCACGCGCGTGATGTTCGCCTTCCGGCAGATCCTCGACGCGCGCAAGGACGAGCTCGCCGCCGTCATCACCGCCGAGCACGGCAAGGTCCTGTCCGACGCGGTCGGCGAGGTCACGCGCGGGCTCGAGGTCGTCGAGTTCGCGTGCGGCATCCCGCACCTGCTCAAGGGCGGCCACTCGGAGGGCGTGTCGACCGGCGTCGACGTGCACTCGGTGCGGCAGCCGCTCGGCGTCGTCGCGGTGATCTCGCCGTTCAACTTCCCGGCGATGGTGCCGTTGTGGTTCGTCCCGGTCGCGCTCGCGGCCGGCAACGCCGTCGTGCTCAAGCCGAGCGAGAAGGACCCGTCGGCCTCGGTGCTCATGGCGCGGTGGTGGCAGGAGGCCGGCCTGCCCGACGGCGTCCTGACCGTGCTGCACGGCGACAAGCAGGCGGTCGACGGACTCCTCACGCACCCCGACGTGCGCGCCGTGTCGTTCGTCGGCAGCACGCCCGTCGCGCGGTACGTCTACGAGACGGGGACGGCCCACGGCAAGCGCGTCCAGGCCCTCGGTGGTGCGAAGAACCACATGCTCGTGCTGCCCGACGCCGACCTCGACCTCGCCGCCGACGCCGCCGTCAACGCGGGCTTCGGCTCGGCCGGCGAGCGGTGCATGGCGATCTCCGCCGTCGTGGCCGTGGACCCCGTCGGGGACGAGCTCGTCGCGCGCATCGCCGAGCGGATGGCCGGGCTGAGCACGGGCGACGGGCGTCGCGGCTGCGACATGGGTCCGCTCGTGACCGCCGAGCACCGCGACCGCGTGCGGGGGCTCGTCGACGCGGGGGTCGTCGCGGGGGCGCGGCTCGTCGTGGACGGGCGCGACGTCGTCCCCGAGGGTGACCCCGGCGGCTTCTGGCTGGGCCCGACGCTCTTCGACCACGTCTCGACCGACATGTCGATCTACCGCGAGGAGATCTTCGGCCCCGTCCTGAGCGTCGTACGCGTCGGCGGGTACGAGGAGGGCCTCGCGCTCGTCAACGCCAACCCGTACGGCAACGGCACAGCGATCTTCACCAACGACGGCGGCGCGGCCCGTCGGTTCGAGTACGAGGTCGAGGTCGGGATGGTCGGCATCAACGTGCCGATCCCCGTGCCGATGGCGTACTACTCGTTCGGCGGGTGGAAGAGCTCGCTCTTCGGCGACACCCACGCGCACGGCGCCGACGGCGTGCACTTCTTCACCCGCGGGAAGGTCGTGACCTCGCGGTGGCTCGACCCGAGCCACGCGGGCGTCGACCTCGGCTTCCCGACGCACGACTGACGCGCGGCGCCGCGACCCGACGGCGGCAGCGCCACACCCGCGCGGTCCCGGGAGCCGAGCTCGCCGCCAGCCCCGCCGCCTGCCCTGCCTCCGAGCCCGCCACCGACCCCGCCGCCGACCCCGTTCACCACCCCTCGGGCCGCGCCTTCTGCGGGTACGGCGTCTCGCCGCGCGCGAGCATCGCGACGAGGTTCTCGATGCGCCTCGCCCGCGTCTCGGGGCGCACCGCCTCGTCGACGCGGTAGATCATCGCGAACCGGTTGCTCGACGTGAGGACGTCGAACATCGCGCGGGCGCGCGGCTCGGCGTCGATCGCGGCGGCGAGGTCGTCCGGGACGACGGCGCTCGCCGGTCCCGCGTACGCGCGGTCCCACCGCCCGTCCGCCTGCGCGCGTCGGACCTCGGCCCGGCCCGCCTCGGTCATCCGCCCTTCCTCCTCGAGGCGCGCGACGAAGCCGACGTTCCGCGCCGACCACGGGCTGCGAGCGCGCCGCGGCGTCATCCGCTGGGACCGTGAGGTCTCGTCGCGCTTGCGGGCCTGGCTGTCGATCCACCCGAAGCACAGGGCCTCGTCGAGCGCCTCCGCGTAGGTCAGCGACGTCGTCGCGGTGCTCCCGCCGCGCGACATGACGAGCCACACGCCGTCGGACGTCGCGTGGTTCTCCTCGAGCCACGCGCGCCACGCGGCGGCGTCGGGCAGCCGGAGCTCGGGCTGGTCGGTCACCGGGGTCCTCCGTCGGTCGGGTTCGCGCCGGTCCCGGCAGGGCTCGGGTCGGCCGTGCCGCCCGTGCCGCCTGTGCTGCCGGGGCGCCGCGCGGTCGCGTCCGTGCGCCCGGTCGGTGCGGCCTTCGCGAACCGCGTCGCGAGCGCCGTCGGCGTCATGCCGGTCACGCGCACGACGTCGCGCGACAGGTGGGCCTGGTCCGCGTAGCCGAGGGCCGCGGCGACGTCGGCGAACGTGCCGGTCGTGCCCGTGCGGATGAGCTCGGCCGCCTCCTGCAGCCGGCGCCGCTGGACGAGCCACCTGGGCGTGAGCCCGAGTCGTCGGTGCACGAGCCTCTGGAGCGAGCGCTCCGACATCGCGAACGCGTCGCAGACCTGCGCGACGCGCGTGACGTCGGGCGACCCCTCGACGTACGCGACCACGCGGTTGACCAGGTGGCCCTCGTCGTCGACAGGCAGGTACGCGCGCAGCACGTCGTCGACCGCGTCCACGGCAGCGGTGTGCGCGGCGGTCGACGACGGGCCCTGCGCCATCGCCGCGTGCACGGCGGCGACGAGCGGTCCGGCCCGCTCGCCGAGCACCTCCTCGACGCCGACCCACCGGTCCGTGTACCGGTGCATGGGCCCGCCGAGGAGGTAGCCGCCCGCCGGGGCGAGCATCACGCCGACCGCCCAGCCGTCCCCGCGCAGCGTCGTCGTCGACAGGCCCGTCACCACGCCGTAGAACCGTGCGTAGCCGGACGCGATCACGAGGTTCGCGACGGGGTGCTGCAGGACGCGCTGGACCGACTCCTCACCCGGGGGGACCGACCAGACCGGGACCCAGTGGCGAGCCGCGAGGCCGTCCAGGCCGTCGTGCCCGGGGGTGACGTCGTAGCGGTGGATCGTCCACGTGCCGTCGCGCGGGTCGGCCAGGTGCGCGCGGTCGACCACGTCGGAGCTGTCGGCTTTCATCAAGACCCAGCATGCCGTCGCGCCTAGCGTCCTGACCATGACGACAGCAGACCTCCATGCCGCAGCCGAGAACCCCCTGACCTCCGTGGTGGACGCCGTCCCCGCCGCCGCGTGGTCGAACCCGTCACCCTGCGAGGGCTGGGCCGCGCGCGACGTCGTGCGCCACCTCGTCCGGACCCAGCGCGAGTTCCTGACGGGTCGCGGCGCGGACCTCGGCCCCGAGCCCGACGTCGAGGGGGACCCGGCCGCCGCCTGGCGCGAGCACACGGCCCGCGTGCGCGCGCTCCTCGCCGACGAGGCGTTCGTCGGCACCTCCTACGACGGGCACTTCGGTCCGACGACGGTCGGCGCGACCTTCGAGCAGTTCTACGTGTGGGACATGCTCGTGCACCGGTGGGACGTCGCCCGGGCGGCCGGCCTCGACGCCGACCTCGCCGAGGACGAGCTCGACCGCGTCGAAGCGGGAGCCGACGCGTTCGGCGAGGCGCTCTACTGGGACGGCGTGTGCCGCCCGGGCACCGAGCCGGCACCGGACGCCGACCGCCAGGGGCGCGTCCTCGCACGCCTGGGTCGCGCGGCCTGACCGGCCGGTCCCCGCGCCGCGCTCGTCACCCGGCGTCCGCGTCGAGCCCGGCGCCCGCGTCGAGCTCGGTGAGGCGTCGCCGCAGGTGCTCGCGCTCGGCCTCGTTGGTGACCCGGTCGAGGGCCCGCGAGAGCTCGGCGTGCGCCTGGGCGACGGCGCCCGTCCGCGCGAGCAGCTCGCCGCGGACGACGGGCACGCGGTGGCTGCGCGGCAGGGCGTCGTCGAGCCCGTCCAGGAGCGCGAGCCCGGCCTCGGCGCCCCGGGCCTCCGCGACCGCGACGGCCCGCGCGAGGCGGACCACCGCGGACCCGGTGAGCCGCTCGAGGCGTGCGTACAGGTCGGCGACGACGTCCCAGCGCGTGTCCGCCGCCGACGACGCACGCGCGTGCTCGGCGGCGACCAGCGCCTGGAGCCGGTACTCCTCGGCCTGCCCCGCACCGGGGCGGACCCCGTCGAGCAGTCCCAGCGCCTCGACGACCTCGTCGGCGTGCCACCGGGTGCGGTCCTGGTCGGCCAGCAGCACGAGCCGTCCGTCGTCGTCGGTCCGGGCGTCGCGCCGCGAGTGCTGGAGCAGCATGAGCGCGAGCAGCGCGTGGACGAGGTCGCTTCCCGGGACGGCGGCGTCGAGCGCGCGCGTGAGGGCGATGGCCCGTTCCGCGACGTCGACCCGCAGCGCCGCGGCGCCCCTCGTGGGCTGGTACCCCGCGGTGAACAGGAGGTAGAGGACGACGGCGACCGTGCCGAGCCGCTCGGCCATCCGCTCGGGCGGGGGCGGGGCGAACGGGATGCCGGCCGCGGCGAGCCGCTTCTTGGCGCGCGTGATCCGCGCCTGGAGCGTGGTCTCCTGCACCAGCAGGAGCCGCGCGATCTCGGGGACGTCGAGCCCGACGACGAACCGCAGCGTCAGGGCGACGCGCGCCTCGGGTGCGAGGGCCGGGTGGCAGCACGAGAACAGCAGGCGCAGGGTCTCGTCGGCGAGGTGCGCGCCGGGGTCGACCGCCGCGGCGGCGTCGTGACGCAGGCCCTCGTCGACGACCATGAGCGGCTCCTTGCGGCGGTGCACGGCCTCGGACCGCAGCGCGTCGAGGACTCGCCGCCTCGCCGCGGTGAGCACCCACGCGGCGGGGTTCGCGGGCACGCCGTCGCGCGGCCACGTGCGCGCCGCGGACGCGAACGCGTCGGCGACGGCGTCCTCGGCGAGGTCCGGCCGCGCGAACTGGCCGATGACGAGCGCGACGAGACGCGACCAGTCGGACCGCCACAGGTCCTCGATGGCCTCCTCGACGCGCGCCCGGGTGGCGGCGGACGCGCCGCCGCCACCCGGGCTGCCACCCCGCACGTCAGAGCTCCGCGACCGGCCGGATCTCGAGCGTGTACTCCGGCAGGTGTCGCACCGCGGCGACGACCGCGTCGAGGTCCGGCATGTCGAGGACGTAGAAGCCGCCCAGCTGCTCCGCGAGCTCCGCGAAGGGACCGTCCGTGACGAGCTCCTCGGTCCCGCGGCGCCGGTAGGTGGTGGCCGCCGTCACCGAGCGCAGCGCCTCGGACGACTCGACCTTGCCGCCGGCCTCGCGGACGGCCGTCTCGAAGGCCTCGTGCGCCGTGTAGTAGCCCGCACGCTCCGCCTCGTCCGCCCGGCGCCAGACCTCCTCGTCCTGAGCGATCAGCACGACGAACCTCACGAGGGCACCCCCGTCGCCGCGTCCGCCCCGGCCTGGACCGTCGTGGCCGCGTCGGCGCCGATCTCTGGGGACGCGAGCGGCCGGATCTCGGCGGTGCCGGTGCTCAGGACGATCGTGACGAGCCGCGTGAGCCCGTCGACGTCGGCGGTCCGGACGACGTAGTAGCCGCCGAGCTGCTCGACGAGCTCGGTGTACGGGCCGTCGGTCACGACGGGCGAGCCGTCCCCGGCGGCCCGGACGGTGCGCGCGGTCCGGCTGTGCCGCAGCTCGGCGCCGCCGACGATCTCGTGGCCGCCCTCGGCGCACCGGCGCGAGAACTCGTCGTGCCGACCGAACTCCTCCTGCCGCTCCTCGGGCGTCGCGGACTCCCACACGGCCTCGTCGCCGTACAAGAGGACGACGTAGTCCTGCGGTGCGCTCATGACCTGCTCCCTCCCGAGCGCCGTGCGCGGCGCCCGTCCCGACGACACCCCGGTGGCGCCGTCGACAGCATGACGCGCAGAGGGTGCCGGGATCGACAGCGACGGCGAGGGAGTTCGCGCGGGGCAGTCCGGGCGTGGCGGATCCGGGTGGTGGGGAAGGCGCCGGTCCGTGCGGCGCGGTGCCCGACCGGTCAGGCCGCTGCGGTCGCGGCGGCCAGCGCGATGACGAACCAGACGCACTTGCCACCGGTCGCGAGGCTCTGCGCACCCCACTGCGCGGCGAGCACGTCGACCAGCTGCATCCCGCGGCCGCCGGCCTCCTCCGGCGAGGGGTCGCGCACGACGGGCGCCCCGAGGCCGTCGTCGTGCACGGCGACGAGGACGCCGTCGGCGTGCCGCGTGACGCGGACGACGACGTCGCCGCCCGCCGAGCCGTGCCGGATCGCGTTGGTCACGACCTCGCTCGCGAGGAGCTCGACGACGCACACCTCGTCGGCGGTCGCGCCGAGCGCGGAGGCCTGGTCCGTGGCCCAGCGACGTGCGCGCGACACCGACCCCGGCGCGCACGCCACGACGAGCTCGCGCGGTGCGTCGGCCGCGCTCGGCAGCGGCCGCAGGGCGAGGACCGGCCCGGAGCCGACCTCGGGCAGGGGAGCGGGCGACCCGGCGCGGCCGGCGGCGCGGGTGGCCGCCACGGTGGCGAGGCAGGTGCTCATCGGAACCTCCAGGACGCTCGTTCTCGAGCTCGACACCGGTTGAGAGCGCTCACCCCGGCCGCTATGACGCGGTTTCTCGCGCGGTCGTGCGAGGCGGTCGCCCCGGGGACGTGCCGACCGCGACCGGACGCGGATCCGCGGACCGCCCGCGTGCTCCCGAGGTGCGGGTCGCGGGAGTCGGGCGCACGGTGGAGGGGCGGGCCCGGTCGGTGCGTCGTCGCCGCGGTGCGCCGGAGCGCTCCCGGCACGAGCCCGCCCTGCCGTACCAGCCATCCCCGATCCCCGGAGGACCTCATGCACTCGACCAACACGCTCCTGCGCTCGCTGCACGACCTCGGTGCCGCCGCCTGGTTCGGCGGGAACCTCATGGGCGCGATCGGGCTCAACGGCGCGTCGGAGTCGGTGAGCGACCCGAGCGACCGCCTGCGGACGGCGTCCGTCGGCTGGGCCAAGTGGGCGCCCGTCAACATGGCGGCGATCGGTGCGCACCTCGTCGGCGGCGCCGGCCTGCTGCTCGCGAACAAGGGTCGGCTCGCGGGCCAGGAGGGCGTCGCGAGCAGCACGGTCGCGAAGGCCGCGCTGACCGTCGCGGCGCTCGGCACGACCGCCTACAACGGCGTGCTCGGTGCCAAGATCGCGCAGGCGGGCCGGGCGCCCGCGGACAGCGCGGTGACGCCGTCGACCGGGACGCCCGACGACGTCGCGGCCGCGCAGCGTCAGCAGAAGGTCCTGCAGTGGGTCACGCCCGCGCTCGTCGGCGCCGTCGTGGTGCTGGGCGCGCAGCAGGGCGAGCTCCAGCGGCCCGAGCAGGTCAAGAAGGGCATCCTCGGCCGGTTCCTGCCGGGCTGATCGCGGCACGCCCGGGCAGGACGGGCCGGGCCCGGGCCGGCCGGGCTGGGCCCGCCGCGTGCGGGCCCGGTCGGTCGTTGACGCCAAGATCGCCACGTCACTACGGTCGAGGTCCCGGCAGGGACGGTCGCCGGTGGACGCGCGGGGGGCGCGTCCCGGCCGTCCCCGCGGCGGACGTCGTCCGCGGTCAGGGCGCAGGGGTGGCCATGGAGACGGCAGTGCTCCTGTCCGGAGGGCCGGACTCCGCGGTCCTCGCGCACGACCTCGTGCACCGCGGCGGCGACGTCGTCGCGATCCACCTCGAGCTCGGCGTCGCCGAGTCCCCGGCGGCGCTGCGGTGTGCCACGGCCGTGAGTGCCGCGCTCGGGATCGACCTGGTCCGGCTCGACCTCGCACCGGGCGGCGCCCGCGAGCCGCGGTCGGGCCGCTCCCAGGGAGACGCCGGCCGGGCCGCGGAGCCCGCGTTCGGCGAGGCGCTGAGCGTCGCCGCGTCGACCGCGGCGACGCTCGGTGCGCACGTCCTCGCGTGCGGCGTGCACCACGGTGAGGCCGTGTTCCGCGGCAACCAGCGGCACGCCTTCGACGCGCTCGCCGCGTCGGTGTCGATCGACGTCGGACGGCACCTCGTCATCACGACGCCGTACCTGGGGATGACCAAGGCCGAGGTGCTGCTGCGCGGGGTCGGTCTCGGTGTCGACGTCGCCTCGACGTGGAGCTGCACCGAGGGCTCGACCGTGCACTGCGGGCGCTGCCCGTCGTGCGCGACGCGTCGCGCGGCGTTCGGCGACGCCGGCCTGGTCGACACCACGCCGTACGCACGGGCGGTGGCCGCGGGGGGCGGTTCCCGGCCCGGCGTGCACGCGCGGCGATGACGAGCGACCTGACCCGTCTCGCCCGACGGCGGCCCGCGCCGCGCGTCGTGCTGATGTGCGGGCCGGCCGGCGCAGGCAAGTCGACCGTCGCGCACCGCCTGGAGGGTGAGGGTTGGCACCGGCTCTCGTTCGACGACGTGGCGTGGTCGCGCGGGCTGCGGTCTCACCCGCTCGCGGACACCGATGCGGAAACGGTCCGGGCCGCCGTCCGCGCCGAGCTCCTCGCCCTGGTGGGGCAGGGGCGGGACGTCGTCGTCGACTCGGCGTTCTGGTCGCGCACGTCGCGTGACGAGTACCGCGGGCTCCTCGCGGCGGCGGGCATCGTGCCGCTGACCTGCTACGTCGAGACGCCACGCCAGGTCGCCCTCTCGCGCGTCGCGGCCCGGCAGGGAAGCGGGCCGCACGACGTCGAGCTCCCGCCGGGTGTCGCCGCCGCGTACGTCGACGGGTTCGAGGTGCCCACGGCCGAGGAGGGACCGCTCGTCGTCGTGCCGGGCGGGTAGACGATGCCGGCCCGGCAGACGCCCGCGCGCCGAGCCCCGCTCACCCGGGGAGGTTCGCGTCCGCCTCCGTGCCGAACGCGCGACGCACGAGCGGGCCGCTGCCCGGCAGCCCGGCCAGCGCGAGGAACCCCTGGCGTGCGCGGATGCCCCGGCGCGACGAGGGCACGAGCCATCGCGCGGTCCGGCGGCCGGCCGCCTGCCGCTCCTCGGCGAACGGCCGGACCGTCCCTTCGTAGCGCCGCAGGGCCGTCGCGAGGTCGTCGGGCCGGCGACGCACCTGGCCGACGAGCGCCCACGCGCCGGCCATCGCCATCGAGGCGCCCTGGCCGGCCATCAGGGACGGGGCGCACGCCGCGTCACCGACGAGCACCGTCCGACCCCGGACCCAGCGCTCGACCTCCGTCTGCGCGACGTCGTCGTAGTAGAGGTCGGTCTCGGCCGTCAGGTGCGAGAGCACCCGGTCGACCCCCGGTCCGAGCCCGCCGTAGCAGGAACGGACGGCGGCCCTCGGGTCCTCGGGGAGCGGCCCGGACGCGCGGTGGACGAGCCAGGCGGCGAGCAGGCCGTCGTGCAGCGGGTACACCGCCACCTGCCGGTCGGGGGCGGCGACGAGGACCATGCGCCGGCCGACGCGTCGCCGGAGCCCGTCGTCGTCGAGCACGAATGCGGCCGTCTGGTAACCGAGCGAGCGCACCGTCCGGGCGCCGGGGGCGACGACGAGCTCGCGGACCCGCGAGTGGAGCCCGTCGGCGCCGACGAGGAGGTCCGCCAGGCGCGTCGTGCCGTCGGACAGGCGGACGTCGAGGCGGTCCCTGCCCTCGCTCACGCCGTCGACGGTCGTCGCCCACCGGGTCTCGACCCGGTCGCGCACGGCCGCCAGGAGGACGTCGGCGAGGTCGCCGCGCGGCAGCGACAGGAGCCGGCCGTCGACGGCACGTCGGAACGACCCGTAGTCCGCCGACCCGCGGCGGTGACCGGCCGGGTCGAGGTACTGCACCTCGGTGATCGACGCCGCGCGCTCGCGGAGGGCGGGCACCAGGCCCATGCGGTCCGCCACCGCGAAGCCCGGACCGAAGAAGTCGATCATGTAGCCCGCGCTCCGGGGCCGTGGCGCCCGCTCGACGACGACGACGTCCCACCCGGCGCGCCGCAACCACCACGCCGTCGTCAGTCCCGCGATGCCGGCCCCGCAGACGACCGCGCGCCGAGGTCCCACCTCCGTCACCGCGCGGCGGCGCGCTGGTACTGGCGGACGGTCAGCGGGACGAACACGGCGAGCAGCACCACGCCCCACAGCAGCGTGTAGAGCACGGGGTTCTGCAGCGGCCATGCCGTCGGCTCCGGTGTGCCCGGGAGGATGTTGCCGAAGAGCTCGCGCGCGGCCTGGGTCACGGTCGAGATCGGGTTCCACTCCGCGAAGGTCCGCAGCGGCCCGGGCAGGTTCTCGGACGGGACGAACGTGTTCGCGATGAACGTCAGCGGGAAGATGACGATGAACGACGCGTTGTTGAAGACCTCGGGCGTCCGCACCAGGAGGCCGACGTAGGCCATGAGCCAGCTGATGCAGTAGGCGAAGAACAGCAGCAGGACGTACCCGAGGGCCGCCTCGCCCACCGAGGTCGTGATGCGCCACCCGACGGCGAGCCCGGTGAGGGACATGATCACCACGGTGAGCACGTTGTTCACGACGTCCGCGGTCGTCCGCCCGATCAGGACGGCCGACGGCGCCATGGGCAGCGAGCGGAAGCGGTCGACGATCCCGCTCTTGACGTCCTGCGCCATCCCGGTGCCGGTGATGGTCGCGCCGAAGACGACCGTCTGGGCGAAGATCCCCGCGATGAGGAACTCGCGGTAGAGGGCCGGGTCGATCTGCTCGGCGCCGGGCAGCGAGATCGACCCGCCGAACACGAACGCGAAGAGCAGCACGAACATGATCGGCGCGATCGTGGACCCGACCAGCAGGTCCGGGACGCGCTTGACCTTGATGAGGTTGCGCCGGGTCACGGTCCACCCGTCGCCCAGGGCCTGCGCGAGACCGCTCATGCGTCCGTTCCCCCCGTCGTCCGCGCCTCGGCCTCGTGGCCGGTGAGCGCGAGGAACACGTCGTCGAGCGTGGGTCGCCGCACGCCCGCGTCCTGGACCTCGACGCCGGCGTCGTCCAGCGCGCGCAGCGCGGTCACGAGCGCGGCGGCGCCGCCGGTGACCGGAGCCGTGACGGTCCGCGTGTGCTCCTCGGTGACGAGCTCGCCGACGGCGACCGGCGCGAGCGCCTCGACCGTGCGCGGCAGGTCCTCCGGCCGGGCGACCGTCACCTCGACGCGCTCGCCGCCGACCCGGCCCTTGAGCTGGTCGGCCGTCCCCTCGGCGATCACGCGCCCGTGGTCGATCACCGCGATCCGGTCCGCGAGCCGGTCGGCCTCCTCGAGGTACTGCGTCGTCAGCAGGAGCGTCGTGCCGCCCGCGACGAGCTCCTGGATCACGGTCCACATGCCGAGGCGGCTGCGCGGGTCGAGCCCCGTCGTCGGCTCGTCGAGGAACAGCACGGGCGGCTGCGCCACGAGCGCCCCGGCGAGGTCGAGCCGGCGCCGCATTCCGCCCGAGTACTGGCCCACCGGCCGCTTGGCCGCGTCGACGAGGTCGAACCGCTCGAGCAGCTCCCAGGCGCGCTCGCGCGAGCGCGCCCGACCCAGGTGGTACAGGCGCCCGACCATGTCGAGGTTCTCGAACCCGGTCAGGTTCTCGTCCACCGCGGCGTACTGGCCGGACACACCGATCCGCTTGCGCAGCTCGGCCGCGTCACGGACGACGTCGAGCCCGCTGACGGTCGCCGAGCCCGCCGTCGGCTGCAGGAGCGTGGTGAGGACGCGGACAGCGGTGGTCTTGCCCGCGCCGTTCGGGCCGAGGAGGCCGAAGACGGTGCCCTCCTCGACCGTGAGGTCGATGCCGTCGAGCGCACGGACGTGCCCGTAGGTCTTCACGAGCCCGCGTGCGGAGATGATGTCCACGGCGTCAGTGTGATCCACGCCACCGACATCGCGGGAGGGTGCCCGCTCGCGCGGCGCCCCGCGCGTCGGTCAGCCGGCCTCGGCGAGCAGCGCGAACCCCGCCCGGTCCACGCTCGACGAGGTCGCCGAGACGACCACGGCCCCCGTGCCGGCCGCGCGGTCGAGCCCCAGCCACGAGCGGAACCCGCCCGTGCCGCCGTTGTGCCACGTGACGGTGCGCCCGCGGACGTCGAGCGTGACCCACGCCGCGCCGACCCTCGCGGCGCCCGCGAGCGGCGCGACCGGGTCGAGCGCACCGACACCCGGCGCCGTGCCGTCGAGCAGCGCGCGCGTCAGGCCGACCACGGCGTCGAGCGACGCGCGGATCCCGCCCGCGGGGCCCAGGGCCTCGCCCGTCCACGCCTGCTGCACCCGGCCGCGGCGGTCCCGGCCGAGCAGCGCCTCGGGCCGCAGCTCGTCCGGCGTCGCGGGCACGTAGAAGGGCTCGAGCGCCAGCGCCTCCGCGACCCGGACGCGCACCAGGTCGGCGTAGGTGGTCCCCGCCGCGCTCGCGACCGCGTGCCCGAGCAGCTCGAACCCGAGGTTCGAGTAGCGTGACCTCGCCGGTCCGGGCGTCACGCGACGGGCCTGCTCGAGCAGCTCGGCGAGCGTCTCGCCGTACGGGTTGGTGCCGTGCCGCCACAGCGCGAGGGTCCGGCGCAGGACCTGCGTGCCGGGGGCGAGCCGGGGCAGGCCCGACCGGTGCGTCGCGAGGTCGGCGAGCCGCACCCGCGCGACCGGCGCGCCCGCCAGGTCGAGGTGGTCGCCGAGGGTCGACGTCGCCGTGACCTCACCACGGTCGAGCGCGTCGGCGTACAGCAGGCCCGTGACGCCCTTGGAGACCGAGCCGATCTCGAGGTCCGCCTCGGGCGGCACCCCGAGCAGCGCGGTCCGGACGCCGCCGGGCGTGACGACGGCTGCCGCCACCTCCCGGTGTCGGCGGCCGAGCAGGGTGCGCACGCGGGCCGCGAGGTCGCCGTCGGTGCCGTCCGTCGGCTCGGTGGTCATGGCGCCATCCTGGCTGCTGGGGGCCTCCGCCCGGGTCGACGGCGTGCCCGTGGGTCGGGCGACGCGTCCCCGGGGCGCAGCGCGGCGACGGCGGCCAGGACGAGCGCCCCGCCGACCAGGGCCGACCACGCGAGCCGCTCGCCGAGGACGGCCGCGGCGAGCACGGCCGCGGTGAGCGGCTCCACGAGCGTCGCGACGGTCGCCGCCGAGCCCGTCGTCGTCCGCAGGCCCGCGTACAGGAGGCCGTAGGACAGCGCCATCGTGGCGACCCCGAGGTAGACCAGGAGGCCGAGCGACGTCGCGTCCGTCACGAGCACGGGCTCCCCGAGCGCGCCCGCGACCACCAGGAACGGCGCGAGCGCGAACGCGCCGACGACGGTCGCGCCGGTCGTGAGGGCGACCGGGTCGACTCGCTGCGCGAGCCGGTGGCCCAGGACCGTCGTCGCCGCGTAGGTCGCGCCGGACGCGACGGCGAGGACGACGCCCAGCGCCGGGCGGTCCCCGGGCGCCGTCGTCCCGTGCGGTGCTGCCGCGGTGACGAGCACGAGCCCGGCGAGCGCCGCCACGAGGACGCCGACCTCCCGCCACGTGGGCCGCGTCCGACGCGCGAGGTGCTCCCACGCCGCGGCGAGCACGGGTGCGACGCCGAGCGAGACGACCGTCGCGACGCTCACGCCCACGAGCAGCACCGACACGAAGTACAGGCCCTGGTAGAGCGCCGTCCCGCAGCCCAGGGCGACCGTGAGCGCCGGGTGCTCGCGCACCGTGCGTCGCGCGGCGCCGAGCCGTCCCGTGGCGGCGCCGAACCCGACGAGCGCGAGGGCGGCGAGCGCCATGCGCCACGCGCTCGTCGTCATCGCCCCGAGGCCGGTCCGCTCGTGCAGGAGGGTGACCACGAGCCCGCCGGTCCCCCACAGGACACCGGCCGAGGCCACCTGGAGCACGCCGGTACGGCTGCCGGTGCTCCGAGGGCGCGCGGGGGAGCGGCTCGCCGTCACCGGTGCAACGTAGCGACCTCGCGGCCAGGCGCTCGCCGAGGACCAGGCGCTGGTCGTGTCGGGTGTGGGCGCTAGCGTCGGTGGGGCGGTCGGGGTAGGAGAGCGTCGAGGGGGAGACCATGGTCACGTTCAGCCGGGACGACCTGCGCGGTGCGACGTTCCACGGTGTGCGGCTGGGCGGTGCCCGCTTCGTCGAGTCGGACCTGTCACGGGTCGTCATGCGCGGGGTCGACGTCGCGGGCTCGGACATCGACGCGCCGTGGCTCACGGACGGCGAGAGCACGCTGCTGGTCAACGGCGTGGACGTCGCGGGCTTCGTCGAGGACGAGCTGAACAGGCGCTTCCCGGGCCGCTCGCAGCGCCGGGTCACGGACCCCGACGGGCTGCGCGCTGCGTGGGCGGCGCTCGAGCGCACGTGGGCGGCGACCCTGGACCGGGTCGCCGGGATGCCTCCGGGGACCGTCGACGTGTCGGTCGACGGCGAGTGGTCGTTCGCCCAGACGCTGAGGCACCTCGTGATGGCGACGGACACGTGGCTGCGACGGGCCGTCCTCGAGGTCGAGGAGCCGTACCACCCGATCGGCCAGCCCGACGCGGCCTACGCCTCGGACGGGGACGCGCCCTCGGTGTTCGCGGCGGGTACGCCGCCGTACGAGGAGGTGCTCGCGGTGCGGGCCGAGCGGGTCGGGATGGTGCGGGACCTCCTCGCGACCGTCACCCCCGAGGAGCTCGACGTGCCGCGCGTCAACCCGTGGGCACCGGAGCACCCGGAGACGACGCGCTCGTGCCTGCACGTGATCCTCGAGGAGGAGTGGGAGCACCACCGCTTCGCCGTCCGCGACCTCGACATCATCGACCGCGGCGCCGCGGGGTGAGCGCGCCGGTGCCTTCCTCGTCGCCATGGTGCCTGTGCTGCGGGGGCGGCCCAGCGGGCGGAACCCCGGTGGGGCGCGACGTCGCGCTCAGGGCGACGGCTCGACGACGGCGTCCTCAGCGGGGACGCCGTCGCGCCGCAGCACGACGTCCCGCGAGCCCCGCCGCCGCTCGAGGAAGTCCCGGAACGCCAACGGGACGCCGCGCGCGACCGCGAGGTCCACGTCGTCCATGACCTGGACGTGCACGTGGGGCTGCGTCGAGTTCCCCGAGCTCCCGCACCGCGCGAGCGGCTGCCCCGTCACGACCCGCTCGCCGACGCGCACCGCGAGCGAGCCGGCCTGCAGGTGGACCAGCGCGACGTACACGGGTGGGTCGCCGGTCGCGAGGACGACGTGGTTCCCCGCGATCGCCCCGACGCCCCTGCGCAGCCTGGACGCCTGCCCGAGCGCGTACGGGACGAGCGCCAGCTGCGACCGCCGCGCCTCGTGGTCGGGCTCGCCGTCGTGCACGACGACGACCTCACCGTCGGCGGGCGCCAGGATCGGCCGCGCGAAGCCGACGAACCGCTCGGGCGGCTCGGTCGCGAACGCCGTCCGCCAGTCCCGTCGCCGCGCGGGCCGGCCGCGCTCGTCGACGCCGACGAAGTCGATCGCGTAGCGCTCGCCGAGCAGGTCGACGCCGTGGCTCGGCACGCGACGGGCCGGGCTGTTCCGGGCGAGCCACCGCCCCTCGAAGGGCAGCGAGAGGACCACCGGAGCGCGGTCGGACGCCGCGTGCCCGCGCGTCACGGTCAGCGTGCGGCCACGGCGCCCCGGGCCGCCACCTCCGCGACCAGGTGCACGAGGTCGGTCCACACGACGGCAGACGGGACCGCCCGGAACAGCGTGCCGCCGTCGGAGGACCGGGTGAGCGCGAAGTGGCCCGACGCGCCGGCGTTGACCATGACGCGCCCGTGCGTCAGGCCCGTCCCCTGGACCGTCCAGAGGCACCACGGCTGCTGCCACGCCCGGAGCAGGTGGGGGTCGGCGTCGGCAGGCGGTGGCGCGTCGGCGTCGTCGGCGCGCGCGAGGACGAGGCGCTCGGGGATCGCCTCGGGGCTCGTCGCGAGGCTCCACGCGGGCCCCAGGCCCACCCAGGACGCGATCATCCCGGGGACGTGCGCGGCGTCCACGAGGTCCAGGTGCATCGCGTCGTCGACCTCCGCCGGGGCCGACGCGTCGTCGTCGCCGGTCGCGGACCCGCCGCCGACCGGGGACGGACCCGACAGGACGACGGCGAGACCGCCGCTCAGGTACGCGTCGAGCGCACGCGGCCGCCCGGCGTGGGACGCCTCGACGCGCAGGTGGCCGTCCGGCTGGGTGAGCGCCCCGGCGACGAGGCGGCCGTGCGCGGTCGGCGTGCCGTCCGCTGCGAGCAGGCCTGCGTCCACGAGGGCCGGGTCCGCCTCGGTGCCGGTCGGCTCACGCGTCGCCGTCGTCAGCGCAGCGATCGACGACCGGTCGACGACCGGCCCCGTCGACCGGAACGGCTGGGAGGCAGCGACGCGCGACACGTCCTCGAGCGGCTCGCCGATCGACGCGAGGTAGGGGTCGAGGCGGGGGAGCTGCGCGCTCACCGGGTCACCGTCCCGGGGACGAGCCCGGCCAGGGCCTGGTCGAGCAGGGGACCCGCGTCGGGGAGCTGCGCGACCCCGCAGGTGGCGGTCGCGGTCGTGACCGCTCCGTGCGCGAGGACGACGACCTGCGTGACGGCGAGCGGGAGAGGCCCCTGCTGGTGGACGGCGACGAGCCGCCGACCCTCCGCGTCGCCCACGGCCCACAGGTCGTAGGCGAGCAGGTGCGCGCCGTCGCCCACGACGGCCGCGGCGGCGAGCGCCTCCGTGCCGAGCGTGCGGATGTCGGCCGCGTCGTCGGCCGGGGCGACGGTCACGGTGACGTTGGGCCGGAAGGTGGTGCCGTCGGCTGCCGCCTGCCCTGCGGGGCCGGCGATCGCGACGGGGAACCCCGGCGCCTCGACGCGCTCCCAGCCCGGCGGCAGGCCGAGCGCGAGCCCCGTCACCTCGTCCCTGACCTCGACGGTCGTGCTGGTCACCGCTGCTCCTTCCGTCCGCGCGGGCGACGTCCGCCGCGCATGCGCGCGGGGTCGCGCTCGATCTGCTCGACGAACCACCGCGGCTGGAGCGCCCGGGGCAACCAGAAGATCCCCACGACGCCCACGACCCACGCCACCAGTGCGAGGACGACGGCGAGCGCGCCGAGCAGGACGAGCACGGCGTCGTCCCGGCCGGCGAGCGCGACACCGGCCGTCGCCAGCAGGCCGCCCGCCCCGAGCCACGCGCACGCGAGGACGACCGTGGGCCCGAGGATCCACACCTCGGCCAGGCCGCGGAACCTTCCTGCGTAGTGGGCCAGACCGAGCCCGAGGAGCACCAGGCTCGCGACCGCGCCGACGACGAGGCCGCCCGTGGGCAGGGTCGCCGACGGGTCCGGGAGGGGCTGGAGGGTCAGCCGAACAGCGAGTTCCATGCGTCCTTCACCGTGTCGCCGACCTCGGAGACGGCTTCCTCGAGCAGCCGGCCGGTCGCCTTGCCCACCTTGCTGCCGACGAACGAGCCGACCGCGCCGCCGATCAGCGCGCCGCCGACGGTGCCGACCACCGGGATCGGGACGAACGACCCGACGGTCGCGCCGATCTGCGCGCCGACGATCCCGCCCGCGACCGCGCCACCGCCCTCGGTCACGGTGTTGTACGCGGCGCTCGCGACGCGCTCGCCGGTGCCCCACTCGGGGTGGTACTTCGCGTCGTGCTCCCACTGGCTCATGTAGGAGTCGTAGAGGGTCAGCCCGGAGCCGAGGACGCCGAGCGCACGTCCACCGGTGCGCGCCCAGGTCGGCGGACGACCGAGGTCCGGGTCCGTGACGAACGTCGGGCGGTCGCGCGGGTAGAACGCCGGGCTGTCGGCTGCGCCGGCGAGGCGTCCCACGTGGGGGTCCGCGGCCGAGCCCTGGATGACCAGGAGGCCGGACGGGCGCCGCACCACCGGCGTGCCGCGGACGACGTCGTCGGGTGCGGGCAGGTCGAGCGACGGCAGGGTGGCGCCTGGGCGCGGGACGGCGAGCGAGAAGCGGCGGTAGCGCTCGAGCAGCGCGCCGCTCGTGCCGAGCACGAAGGCGCCGAACTCGTCGGACCTCGCCGTCCGGTCCACGTTGTCGCCGGCGCTCTGCGACCTGTCCCAGCCGAGCTTCGAGAAGTCGGGCAGCCAGTAGCCGGCCGTGAGCAGCTCGCTGATGGGGCGCTCGTGGTCCACGAACCGCAGGACCAGCTCGCGCGCCCACCCCGCGAGCTCGGCCAGGTCACCGGCGCGGGCGCGCACCTGGTTCCGCACGAACGGTGCGCCCGTCACCAGGTGCGCGACGTCGTCGATCTCGCGCTGGAGGTCGGTGGCGGCCTCGTCGAGGCTCGCCGAGACCAGCAGGGTGGCGGCGCTCATGGCGAGCACGCCGTCGGGATCGATCGCGGTGGACGTCATGACACCTCGGGTGGCCGGCGGGACAGCCCTCGCAGGATGCCAGACGGTCGGCACCGGCGGAACTCGGGGCGGATCCGGCACACCGGGCTTCCGGTCACGTGCTCGTCCGGTGCCCGTGACGCACACTGGACCGTGCTCGACCGCTACGAGGGCCACATCGTGGGTCTCGCCACCACTAGCGGGAGGCGTGTCGTCGTCGGGCGGTGGCTGCGCTCGCCGTGGGGGCGCTTCGCGGACGTCATGACCGAGGACGCCGCCGGGACCCGCACGCTCCTCGCACCGGCGCGCGCCGTCGCGGACGAGGTGGCGGCCACCTACGTGTTCGACGAGGTGCGCGTCACCCCGGTCCGCGTGACGTGCGACGCGGCGGCGCGGCGGTGGCACGTGACCGCAGGGCCGCTGTCCGTCGACCTCGCGATCGGCGGGCCGACGGAGGTGGGGCGGCTGCTCGGGCTCGTCCCTCGTGCCGTCGCGCGCTCGCGCGCCTTCGCGACCGCGGTCGACCCGCTCGCGGGCCTCCTGGTCCCCGGCGTGCGCACCGTCGGCAGTGCAGGCGGCGGGCGCCGCGAGTGGTACGGCGCGACCGCGCAGCACCACGTCGTCGGGGTCGGCGGCGACTGGGACGGCGCGCCGCTCGGCGGGCTGCTGCCCACGGTCCCGCCCGTGCGGTTCGGGTTCTCGTCGGTCCCGCACCGGCCCGCGGTCACGGCTCTGCGGACGACGATCGCGAGGTCCTGACCGGGCACGCGCGGTGCTGCGGCGCCGACGGCAGCATCCCGTGGTCCGCCATGTCCGACGACGACGTCACCACCGGTCCGCGTGCCCCGGCGCGTGACGGCTCAACTACCCGGTCCTCGAGCCGATCAGCAGCCGAGTCATCAGTGCGCGCACCGCGCAGGACCGGGAGGCGGCGGCGTGGAGAGCATGACGGCGGCACCCGTGCCCGGCAGCAGCGTCCTCGTCGTCGACGACGACGAGATGGTCCGCGAGCTCATCCGCGCGGGCCTGGAGATGCGCGGTCTCGACGTCCGGACCGCGGGGAACGGCACCGAGGCGCTCGACGCCCTCGGCACCGTGGTGCCAGATCTCGTGATCAGCGACATCAACATGCCGGGGATGGACGGCTTCGCCCTGGTCCGCGCACTGCGCGACGACCCGGCGACGCGCTCGCTGCCCCTGATCTTCCTCACCAGCCGGGCGGACACCGACGACGCCGTGACCGGGCTGCGACTCGGCGCCGACGACTACGTGCGCAAGCCGTTCCAGCTGGACGAGGTGCTCGAGCGGGTCGTCACCAAGCTCAGCCGCCCCCCGGTGCCCGTCGACCAGCTCGTGCGCGACACGCGCACGGGCACGCTGCGCGGTGACCGCTTCCGCGAGGAGCTCGCCCGGGAGGCCTCGCGCGCGCGGCGCGCCCGGCGCCCCGGGGCGGTCGCCGTCGTCGACCTGGACGAGCGCGACGCGGTCCGCACGCGCTTCGGCGCGCGCGGCGACGACCAGCTCGCCGTCCAGGTCGCCGCGGTGCTCACGGCCGCGACGTCGGGGCTCGAGCTCGTCGGCCGCGACGAGGAGGGACGCTTCCTGGTCCTGCTGCCGGAGACCTCCGCGGCCACGGCCCGCCAGGTGCTCCTCTCGATCGCCGAGCGCCTCGTCTCGACGCCGCTGCACGTCGCGGCCGAGCGGGTCTCGGTCACGCCGACGATCGGGTGGGCGGCCTTCGGCGCCGACGACGACGTCGACGCGGACCGGCTCCTCGCCCGGGCCGCGACCGCGAGCGACGCGGCGGCCGGCCACCTCGACCTCCAGCCCGTCGAGTGGACCGAGGCGCTCGACGACGTCGTGACGGTCGCCGCGGGACCAGGTCCTGTGCGCGAGCGGCTGCGCACGCCGCTGCAGGTCCTCGCGACGGTCGTCGTCGGGATGGTCCTGCCGTTCGTCGCGTACGTGCTGCTGCTGCGGGCGGGCGTCGACGTCTCGACACCGGTGTACCTGACGATCGTCGTGGCGCTCGTCATCACGGGGGCGAGCATCTGGACCGAGGGGTTCCTCGCGCTCGACCCGGTCCGACCGCCGCGTGCGCCCGGTGCGCCGCAGCCGCCGGCGTCGGCCGTCATCGCGGCGTACCTGCCCAACGAGGCGGCGACGGTCGTCGAGACCGTCGAGGCGTTCCTGCGCACCGACTACCCGGACCTGCAGGTCGTGCTCGCCTTCAACACGCCGCGGCCGCTGCCCGTCGAGCGCACGCTCGCCGAGATCGCGGCGCGCGACCCGCGCTTCGTCCCGCTGCGGGTCGAGGGCAGCACGTCGAAGGCGCAGAACGTCAACGCGGCGCTCGCGCGCGTCACCGGCGAGTTCGTCGGCGTGTTCGACGCCGACCACCACCCGGCGCCGGACGCCTTCGGCCGCGCGTGGCGCTGGCTGTCCAACGGGTACGACGTCGTCCAGGGCCACTGCGTGATCCGCAACGGCGACGCCTCCTGGGTCGCACGCCTGGTCGCGGTCGAGTTCGAGTCGATCTACGCCGTGAGCCACCCCGGCCGGGCGCGGCTGCACGGCTTCGGCGTGTTCGGCGGGTCGAACGGCTACTGGCGCACCGAGCTGCTGCGCGCCACGCGCATGCACGGCTTCATGCTCACCGAGGACATCGACTCGAGCCTGCGCGTCGTCGAGCAGGGCGGCCGCATCGCCAACGACCCGGCGCTGCTGTCCCGCGAGCTCGCCCCGACGACGGTCCAGCAGCTGTGGAACCAGCGGATGCGGTGGGCGCAGGGCTGGTTCCAGGTCTCGCTGAAGCACCTGCGGCGCGGGTGGGCGTCGCCGCACCTGGGCCTGCGTCAGAAGCTCGGCCTCACGTTCCTGCTGGGGTGGCGCGAGGTCTACCCCTGGCTCGCGGTGCAGATGCTCCCGCTCATCGCGTTCCTCGCGTGGCGCGAGGGCGGGATCGCGAACCTCGACTGGCTCATCAGCGTGTTCGTCCTGACGTCGCTGTTCACGCTCAGCGTCGGGCCCGGCCAGGTGCTGTTCGCGCGGCGCCTCGCCGTCCCGGAGGTCCGGGCGCGGGCGCGCTGGTTCTGGAGCTACCTGCTGCTGAGCTCGGTCGCCTACACGGAGTGGAAGAACGTGATCGCGCGCGTCGCCCAGGTCAAGGAGGCCGTCGGCGAGCGGCAGTGGAAGGTGACGCCGCGCTCGGCGCGGCCGACGGGCGGTGACGCGTCGTGACCGCCGTCGACCCCGGCGCGCGCGTCGGGCTCGCCCCCCGCGCGTGGCCGCGCCCCGACGACGAGCCGCAGCGCCTGGCCGCCGTGCACGCGCTCGGTCTGCTCGACTCCGCGCCGGAGGAGCGGTTCGACCGGATCGCGCGCCTCGCGGCCCGGTCGTTGCGGGTGCCCGTCGCGCTGGTCTCCCTCGTCGACGCCGAGCGGCAGTGGTACAAGGCAGCCGCGGGCACGGCGTGCACCGAGGTGCCGCGCGACGAGTCCGTGTGCGGCTACGTGCTGGTGGAGGACCCCGACGGCGTCTTCGTCGTCGAGGACCTCACCGCCGACCCCCGCTTCGCTCACCTGCCGGCCGTGACGGGCGACCGGCCCTACCGCGCCTACGCGTCGCACGTCCTGCGGGCGCACGGGCGTGCCGTGGGGACGATCTGCGTGCTCGACCACGTGCCGCGCCGGTTCGACGACGACGACCTCGCGACCCTCGCCGACCTGGCGCGCTGGGCCGAGGTCGAGCTGCGCGCGGACGAGGACCGCTGGTTCACGGGAGAGCTCGACGTGCTCAAGCGCCGCACCGAGATGGTGCTCGCGGGCGTCGCCGAGGGTGTCGTCGGCGTGGACCGCGCGGGTCGGGTGACGTTCATCAACGCGGCCGGACGGGCGCTCCTGGGCCGCCACGACGACGGCTGGCTCGGCGTCGACCTGCACGCGGTCACGCACGCGCGTGCGCTCGACGGGTCGGTGCTCCCGGTCGAGACGTGCCCGGTGACGGAGGTGCTCGCGACCGGCGTCTCGCGCCGCATGCTGCACGACACGTTCTGGCGGCACGACGGCAGCCCGATGCCGGTGGACTGGTCCGTCGGGGCGGTCGTGGACGGCGACGTCGTCGTCGGCGCGGTCGTCGTCTTCGGCGACGCGTCGCAGAGGCTCGAGGTCGAGCGCATGAAGGACGAGTTCACGACCGTCGTCAGCCACGAGCTGCGCACCCCGCTGACGTCGCTCAAGGGGGCCCTGGAGCTGCTGGGTCACGGGCTCGGCGGGCAGCTCGAGCCGGAGGCGGTGCGCCTGGTCGAGATGGGTCGACGGAACGCGAACCGGCTCGCGCGCCTCGTTGACGACATCCTCGACGTCGAGCGGCTCTCCCGCGGCGGCATCCCGATGACCCGGCGGCCGCTCGACATCCACGACCTCATGCAGTCCGCGGTGGCCACCGTCCAGGGCATGGCGGCCGCGAAGGACATCCGGATCGAGACGGTCCCCGCCGAGGGCGTGGTCTGGGGCGACGAGCACCGGCTGCTCCAGGTCCTGACGAACCTGCTCGGCAACGCGCTGCGGTTCTCGCCCGAGGGCAGCTGCATCACGCTGCACGGCGAGCGCGACGTGTCGGCGGTTCGGATCGGCGTCACCGACCAGGGCGTCGGCATCCCCGAGGACTCGCTCGACCGCGTGTTCGACCGGTTCTGGCAGGTCGACGCGAGCTCACGCCGCGCGAGCGGCGGCACGGGCCTGGGCCTCGCCATCGCCAAGAACATCGTCGAGGCGCACGGCGGGATCATCCGCGTCGAGAGCACGGTCGGCGAGGGCAGCACGTTCCTCGTGTGCCTCCCGCTGCGCTCGCGCGACCGCCCGGTCGCGGTCGACCGTCGACGCTCCGCACCCGATCCCGAGGAGACCTCGTGACCCGCCGCATCCTCGTCGTCGACGACGAGCCCGACATCCGCGAGCTCGCGCGCCTCGCGCTGGCGCACGTCGCGGGGTGGGACGTCCTGACGGCCTCAGGGGGCGAGGAGGCGCTGCGCACCGCGCGCGCCGAGCGGCTCGACGCCGTCGTCCTCGACGTCATGATGCCCGGGATGGACGGACCGCAGACCGCGCGGCGGCTCGCGGCGGACCCCGTCACGGCCGACGTGCCCGTGCTCCTGCTCACGGCCCGCGTGCTGTCGAGCGACCGGGCCGAGCTCGAGGAGACGCCCGTGGCGGGCGTGCTCGCCAAGCCGTTCGACCCGATGACGCTCGCGGACCAGGTCCGCGACTGCCTGGGGTGGTCCCGGTGAGCGGCACCGAGGAGCTCATCGCCCGCCTGTGGGAGCAGTTCCGGCCGCTCGCCGAGCGCCGCATCGGGCTGATCGAGGCGTACGTCGGGGGTCGGGAGGTCGTGCTCCTGTCCGAGGTGCCGACACCGTGGGGCGGGGACGCGCGCACCCAGGCGCGCCAGGCCGCGCACGACCTCGTCGGCGCGCTCGGCAGCTACGGCCGCCCGGACGGGAGCCGGCTCGCGCGCGACGTCGAGCACCTCCTCCTCGGCGACGCCGCCGCGGACGAGGTGCCGGGGCGCGACGAGCTGAGCCGGCTCCTGGCCGCGCTGCGGTCCGAGGTCACGCGGTGACGTCGTCGAGGACCGTCGAGGCCCCTGGGGCTCTCGGTGCTCCCGGAGCTCCCGGGACAGCCCCCGGCGTCGCGGACCGACGTCGCACCGGGGCGCACGACGACGCCGTCGCGGCGGTCGGGCGCAGGTACGCCGACCTCGAGGGCTACCGGGGGCTCGCCGCGCTCGGGGTCGTCGTCTACCACGTGCTCCAGCACGCCGACCAGCAGGATCCCGCGGTGCTCGCCGAGCGCTCGGGCGCGCTGTTCCGGGCGTACCACGGCATGGACGCGCTCGTGGACCTGTTCTTCGTGCTGTCCGCGTTCCTCCTCGCGCTGCCCTACGCGCGCAGCGCGCTGCGCGGGGAGCCGAGCCCGAGCGGCCGCGCGTTCGTCCTGCGCCGCGCCGCCCGCGTCGTGCCCCTGTACGTCGTCGCGGTCACGGTGGTGTGGGCGGTCCGCAACCCCGACCTGCCCGGCGACTGGCCGGGCCTCCTGGCGGCGCTGACGTTCACGCAGGTGCTCGACGCGGAGCGGATCTTCGCGACGATCGGCCCCGCGTGGTCGCTGGCGGTCGAGGTGCAGCTCTACCTGCTGCTCGCCGTCGGCGGTGCACTCGTGTGCCGGGTCGCCGGCCGCGTGCGGGCGGCCGCGCGGCTGCCGCTCCTGGTGGGCACGGTCGTCGCCGTCGGGCTCGCGAGCCTCGCGTGGAAGGTCGTCGCCTGGTACGTCCTGGACGTCCCCGGGGATCACTGGCCGACCTGGTACGGCCTGCCCGCCAAGCTCGACGTGTTCGCGCTCGGGCTCCTGCTGGCCGTCGTCGTCGCCCGAGGTGCGAGCGTCGGGCGCACGGGGGCGCTCGGTCTCCGGGTGGCCGCGTTCGCGGTCCTGGCGGTCGCGGCCGCGACCCGGACGATCGGCCAGGGCGAGCACGTCTGGTTCCACAGCGTCGCGGCCGTCGGCTTCGTGCTGCTCCTCGCCTCGAGCGTGCTCGGCCCGCGCGACCGCTGGGTCCGCGGGCTCTCCGCCGCCGTCCCGACGTTCCTGGGCGTCGTCAGCTACAGCCTCTACCTCTGGCACGAGCCGCTGCTGCTGCTCGCGGACCGCCTGGGGCTGCTGCCGGTGCTGGGCGGGGCGGGGACGGCCCTGGTCGCCCTCGCCGTCGTCGTGCCCCCCGCGGTGCTCATCGCCTGGGTCAGCCAGCTCCTGGTCGAGCGCCCCACGGGTCACCTGAAGGTGCTGCTCGGGCGGGACGGGCGGCCCCGCGACTACTACGACGGCACCTGACCTGCACACGTACCCTCGCCGGCGAGACGGCTCGGCGAGCGGGTGACGACGGTCAGCTCTCGGCGTCGAAGCCCTCGCCGTCCGCCGCCGGGCTGACGGTCCAGACGCGGACGTCCTTGCCCGTCCCGTGGTGGTCCTTCTCGTGCACGCGGACGCTGCCGTCGTGCTCCTCCTGCCCGGAGCCGGCGACCTCGTGGTCGACCGTGGGCCCGTGGGCGTGCATCGTGACCTGACCGGTGAACTCGTCGAGGGACGCCGGGGTGTGTCCCTCGACGTCGGTCACGCCGTAGGGGACGCCCGAGGCGATCATGGATGGGGTCGAGTCCGTCATGGCGGTGCCTCTCCTGGACGGCCGAACGGTGGCGGCTGCCGCCTCCGGCCGTGCCCTGCGAGCGTGCGCCCTCCCGGGGTGGATGGCAAGGCGTGGGCCCGACGCGATGCGACGGGAACAACCCGGACCGGTCGAGAGTTGAGCCAGGTAGACTCAAGTTCGTCCCGCCCGAGTTGCGTCGTCGAGACGCCTCGCGCAGACTTGAGTGCAGCAGGCTCAACCAAGCGAAGGAAGAGGCACCCACACATGGCACGAGCTGTCGGCATCGACCTCGGCACCACCAACTCCGTCGTCGCCGTCCTCGAGGGTGGCGAGCCCACGGTCATCGCGAACGCCGAGGGCGCTCGCACCACCCCGTCCGTCGTCGCGTTCTCCAAGACGGGCGAGGTGCTCGTCGGCGAGGTCGCGAAGCGCCAGGCCGTCACCAACGTCGACCGCACGATCTCCTCCGTCAAGCGCCACATCGGCACGGACTGGAAGCAGCAGATCGACGACAAGTCCTACTCCGCGCAGGAGATCTCCGCGCGCGTGCTCGGCAAGCTCAAGCGCGACGCCGAGGAGTACCTGGGCGAGCCCGTCACCGACGCGGTCATCACCGTCCCCGCGTACTTCAACGACGCGCAGCGCCAGGCGACCAAGGACGCCGGCCAGATCGCGGGCCTGAACGTCCTGCGCATCGTCAACGAGCCGACCGCGGCCGCCCTGGCCTACGGCCTCGAGCGCGGCAAGGAGGACGAGCTCATCCTCGTCTTCGACCTCGGCGGCGGCACGTTCGACGTGTCCCTCCTCGAGGTCGGCAAGGACGAGGACCAGTTCTCGACCATCCAGGTGCGCGCCACCTCGGGCGACAACCACCTCGGTGGTGACGACTGGGACCAGCGGATCGTCGAGCACCTCATCAAGGAGGTCAAGAACACCGCGGGCGTCGACCTCGCCAAGGACCGCATCGCGCTCCAGCGCCTCCGTGAGGCCGCCGAGCAGGCGAAGAAGGAGCTGTCGTCGGCCACGAGCACGACGATCTCGATGCAGTACCTCTCGATGAGCGAGAACGGCCCCGTCCACCTGGACACCAAGCTCACGCGCGCGCAGTTCCAGCAGATGACGCAGGACCTCATCGACCGGACCAAGGCGCCGTTCCACGCCGTCATCCGCGACGCGGGCATCTCCGTGAACGACATCGACCACGTCGTCCTCGTCGGCGGCTCGACCCGTATGCCGGCCGTCGCCGACGTCGTGCGCGAGCTCACCGGCGGCAAGGAGCCCAACAAGGGCGTCAACCCGGACGAGGTCGTCGCCGTGGGCGCCGCGCTGCAGGCCGGCGTCATCAAGGGTGAGCGCAAGGACGTGCTGCTCATCGACGTCACCCCGCTGAGCCTCGGCATCGAGACCAAGGGCGGCGTGATGACCAAGCTCATCGAGCGCAACACGGCCATCCCGACCAAGCGCAGCGAGATCTTCTCCACGGCCGAGGACAACCAGCCGTCGGTCCTCATCCAGGTCTTCCAGGGCGAGCGGGAGTTCGCGCGGGACAACAAGCCGCTCGGCACGTTCGAGCTGACCGGCATCGCGCCGGCGCCGCGCGGCGTCCCGCAGATCGAGGTCACGTTCGACATCGACGCGAACGGCATCGTGCACGTGTCCGCGAAGGACCGCGGCACGGGCAAGGAGCAGTCGATGACGATCACGGGCGGCTCGGCCCTCCCCAAGGAGGACATCGAGCGCATGGTGCGCGAGGCCGAGGAGCACGCGCAGGAGGACAAGAAGCGCCGCGAGGACGCCGAGACCCGCAACCAGGCCGAGGCGCTCGTCTACTCGACCGAGAAGGTCCTGGCCGAGAACGGCGACAAGGTCCCGGACGACGTCAAGACCGAGGTGAACGACGCGCTCGCCGAGCTCCGCACCGCGCTCGAGGGCGATGACGTCGAGGCCGTCAAGGCCAAGCAGTCGGCGCTCGTGACCGTGAGCCAGAAGATCGGCGAGGCGATCTACAAGGCCGACAACGAGGGTGCCGCGGGCGCCCCCGGTGCCGGTGCGGCGGGTGCGGCGGGCGACGGCGAGCAGCAGCGCGCCGCGGCCGACGACGACGTCGTCGACGCCGAGATCGTGGACGAGGACGAGACCAAGTGACCGACCACCCCATCGGTACGGGGACCGGGTCCGGCGGCGACGACGAGACCCGTCCCCGGTTCACCGACAAGCGACGCATCGACCCCCTGACGGGTGCCGTGCGGGACCCGGAGACCGAGGGCCAGGCCCGTGCCGACGCCGCGGCCGGGGTGGCGGAGGGCGACACCTCCGCCGCCGGGCCGAGCGGGGCGGGCGCCGGGGACGCGCCCACCGCGTCGGGTGCCGACGACGAGCTCACGCAGGCGCGTGCGCTCGCCGACGAGCGGCTCGCCGACCTCCAGCGGCTCCAGGCGGAGTACGTCAACTACCGCCGCCGGGTCGACCGGGACCGCGACGTCGCACGCGACCAGACGGTCGTCGGCGTGGTCGAGGCGCTCATGGGCGTGCTGGACGACGTCGAGCTCGCGCGGCAGCACGGCGAGCTGGCCGACGGCCCGTTCGCCGCGATCGCCGAGAAGCTCGAGACGGCGCTCGGCCGGTTCGGCTGGCAGCGCTACGGCGCTGCGGGCGAGCCGTTCGACCCGAACGTCCACGAGGCGCTCATGCACGCGCACTCGGACGACGTCACCGAGCCGACCGTCGTCCAGGTGCTCCAGCCGGGGCACCGGGTCGGCGAGCGGGTCGTCCGTGCGGCGCGGGTCGCCGTCGCCGAGCCCCAGTGACGCGGCGGGGCGCCCGCCGGCCGCCCGGACGGCGACGCGCGGGCGCCCCGCGCACCCAGGCACGCAGGACGACGACGAGCAGGGAAGGGGGTAGGCGATGACCGGTCAGGACTGGTTCGAGAAGGACTTCTACGCGATCCTCGGCGTCCCGAAGAACGCCGACGCCGCGGCGATCAAGAAGGCGTACCGGAAGCTGGCGCGCACGCTGCACCCCGACCACAACCCCGGCGACGCGGCCGCCGAGTCGCGCTTCAAGGAGGTCGGCGAGGCCTACGCGGTCCTGTCGGACCCCGAGCAGCGCCAGCAGTACGACGCGATCCGCGCGATGGCCGGCGGCGGCGCGCGGTTCTCGGCCCCCGGCGGGCCCGGGTCGGCCGCGGGCGGGGCCGCGTTCGAGGACCTGTTCGGCGGGCTCTTCGGTGCCGGTGCGGGGGGTCCCGCGGCGGGCGCCGGGCGCGCGGGCGGACCCCGCGTCCGCTACTCGGCACCCGGTGCCGGCGCCGGCGCCGGCGCCGGCTTCGAGGACATCCTCGGCGGGCTGTTCGGCGGCGGGTTCCAGCGTGGTCCGCAGGCCGGCGCCGACCTCGCGGCGACGACGACGCTCCCGTTCCGCCAGGCGGTCCAGGGCTCGACCGTCACGCTCACCGTCGAGGGCCGCAAGGTCACGGCCCGCATCCCCGCGGGCGTGCGCGACGGCCAGAAGATCCGGCTGCGCGCCAAGGGTCGCCCCGGCGAGGGCGGCGGTCCCGCGGGCGACCTGCTGATCACCGTGCACGTCGAGCCGCACCCGGTCTTCGCGACCGACGGCAAGGACCTGCGGATGACGCTGCCCGTCACGTTCCCCGAGGCGGTGCTCGGCGCTCAGGTCGACGTGCCGACGCTCGACGGCGGCACGGTCAAGGTCAAGGTGCCCGAGGGCACGCCGTCGGGCCGGACGCTGCGCGTCCGGGGCAAGGGCATCACGACGCCGCAGGGCACGGGCGACCTGCTCGTGACCGTGCAGGTCGCGGTCCCGCAGCGGCTGTCGGGCGACGCGCGGAAGGCCGTCGAGGCCTTCGCGAGGGCGACCGAGGACGGCGACGTCCGCTCGGAGCTCCGGGCGCGCGCCGGCCAGTGAGGCACGGCCCCGCGAGGCGCCGAGGCGCCGGGCGGGGTCCGAGGCACGGAGGGAGGCAGTCGTGGCAGGACCCGAGGACGCACCCGTCTTCACGATCTCGGCGGCGGCCGAGCTCGCCGGGATGCACCCCCAGACGCTGCGTCAGTACGACCGGCTCGGGCTCGTCTCCCCGCAGCGCACCCGCGGGCGCGGGCGCCGCTACTCGCTGCGCGACATCGCGCGGCTCGGCGAGGTCCAGCGGCTGTCCCAGGACGAGGGCATCAACCTCCAGGGCATCAAGCGGATCCTCGCGCTCGAGAACGAGGTCGAGCGCCTCCGTCAGCAGGTCGACCTGCTGCGTGCCGTCGCCGAGCCCGGACGACGCGTGTTCACCGCGGGCCCGCAGGGCGACGTCGTCGCCGTCCCCCGCGGGCACCGACCCGCGCGCATCACGAGCACGGGCGCGCTCGTCGTCTGGCGCCCCTCCGCCGCCCGCGACTGACGCACCCGTCGCCGCCGCAGCGGCTCGCGGCCGCCGGTGGGTGGGTCCGCCCGCGGCATGCGCGGGTCGACCCACCCGGGTGGGGGTGAGCCGCCGGTGGGTGGGTCCGCCCGCGGCATGCGCGGGTCGACCCACCCGGGTGGGGGTGAGCGGCCGGTGGGTGGGTGTGCCCGCGGCACGCGCGGGTCGACCCACCCGGCGCCCCTGTCCCCGGGCGTCAGCGCAGGCGCTGCCAGAGGAACGTGTACGCGAGCGCTGACATCAGCGCCGCCTGCGCGTTCGTCGAGGCCCCTCCGTGGCCGCCCTCGATGTTCTCGTACGACGTGACGTCCTTGCCGAGGTCGCGCAGCAGCGCCGCCATCTTGCGCGCGTGACCGGGGTGGACCCGGTCGTCGCGCGTCGAGGTGGTGAGCAGCAGCGGCGGGTGGTCGACCTCGGCGCGCACCAGCTGGTACGGCGAGTACCGCCGGAGGAACTCCCAGTCGGCCGGGACGTCGGGGTCGCCGTACTCGGCGACCCACGAGGCGCCCGCGAGCAGCCGGCTGTAGCGGCGCATGTCCAGCAACGGCACCTGGCACACGATCGCGCCGAAGAGGTCGGGGTACCGGACGTACATGTTGCCCATGAGCAGGCCGCCGTTGCTGCCGCCCTGCGCGCCGAGCCGCTCGGGCGTCGTGACGCCCCGCCCGACGAGGTCGCGCGCGACGGCGGCGAAGTCCTCGTACGCGCGGTGCCGGTTCTCGCGCAGCGCGGTCTGGTGCCAGCGCGGCCCGTACTCGCCACCGCCGCGGATGTTCGCGAGCGCGTACGCCCCGCCGCGCGCGAGCCACGCGCGCCCGAGCGTCCCCGAGTACGACGGCCGCAGCGAGATCTCGAAGCCGCCGTACCCGTACAGCAGCGTCGGCACGGGCCCCGCCGCGTCGCGCGGCCGGACGAGGAAGTACGGCACGCGCGTGCCGTCGTCGGACGTGACCATGTGCTGGCTGACCTCGTGGGTCGACGCGTCGAAGAACGACGGCGCCGCCTTGAGGTGCTCCCGCGCGACGACGCCGTCGGCGGAGAGCGTCGCGCGGCCGAACGTCGACGGCGTGAGGAAGCCCGTGACGGTGAACCACACGTCGTCGGACTCGTCGGCGTCCACCGCGCGCAGCGCGACCGTCGTGAGGTCCGGTGCGCCGAGGTCCGCGGGCGCGACGTCGACGCGGGTCCACCCGTCCGGGCCCGGCGTGAGGACCTGGACGCGGTCGGTCACGTCCTCGAGCACCGTGAGCGCGAGGTGCGAGCGGGTCCACGTGGCGCCCGCGAGCGACGACGTCGGCGTGGGCGCGAACAGCACCTCGAACGACCGGTCGCCCGCGAGGAAGTCGTCGAGGCGGACCGCGAGCAGCGCGCCAGCGGGGTGCAGCGGGCCGCCGTTGGGCGCCCACTCCTCGCGCAGCTCGACGAGCAGCCACTCGCGGTGCACGCCGACCTCCGCACTCGTCGGCACGTCGATGCGCGTGAGCGAGTCGTCGGCGCCGAGGAGGAAGACCTCCTGGTGGTAGAAGTCCGTCGCCCGCACCACGAGGTCGCGCTCGAAGCCGGGCGTCCGGTCGTGGAACGCGGACACCGAGAGGTCCTCGACCGCCGCCTCGAAGACGACGGGCGCGTCGGTCAGGGCCGTCCCACGCCGCCAGCGCCGCACCTGGCGGGGATAGCCCGATGACGTCGTCGAGCCCTCGCCCGTGTCTGTCGCGACGAACGTCGTCGACTCGTCGACCCACGAGACGCCGCCCTTCGCCTCGGGCCGGACGAAGCCGTCCTCGACCCACGTGAGCGTCGTGAGGTCGAGCTCGCGCGTGGTGTCCGCGTCGGACCCGCCGCGCGACAGGTTCACGAGCGCGCGGCGCAGGTCGGGGCGCAGGATGCTCGCGCCGTGCCAGACCCACTGGACCCCCTCGGCCTCGGACAGCGCGTCGAGGTCGAGCAGCACGTCCCACTCGGGCTCGTCGGTGCGATAGCTCTCGAGCGTCGTGCGGCGCCACACGCCGCGCTCGTGGTCGGCGTCCTGCCAGAAGTTGTAGAGCCGGTCGCCGGCCTGCGACACGACCGGGATGCGGTCGCGCGAGTCGAGGACCTCGAGGACCTCACCCCGGATCGTGTCGAGCAGGTCGCCGCCGAGCGCCGCGAGCGCCTCGTCGTTGCGCTCGCGGACCCACGCGAGCTGCGCGTCGCCCTCGACGTCCTCGAGCCACACGTGCGGGTCGACCCTGCCGTCGTCGTCGGCGGAGGCAGCCGCGGAGGAGGTGGGGGACATGCCGGGGGCGGCAGCGTGGGCGTCGCCGGCGGAGGTGGCGGGCGCGGAGACGCCGGCCGGGGCGTCGGCGGGGGAGGTGGCGGGCGCGGAGATGCCGGCCGGGGCGTCGGCGGAGGCGGGGGCGTCCTCGTGGGTGGTCACCGGGCGATCCTTCGCCGCCGACGCCGCACGCGGCAACTCGACGCCGTGAGGACCGTGCCCGAGCCGGCCCCCACGTCGAGATCAGGGTTCGTGTCGGCGAGTCGCGCGACACGCCCACACGAACCCTGATCTCGACGGACGGGATGCGCGGACGCGCGGGGCGTGCGGGAAGGGGATCGCGACGGCGCCGCGCCGCAGGGGAACGGTGCGGCGCCGTCGCGGGGTGGTGGAGGGGCTGCCGTGTCGCGAGGGGGGTCAGCGACGCAGCTGCTCGAGCAGCTCCACCGCCCGGTCATGGGTCTCCGGGAGGGGTTCGATCCAGATCCGCGGCGGCTGCCGGAGCAGCTCGCCGATCTGCAGCTCGGCCGCCTGGAGGTCGACCTCGTCGCGCAGGACGCGCACGGTCTCGCCGAGGTCCCAGTCGCGCGCCATGAGGACGGCGAACGCGCCGCCCCCGAGCGACGCCATGGGGTGACCCGTCGGCAGGGCCGCGGTGAGCGCCCGGCCCATCGCCGCCGACCGTGCGGCGCGGCGCCACGGGTGGATGTCCCCGACGGCGACGTCGACAAGCACGAGGCAGTGGGTCGTGAACGCGTGGTGCGCGTGCCGGCGAGCCGTGCCGTACGTCTCCATGAGGCGCACGGACAGGTAGTCGACGGTCGGCAGCCCGGACTCGGGGTCGATGCAGCCCGCCGACACCGGGACGCTCTCGATCGCGGCCGCCCAGCCCTCGCACAGCGCGCGGACCACCTCGAGCGGCGGCTCGACGCCCGACAGCTCGTAGACGACCGCGAGGTCGTCGAGCGCCTCGGCGATGCCCACGCCGGTCGACCCGCGCATCTCGCCCAGCCGGAACGCTGCGGGCGCCGCCGCGAAGCCGGTCGTGAGAGCCTCGGTGAGGGCGTCGACGGCCGGGTGGTACCAGTCACCGGGCCGGAGCCACACGTGCTCGACGGTCCGCGCGCGCCACTGCTCACGCAGCGCGACGGCCGGCGTCAGCGGCATCTCGGTCCTCATGCCCGATGAGAGGGAGCGGTCCCCGGTTCATGACGCGACTTCGACACTTCAGGTAGCGGGTGAAAAAGCCGATGAGTGCTGACAGGGCCCGATCGACGGGCACGTGCCGGGCGGGACGCCGCTCGGCCGGAGACGCGGAGGTGGCATGACCACCCTGGGGAGCAGCTGGGACCTCGCGAGCGACGCGGAGATCATCACCGCGGTCCGGGCGGGCGACACGGCGGCCTTCGGCGTGCTCTACGAGCGCCACGCGCCCGCAGCCCGCGCCGTCGCCCGCCAGTACAGCAACTCCGCCGCGGACGCGGAGGACGCGGTCTCCGACGCGTTCTCGCGCGTGTTCGGCGCGATCCGCTCGGGCGGCGGGCCCGACGTCGCCTTCCGGGCCTACCTGTTCACGGTGCTGCGCCGCACGGCGATGCAGCGCATCGAGTCGGTGCGTCGCACGCAGCCGACCGACGACGTCGCGACGTTCGAGGCCGCCTTCGGCGCGGGCGAGTCGACCGAGGCCCCCGCGATGGAGGACTTCGAGCGCGGCGTCGTCTCGCAGGCGTACCGGTCGCTGCCGGAGCGCTGGCAGGCGGTGCTCTGGTACACCGAGGTCGAGAGCATGACCCCGGCCGAGATCGCGCCCGTCCTCGGCCTCACGGCCAACGGCGTCGCCGCGCTGGCGTACCGCGCGCGGGAGGGCCTGCGGCAGGCGTATCTCCAGCAGCACCTCGCCGCACCCCTCGACGAGGCCTGCACGATCGTCAACGCGAAGCTCGGCGCCTACGTGCGCGGTGGGCTCGCCAAGCGCGAGACGGCCCTGGTCGAGTCGCACCTCGACGAGTGCGGCCGGTGCCGCGGGCTCGTCCTCGAGCTCGGCGACGTGAGTCACGGCATGCGCGCCGTCGTCGCCCCGTTCGTGCTCGGCGCGGTCTCGTGGGCGGTTCTGCAGGGCGTCGGCTTCGGCGGTGCCGTGGGCGCGGCTGCCGCGGGTGCTGCGGCGGGCGCCGGCGCGGCCGGTGCCGCGGGCTCGGGTGGTGCCGGTTCGGGTGCTGCCGGTTCGGGTGCTGCCGGTTCGGGGACGGGCGCCGGGTCGGGTACGGGCGCCGGTGCCGCGGGCTCCGGCTCGGCCGCGGGCTCCGGCTCGGTCGCCGGTGCGGGTGCCGGTGCCTCCGGTGCGGGTGCGACGGTCGGCGCGGGTACCGCGGCCGGAGCCGCGACGGGCTCGGGCCTCGGTCTCGCCGCCTCGACGGCGGCGGGAGTCGCGGCGGTGGGCGGCGCGTCGGTGATCGGCGTGCACGCGGCCCAGGAGGCGGCAGCGGCGCAGGCCGCGGGCGTGGCGTCGACGGCGTCGACCGGCGCGGTCGCCGCGACCGGGGCGACGGCGGGTGCCACGGCGGCTGCCGGGGCCTCGGCCGGCGCGGGCGTCCTCGCGGCACTCGCGAGCGTGCCCGCGGGTGTCCTGGCCGCGGTCGCGGCCGGCGTGGTCGTCGTCGGCGCGGTGGGGGTGGCCGGCTCCCTCGGCGTCTTCACGTCCGACCCGCCCGCGGCGACGGCCGAGCAGGTCCCCGGCGGGTCGGACTCCGGCGCGACGGGCGACGGCTCCGACGACGACGGCGGCGCCGAGGGTCCGGGCGACGGCGCCGAGCCGGGCAGCGGCGACGTCGACGAGCCGTCCGTCGTGGCGGGTCCCGAGCCGCGCGCGGACGGCGCCGCGGACGGTTCCGACGAGCCGCCGACCGACCAGCCGCGCACGCAGCCGGGCAGCGCGACGGGTGGCTCCGGCGGCGACCAGGAGCCGACCGACCCCACGACGCCCACGGACCCGGACCCGAGCGACCCGGACCCGAGCGACCCCGACCCGGTCGTCCCCGACCCGACGGACCCGGACCCCGCCGACCCCGACCCGACGGACCCTGAGCCGACGGACCCGACGGACCCGACGGACCCGACGGACCCCGCCGACCCCGAACCCAGCGACCCGACCGACCCCGACCCGACCGACCCCGACCCGACCGACCCCGACCCGACCGACCCCGACCCGACCGACCCGACCGATCCCGGTGTCGTCTCGCTCGTCGTGACGCCCCCGGCCGACCTCGCGCTCGAGGTCGGCGTGCCGACCCTCATGACGGTCCAGGTCACCAACACCGGCACGCGCGACGCGGGCGAGGTGCGGTCGGAGCTGCTCTTCGCCGACGACGTGGAGTGGGAGCTCGAGGCGCTCACGTCGCCCTCCGTCGGCCCCGGCGCCTCGGTGCCGGCCGCGACGGGCACGGGCCGCTGGACGTGCGAGGCCGAGTCCGACGACGTCGGCGCGTGCACGCTCGACGGCCTCGCCGCCGGTGCGACGAGCACGCTGACCGCGCGCCTCGTCGTCGAGGCCGACCTCGACGGCTCGCGCGACGTGCCCGTCCAGGTGCGCACGTGGGCGCCCGGCGTCACGGAGCCGTCCGCGCCCCAGGCCCTGGGCGGGACGCTCCGTTCCCGCCCCGCTGTCCTCACCTTCGGCGAGACGCCGGGAGCGGTCCTCCAGGGCGAGGTCGGGGCCGACGTCGTGCGCCGGGTCGAGGTGCCCGTCGGCAACGCGGGCGGCACGACCGCGCGTGGCGTCGTGGCGCACGTGACGGCGGACCTGCCCGACGGCGTCGCGGCGCGCGACGTGGCCGGCGACGCGTGGGTGTGCCGCGACTCCGAGCCTGCCCGCCTCGACTGCGCGCTCCCCGAGCTCGCACCGGGTGCGACCGTCCCGCTCGTGCTCGACCTCGTCGCCACGGCGCCCGACGTCGTGGCCGGCTCCGGCCTGGTCGACGTCGACGTGAGCACCGCGCTGCGCGTCGCGCTCGCGGGGTCGACGGCGACGACCGAGCTCCCCGTGACCGTCCGCTCCGCGCCGGCCGCGGTCGTCGTCGGTCCCGCGGACGCGACCGAGCTCGTCGCCGAGACCGCACGAGCGGTCGACGCGACGCTCGTCTTCGACGTCGCCAACGACGGCGCCACCACGGCGCGTGACGTCGTCGCCACGGTCACCACGGGGGTGCTCCCGGCGGACGTCGGCGTCACCGTCGGGGCGCCCTGGCGCTGCGCCGCGACGCTCGGCGAGCTCGTGTGCGAGCTCGACGCCCTCCTCCCGGGCGCTCGGGCCCCGCTGGCGGTCACCGCCACCGCGGGGACCGGCCTGCGCGACGTCGACCGCGCGGCCGACGTGCGGGTGCGTCTCGGTTCCGCCGACGTGGGCGCGCCGCTCACGATCCGCTCCGCACCCGCGGTCCCTGCGGTCACGACGACCGTCACCCCGGGCGACGTCGAGCCCGGTCGGTCGCGGCCGGTCGCCATCCACGTCACCAACGCGGGAGCGACGACGGCGACGTTCGACGTCGTCGTCGGGGTGCCCGAGCCGCTGCAGGCCGAGCGGCCGCTGCCGGACGGCTGGTCCGACGCCGCTCCGGGGTCCGTGCGCACGTCCGTCCTGGTGGGGCCGGGTGCCACGACCGACCTCGTCCTCCCCGTGCGCGTCCCCGTGGGGGAGTTCGCCGACGACGACGTCGTGACGCTCGACGTCGAGGTCACCGGACCGACGTCGCGCGCGACCGCGACGGCCGACGTCCCCGTGCCCACGCGCACGCCGGACCCCGGTCCGTCCGACCCGGAGCCGACGGACCCGGAGCCGGCGGACCCGACCGACCCGTCGGACCCGGAGCCGACCGATCCGGAGCCGACGGACCCGACCGACCCGTCGGACCCGACGGACCCGGACCCGACCGATCCGACGAACCCTTCTGACCCGGGCCCGTCTGACCCGGACCCCACGAACCCGGACCCGACGGACCCCACGGACCCGGACCCGACGGACCCGACGGACCCCACGAACCCGGACCCGACGGACCCCACCGACCCGACGGACCCGGACCCGACGGACCCCACCGACCCGACGGACCCGGACCCGTCCGACCCCGGCCTCGCGCGGCTGGACCTCACCGTGCCCGCGACGCTGGACCTCGAGCGCGGGACACCGGGCCGGCTCGACGTCCGGGTCGCCGGCACGGGTGACGCCGACGCGGAGGACGTGACGGTGGACGTCGACCTGCCGCCGGGCATCGCCCTCGTCGAGGGAGGCTCGTGCGCCGCGCGCCCGGGGACGAACGCCGAGGTCGCGTGCCCGGTCGGGACCGTCCCCGCGAGCGGCTCGGTCGACGTCGAGATGGAGCTCCTCGCGCGCGCCGCGCTCGAGGACGTGCCGGTCGTCGTGACCGTCCGGGGCCCGGGCGTCGAGCCGGTCGAGCGGACCGTGTCGGTGCGCGTCGTCGCGGCGAGCGCCGCGATCGTCGGCGCCTCGGTGTCGGCCGAGGACCCGTCGGCCGCGCAGCTGCGCTGGGTCGTGACGGCCGGCCGGTCGGTACCGGTCCGTGGGCTCGAGGTGCGCATCCAGGACCTCGGCGCCGCGTGGACGGGCGCCCAGCCGGCCGACGGGTGGACCTGCCGCAGGCAGGGGCCGTCCGTCGTGTGCGAGCTGCCGCGTCTCGACGCGGGGGAGGCCGCGACGCTGTCGGTCCCGGTCACCGTGCGAGCCGGCTTCGCGCTCGCGTGGGGTCGCCTGACGGCGGACAACCTGACGGGTCAGCGTGACGCCGCGTCGGTCATCCGCCTGCGCGACTGAGCCCGGCCGGCCCGCCCGGACCGGCCCGGCCCGCCCGGCTCGGTCCGCCCGGCCGGACCCTCTCGACGAGCCGCTGCGAGCCGGGAGACCGCCGCGCGCCCGGGGCCGTCAGAGCGCGTCGAGCCCGCCGTCGCCCGGCTCGCCGCGCCCGGCGGCCTGCACCGCTGCGTCGACCAGGTCCTCGCCCGCGACCAGCTCGAGCGTGAGGCCCACGGTCGCCGCCTCGTCGAGCAGCGCCACGACCGTCCGCGCGACGTCGTCGCGGCTCACGCTGCCCCGCTCGACGCGCGGCTCGAGCCGGACGAGGCCCGTGCCCGGCTCGTCCGTGAGCCCGCCCGGCCGCAGGACGGTCCAGTCGAGGTCGCGTGCGCGCACGTCGTCCTCGGCGGCGGCCTTCGCCTCGAGGTAGGCGCGGAAGACGTCGTCGTCGGCCCGCGTCGGGTCGTCGGCGCCCATCGACGAGATGAGGACGTAGCGGCTCACGCCCGCCGCCTCGGCCGCGTCCGCGAGGAGGACGGCAGCCCCGCGGTCGACGGTGTCCTTGCGGGCCGGTCCCGATCCCGGACCGGCCCCGGCGGCGAAGACCACGGCGTCGGCGCCGTCGAGCACGGGGACGAGCTCGCCCACGTCGGCGTGCTCGAGGTCGACCACTGCCGCCTGGCCGCCCGCGTGCTCGACGTCGCCGATGTGGGCGGGGTTGCGCACGAGGCCGACCACCTCGTCGCCCCGCTCGTGCAGGAGTCGGGTGAGTCGGAGGGCGATCTGACCGTGTCCGCCGGCGATGACGATGCGCATGGCGGTCACGCTAGGTCGCCGCCGCGCTCCCGGCACCTGGTCGGCCGCTCCCGGTCCGGTCAGCCGGGCTCGCCACCGCTCCGCAGGCCGGGGCGCACGGCCGCAGGTCCGGTCCCGCGCCACCGCGCCTCCCACCGGCGCCACGCGGGCGTCGTCGGCCGGTGCACCGCGACCGTGCGCAGACCGCGCACGAACCGCCGTCGGACCTGCCCGGCACCGCGCAGCGAGCGTCCGGACACGCCGACCCGCAGCGACCGGTCGCGCCGGATCCGGGCCATCGGGCCGAGGCAGAAGGCGAGGTCGACGTCGTCGTGCAGCTCGGGGTCGGTGCGCACGACCCGGTCGCGGACGGCGAGCCACGCGCTGCGGCGCACGGCCATGTTCGAGCCCCAGAGCGGGGGGTGCGCGAGCGCGCCGTGCATCGAGGCGTAGTACGCGCCGAGGTAGAGCCGGGCGAGGAACGGTCCGGCCGCGCCGAGGTCGTAGAAGTCGCCGTCGCCCGTGAGCGCGTCGAGGCCCGGGTCCGCGAACGCGTCCGCGATCCGCTCGAGCCAGTCCGGCGGCGCGAGGGTGTCGGCGTCGCACCGGACGACGACGTCGCCGGTCGCCGCGTCGTAGCCCGTCGCGGCCGCGGCCGGGATGCCGCGCTGCGGTTCGACGACGACGCGCGCGCCGTGCTCGAGCGCCACCGCGACGCTGTCGTCGCGGCACCCGTTGTCGACGACGACGACCTCGAGGGGCGCGAGCGACTGCGCGTCGAGCGCGGCGAGGCACCGCCGGAGGGCGGGCGCGTCGTCGAGCACGGGCACGACGACGCTCAGCGTCGGCCGGGCGGGGGTGGGCGGCGGCATCGGGTGGCGTGCTCCTCGGACGGGGCGGGACGGGGCGGGACGGGGCGGGGCGGGGCAGGTCTGGTCGCCCGGGTCGCGTCCGGGCGCCGCAGGGTGTCGACGGATCCGCGTCGATGCCCCACGATGGTCCCCACGGTACGAGTGTTGGGAAGGGCGCTCGCGCCTGCTCTCGCATACGCTCAGCATGCTGAGCATGTGCCCGATCCGTCCGGAAGGCCTTCCATGACCTCGTCAGAGACCGTCGTCCTCCTCGCCGACGACGGCACCCGGACGGGCACCGCCGACAAGGCGACGGTGCACACGGCCACGACGCCGCTGCACCTCGCCTTCTCGTGCCACCTGCTCGACGACGACGGACGGGTCCTGGTGACGCGCCGCGCGCTCGCCAAGCGCACCTGGCCGGGCGTCTGGACCAACTCGGTGTGCGGGCACCCGGCCCCGGACGAGTCGTTCGAGGACGCGATCCTCCGCCGGAGCCGGTTCGAGCTCGGCGTCGAGGTCGGGGACGTCGAGGTGGTCGTGCCGGACTTCCGCTACCGCGCCGTCGACGCCTCGGGCGTCGTCGAGAACGAGATCTGCCCGGTCTTCACCGCGCGCGTCCTCTCCCCGGTCCGACCCAACCCGGACGAGGTCATGGACCTCGCGTGGGTCACCCCCGCGCAGCTGCGCGACGCGGTGCGGGCGATGCCGTTCGCTCTGAGCCCGTGGCTCGTGCAGCACGCCGCCGACCTCCCGCTCCTCGCGGAGGTCGGTGCATGACCCTCACCTTCACCGGACCGGCGCCCGTCGTCGGCGACGAGCAGCCCCGCTGGTTGCGTGCCGCGCAGGACCAGCAGGCGGTCGACGCGCTGCTCGCCCGCGTGCTCGAGCAGGCCCGCGGGCACGCGCTCGCCTTCGGTCCCGAGTACGGGCTCGTGTGGTCCGAGCTGGCCCGCAGCGTGCGCGGCGGCAAGCGGTTCCGCTCGGCGATCGTGCTCGGCACGCACGCCGCGCTCTCGGGCTCGCACGACGACGCCGCGGTCGCCGTCGCCGCGGGCTTCGAGCTGCTGCACACCGCGTTCCTCGTCCACGACGACCTCATCGACCACGACTGGGTGCGCCGCGGCGAGCCCAACCTCGCCGCGACGATGCGCGCGACGTCGGTCGCGGGCGGCTCCGAGCCCGCGCCGGCCCAGGAGTGGTCCGAGGCGGCCGCGGTCCTCGCGGGCGACCTCGCGCTGAGCCGTGCGCACCGCCTCGTCGCAGGCGTCGACGTGGTGGCGGCACGGCGCGAGCAGCTGCTCGACCTGCTCGACGAGACGCTCCTCGTCTCCGCGGGCGGCGAGCTCGCCGACACCGCCTACGGGCTGGGGCTGCGCGTCCCGACGCTCGACCAGGCCCTGCTCGTGTGCGAGTCCAAGACCGCGATGTACTCGTTCCGCGCGCCGCTGCGCGCGGGTGCGATCCTCGCGGGCGCGTCGCAGCGCACGCAGGCCGAGCTCGACCACGTCGGGCGCCTGCTCGGCCGCGCGTTCCAGCTCGTCGACGACCTGCTCGGCGTCTTCGCGCCCGAGGAGAGCATCGGCAAGAGCAACATCAGCGACCTGCGTGAGGGCAAGCACACCGCGCTGATCCTCCACGCGCAGGCGCTGCCCGTGTGGCAGGACGTCGCCGACGGCTTCGGCGACCCGGACCTCGACCGCACGCGCGCCGACGCGATCCGCGTCGCGCTCGCGGGCTCGGCCGCCCCCGGCCTCGTCGAGCAGCACGTGCGCGCCGACCTCGCCGAGGTCGCGAGCCGGTGCGACGAGGACGTCCTGGGACCGGACCTGTGCGCGTTCGTGCGCACGATCGCCGACCGCGTCGCGGGGGCGCTCGACGACGTCGTCGGCCACGTGGAGGCGGTCCGGTGCGCAGCCGCCTGAGCCTCTACGACGCGGTCGCCGAGGGGGCCGCCGACCTCGTCGTGCGCGAGTACTCGACGAGCTTCGGGCTCGCGACCCGGCTGCTGCCCGCAGCGCAGCGCAGCGAGATCCGCAACGTGTACGCCCTGGTCCGGCTCGCCGACGAGGTCGTCGACGGCGCGACGGACGAGGCGGGCGGCGACGTCGCCTCGGCGCGGGAGCGCCTCGACGCGCTCGAGCGCGAGACCGAGTCGGCCATGGCGAGCGGGTACAGCACCAACGTGCTGGTGCACGCGTTCGCGCTCACCGCCCGGCGGTCGGGGATCACGACGGAGCTCACGCGCCCGTTCTTCGCGTCGATGCGGATGGACCTCGACACGAGCGTGCACGACGAGGAGAGCTTCCGGCGGTACGTCTACGGCTCGGCCGAGGTCGTCGGCCTCATGTGCCTGCGGGTGTTCCTGCGGGCCGAGCCGGCCGCGCGGCGCGACGAGCGCTACGCCGAGCTCGCCCCCGGCGCGCAGGCGCTCGGTGCGGCGTTCCAGAAGATCAACTTCCTGCGGGACCTCGCCGACGACTCCGACCGGCTGGGGCGCAGCTACTTCGTCGGCGTCGACCCGCACCACGTCACCGAGGCCGACAAGGCCGCGGTGCTTGACGACATCGCGGCGGACCTGCGGCTCGCGCGCGCGGCGATCGACCGGCTCCCGCCGGGTGCGGCACGCGCGGTCGCCGTCGCGTGCGAGCTGTTCGCCGAGCTCACGCGCCGCCTCGGTGCGACCCGCGCGCAGGACCTCATGCACACGCGCGTCAGCGTCCCGACGACGGCGAAGGTCCGCGTCACCGCACGTGCCCTGCGCGGTCGGGTGGGCGTGCGATGAGCCGCACGGCCAGGGACACGACGGGCGGTACGGGTCCGGACGGACGGCGCGCCGTCGTCGTCGGCGGGGGGATCGCGGGGCTCGCGACGGCCGCGCTGCTCGGCGCCGAGGGGTACGAGGTCACGCTGCTCGAGGCGCGCGACGAGGTCGGCGGGCGTGCCGGGCTGTGGCGCTCCGACGGGTTCGCGTTCGACACCGGCCCGTCCTGGTACCTCATGCCCGAGGTGTTCGACCACTTCTTCCGGCTGCTCGGCACGAGCGCCGACGCGGAGCTCGACCTCGTGCGCCTCGACCCCGGCTACCGGGTGTTCTTCGAGTCGGAGCCGCCGCTCGACGTCCGCTCGGACCTCGAGGGTTCCGTCGCGCTGTTCGAGGAGGTCGAGCCGGGTGCCGGTGAGCGGCTGCGCGAGTACCTGCGCGTCGCGGCCGACACGTACGACATGGCGACCCGGTACTTCCTCTACACGACGTTCGCATCGCTGCTGCCGCTCCTGCGCCCGGACGTCCTCGCGCGGCTCCCGCGGCTCGCCCGCCTCCTGACGCGGTCGCTCGAGGACCACGTGGGCGAGCGGTTCACCGACCGGCGGCTGCGTCAGGTGCTCGGCTACCCCGCGGTGTTCCTCGGCTCGGCGCCGCGCATCACGCCGTCGATGTACCACCTCATGAGCCACCTCGACCTCGCCGACGGCGTGCTCTACCCCCAGGGCGGGTTCGCCGAGCTCATCGAGCGGATCCGCGCGCTCGCGGAGAAGAACGGCGTGGACGTGCGGACGCGCGCCGACGTCGTGCGGATCGAGACGGAGCCGGTCGACGACGACACGCCTGGTGCGTCGTCGTCGGCGACGACGGCTCCGTCCGACCGGCTCGGCCCGCTGCGCCGGGCGGGCCGCGCGGCGTTGCGGCGGCCGGTCGCGCGCGTGACGGGCGTCCGCGTGCGCGAGGCCGACGGGACGGTCACGACCCTTCCGGCCGACGTCGTCGTCAGCGCCGTGGACCTGCACCAGGCGGAGACGCGCCTGCTGCCCGCGCACCTGCGGGACCACTCGCCGCGCTGGTGGCGCCGGCGCCTGCCCGGACCCAGCGCTGTGCTCGTCTACCTGGGGGTGCGCGGGCGGCTCCCCGAGCTCGAGCACCACTCGCTGTTCTTCACCGAGGACTGGCAGCACGGGTTCGACGCGATCTTCCCGCGCGGGACGCGGCACACGCCGTCGGGCGGGCCGGACGTGCCGTTCCCGAGCCCTGCGTCGCTGTACGTGTGCCGGCCGAGCGCGACCGACCCGGGCGTCGCGCCCGAGGGCGACGAGAACCTGTTCGTCCTGGTGCCGGTCCCGGCGGACCCGCGGCTCGGACGCGGTGGCGTCGACCACGCCGGTGACCCGTGGGTCGAGGCCGTCGCCGACGCGGCGATCGAGCAGGTCGCGCGCTGGGCGGGTGTGCCCGACCTCGCCGAGCGCGTCGTCGTGCGGCGGACCGTCGGCCCCGCCGACTTCGCGGAGGACCTGCGCACGTGGCACGGCACCGCGCTCGGGCCCGCGCACACGCTCGCGCAGAGCGCGATGTTCCGCGCGGGCAACGCGTCGCGGAAGGTCGCCGGGCTGCTGCACGCGGGCGGCACGACCATCCCGGGGATCGGGCTGCCGATGTGCCTCATCAGCGCCGAGCTGGTCCTCAAGCGGCTCCGCGGGGACACGTCCGCCGGGCCGCTGCCCGAGCCGCGGGTCGGGACGGGCATAGGGACAGGCCCTGGGACAGGCCCTGGGACGGACCCAGGGGCGGTCCCGGGCGCCCGACGCGCATGACCGGTCTGCTCTACCTCGCCGCGCTCGCGGTGTCGATCACGGGCATGGTCGTGCTCGACCGGCGGTTCGGGTTGTTCTTCTTCGACGACGCGCGCCGCGCCGCGGTCGTGCTCGCCGTCGGCGTCGGGACGTTCATCGTGTGGGACCTGCTCGGGATCGGGCTCGGCGTGTTCTTCCGCGGCGAGACCCGGTACATGACCGGGGTCCAGCTCGCGCCCGAGCTGCCCGTCGAGGAGGTCTTCTTCCTCGTGCTCCTGTCGTACCTGACCATGAACGTGTGGGCCGGCGCACGGCGGGTCGCCGAGGTGCGCGCGGGGCGGGAGGCCTCGTCGTCGTCGGCCGGGCCGGCCGGCTCGCCGTCCGCAGGCGGTGCCCGATGACGTACGCGCTGCTCAACGTGCCGTTCCTGCTCGCGGCGGCGGCCGTGCTCGTGGTCGCACGACGGCGGACGGGGCGGCCCGCGTGGGGTCCGCTCGCCGCGACCGCGGTCGTGATGCTCGCGCTGACGGCCGTGTTCGACAACGTGATGATCCGGGTCGGCCTCGTCGCGTACGACGACGCGCAGCGCCTCGGCCCGCAGGTGGGCGTCGCCCCGGTCGAGGACTTCGCGTACACGGTGCTCGCCGTGCTGCTGCTGCCAGCGCTGTGGGTGCTGCTCGGGCGGCGCCGTCGTGCGGCCGACGACGACGCGGCGGGTCCGGCGGGTCCCGCGGCGCGGATGCGGCACGCGGGCGGTGCCGCGCACGGCAGCATGGGGTCGGACGACGGACGGAGCGGACGATGACGACGGCGGCCGGCACGGGTGAGGGCACGGGGGCGGACATGGGTGCGGGCGCCGGGGCGGGGCGCCGGTCCGTCGGCGCGGTGCTGCGCGAGCTCACGCTCAGCTCGCGGCCGCTGAGCTGGGTCAACACGGCGTACCCGTTCGGTGCGGCGTACCTCTTGAGCACGCGCGAGGTGGACCTGACGTTCGTCGTCGGGGTGCTGTTCTTCCTCGTCCCGTACAACCTGCTGATGTACGGGATCAACGACGTCTTCGACTACGAGTCGGACCTGAAGAACCCGCGCAAGGGCGGTGTCGAGGGTGCGCTGCTCGACCGCCGGCTGCACCGCACGACCCTCCTCGCGTCGACCCTGCTGCCGGTGCCGTTCGTGGCGTACCTCGTCGCGGTCGGCGACCCGCTGTCGTGGCTCGTGCTGGCGTTCTCGCTGTTCGCCGTCGTCGCGTACTCCGCGCCGCGCCTACGGTTCAAGGAGCGGCCGGTCCTGGACTCGATGACGTCGAGCACGCACTTCGTCTCGCCCGCGCTCTACGGGCTCGTGCTCGCCGGGAACGGGATCGGCGCGGGCGCGTGGTGGGTGCTCGCCGGGTTCTTCCTGTGGGGCATGGCGAGCCAGGCGTTCGGCGCGGTGCAGGACGTCGTGGCCGACCGCGCCGCGGGCATCGGGTCGGTCGCGACCGTGCTCGGCGCGCGGCCGACGGTGTGGTTCGCGTTCGGCGCGTACGCCGTCGGCGGGCTGCTCATGCTCGCGGTCCCGTGGCCCGGCCCTCTCGCGGCGCTGCTCGTCCTGCCGTACCTGGCGATCGTCTGGCAGTTCCGCGGGATCACGGACGCGACGGCCGAGACCGCGAACCGCGGCTGGCGCCAGTTCCTCGGCGCGAACTACGTCGTCGGGTTCCTCGTGACGATGCTGCTGATCTGGGCCGTGCTGCGCGGTTGAGCTCTACGCCACGCAGAGGACGCCGGTGTTGCCGTCCTGGTCCGCGATCACGGTGAGCGACGGCGACTCGCTGTCGTCGACGACCGTCCCGCCCGCGGCGACGGCCGCTGCGATCCGCTGCTCGGCCACCTCGGCCGGGACGTAGACCTCGACGTGGAACCGCTGACGGGGGGTCCCGTCGGCGTCGGCGTCGCCGAACCAGAGGTTCGGCACCCGCCCGGTGGCGTCCCGGATCTCGTCGCTGGGGGAGCCGCGGCCCTGGGAGGCGGCGTCGCCGGTCAGCAGCGCGGCCCATACGGGGGCGATGATCGAGGAGCTGGTCGTGTCGAGGCCGAGCTCGACGACGCTGACCGAGGACGGGTCCGCGGTGAGCCCGTGCTCGGCGGCGACCTCGGTGATCCGCCGGGCGAGGTCGACGTCCTTCTGGGTGACCCACTCGACGACGTGCTCGGTGCTCTCGTCCTCGCGGTAGACCGCGTCCGGGCTCACGAGCTCGAGGTCGACGTGTCCCGGGCCGATCGACACCGTCGGATGGTGCCCGAGCGCGTCACCCGCCTCGCCGATCGCGGCGACGAAGCGCGCGGCGGTGCTGAAGTCAGCGACGAGGTAGCGGGCGTGCAGGCCCTGCGCGAGCTTGCGCCAGTCGGCGAGGTTCGCTGCCGCGATCGCCGAGCCGCTGAGCATGTCCATGGTCGCCCCCCCGCAGATCATCTGCTCGTGCGTTCCTGACGGTAGGGCGCGTGCGATCCGGCGTCCAGAGGCTCGGCGCCCGTGGACTCGGGGGCGCGCCCGACGGCGGTGGCGCTCACGCGTCGACGTCGCCGAGCGACCTCTCGTAGCGGCGGAGCACCAGGTAGGGCGGGAAGGTCGTCCGCGACGTCACGTCGGTGGCTCGCCAGCCGCGGCGCTCGTAGAACCGGATCGCGCGCCCGTTCTCCTCGAACACGCGCAGCCACGCCGAGTCGTGACCCTGCCGACGCAGGTGCCTCATGACGTCGTCATGCGCGGCGCCCGCCAGACCACTGCCCCAGGTGCTCACCGCGGTCCCGAAGTGCAGGAGCTCGTCCCCGACCGACACGTCATCCAGGGTACGAGCCCGTCTCCGTCGCACCCTGGTCGGAGCCACGAGCAGGGGTGATCCGACCGAGGGCGGACGTGCACTCGTGCACCCGGAGCCGACAATCGAGCCATGCGTGAGACCTCTGCCGACCGCCGGGTGCTCGCCGACGGCGAGGCGGCCACGGGGACCGGCACCACCGGTCCCCCTTCGTCCTCGCCCGCGCAGAGCACGCGGGGTGGGCCGCGGGCCGGGCTGGGCCAGCCCCTTCTGATCGGGTCGTCGGCGGGTCTGGCCGTCGGCGCCCTGACCTCCTTCGGCCAGACGCTCCTCGGCGGGACAGCGTTCGCCGGCCTCGGCAACGCGGTCAGCCCGTGGCTCGTGCTCCCGTTCGCGGTCGGGGTGCTGGCCCGACGCGACAGGCACGCGTCGGCTGCCGGGCTGGTGGCCTGCGTCGCGCAGGTCCTCGGCTACTACCTGGTCGCGGACCTGCGTGGCTTCGGCGTGAGCAGCACCTTCCTGGTCATCTGGGCGGTCGCCGGGATGCTCGGTGGGCCCCTCTTCGGCTGGGCCGGGCGGGCCTGGCGCACCGCGACGGGTCACGTGCGGGGGCTCGGCCCTGCGCTCCTCGTCGGCTCCTGGGTCAGCGAGGCGGTCGTCACGTACCTCGTCGTCCTGCGTTACGGCGGCGAGGCTGCCGTGTTCGGTGGCGTCGCCGCGGTGCTCACCGTCGTCCTCGGCGTCGTCGGGCGCCAGCTCCGGCCGCTGCTCATGTGGCTCCCCGCTGCCTGCCTCCTCGGAGGGGCGGGCTTCGCAGCGCTGCACGTGGTGCTCTGAGCCCCGCACCCCGGGGGTGTGCGCGGCCCGCACCTCCTCGTCGGGCCACCAGCGCGAAGCGGGGGGCCGGGACGCTGCTGGCGCTCAACGAGCGAGGCCCAGGGTCGCGATGAGGTCCTCGTGCAGCTCGAACCACACCCGATGGCAGGAGTCGCGGTCGGTACCGGTGATCCACGCGGCGTCCGCGCCCGCCCTCGTCAAGGCGCTGCTGAAGCGCTGGTGGTAACCGTCGAACCGCTCCAGGTGCTCGGTCAGGCGGTGCTCGATGCCCGCCAGCGCGGCGGCGGGGGCCTGCAGCGCTGTGATCGTCGCGACGACGGACGGGGCCTGGTCGCCGATGCCCAGATCGGCCAGCTGCCGTGAGGTGCAGGCCGCGGCCACGGCATCGTTGTGCGGCAGGAAGTCCTCGTACGCGGCTCCGATCTCTGCCCGGGCGCCGACGCTGTCGAGCTCTGCCGCCAGCAGATGTTCGCCGTGGGCCTTGCCCGACTCGGTCAACGACCAGCCGCCGTCCCCGGCGTAGGAGGTGAAGACCGTCCAGCCGTGCGCCTGGGCGTCCAGCAGGTGCTCGTGGACCACGTCGCCGGACGCGTGGACGCGCGCTGCGATGCGTGCGGTGTCGGCGTAGCCCATGGTCCGCACCGCGTGCAGCACCCGGAGCTCGAGCGGAGAGCGTCGGCTCATCGCTCATCCCGTGCCCCGGTGCGTGCGACGGTGCCTGCGCTTCCGTCGACGGTGACGTGCTGACCGTCCCTGAGGACGCTCCTGGCACCGGGGACGGCGAGCACCGCAGGGATGCCGAACTCGCGGGCGACGATCGCGGCGTGGGACAGCACGCCACCGACCTCCGTCACCACGGCCGCCGCGCGAGCCAGCAGAGGGGTCCAGGCAGGGGAGGTGGTGCGGCAGACCAGCACCTCACCGGCAGCGAAGCGCGTGAAGTCGTCCAGCCCCTCGACCAGGCGCGCGGTCCCCTCGGCGGTGCCGGGGCTGGCCGGCGTGCCCGCCACCAGCACCCGGCCGGGAACCGGCTGGTCGCCCCGGGCGCGGGTCGCGGTGGTCGCGCTCGAGGTCGTCGTGGTGAGCGTGGTGACGGGGCGGGACTGGAGGATCCAGGTGATGCCGTCCGCGATCGCCCACTCGACGTCCTGGGGGCAGCCGAGCAGCGCCTCGAGGCGGCCGCCCATTGCGGCGAGGTCGAGGACCTGCGCGTGCGTCAGCGGTCGGTCCGGGCCGCCGGTCCGGCGGACGACGGTGCGGCCGTCGACCGTCCAGGCCCACGGGGTGACGGTCCCGCCGACGACGTCCTCGCCGAGTCCGCGGCCGGCTTCGATCACGACCTCGTGCGCTCCGGTGACGGGGTGACGGGTGAACATCACGCCTGCGACGTCGGCGGGGACGAGGGTCTGCACGATCACGGGCACCGCCGCGGCCGGCTCCTGACTCGTCCGGGCGGAGTAGGCGACGGCTCGCGGGCTCATGCCCGAGCCCGCGGCGCGACGCACCTCCTCGACCACGTGGGCCGGATCGCTCAGGCCCAGTGCGGAGTGCAGCTGTCCGGCGAACGACGCCCCGGTCCCGTCCTCACCCGGGGCGGAGGAGCGCACCGCGACGGGTGCACCCAGCTCGCGCAGCGCCGGGCGGATCTCGCGGACCCAACCGTCGGTACCCAGCGCGTCGAGGACCACGACCCCCGGTGGGACGGGGAAGCCCGCACGTAGCAGCCGAGCCAGGTTCGCGGCCTTGCCCCCGCACCGCGCGTCCGCCTCGCTCAGCGGGACCAGCACCGCTCAGGACCCCGCTGCCGCACCGGTGGTCCGGCTCAGGACCCGGTTCAGTCGCTGCTGGGCGGCCTGCGCCGATCCGAGCCCGAGCGACGCGGCGACCTGCGGCCACGTCATCCCGGAGGCGCGGGCGGCGAACAGCAGACCGGACTCGATCTGGTCCAGCTCCGCGCGGGCAGAAGCCAGCAGCCGCAACCCGGCGTCCACGACGGCCGGATCGGCGTCGTCCGGGCCTCGGGCGGCCCACGCGGCGAACCGGACGAGGTCGACGTCGGAAGGCGGCTGACCAGGGTGCTGCCACGGCCGAGGGGCGAGGCTCGCGGCGCCCGCTCGGTCCAGCGTGGCGCGAGGACGGTCCAGCTCCGCGGCCTGGACCGCGTCGTCGGGAGTCATGCGGTCACCACACAGCATCAACGAACTGTTGTCAACAACATGTTTGCCGCCCGGGAGCACCGTCCCGTCGGCATGCCGATCGTCAGCTGCCCGGTCGTCCGCACGACCGCGCGCCATCGGGTCCACCGCGCGGGCACGGCCCGACCGCTACAGGTCCCGCCGCCCGAACGACACCGCTGCGAGCCCCCAGATCATCGCGACCCACACCGCCGCCCACACGAGGTAGGTCCACGTCAGCGGTGCCGCGCTGAGGAACGGGAACGCCGCGGCCTCCTCGCCGCCGAGTCGCAGGAACGCCGACGGGTCCTGGAACGCGTGCATCGCCCCGCGCCAGAGCCCGTCGGTCGGCAGGAGCATCCGCGAGACCGGCCCGACGCGCGCGACGGCGTCGTTGCCGAGCGACTCGCCGATCCCCCCGACGACGCCCGCGATCCACGTCGCGCCGAACAGCCCGACCGCGACCACGCCCGACGCCATCGGCGACACGAGCGTCGAGAGCAGCAGCGCGAGCGTGAGCAGCGCGACCGTCTGCGCGGCCAGCAACGCGAGCGCGACGGCGGGTTGGGGCGGCCAGTACCCGACCGTCGCCCTCACGACGAGGCACTGCGCGAGCCCGGCGACGACGACGAACCCGGACCCGAAACCCACGAGCCCGAGCCACTTGCCGAGCAGGAACGCCCATCGCCGGACCGGCCGGGCGAGCACGGAGAGGGCGATGCCCGACTCGGTCTCGCCGGCGAGCGTCGGTCCTGCGAGGAACGCCGTCCCGAGCGCGGCGATCAGGCTGAACCCGAACATCACCAGGTTGAGCATGATCGACGCGGTCAGCCGCGCCTCGCCGCTGGTCAGCGTGCCCGGGCCGGCCTCGGCCGCGAGCCGCGAGAAGCCCCACGCGCTGAGCGCGAGCAGGACGACGGTCAGCGCGGCCAGGGCGAGCAGGACCCGGCGCCGGGACGCCTCGCGGAGCGTCAGGGCGGCGATCGTCGCGACGGTGCGGAGGGGGTTCACGGTCCCCGAGCCGGTGCTCGGTGAGGTCTCGTCGCCCGCGACCTCGCTCGTCGTCGTGCCCAGCGCGTTCATGCGTCGCCTCCGTGGCCGGACCGGAGGATGCCGAGCAGGCGGTCCTCGAGCGTGATGCGTCCCGGCTCGACCGCGTGCACGCGGACGCCGAGGCCGACGAGGTCGCGGACGAGGTCCGGGACCGGGTCGGTGAGCGGCGCCGCGGCGTCGTCGGCGGGGAGCGAGAGCGTGTACCAGCCGTCGGCCTCACGGACGGAGCCCGTCGTCGCGAGCCGCGCGGCGACCTCGATCGTGACCCCGCTGAGCCGGAGGCGCACCTCGCGCTGGCCGAGGAGCTCGGCGAGCGACCCGGACGCCGCCACGCGCCCGCCGTCGAGGATGACGACGCGGTCACAGACGCGCTCGACCTCGCCGATGAGGTGCGAGTTGAGCAGCACCGCGACGCCGCGGGCCCTCAGGTCGAGCACGATGTCGCGGACGTCCGCGCGGCCGAGGGGGTCCAGCGCGCTGGTCGGCTCGTCGAGGACCACCAGCTCGGGGCGCACGACGAGCGCGACGGCGAGTCCGAGGCGCTGCTGCATGCCCTTCGAGAACCCGCCCACGCGGTCGTCCGCCCGCTCGGCGAGGCCCACGAGCGCGAGCCGGTCGAGCCGCTCGCGCTCGGGGACGTCGACCTGCGCGAGCCGCACGTGGAACGCCATGACCTCGGCCGCCGTGAGCCACGGCTGGTAGCGGAACAGCTCGGGCAGGTAGCCCACGCGGGCGCGGGCCGCCGGGTCCGTCGTCGGGCGCCCGAGGAGCATGGACTCGCCGCCGTCGGGCCGGACGAGCCCGAGCAGCATCTTGATGACCGTCGTCTTGCCGGCGCCGTTGGGCCCCAGGAGTCCGACGACCTCGCCGCGGCCCACCTCGAACGACACGTCCTGCACCGCGGGCCGCGGGCCGAACGACTTGCGGAGCCCCGAGCACCAGATCGCCGGCGACGGCGGGAGGGTCGCCACGAGCTCGGCCGCCGCCCGCCGCGCGGCTGGTGCGTCGTCGGGCGTCGGGCCCGAGGGAGGCGTCGCGGGTTGCGGCGTCGCGCTCTGCGGTGCCGCACTCACCCGAGGTCCCGCGCGACGGCGAGGACCTCGTCCGCGTCCAGCGGCCCGCCGACGACGGTGACGACGCCGTCGTCGACCCAGACGACCGCCGCGATCGTGCGGTCCCGGGACTCGAGGACGGTCGCGGGGGCGCCGTCGACGTCGGTCGCGGACGTCACGACCTCGTCGGCCGGCACGGGGATCGGCAGCGTCGAGCCGTCCGCGGCGAACGTGCGCAGCTGGGCCGCGACGTCGTCGGGCAGTCCGGGCAGGGAGAGGAGGTAGTCGCGCGCGACCTCGAACGCGACGCCGTCCGACGACGCCGTGGGCGCCACCGCGCGGGCGACGACGAGCGTCGGCGTGCCACCGTCGGACCAGACCTGCGCCCAGCCGGGACCGGCGACGAGCTCGACCCGGCTGCCGTCGAGCCCGGGCGGCGGGGGCGGCAGCGTCACGCCGTCGTCGGCGGCGGCGCGTTCGGCGCGGTCGGTCGAGAAGGTGAACGTCGCGCGGACCTGGCCCACGGTGCGGTGGTCGGGGTCGCCCTGGACGCCACGCGGGAGGTCGGTCACGGTCGGGACGTCCAGCCCGGTCCGGTCGGCGGCGGCGGACGCGTCCGGGGCCTCGCGCACGTCCGGGTCGGTGACCTCGAGGTCGCCGTACGCGCTCAGGTCCGGGAGGGCGACGAGGTCCTCGGCGGTGACGCTGAGCGGCGCGACCTGCTCGGTCCGGAACATCGGCACCCACCCGTTGGCGGCGGCCGCGCTCGCCCCGGCGAGGACGCCCGCGACGGCGACGACGGCGAACACCGGTCGGCGCACGAGCGTCGAGAGCCGGCCGGGGCGTCCGGCCGAGCGGGGGCGCGCCGAGGCGGGCGTGGCCGCGGACACCGTCGCACCGGCCTCTGTCGTGGCGACGGCCGGCTCGCCGCTCCGCAGCGCGGCGAGGGCGTCCAGGCACTCGCCGCACGAGCCGACGTGCGCGCGTCGCTCGTCGGCGACGGCGGTGGGCTCCGCGACGAGGCGTCGCAGCTCTACGGCATCGGGGTGACCCATGGTGACTCCTGGGTTCGGTGCGGGGGCCGGGGTCCCCGTCGGGAAGGGGGCGTGGGGCCGACCCTCCGACATGGCGACCGATCGACCCGACCCATCGAGTCTCGCTCGCTGTCTATCGAAAGTCAACAGGTTCGGCGACGGTGCGAAGGTACATCCCGCACCGCTGCTGCCCTGTGCGGAGCGTTCGGGTCGCGATCCGATCGGAACCGTTCACGCACGAGCCCGTCGGTCCGCGTCGCCGTCAGCCCTCCCGAGAGCGCGATGACGGGGAGGATGCACGGATGCAGCAGCCGACCGGGCCGACCGGGCCGACCGGGCCGACCGGGCCGACCGGGCCGACCGGGCCGACCGCGCCGACCGCGCCGACCGCGCCGACCGGGCCGACCGGGCCGACCCAGCCGAGCTCAGTCGCGCAGCCCCGCCCCGGTGCGCCCTGGCACGACCGTCGCGGGTGGCGAGCGTGGTCGGTCGGCGCCTCGGCCTGCATCGCGATCGCGGGATGCGCCGCGCCCGTGTCGAGGGAGGGTTCACCGTCGTCCGAGACCCCGTGCGCCACCGATGAGGGCGCGGTCCTCGAGCTGGGGTCACCTCGCCGTGGAGCCGATCACGCCGAGTTCGCGACCGCCGGGGGGACCGTCCACGTCGCGGTCCGCCACTTCGAGAAGGGCGGCATCTTCGACCCGGAGGTGGGGCGGGCCGCCGTCTACGTCGGCGACGCCGCGGCGCCGCCGTCCTACGACGAGCGGAGTGGTCGTGTCTCCGAGGTCGTGGGCCAGACCTCCGTCCAGGAGGGGAAGTGGGCGGAGCTCGAGCTCGAGGCCGGCCGCTACTGGCTCTGGGTGACGAACGGCAGCGACGTCGTCGTCGTCGGCTGTGAGCCTGACGCCGTGACCGACCCCCTGCCGGCCGGCCCGGCGGGGTGAGGCGCTCGGCCCCGGACCCTGAACTGCCGCCCGCCGCCCGCCGCCCGCCGCCCGCCGCCCGCCGCCCGCCGCCCGCCCGGGCCAGTGCGGAGTGTGTCGACCGCAGGACGGTCGACGCACTCCGCACGGCGGGCACCGCGTCCGACCCCGCAGCGGTCAGCGCGCCGTCGACGCGCTCGCGTTGACCTCGTAGCTCGTGTTGGTCGCCTCGAAGAAGTTGACCAGCTGGAGCGTGTCGTTGGCCGCGGCCATCCACTTCGCCGGGTTGCTCACCCGGTAGTGCGGCTCGAAGCCGAGCTCCTCGAGGCGTCGGTCGGCGAGGTACTTGACGTACTGGTTCACGTAGTCGGCGTTGAGGCCGAGGATCCCGTGCGGCAGCAGGTCGTGGTTGTACGCCTCCTCCATCGCGACCGCGTCGAGGATCATCTGCCGGATCTCGTCCGCGAACTCGGGCGTCTGCAGGTCCTCGTTCTCCTCGAGCACGGTGAGGACGAGGTTGATCCCGAACTTCAGGTGCAGCGACTCGTCGCGCACGATCCAGTCGATGAGCGAGCCGAAGTTCCGCAGCAGGTTCCGCTGCCGGAAGCTCAGCGCGACCATGAACCCCGAGTAGAACCAGATCCCCTCGAGGATGATGTTGTACGCCACGAGGTTCCGGACGAAGTCGCGCTTGCCCTCGGTGGTCGTGATGTCGAGCGTCTGCTCCGTCATCCGCCGGATGTAGTGGACCTCGAACTCCTCCTTCGCGGCCATCGACGGCACGGTCACGTGCGAGTCGTACGCCTCGGCGCGGTCGATCGGGAACGTCTCGAGGACGTACTCGAACGACATGCAGTGGTTGGCCTCCTCCCACATCTGCTTCGCGAGGTACAGGTGGGCCTCGGGTGCGTTGATGTACGGGTAGACGCCGAACGCGAGCGCCTTGTTGACGAGCAGCTCGTTCGGGTTGAAGTACGACATGAGGAACGTGACGGCGTGCTTCTCCTCGTCCGTCATGCGCCCGAAGTCGGCCAGGTCCTCGCCCAGCTGGATCTCGTTCGGGAACCACGTGTTCGCGACGGCCTGGTCGTACAGGTCCATCGCCCACTGGTAGCGGACGGGCTTGAGGAGCAGCCCCTCGGAGATGCCGGTGCCGAGGATCGAGGTGCGTGCGGTCGTGCTGGTCATGGGTGGTCCTTCTGCGTCGAGGGGAGAGTGGTCGAGCGGGGTGCGGTCGCGGCTGCCGTCACTGGCAGGACTCGCACTGCAGCCGCTCCATGGGGTCGACCGGGCACGCGACGCCGTCGACGAGGTCGGTCACGTCGGTGAGGTCGAGCGCACTCGCGTCCACCGTGACGGCCGACGACGCCGCGCCCGACGACGACGCCGCGCCCGACGACGCCGCGTCCGACGACGACGGCGCGTCCGGCACGACGGTCGGTGCCGGCACCGCGTCCTGCGCGGCCGCCGACGCCACGCGCCCGAACCCGAACCCGCTGCGAGCGGGGGCCGCGGCAGCGACCGCAGGCGCGCTCGGCGCGGTCTGCGCGTGCGCCGGCGCTCCCGTCGACGCTCGCGTGACGCCGGATGGCCCACCGGCCACGTCCGTCCCCGTCACGGCCGTGGCCGTCCAGGTCCCGTCAGCCCCGGACGGTCGCACGGTCGCGACCGGCGTCGCCGTCGTCGGTGCGGCCGACGCGAACCCGAACCCGCGCCGCGGCGCGGTCGCCGGTGCGCCGCCGCCACCCGCGGCCGCACCCCCCGCACCCGGACGCACCTCGGCCTTGTTGACCCGCACGGTCGACTGCTCGGCCGTGTGCCGCGGCTTCATGTGCAGGTAGTACGTGGTCTTGACGCCGCGCTCCCAGGCCGCCTGGTACAGCGCGGCCATCTCGCCGACGTCGCGCGACGCGAGGTAGATGTTCCGCGAGATCGCCTGGTCGATCCACTTCTGCGCGCGGGCCGCGACCTCGACGAAGGCGTACGGCGACAGGTCGAAGCTCGTCCGGTAGACGGCCCGCAGGTGCTCGGGCACGCCCGGCACGGCGGAGAGATCGCCCTGCGCGGCGAGCAGGTCGTCGCGCACGTCCTCCCAGATGCCGAGGCGCTGCAGGTCGTGCACGAGGTTCCGGTTGACCTCGAGGAACTTCCCGGACGACGTCGCTCGGCTGAAGATCTGCGAGAACTGCGGGTCGAGGCCGGGCGTGGTGCCCGCGACGAGCCCGATGGACGCCGTCGGCGCGATCGCCATGAGCGTCGCGTTGCGCATGCCGCCCGCGACCTTCGCGCGCAGCACGTCCCAGTCGAGGCGCACGGTCCGGTCGACCCGCACGGGCACGCCACGGTCGGCCTCGAGGCGGTCGAGCGTGTCGATCGGCACGAGGCCCTTCGACCAGCCCGAGCCCGCGAAGTTGGAGTACGAGCCGCGCTCGCGTGCGAGGTCGGCGCTCGCGTCGATCGCGTGGTAGCTGACGAACTCGACGACGCGGTCGATGAGCTCGTACGCCTCCTCGGACTCGTACGCGTACCCGAGCCGCTCGGTGACGTCCGTGAAGCCCATCACCCCCAGGCCCACCGCACGGTTGGCCTGGTTCGCACGGTCCGACTCGTCGACCGACGACAGCGTGATGTCGACGAGGTTGTCGAGCTGCCGCACCGCGAGGCGCACCGACTCGCGCATGCGGTCCCAGTCGAGCTTGCCGTCGACGAGGTGCGTCGCGAGGTTGATCGACGCGAGGTTGCACACCGCGATGTTGTCCCGGTCCTGCGGCAGGCAGATCTCGGTGCAGAGGTTCGACAGGTGGATCGTGCCCGTGTTGTCGTTCAGCGCGCGGGCGTTGATCGAGTCCTTCCACGTGAGCCACGGGTGCGACGTCGTCTGCAGCGAGATGAGCATCGCCGTCCACTGCTCGCGCGCCTTCATGCGGCGGAAGCGGCGGATGCGGCCGGCCTGCGCGTCGGCGACGTACTCCGCGTAGCGCGCGGAGAACGCGCTGCCCACGAGCTCGACGAGGTCCGGCGTGTCCGCGGGGTCGAAGAGGTACCAGTCGTCGTCGGACGCGACGCGCTTCATGAACTCGTCGGAGATCCACACCGCGGTGTTCGCGGTGCGGGTGCGGCGGTACGGGTCGCCCGAGTTCTGGCGCAGGTCGAGGAACTGCGCGAAGTCCAGGTGCCAGTTCTCCATGTAGAAGCACAGCGCGCCGAACTTCTTGCCGCCGCGGGACACCGCGCGCAGCGTCGAGTCGATGGTGTGCATGAACGGGATCGGTCCGGTCGAGGTCGTGTTGTTGGACCGGATCGGCGACCCCTCGGACCGCAGCTTCGTCACCGACAGCCCGATCCCACCGGTCCCCTTGGTGAGCCACATGACGTTCCGCACCGACGTCGCGATGTGCTCGATGTCGTCGTCCATCTGCATGACGAAGCAGTTCGACAGCTGTGGGTAGGACGTGCCCGCGTTGACGAGCGTCGACCCCGCGGGGAGGTACTCGAGGCGGGCGATCCGGCGGTAGAACTCGACCGCCTGCTCGGTGGGCCGCTCCTCGTTGAGCGACAGCCCCATCGCCACCCGCATCCAGAAGTACTGCGGCACCTCGAGCGGCCGGCCGTGCCGGTCGTTGATCATGTAGCGGTTCCGCATCGTGACGGTGCCGATGTAGCGCAGCCGCTCGTCGTGGTGGTGGTCGAGCGCCGCGGCGAGCGCGTCGAGGTCGAAGTGCGTCACGAGCCGCGGGTCGAGCAGGCCCTCCTCGACGGCGTCGCGCACGTAGCCGGGGAAGCGCGCCTGGTGCAGCAGCGCGAGCTCGAGGTCGGTCTCGTAGCCGCCGAGCACGCGCTTGTAGATCACCTTGCGCAGGAGCCGTGCGGCGATCGTGTCGAAGTCGGGGTCGTCCTTGACGTTCTGCACGGCGACGGCGACGGCGGCCTCGTCGAGCTGCTCGGTCGTGATGCCGTCGAACAGCGTGATGGCGAGCTCGGACGCGATCTGCGTGACCTTGGAGATCTGGTCCGGCAGGCCGACGGCGGCCCGCTCGATCGCGCGGTTGATGCGGTCGGCGTCGTACGGCTCCTGCGTCCCGTCGCGCTTGGTGACGTGGACGCGGCGCACGGGGACGACGGCGTCGTCGGCGCCCGGTGCGTGGGTGGGTGAGGGGGCGGTGAGGGTCATGGTCGCGGCACTCCCGGTCGGCCTGAGGGCTGCGGAGCCCTGGGTCGACGGGTGCGCACGCGCGCATGGCCGCCGAGCCCTCCCGAGAGGCTCCGGAACCGACGCGCACCGGCGGTGCGCGTACCGACGGCAGGTCTTCGGACTCGTGGGCACTCCGCACGCTCTCGCGTGCGACGTCCTACCGGCCGTCGCTTCCCGGGCCGAGGCCCAGTGCTTCATGACGGCTGTCGTTCCCACTCACCGCTGCGGGGCAGTCCCGGACTTCCACCGGGTTCCCTCTTGCCTCACCCGGAGCGACCCGGGTGAACCGTCGGCGAGCACGACCCTAGTGGCTCCCCGGATTGACGACCACAACATGTGGGCGTGTCGGCTCCGTGGCATCCCACATCTTGGGCCGGACGGGCGGTGCGCTCTTCGCCGAACCGCCAGCGGCCCGTCGAGATCAGCCTTCGTGTCGGCGAGTCGCGCGACACGCCGACACCAACCCTGATCTCGACGAGGGTGGTTCGTGGAGGCACTGCCGGGCCGCGGAGCGGAGCCCCCCTGGCCTCACGCGGCCCGGCAGCACGCGTCCTCAGTCGGCATCCCCCGAGCCGACGAGGACGATGTCGGGTGTGAGGTCCCATCGGTACCCCACACCCCGGACGGTGACGATCCGCAGGCAGCCCCCCAGCTTCTCCCGCAGTCGCCGCACGTGGACGTCGATGGTCCGTGTCGTGCCTGCCGTCACGTTCTTGCGCCACACCTCGTGCAGCAGCTCCACGCGGTCCACGGCCCGGTTGGGCCGACGCAGGAGGTACTCGAGGAGGGCGAACTCCTTGAAGGTCAACGCGACGGACTCGCCGTCGACCGTCACGTCGCGGGCCACCGTGTCGACGACGACGGCAGGCGCCGACTCGTCGTCGACGACGGCCGGCGTCTGGCCCCACACGGCGCCGGCGCGCTCCAGGGCGGTCATCGAGGCGTGCACGGACGAGATCTCGGCGCCGAGGCGCGCGACGGCGCCGCGGACGCGGCTCGACGGGGAGACCGCGAGGAGCGGTCGGGCGGTGACGAGCGGACCGGCGTCGGCGACGAGCCGGTCGATCCGGGCGGCGAGCTCGGCGAGGGCCTCGCGGCCCGCCTCGCCGGACTCCGGCGCCGCGGCCACGTGCACGACCAGACCGGGGCGCTCGTCGGGGCGCTGCCGCGGCACCGCTGACGCCGAGGCGTCAGTCACAGTCACCGGGACAGCAGTCATAGTGAGAGTGTGACTGTCGGGTGGGGGATCGCCAACTATGAATGCCGAGTAATCTCGCGATCTGAGATGAGATTCACTCGGACGGAGCGCTGACCTGCGCTAACCGTCGTCACCCGGGGTTGTGATCACGGTATCCGCAGCCGGTGTCGAGCGCGCGGGCACGAGCCGCTCCGCACCCTCGGGGCTCCCGTGGCCGGCGTCGACCGGGGCGGTCCTCAGGGGCGCGAGAGCTCGCGGAGCGCGTGCGGGTCCTGCCCGGGTCGTGCGTCGGCCACGTGCGTGAAGCCCTGGCCGACGAGCCCGTCGAAGAACGTCCCGCTCACCTTGCGCGGAGGCCGCACGAGCGTGACCGACGCGCCGTCGGCCTGGAGCCCCTCGCGCAGGCGCAGCAGCTCGGCGGGGTCGGTGTCGCCGTGCAGCAGGGCGATCCGGCGGGCCTCGGCGACCGGGTCCGGCAGCAGGTCGATGATGCGCTCGAACCCGATCGAGAACCCGCACGCCGGCACGTCGCGCCCGAGCCACTTGCCGACGACGGCGTCGTACCGACCGCCCCCCGCGACCGAACCCGACCCGGCGGTGTGGCGGATCTCGAAGATCGGGCCCGTGTAGTAGCCCATGCCGCGCACGAGCGACGCGTCGAACGCCACGCGCGCGTCCGGGAGGACCGCCACGACGGCCGCGACGATGGCCGGGAGGTCGTACAGGCCGACCTCGGTGCCGCCCACGTCGACCCGACCGGTCCGCAGGGGTGCGTCCTCGGGGCCGGCCTGGTCCTGCAGCGCCGTGATCGTGTCGAGCAGGCGGCGCACGGCGTCGTCGTCGGCGAGGCCCTTGCGCGAGACCTCGGCCGCGACGCCCTCGGGGCCGATCTTGTCGAGCTTGTCGAGCGCGATGAGCGTCTCAGGGACCGACGCCGCCTCGACGCCCGCGGCCTCGAGCAGGTCCTGCAGGACGCGTCGGTCGTTGACCAGGAGCGTCACGTCGTCGCCCATGCCGAGCGCGTCGAAGGCCTGGAGGGTCGAGACGAGCAGGTCGACCTCGGCCAGGATCCCCGGCTCGCCGATCACGTCGATGTCGCACTGCGTGAACTGGCGGAAGCGGCCCTTCTGCGGGCGCTCGGCGCGCCAGACGGACCCGATCTGCAGCGACCGGAACACCGCGGGCAGCTCCGCGGCGTGCGACGCGTAGAAGCGCGTGAGGGGGACCGTCAGGTCGTAGCGGAGGGCGAGGTCCGTCGCGTCCGCGGGTGCGACAGGCTCCTTGGGGTCGAGACCGCGGCGCAGGATCTCGAAGAGCATCGACTCGTTCTCGCCGCCCTGGTTCGACCGCAGGCGGGAGAGCGGCTCGATGGCCGGCGTCTCGATCTCCGTGAACCCGTTGCGGCGGTAGGTCGCGCGGATCGTGTCGAGGATCGCGTCCCGCTTCGCCTTGTCCTTGGGGAGGATGTCTCGCATCCCGCGAGCAGGGACGACCGCCTTGACCATGGCCGCGAGTCTACGGGGGCGCGGCGGTGCCTCCCGGTCCGACGGTGCTCCGGGACGGCCGGCGGCGCCGTGACCGGGCGGGGTCAGACCAGGCCGTAGAGGCGGTCGCCCGCGTCGCCGAGTCCCGGGACGATGTACGCCTTCTCGTTGAGGCGCTCGTCCACGGCGGCGACGACGACGGTCACGTCGGCACGGTCGCCCACGTGGTCCTCGACGACCTTGAGGCCCTCGGGCGCCGCGAGCAGGCAGATGCACGTGACGTCGCGCGCGCCGCGCTCGAACAGGTAGTCGATGCTCGCCACGAGCGTGCCGCCGGTCGCGAGCATCGGGTCGAGCACGAAGCACTGGCGGCCCGAGAGGTCCTCGGGGAGCCGGTTCGCGTACGTGATGGCCTGGAGCGTCTCCTCGTCGCGCTGGAGCCCGAGGAAGCCGACCTCCGCCGTCGGGAGCAGGCGCGTCATGCCCTCGAGCATCCCCAGGCCGGCGCGCAGGATCGGGACGACGAGCGGGCGCGGGTCCGCGAGGTGCGTCCCGGTCGTGCGGGCGACCGGGGTGTCGATCTCGACGGGCACGGTGTGCACGTCGCGCGTGGCCTCGTACGCGAGGAGCGTCACGAGCTCGTCGACCAGCAGCCGGAAGGTCGGCGACTGCGTGCGGACGTCCCGCAGCACGGTGAGCTTGTGGGCGACGAGCGGGTGGTCGGCGACGTGCAGGCGCATGGCTGCACGGTACCGGCTAGGCGGCGTGCGGGACCGGGCCCTACGCCGCGTCGTCCCACCAGCGCAGGACGCGCGCCGCGTGGAACGTGAGCCACGGCGACGGCTCACCCGGCGGGACGTCGACCTCGAACCACGCCCGTCCCGCGTGACGTCGCTCCTGGACCCACGTGCCGTCCGGGCGTCGTGCCGAGCGGACCGTCTCGACCGCCTCGGCGCAGCGCGGGTCCGGCGGCGTCCCGTCGTGCAGCGAGGCCGCGCGCAGGTGGTCGAGCGCCTTGAGGGCGCTGTAGACCCAGCGGAACGGGTACGCCAGGTGCGTGGCCCACGGGCCGACGAGCTCGCCGGTGGACAGGCGGTGCAGCAGGTGGCGCTCGAGCAGGTACTCCTCGCCCGCGTGCCGCGCGGCGCCCAGCTCGTCCGACCCGCCGGTCGCGACCTCGTGCCACAGCAGGCCGCGGACGGTGTTGAGCGTCGAGTGGAACGACGAGCGCGTCGACCCCTCGACCCACTCGCAGTTCCACCCGCCGTCGGGCAGGCGGTGCTCGACGAACCACCGGGCCAGCCCCGACACGTCGGCGCCCAGCCAGGCGCCGTTGGCGAGCGTGTACGCGTTGATGCACGCGTCGACCTCGCCGTCCCAGTAGGGCAGGTCGTCGTACTCCCAGCGGCTGCTCCGCGCGAGGCGCTCGGCCGTGTCGCCGAGGACCGACGCGTCGACGCCCCACTCGCGCAGGTCGTTGAGCGACCACGTGGTCGCCGTCCACGGCTGGCCGTCGCCGTCCTCCGGCTCGGGACCGGTGAACCCCGCGGGGAAGTACGCGCCGCCGGCCCACTGGCCGTCGTCGTCCTGCAGGGCCAGCAGGCGTGCGCCGAAGCCCTCGGTCGCGACGCGCGCCCGGGTCGCGCCCCAGACCTCCTCGGGTGCGTCCGCGAGGTCGCGCTCGACCTGCCACCGCAGGGCGGGGTCGGTGTCGAGCAGCCAGGTGAGGACCGCCGGGTCGATCGGGTCAGCCGCCATGGCCGGACGCTACTGCGGGGCGCCGACACCGCACGAGGGGGTGGGCCGGCGGCGTCGGGCCGGCAGGGTTCCGTCCCTGGCTGCGGCGACCTACCGTGACGGGGTGACGGTCACCCTGCGGGAGATCACCGACGACAACCGCGCGGCGGTCCTCGCGCTGCGCACGACGCCGGAGCAGGAGCGCTTCGTCACGTCCGTCGAGGACTCGCTCGACGAGGCGGCCGACCACCCGGAGGGCAGCCCCTGGTACCGCGCGGTGTACGACGACGACGAGCCGGTCGGGTTCGTCATGCTCAGCTGGGACGTGGTCCCGCGGCCGCCCGACGTCAACGGTCCCTGGTTCCTGTGGAAGCTGATCGTGGACCGCAGGTTCCAGGGCCGCGGCTACGGGCGGGAGGTCGTGCGCCAGGTCGTCGAGATCGTGCGCGAGCACGGCGGCGCCGAGCTCCTCACGAGCCACGTCCCGGGAGACGGGAGCCCCGCCGGTTTCTACGCGCGCCTCGGGTTCGTCCCACGGGGCGACCTCGACCCCGACGGCGAGATCATCTTGCGGCTGCCCGTGCGGGGCTGACGAGACGCGTGCTCGTCGTCGGCGCGGCGGGCCGGCGTCGTGGCAGCCTGGTCGAGGTCGCCCGAACGCGGCACCGGACCCGAGGAGCGCCCGATGCGTCACACGCCGCGGTACCTGATGACCGACCCCGAGGAGGTCAAGCGGCTCGTCCGTGAGCACCCGTGGGCGACGTTCGTCAGCGCGACGGCGAACGGGCTGGTCGCGTCGCACTACCCCGTCCTGCTCGACGAGGCGGCCGACGACATCGTGGTCCTCAGCCACTTCGGGCGGCCCGACGACGAGCTGCACGAGCTCGGCCGGCACGAGGTCCTCGTCATCGTGCAGGGCCCGCACGACTACGTGTCGCCGAGCTGGTACGCGCCGGGCGACGTCGTCCCGACGTGGAACCACGTGACGGCCCACCTCTACGGGACGCCCGAGATCCTCGACGAGGAGGAGAACTACGCCGTCCTGTCGCGCCTGACCGACCACTTCGAGCAGCACCACCCGCACGGGCGGTCGCTCGCCGACGACGAGGCGGGCACCCGCCGGGTCGCCAAGGGCACCGTGGGCCTGCGCATGCGGGTCGAGCGCTTCGACGCGCGCGCCAAGCTGAGCCAGAACAAGGCGCCCGGCGTGCGCGAGACGGTCACGGCGCACCTCGCGGAGCGGAACCCCGCGCTCGCGGCCGAGATGCGTCGGCACGCGCCGCCCAGCGCGTAGGCGGCGTGCAGGCGACGGCAGGCGTCCCGACCGCCCGCCGTCTGCCATCGTGGGCGGGACCCACCCGACGACCAGGAGGACCGCGTGCGCGAGGACGACGCCCGCCTCATGCGTGAGGCGATCGGCGAGGGGCGCCTCGCGCTCGCGACCGAGGACGTCCCGGTGGGCGCCGTCGTCGTCGGGCCGGGGGGCGTCGTCGTCGGGCGGGGGCACAACGCGCGCGAGGCGACGGGCGACCCGACGGCGCACGCCGAGGTGCTCGCGCTGCGCGACGCGGCCCGGGCGCTCGGGCGGTGGCGGCTCGACGACTGCACGCTCGTCGTCACGCTCGAGCCCTGCGCGATGTGCGCGGGTGCGATCGTGCTTGCGCGGATCTCGCGGCTGGTGCTCGGGGCGTGGGACCCGAAGGCGGGCGCGACGGGCTCGGTGCACGACCTCGTGCGTGACCGGCGCCTCAACCACCGCGTCGAGGTGGTCGGCGGTGTGCTCGAGGACGAGTGCGCGACGCTGCTGACGGACTTCTTCGGCGAGCGGCGCGAGGCGTAGCCGGCAGCCCGTGCGGGGCGGCCGACGCCCGGCTCAGCGCAGCAGCAGCGGTGCGGAGACGAAGCCGCCCGCAGGTGGACGCTCGCGCTCGCGGGGACGGTCCGGGTCGGGCGCGACGGCGGTCGTCGCCGCCAGGACCGCGCGCGTGAGCGCACGCAGCTCGAGGGTCGCGAGCGGGCGGCCCGGGCAGACGTGCTTCCCGATGCCCCAGACCAGGTTGTACGGCGCGTTGGCCTCGGGGTCGAACGCGTCCGGGTCACCGAAGACGCGCGGGTCCCGGTTCGCGGCGGTCCAGCTGAGGATGACCTGGTCGCCCGCGGCGACGTGCCGCCCGCCGAGCGTGACGGGCTCGGTCGCGATGCGGCGGTTGCTGACGAAGGGGTCGTCGATCCGCAGGATCTCGTCGAGCACGCGGTCGAGCTCGCGGTCCGGGACACCCGCGCGGAGGCGCGCCTGGAGGTCCGGGTGGTCCGCGAGGTACGTGAGCACGACGCCGGCGCACAGCGCCATCGACGCCAGGTCGCCGCCGGTCCAGTTGCGCAGGACGGACACGATCTCGTCGTCCGTGAGGGGCCGCCCGTCCACCCGGTCGCGCACCAGCTCGGTCGTCACGTCGTCGGGGGCGTCGTCGCCCGCCTCGCGGCGCGCGTCCGTGAGGGACCGGATGATCGCGGTGAAGCGCTGCGCGACGGCGGCCGTGCGCGCGCGGTCGCGCGAGCGGGTCGCTGTGCGGTTGTCCTCGACCCAGTCGAGCAGCTCCTCCTCGAGCGACGTCGGCCAGCCCAGCCACGCGCTCTGCGCCCGGACCGCGAAGCGCGCGCCCACCGTCACGGCGTCGACCGGGCCGGGCACGTCGACCGCGGCGACGAGCTCGGTCGCGACGCGACGGATCACGGGCTCGACCGCGCGCACCCGCTCGGGCGTGAAGTACCGGTCGACGACGGCGCGGAAAGCGGAGTGCTCGGCACCGTCCATGCCGTTGGGGACCTGCAGGTGGCGCGACACCGCGTTCGAGTAGGTCGTGTGGTCGAGCGCGACCGCCATGACGTCGCGGTGCGAGAAGACGGTCCACGCGCCGTCCGGACCGTGCGCCACGGGACACCGGGACCGCAGCTCGTCGTACGCCGCGACCGGGTCCCGCCGGACCCGCGGCCCGCGCGGGTTCCAGTCCGGCGGGGGCGGGGTGCCGCCGTCGTCCCGGACCGGCGCCCCGCCGCGCAGGTGGTCGTCTGCGGACAGCTCGTCGCTCGGGGTGTGCTCGGTCACGGCCCCATCGTGGCCCGGTCCGCGCCCGGGTCGCACACCGCCGCACGCCACCGCACACCTCCGCACGCGGTCGCGCGCGGTCGTGACGCCGCCGGGTGGTCCCCGGGGCGGAGCCGGGGTTCCGTCGGGCGGCCGATCCGGCGGCACCGCGCCGCCCCCTACCGTCGAGGTCATGGGTGGACGAGGGAGTCAGCAGGCAGGTGCCCCGATCGGCGTCGGGCTCGCGGTGGGCGCCGGCGTCGGCGCGGCGCTCGGGGTCGCGCTCGACGACATGGCGTTCACGGCGATGGGGATCGCCGTCGGCCTCGCGCTGGGTGCCGTCGTCGACGCGCGCCAGAGGGGTGACTCGAGCGGTGAGGGAGGCACGGGCGGCTGGCTCGACGGTGACGGGGGGGACGGCGGCGGGGGCGACTGAGCGCCCCGCCGCCGCTCCAGCGGCGCGCCGCCGTCAGGCCGGGACGCGCCCGTCGGCCGCGGCCTCGATCGCAGCGATGTCGAGCTTGACCATGCCCATCACGGCGCGCATCGCGCGTCCGTAGCGCTCCGGGTCGGACGCCATCTCCTCCATCCCCTGGGGGACGACCTGCCACGAGAAGCCGAACCGGTCCGTGAGCCAGCCGCACTGCGACGGCTCGCCGCCGTCGGCGAGGAGGCCGTCCCAGACGCGGTCGAGCTCCTCCTGGTCGGCGACCGTCGCGACCAGCGAGACGGCCGGGCTGAACGTGAAGTGCGGCCCGCCGTTGAGCGCCTGGACCTGGAACCCGTCGATCTCGAAGGTCACGAGCATCACGCTGCCCGCCTGACCCGGGGTGCCCTCGGGGTAGCGGACCGTGCTCACGATGCGGGAGTTGGGGAAGAGCGAGCAGTAGAGCTCGGCGGCCTGCTCGGCCTGGTCGTCGAACCAGAGGCACGGGGCGAACGTGGTCATCGGGACTCCTCGGGTGGGTCGCCGGCCGGACGGTCGGCAAGGGTGGGTTCGGTCGGTCCGGGCGGACCGGGTCGGCGCGGGTGGCGCGTCGCGGTCCGCGGTGGTGATCGGCTCGGGTGCCGATCAGTTCGCGGTCGGGTCGGCCATGTGGAAGATCTCCCAGACGTGCCCGTCGGGGTCGGTCACGCTGTGGCCGTACATGCCGCCCTCGTTGATCGGCGTGCGCGCCTTCCCGCCGTGCGCGACCGCGTTCTCCACGAACCGGTCGACCTCGTCCCGGCTCGACGCGGTGAGGGCGTTGAGGACCTGGGTATGGGTGCGCGCGTCGGTGATCTCGGTGCCGACGAGGAAGTCGGCGAAGCGCGCGTGGACGAGGAGCATCACGCAGATCGTGTCGGACACGACGATGCACGCGGCGTTCTCGTCGGAGTACTGCTCGTTCACCGTGAAGCCGAGCCCGGTGTAGAAGGCGAGGGACTCCTGCAGGTCACGGACCGGCAGGTTGACGAAGATCATGCGCTCCACGGGTGGTCTCCTCGGGTCGGGGCCGGGCGGTCCCGGCTCGTGCTCTCGTCCGTACCGACCCGGCGGCGCGCCGGAACTCATCGCCGGTCGGTCACGCCGCAGGTCAGAGGCGTCTTCGGGTCCGGCCCTCCCGCCGTGTCGGTGCGCGGGAGTACGGTCGCCGGGTGACCACGACTGTGACCGAGACCACGTTTCAAGAGCTGGTCCAGCCCCTGCGTCGTGAGCTCGTCGCCCACTGCTACCGGATGATGGGCTCGCTCCAGGACGCCGAGGACCTCGTGCAGGAGACGTACCTGCGCGCATGGCGGTCGTTCGACCGCTTCGAGGCACGTTCGTCGGTGCGGACGTGGATGTACCGCATCGCGACCAACGCGTGCCTCACGGCGCTCGAGGGCAGGTCGCGGCGCCCCCTGCCGACCGGGCTCGGCGCCCCTCCCGGCAACCCGAACGCCGAGCTCCGCACCCGGGACGACGTGCCGTGGCTCGAGCCGCTGCCCGACCGGGTCGTGTGGGGCGAGGCGCCGCCCGACCCGGGCGACGTCGCGACGTCGCGCGACAGCGTCCGCCTCGCGTTCGTCGCGGCGCTCCAGCACCTCACCGCGCAGCAGCGCGCCGTGCTCGTCCTCCGTGACGTCCTGTGCTGGCAGGCTTCTGAGGTCGCGACCACCCTGGGCACGACCGTCGCCTCGGTCAACAGCGCGCTCCAGCGCGCCCGCGCGCACCTCGCGTCGCTCGACGCCGACGAGGTGCCCACCCTGCCCGACGGCGACCCGCGACTGCGCTCTCTCCTCGCCGAGTACGTCAAGGCGTTCGAGGAGTACGACGTCGACCGGATCGTCTCGCTGCTCGCCGCGGACGTGACGTGGCAGATGCCGCCCTTCGAGGAGTGGTACCGCGGCGCCGAGGACGTGGGCGCGCTCATCCGCCGGCACTGCCCGGCCGAGGCCGCGGGCGACCAGCGGTTTCTGGCCACGTCGGCCAACGGGGCACCGGTCCTGGCGCTCTACATGCGGGACAAGGTGGACGGCGTGCACCGCGCCTTCCAGCTCCAGCACCTCGAGGTCACGCCCGACGGCGTGGCCGCGGTGACCGTGTGGTTCGACAAGGAGCTGTTCACGCGGTTCGGGCTGCCGCTGGAGCTGCCCGTCGTCGACGGCTGAGCCGGTCCGGACCGGGCCGAGCCCGACCTGGCCCGATCTGGCCCGGCCGGCAGGCGCGCGGGGTCCTGAGGTGGGCCTGGGAGACTGCGCGGCGTGACGACGGAGATCCTCGGCCCGGCCGTGCTCGTGGCGGTCGGCGTGGCCGCCGCGTCCGGGGCGCAGGTGCTCAGCGGCATGGGGTTCGCGATGCTCGCCGGGCCCTTCCTGGTGCTCGTGCTCGGGCCGACCGAGGGCGTCCGCCTGACGATCGCGCTGGGGCTGCTGCTCAACGCCGTGCTGCTCGCGGCGACGTGGTCCTCGGTCCGGTGGGGCGACACGCTGCGGCTGCTCGTACCTGCCGCCCTGCTCGTGGCCCCGGCCGCGTTCGTCACAGGACGCATGGGCACCGCGTGGGTGACGGGCGCCGCGGGCGTCGCCGTCCTCGCGGGCGTGGCACTGCTGGCGTCGGGGCTGCGCGCAGCGTGGGTCGAGGGTCCCGCAGGGCCGGTCGCGGCCGGTGCCGCGAGCGGCGTCCTCAACGTCCTCGCCGGGACGAGCGGGCCGCCCATCGCGCTGTTCGTCGCGCACCGGTCGTGGCCGCCGCGCGTGAGCACCGCGACGATGCAGGCGTACTCCCTCCCGCTCAACGTCGTCACGCTCGCGGTGATCGGCCTGCCCTCGGCGGGCGGCGCACCGCTCGCGGGTGCGGGCGTCGGTCTCGTCGTCGGCGGCGGGCTCGCCTGGCCGTTCGTCCGCCGGATCGGCCCCGCCGTCGTGCGCGCGATGGTGCTCGCGCTCGCGGGCATGGGCGGGCTCTCGCTGCTGGGTGCCGCGGTCACGGGCTGACGGCGCGCTCCTCGCGGACGTGCCACCGCACGACCCCGTCGTCGTCACTGGTCTCGCGGTCGACGCGGAAGCCGCCGAGCTTCTCGAGCACGCGCAGCGACGGCGTGTTCCACGTCCGGACGGTCGCCCAGACCCGCTCGCGGCCCGTCGCGAACGCCGCGCCGAGCACGCACCGGGCCGCCTCGGTCGCGTAGCCGCGGCCGCGCGCCTCCGGGAGGAGCTCGTACGCGAGCTCGGGCTCCTCCACCGTCCCGCGCCCGACGACGATCGCGGCGTACCCCGCGGGGGGACCGCCGTCGCGCGGCCGCAGGACGTACGCGCCGATCCCGTGGTCACGCGCCAGGGCGTGCATCGCCGCGATGCGTTCCTGCGCCATGGCGGGCGTCACGACGCCCGTGCCGCGCGTCGTGAAGAGCTCCGCCAGCCAGTCGGCGTCCGTCGCGCGCTCGCGCGTGAGGAGGAACCGCTCGGTCGCGAGCTGGTCGGGCATGGGCGCGAACGTCACCGCCCCAGTGAACCGGCTGCGGGGCCTCGACGCAGAGGAGGTCTCGGAAGCGACCACGACGACACGTGACGGGAGCTCCGCGCCGGCCCTACGGTGGTCGCGGGACGAGCCGGGCGGGCGCCGACACGAGCCTGGCAGCGACGAGCCGAGTGGAGACCGCGATGGACGACCGTCCCGGCACGGACCCCGAGACCCGCGACTTCACGCAGCTCCCCGAGCGCGTCGACATCGCGGACACGATCGCGACCCAGGTCGCCGGGCCGCCCGCGGACCCCGCGATGGGCCGCGACCCCGACATCGAGTTCCTGCTGCGCAACGCCGACGACTGATCGTCCGTCGCGGACCACGTCGGCCCCTGTCCGGGGAGCCGCGTCGCGCGTAGCGTGAGCACGAGGGCGTCCGTGCCCCGCCGGACGTCGATCCGGCCGCCCGCCCTCGGGAGGTGGGTCCGATGGGACGACGGCTCACGAGGGTGCTCACGGCCACCGCCGCGGGTGCCGCCATGGCGCTGGCCTGCGCAGCACCGGCCCAGGCGTCGCCGCCCGGGTCGGGGGACGAGCACGGGCCGCGGATGTACCACACCATCGCGTCGACGCACGCGAGCGCCGTCGCCCAGGTGGTCGAGGGCTGCGAGCGCACGGACGTGTTCGTGTCGTCCGCGGTGGGCCACTACGCGGCCCAGCCCGGCCCGGCCACGAAGCAGGGCCTCACCGGGGTGCTCGTCCGCGTCGTGGACGTGTGCGCCGCCGCGGGCGACGTCGCCGCCGCCGCTGCGGGGGGTGAGGTCGTGCTCGCGGAGTACGACGGCCAGGTCAAGGTGCCGCTCGAGGTCGACCCGCGGCTCACCGCTGCCTCGGTGACCGCGACGATCCCGGAGGCCGACGAGCCCGACGTCACCATCGCTCTCGCCGTCCGGTGGACGGGGACCGGTGAGCTCGAGCACTCGACCGGGCACTCGCACGTGCTGATCCCGGGCGCGGGCGTCGTGAGCTCGACCGCCAACGACCTGCGTCGGGTCGCCGACGCGGTCGTCACCGTCGAGGTCACCGGCCCGGCGGGGACGCTCCTGGTGAGCGACGAGCCCGCTGACGATGCCCTGCTCGAGCGCACGCGGTCGCACTGCATCGAGGTGCCGCGCCCGGGGGTCGAGGAGTTCTTCCCCTGCTTCGGGTTCCCCGGCTGACGGAGGTCGTCAGGCCGGCGCGAGGGCGTCGGCGAGCGCGGTGAGCGTCTCGGACGTGCCCGCGTGGAGCCGGAGCGTCGCGAGCGCGTCCCCACGCGTCGCGCCGCGGTTGACGACGACGACGGGTCGGCCCGACCGCGCGACGTGCCGCACGAACCTGAAGCCCGACATGACCGCGAGCGACGACCCGGCGACGAGCAGCGCGTCGGCGTCGTCGACCAGCGCGAACGCCCGGTCGACCCGCTCGCGCGGCACGGACTCGCCGAAGTAGACGATCTCGGGCTTGAGCATCCCGCCGCACACGTGGCAGTCGGCCACGACGAAGCCCTGCGTCGACTCGATGACCGCGTCGGCGTCGGGCGCGATCTCGACGTCGGCGACCGCGCCGACCGCCTCGACGAAGCCGGGGTTGAGCGCCTCGAGCCGTCGCGCGAGCGCGTCGCGCGTGACCCGGTGCCCGCAGTCGAGGCACACGACGTCGGCGTAGGTGCCGTGCAGGTCGATGACGCGCCGGCTGCCCGCCAGGTGGTGCAGCCGGTCGACGTTCTGCGTCACGACGCCGACGACGACGCCCGCGTGCTCGAGCCGCGCGAGCGCCCGGTGCCCGGCGTTGGGCTGCGTGCGGTGCACGTACCGCCACCCGACGTGGTTGCGCGCCCAGTACGTGCGGCGGAAGTCGGGGTCCGAGACGAACTGCTGGTAGGTCATCGGCCGGCGGGGCGGGCTGTCCGGCCCGCGGTAGTCCGGGATGCCGGAGTCCGTCGAGACGCCCGCGCCGGTGACGACGGCGACCCGCCGTCCGCGCAGCAGGTCCACGGCGGCGGGCAGGCCCTCGTCGAGCTCCAGGGCGGGGGTCGACGGCGGGTCGAACCGCGGGGTGATCGTGCGCGGGGTGACCGTCGGCGGCGCCGCGGGAGGACGCGGGGAGGGGGCGGTCACCCGGTCACGGTACGTCGCGATCCTGGGGGTCGCCGGGTCGTGCGAGGGCGCGGTGACGAGGGTCACCGAGGTCCCGACGGCGCCCGATTGGGAGCGCAGCGCGCCGACCGGCTATCCTCACGGGCGAGGTAGCGTGTCCGAGCGGCCTAAGGAGCACGCCTCGAAAGCGTGTGTGGGTGAAAGTCCACCGTGGGTTCAAATCCCACCGCTACCGCCACCCGGCGTCCACGGACGTCGAGCCGAAGGACCCGGACCCCGTGGGGCCGGGTCCTTCGTCGTGGTCAGGGTCCGACCGCACCTCGCTCCCGTCCCCGCTCCCGCCCCGAATCGGGACCAAAGCCGCATCCCCGACGCCGATCGCCGACCTAGCCTGCAGGTGTCCCTCGGGGGGCGTGGTCGCGATGACGAGGTCGGCGATGACACAGCGCGCGCAGGTCCTGACCAACGACCCGGCGCACGCGCCGGAGCCGTCCGCACCGGCGCCCGGGGGCCCGGTCCCCGCGAGGCCCGAGCCGCCTCCTCCGACGGCTGCGGGGTCGCACCCGGCCACCCCCCAGCCTCCGTCCCCGCCGACCGCCCCGCCGCGCTACCCGGGGATCCCGACCGTCGTGCACGGCAACGGCGCCGTCGCGCACGTCATGACGCAGGTCTGCGGGGGCGTCATCGGCTACCCGATCACGCCGTCGACCGAGATCGCCGAGCTGTTCGAGGCCGCTCGCGCCGAGGGCGCCCTGAACGTGTGGGGTCGGCACCCGTTCTTCGTCGAGGCCGAGGGAGAGCACTCCGCGCAGAGCGGCGCGCTCGGTGCTGCGCTGACCGGTGGGCACTTCGTGTCCAACGCGTCGTCGAGCCAGGGCGTGCTCTACGCGATGGAGTCGCACGTCGTCACGGTCGGCAAGAAGATCGGCGGCTTCGTGCTGCAGGTCGCGGCGCGCGTCGTCTCGCGGCACTCGCTCAACGTCATGGCCGGGCACGACGACGTGTACGCGCTCCTGCCCGCCGGCTACACGATCCTCTTCGGCTCCGACCCGCAGGAGGCCGCGGACCTCGCCGCGATCGCCTACCGCACGTCGTCGCTGTCGCTCGTGCCCGTCGCCAACGCGATGGACGGGTTCGCGACGAGCCACGTCATGAGCGAGGTGCGGCTGCCCGAGCCCGAGCTGCTCAAGGAGTACCTGGGCGACCCCGCGGGCCGCATCCCGGCGCCGACCGTCGCGCAGGAGGTCCTGCTCGGCGCGCGCGGTCGCGTGTTCCAGCTCGAGCGGTTCCTCGACCGGCACGCCGACGACGTCCCGCCCGCCGACCTCGCCGCCCTTCGCGGGCACCTCGCCGCGGCCGCCGAGGCGGTCGAGGCCGACGACGACGGCGCCATGGCCGACGACACGGGCCGGTGGCTGCCCGAGGAGCTCCGCGCGCCGTGGCGTCGCCAGTGGCGCGGCGCGTGGCGCAAGGGGACGCGCCAGCTCGTGCCCGCCCTCGTCGACGTCCACGACCCGGGCGTCACGGGTCCCGTGCAGAACCAGCCGGACTTCCAGGCCGGTGCCGTGGACCACCGCACGCACTTCGCGAGCGAGGTGCCGCGCCTCGTCCGGCAGGCGATGGCCGAGTACACCGCCCTCACCGGCCGCACGTACGCGCCCGTGCGGACGTACGGTGCCGACGACGCCGACCTCGCCGTCGTCGGCATGGGCTCCGTGACCGACGACGTCCGCGCGGTCCTGCCGTACCTCGAGGCGCAGGGGCTGCGCGTGCGGGTCGTGTCCGTGAAGCTGCTCCAGCCGTTCCCCGAGGACGACGTGGTCGACGCGCTGCGCGGCGCGACCGCGGTCACCGTGCTCGAGCGCTCCGAGGACACCGCGCTCACGCGGCTCGTCACCCAGGCGCTCTTCCGCGCGCACCTCTCCCCGCGCCTGACGACGGCGATCTTCGGGCTCGGCGGGCACGACCTCCAGCCGCGGCACACGATCGCGATGGTCCACCGCATGGCCGAGGGGGCCACGGCGCCGCTCGTCTACCTCGGGTCGCAGCTCTTCGCCGCCGACCCCCCGCCGCACGTCGCCGAGCTCCAGGACCGCCTGCGCGCCGCGTACCCCGAGACCGAGGCGATGGCGCTCGCGACCGAGCCCAACCCGCCGCTCCTGCCGCCCTCGGCCCTGCGCGTGCGGTTCCACTCCGTGGGCGGCTACGGCACGGTGGCGACCGGCAAGCTGCTCACGCAGCTGCTCGCCGGGCTGCTCGGCATGCACCCCAAGGCGGCGCCCAAGTACGGGTCGGAGAAGAGCGGTGCGCCGACGAGCTTCTCGATCACGCTCAGCCCCGAGCCGGTCCTGCTGACCAACGCCGAGCTCGAGGACGTCGAGGTCGTGGTCTCGCCGGACCACAAGGCGTTCGTCCACACGAACCCGCTCAAGGGCCTGGTCCCGGGCGGGACGTTCCTGCTCCAGTCGGACCTGTCGCCGCTCGCGGTCTGGCGCGACCTGCCGGCGTACGCGCGGCGGACCATCCGCGAGCGCCGGATCCGCTTCCTCGTCGTCGACGCGTTCGCCGTCGCGACGCGCCACGCCCCGACGCCCGAGCTCGAGACCCGCATGATGGGGATGGCGTTCATCGGCGCGGTCGTCGGCCACGTCGACCGGGTGTCCGGCGGCGCGAGCCCCGAGACCGTCCTCGAGCGGGTGCGCGAGCGGATCGTCGCCAAGTTCGGTGCCAAGGGCGACGCGGTCGTCGAGGCGAACATGGCGGTGATCCGCGACGGCGCCGCCGCGACCGTCCCCGTCGAGTACGACGACCCGGCGTTCCTGGCGGTCGAGTCCGAGCCGGCGCGGCCGCGCGCGCGGACCGCGGCGCTGTCGGCGTCGATGTGCCCGACCGTGGCCGACCCGCGCCCGAGCGCGCTGTTCGACCCCGGGTACTTCGACGACGTCGTCGGGCGCCCGTTCCGCGAGGGGACGATCGGCGAGGCGCCGGTCCTGCCCGGGACCGGGATCTTCATGCCCGTCGGCACGGGGGCCGCGCGCGACAAGGGCGTGTTCCGGCGGACCGTGCCGGTGTTCGACCCGACGAGCTGCACGGGCTGCCTCGAGTGCGCGCTCGTCTGCCCCGACGTCGCGATCCCGAACACGGTGCACGAGGTCCACGACCTCCTGCTCACCGCGATCGCGCACGTCGAGGCGACCGGGCCGCAGCGCGACGCGCTGTGCGCCCAGGTGCCGACGTGGTCGGCGCGCGTACGCGAGCTGTACCGGGCCGACCGGACCGAGCGGCCGTTCGCCGACGTCGTCGCGGACGCGGCGTCCGTGCTCGACGCGCCGTCGCCCACCACCGCCCGGCTCGTCGGCGCCGTCGTCCACGAGGTCGCCGCGTACCCCGTCGCGCGCACGCGCCCCTTCTTCGACGCCCCGGAGCGGACGACGCCCGGCACGGGCGGGCTGTTCGCCGCGACGGTCGACCCGTGGAAGTGCACGGGCTGCCTGCAGTGCGTCGAGGTGTGCGGCCCGGGTGCGCTCGGCGCGCAGGACCAGACGCCCGACCTGCTCACGATGCTCGAGGACCGCTTCGAGACCATGACGCACCTGCCGAACACCCCGCGCAGGTTCCTCGACGGCGCGACGACGGCCGACGGCGACCTCAAGCGCGTCGTGCTCGACCACACGTGCTACTACGCGACCACGGGCGGGCACGGCGCGTGCCGCGGGTGCGGCGAGGTCACCGCGATCCGGCTCGTCACGTCGCTGAGCCGCGCGCTCGGCGACCAGCGTCGCGTCGCGCGCACGCACGAGCTCACCGGCCTGCTGACGCGCCTCGCCGACAAGCGGGACGCGCTCGCGGACGACGACGCGCGGCGCGCGCACATCGCCGCGGTGGCGGCCGAGCTCGACCGTCGCCTGTACCTCGACGAGGGCGGGCCGACGGGCCACGGCCCGGCGCCGACCGTGGTCGCCAACTCGACCGGCTGCAGCAGCGTCTACGCGTCGACCATGCCGTTCACCCCGTACCTCGACCCGTGGGTCAACAGCCTGTTCCAGGACGCGCAGCCGCTCGCCGCGGGCCTGTTCGAGGGGATCGCGGCGCACGTCGTCCCCGAGGTCCGCGCGCTGCGCGAGGCGCGCCTCGAGCTCGACGACGCGTACGACCCCGCGGTGCACGGCCCGGCGCTGCGCGCGCTCTCGTGGCGGGACTTCACCGACGACGAGCTCGGGCTGCTCCCGACGGTCCTCACGGTGGGCGGCGACGGCGCGAGCTACGACATCGGCTTCGGTGCGATGTCGCGCGTCCTCACCGGAGGCACGCCGGTCAAGATGCTCGTGCTCGACACGGGCGCGTACTCGAACACGGGCGGCCAGGCGTCGACGGCGAGCTTCACGGGCCAGGACGCCGACCTCGCGCGCGTCGGGCGCGCGCACCTCGGCAAGGCCGAGCGCCGCAAGGAGCTCGCGCTGCTCGCCGCGCTGCACCCCGACGTCTTCGCGTGCGTCACCGCGACGGCGCTGCACGGTCACTTCCTCCGCACCGCGCTGCGGATGATCGAGCACCCTGGACCCGCCGTGATGGACGTCCACACCCCGTGCGGGACCGAGAACGGCGTCGCCGAGGACCAGTCCCACGCCCGGTCGCGGCTCGCGGTCGAGAGCCGGATGAGCCCGGTCCTCGTGCACGACCCGCGCCAGGGCGAGACGCTCGCCGAGCGGCTCTCTCTCGACGGCAACCCCGACGTCGACAGCACGTGGACGACGACGACGCTCGCGTACCTCGACGACGCGGGCGCGCCGCAGGTGCTCACGACGACCCTCACGCCCGCGCACTTCGCGCTCGGCGAGGGCCGCTTCCGCAAGCAGTTCCGGCCGCTGCGCGCCGACGAGGCCGACGCCGCGGTCCCGGTCGAGGAGTACGTCGAGCTGACCGCCGAGGCGCGCGAGGGTCGCGTCCCCGTCGTCCTCGCGACCGACGCCGAGCGGCACCTCCTCCGCGTCGCGTGCTCGCCGCAGGTCGTCGCGCTCGTCGAGGACCGGCGTCGGCACTGGCACCTGCTGCAGCACCTCGCGGGCCGGCACGTCGTCGCGCTCACCGCGCGTCACCGCGAGGAGGTCGACGCGCTCACCGCGCGCTACGAGGAGGCGGCCCGCCTGCGCGAGACGTCGCTCGACGACATCGCGCGCGTCATGGCGGACCTCGCGGTCGCGAGCGGGGCGCCCGCCGTCGTGCCCGGCGTCGTGGCGGGCGCCGTTCCCGGCGTCGTGCCCGCCGCACCGCGCCCGGGCCCGCTCGGCGCGTCCGACGGACCGGTCGCCCCGAAGTCGCCGGTCGCCGTCGACGAGGCGCCGATCCGGCTCGACCCGGCCGACGAGGCGCTGTGCAACGACTGCGGCACGTGCTACCAGGAGCTCCCGCAGCTCTTCGAGCGCGTCACCGCCGTCGTCGACGGCGAGGTGCGGTCGGTCGCGCGCATGCGCCCCGGGGCGCTCGAGCACCTCGAGGTCACGCCCGACGTCGCGCGGCGGATCGCGCGCGTCAAGGCGACGTGCGACGCGGAGATCATCCGATGAGCACCCTGATGAGCACCCTGATGAGCACCCGATGAGCACGGCGACGGCGTCCCAGACCGAGCTCGTCCGACGGCGCCTCGCCGCGGAGCCCGAGGCGTTCCGCGACCTGTTCGTCGCGGACGGGATGCACGCCGTCGCGTGGGAGTTCCACCAGCCCGAGCTGAGCGAGGCGTTCGTCCGCGCGCTGTGGGCGGGCCTGCTACGGCAGGACGACGCGAGCAGGGTCCTCATGCGGTTCCTGTGGGACCTGCCGCTGGGCAGGAAGCGGCTGTTCGTGCGCGGAGTCGACCGCCACCTGTCCGACCGGTACCCGATGCTCGCGGGGCTGTCGGAGGGCTGGCCCGCGGCGCGCCGCATCCCGCCCTACGTCCGGGACGCCGAGGACCGGTCGGCGGACTTCGGCGTCGTCGACCAGGGCTTCCTCGGGTACCTGGGGCAGGGGTTCACGCTCGCCGAGGTGGACCTGCTGGTCTGGCTCGAGGTGCTGCGCGACAAGCAGTGCGCCGAGCGGCCGTGCGAGCTGGGTGCGCTCGTCGCAGGCACCGACGAGCGCACCGGGGGCTGCCCCGTGCGCATCCGCATCCCCGAGGTGCTCGAGCTGGTCGGCACGGGCCGGTTCGACGACGCGCTCGCGCTCCTCGAGGAGTGCAACCCGCTGCCCGGTGTGACGGGCCGTGTCTGCCCGCAGGAGAAGCAGTGCCAGGGGGTGTGCCTGCTCAAGACCCCGATGTCGGTGGGGCAGGTCGAGCGCTACCTGCCCGACCGGGCGCGCGTCGTCGACCCGGGACGTGCCGCGCGGACGCTCGCAGGTGCACCGGACCCGTGGGTGGTCGCGACGCGCCCGCCGGTCGCCGTCGTCGGCTCGGGACCGTCGGGTCTCATCAACGCGTACCTGCTCGCGGCCGCGGGGTTCCCCGTGACGGTGCTCGAGGCGTTCCCCGCGCTCGGCGGCGTGCTGCGCTACGGCATCCCCGAGTTCCGGCTGCCGAAGGACCTGGTGGACGACGTCGTCGAGCGGATCCGCCTGCTCGGCGGGCGGTTCGTGCAGGACGTCGTCGTCGGGCGGACCGTGACCGTGCAGAGGCTGCGCGACGCGGGGTTCTGGCGCGTGTTCGTGGGGACGGGTGCGGGCCTGCCGCGCTTCATGGGGATCCCGGGCGAGGACCTGCTCGACGTCATGTCCGCGAACGAGCTGCTCACGCGCGTCAACCTCATGCAGGGGCTGCGCGATGGGCACGAGACACCCGTGCCCGACGTCGCCGGCCGGCACGTGCTCGTCGTCGGCGGTGGGAACACCGCGATGGACGCCGCCCGCACCGCGCGCCGCATGGGCGGCGACGTGACGGTCGTGTACCGGCGCACGCGCGCCGAGATGCCCGCGCGCGTCGAGGAGCTCGAGCACGCGCTCGAGGAGGGCGTGCGGCTGCTGCCGCTGAGGTCGCCGACCGAGCTCGTGGCTGACCCGGCCACGGGCCGCGTGACGGCGGCGACGCTCGACGTCATGGAGCTCGGCGAGCCCGACGCGTCCGGCCGCCGTCGTCCCGTCCCGACCGGCCGCACCGAGACGGTCGCCGCGGACCTCGTCGTCATGGCGCTGGGCAACGCCGCCAACCCGGTGCTCACGGGCTCCGAGCCGCGCCTGCACACGTCGCGCCACGGCACCATCGACCTCGACCGCGCGGGGTCGCAGGAGACGACGCTGCCGGGTGTCTACAGCGGGGGCGACGCGACGCGCGGCGGGTCGACGGCCATCAACGCCGCGGGGGACGGCCGGGCCGCGGCGCGCGAGATCGCCGCCGCCGTGGACCTCGACCCGGACGAGGTGCGGCGCGCGGTCGCCTCGGCGCGACGCTTCACGGACCTCGCGGCCGTCACGCCGACCGTGGTGGCGCGGACCGACCTCGCGCCCGGGATCGTCGAGCTCGAGGTGCGGGCACCGCTCGTGGCGCGGGCGGCGCGCGCGGGGCAGTTCGTGCGCGTCCTGCCGCAGCCCGACGGCGAGCTCGTCCCGCTGACGCTCGCCGACTGGGACGTCGCGGCCGGGACGGTGACCCTCGTCGTGCAGGGCGTGGGCACGAGCACCGTCGGGCTCGTCGGGACGGCGGTGGGCGCGGCGCTCGCGGGCGTCGCAGGTCCGCTCGGGTGCCCGAGCCGCGTCGAGCGGCACGACGACGACGCGACGGTCGTGCTCGTCGCCGGGGGGCTCGGCCTGCCGCCCGCGCACCCCATCGCGCGCGAGCACCTGCGGGTCGGCAACCACGTCACGCTCGTCGCCGGGTTCCGCGACGCCGCGCACGTGTTCTGGGACGGGCCCGACGAGCGCGTCGCGCTGCTCGGTGCGGGTGCCGGGGGCCGGCTCGACGTCGTGTGGGCGACCGACGACGGGAGCGCGGGGGTCGCCGGACCCGTGACGGGTCCGCTCGAGCGCGTCCTCGAGGCCGCGCGGACGGGCTCGGGGCGTCCCGTGGCCGAGGTCGTCACGGTGGGCCCGCCGCGCATGATGCGCGCGGTCGCCGACCTGACGCGACGGTACGACGTCCCGTGCGTCGCGAGCCTCAACTCCGTCATGGTCGACGGGACGGGCATGTGCGGTGCGTGCATGGTCCCCGTCGTCGTCGACGGCGTCCGGGTGCGGCGGCACGCGTGCATCGACGGTCCCGAGATGGACGCGCACGCGGTCGACTGGGACCGCTACCTGCCGCGCTTCGGCCAGTGGCGCGAGCAGGAGCGACGGAGCGCCGCCGCGCACGGTCTCGCATGACGCCGGCGCGGGACCGCGCGCCGGGGAGCGGCTACGGGCGGTAGCCCTCGACGGCCTCGCGCACGACGGCGTCCGCGCGCCGCTGCACCTCCGACGCCTGCGGGGCGGGACCGCCCTGCGCCGCGTCCCACGCCGCCGCGAGGGCGGCGCGCGCCTGGTCGGGGGTCGCGGTCGGCACGCCCTCGAGGACGGCGGGGACGAGCCAGTCGACGTCGAGCGTCCCGGCGGGCGGCCCGAACACGCGCTCGCCGCTGACCCAGTCGGTCGGTCCGTGCGTCATGCCGCCATCGTCCGCCCGGGACGCCCCGTGCGCGCGCCGGGGTCCGGTGCGCGCACGGTGGCGGGGCGTCCGGGTCCCGCCGAGCCGTCAGGCCGTCGGGACGTCGGACGGCGAGCGCAGGTCGCCGCGCAGCAGGCGGACCTGCGTGCGCTCGGCGTCGATCTCGCGCTGCGTGCGGAACCCGAGCCGACGCAGCGCCGGCAGCGGCGGGCACCAGCCCTGGAGGCCGTGCTGGAGGAGGAAGCCGGCGACGACGGCCGGCGGGACGAACCACCAGCTCCGCGTCCGGACCGCCGCCGTGAGCGTCGACACCAGGATGAGCGTCGAGGCGTTGACCTCGAGGGCGCGCTCGACGTCCCACTCGCGGTCCAGCTGCGCGAGGTGCTCGTCCAGGTCGGTACGCGGGGCACCGGCGAGGTGGGCCACGCGGTCGGCCGCCGTGCGGTCGATCTCCGCCTGGACCTCGTCGTCGGTGTGCGCGCGGACCCGGTCACCGGGTGTCGCGGTCGCCGCCCGCGGGTGCTGCTCGCTCATCGTCTGCCTCCCTGCGTCGTCGACGGATGGTGCGTCAGTGCGCGGTGAGCTGGTCGAGCGCCGCGCGGAGCCGGGTCCCCGCGTCCTGCGCGACGTCGGCGAGCCCGTCGTTGCCGGTGACGCCGACCATGACGTCCGGGTCGAGCGCCTCCACGATCGTGCGCCCGTCGTCGAGCGCGCGCACGACGACGTTGCACGGCAGCAGCAGCCCGATGCTCGCCTCGGCCTGCAGGGCCCGGTGCGCGAGCGGCGGGTTGCAGGCTCCGAGCACGACCTGCGGTGCGACGTCGACGTCGAGCTTCGCCTTGAGCGTCGCGGCGAGGTCGAACTCGGTGAGGACGCCGAAGCCCTGCGTGCCGAGCGCCTCACGCACCGCGGCGAGCGTCGCGTCGAAGGGTCGGTCGACGGTGGTCGAGATGCCGTACGTCATGGTCGGTCCTTCCGTGGCGTGCGTCGGGTGGTGTCAGTGCCCCGCGTGCTGCGTCTCGTGCTCCGCGATCTGGCGACGGACGTCGTCCATGTCGAGCTCCTTGACCGCGGTGATGATCTGCTCGAGCGCCTGCGCGGGCAGCGCACCCGGCTCGTTGTAGACCATGACGCCCTCGCGGAAGACCATGAGCGTCGGGATGGACGAGATGCCGGCCTGCGCGGACAGCGCCTGCTCGGCCTCGGTGTCGACCTTGCCGAAGACGACGTCGGGGTGCGTCTCGGACGCCTTCTCGAACACGGGCGCGAACATGCGGCACGGACCGCACCAGGCGGCCCAGAAGTCGACGAGGACGATGTCGTTCTCCTCGACGGTCTGCATGAACGTCGCGCCGGTCAGGGTGGTGGTGGCCATGGGGTTCCTCTCGGTCGGTAAATACCCTCCGGGGTATACAACGTACGCCCGCCCGGGCTATTCCGCGCGCGGGTTCGGGTCCCCCTCGTCGAGATGAGAGCTCGCGTCGGCGAGTCGCTCGACACGCCGACGCGAACTCTGATCTCGACGGAGAGCTGGTGCGGGGGCGGGGGGCTTGGGGGCGAGGGGTCAGCGGCGGACCGGGCCGCCTGCGGCCTGCCATGCGCCGATGCCGCCCGAGAGGCTCGTCGCCTGGAAGCCCGCGGCGCGCAGCTGCTTGGCGGCGGTGCGCGAACGCATGCCGGACGCGCACATGACGACGACGGGGGTCTCGGCGCGCAGGCGGCGCGAGGCCTTGTCGAGCTCGCCGAGCGGCGCGTGGACCGCCTGCGGCGCGTGGCCCGTCCGCCACTCGCCGCGCTCGCGGACGTCGATCAGCGCCGCGCCGTCGCGCACCAGCTCGAGCGCGCGCGCCGCGTCGACCGTCGCCGGCAGGCCGCCGTCGTCGCCGCCGCGCCCGAGGAGCCGGCGCAGGCGGCCGAGGAGCGTCGTGTCGGGGGTGGGCATGGGGCGGTCCTCCGGGGTTCGCTGGGGGTGGGCGCGCGCCGTGACGTCGCGCGCGTGGCGACTATACCCCTGGGGGTATCGACTCGCGAGTCCGCGGTCGCCACCGGCCCGACGCCGGGCGCCGGCCGGTCGATGAAGACTCGATGAAGACGCGCTGGATCGGGAAGCGGCGAAGGGGTACCGGTGTTGCCCACCACATACCCCGGTGGGGTATGTGAGAGCTGAGGATCATGAGCCACCACACCGAGCACACGGGCCGTGCGGCACAGGGGCGCGACCACGGAGCCGCCGCGCAGACGGCGCCGCACGGAGGCCACGGCGACCACGGCGCCGCGGTGCAGCACGCGGGTCACGGGAACGCGGGTCACGGCGACCACGCCGCGCGCTTCCGCGACCGGTTCTGGCTGAGCCTCGCGCTCGCCGTCCCGGTCGTCCTTCTCAGCGAGATGTTCGCCCACCTCATCGGCTACGTGCCGCCCACGTTCCCCGGCTCGACGTGGGTGTCGCCCGTCCTCGGGACCGTGGTCTACCTCTACGGCGGGTGGCCGTTCCTCACGGGCGCGCTCGTCGAGGCGCGGTCCCGCCGCCCGGGGATGATGCTCCTCGTCTCGCTCGCGATCACGGTCGCGTTCCTCGCCTCGTGGGCGACGACGCTCGGCGCGGCCACGGGGCTGGACTTCTGGTGGGAGCTCGCGCTCCTCGTCGTGATCATGCTGCTCGGGCACTGGCTCGAGATGCGCGCGCTCGGCGCCGCGTCCGGTGCGCTCGACGCGCTCGCCGCCCTGCTGCCCGACCTCGCCGAGGTCGTCACCGCCGACGGCACGGCCGAGGTCCCGCTCGACCGGCTCCGCACCGGTGACGTGGTCCTGGTCAGGGCCGGCGGCCGGGTCCCCGCCGACGGCGTCGTCGTCGAGGGCAGCGCGCACGTCGACGAGGCGATGATCACGGGGGAGTCGAAGGCCGTCCGCCGGGCGGTCGGCGACGCCGTCGTCGGCGGCACCGTCTCGACCGACTCGACGCTGCGCGTGCGCGTGACGGCGATCGGCGCCGACACCGCGCTCGCGGGCATCCAGCGCCTCGTCGCGGACGCCCAGGCGTCGGCGTCGCGCGCTCAGGCGCTCGCCGACCGCGCGGCGGGCTTCCTGTTCTGGTTCGCGCTCGCGGCGGGCGTGCTGACGTTCGCCGCGTGGGCCGCGCTCGGCGACATGCCCGACGCCGTCGAGCGCACCGTGACGGTGCTCGTGATCGCGTGCCCCCACGCGCTGGGCCTCGCCATCCCGCTCGTCATCGCGATCTCGACCGAGCGCGCGGCGCGCGCCGGCCTGCTGGTCAAGGACCGCCTCGCGCTCGAGCGCATGCGCACGGTCGACACGGTCCTGTTCGACAAGACCGGCACGCTCACGGTCGGCCGCCCGACGGTCACCGACGTCGCGGGCGCGGACGGCTGGGACGACGACGTCGTCCTGGGTCTCGCGGCCGCGGTCGAGGCGGACAGCGAGCACCCCGTCGCGCGGGCCGTCGTCCGGGCCGGCGAGCGCGTCGCCCATCCGGTCGCGACGGGTCTGCAGACCCTCGCGGGGCGTTGGTGTGCGCGCCGAGGTCGAGGGCCGCACCGTGCACGTCGGAGGGCCCGCCCTCCTCGCCGAGCTCGGGGTCTCGGCACCGGACGCGCTCGACGCCGTGACCGCACCGTGGGCCGCGCGGGGCGCGTCGGTGCTGCACGTGGTGCGCGACGGGGCGGTCGTCGGTGCGCTCGCGGTGCAGGACGCGGTCCGTCCCGAGTCGCGCGAGGCCGTCGCCGCGCTGCGTCGTCGCGGCGTCCACGTCGCGATGGTCACGGGCGACGCGCGCAACGTCGCCGAGGCGGTCGCGGCCGACCTCGGGATCGACGAGGTGTTCGCGCAGGTCCTCCCGGCGGACAAGCACGCGAGGGTCGCCGAGCTCCAGGCGCGCGGCCGTCGCGTCGCCGCCGTGGGCGACGGCCTCAACGACAGCCCGGCCCTCGCGGCGGCCGACGTCGGCATCGCGATCGGGGCGGGCACCGACGTCGCGGTCGAGTCGGCGGGCGTCGTGCTCGCGTCGGACGACCCGCGCGGCGTCGTCGCGGCGATCGAGCTCTCGCGGGCGTCCTACCGCAAGATGTGGCAGAACCTCGCCTGGGCCACGGGGTACAACCTCGTGGCGATCCCCCTCGCGGCCGGCGTCCTCGCGTGGGCAGGGTTCGTGCTCTCGCCGGCGGTGGGTGCGGTGCTCATGAGCGCCTCGACCGTCGTCGTCGCGCTCAACGCGCAGCTCCTGCGCCGGCTGGACCTGGACCCCGCCCGCGTCGCGGCCCGCTGAGGCGGACGACGAGGCACGACGACGCACCGAGGGCCGCCGCGGATCGCGGCGGCCCTCGGTGCTGCTGCGGGTGAGCCCGCGGTCACAGGTCCGCGAGCATCTCCTCCATCTCGGCGATCTCCGCCGTCTGGTCGTCGATGATCGTCGAGCTCAGCTCGAGCGCCTCGGCGTTGACGCCGTCCTCGAGGTGCTCCTCCGACATCTCGATCGCGCCACGGTGGTGCGCGGTCATGAGGTCGAGGAAGCTCCGGTCGAAGTCGGTGCCCTCGAGCTCGGACAGCGAGCCCATGGCCTCGTCCTGGTCCATGCCCTCCATGTCCATGCCCCCGTGGTCCATGCCGGACATGTCGGCGTCGCCGGCCGGGTCCTCGCCCCACGCCTCGAGCCAGCCCGACATGAGCTCGATCTCGGGGCCCTGCGCGGCGGAGATCCGCTCGGCCAGCGCCACCACGTCGGGCGACTCGGCACGCTCGACCGCGAGGTCGGCCATCTCGACGGCGCCCTCGTGGTGGATGATCATCATCTGCGCGAACTGGGCGTCCGCGTCGTTGTGCTCGGTCGCCGCGGCGTCCGAGCCGGCCTGCGCGTCCCGCGACGAGGACGTCGACGCGGGCGCCTCGTCGGCGTCGCCCGCGCACGCGGTCAGGGTGGCGGCCAGCGCCAGGGCGCTCGCGGTCGCGGCGAGGCGCCGGCGGGTCGTGGTCGTCATGTGGTTCTCCCAGGAGGTGGTGGGTGCCGCGGCCGGTGCCCTGAGGTCCAAGGCACCGGCCGGTCCGGCGTCAGGGTGCGGCGGTGGTGGAGCAGCAGCCGTCGGTGCGGGTCGCGCCTGCGCCGCAGCAGCCGTCGGACGTGGTCGCGGCGGTGGGGTCGGTGGTGTCGGTGGTCCGGGTGGTCGCGCTCGTCGTGTCGCGGCAGCAGCCCATGGTGCACTCCTCGGTCGAGGTGGTCGAACGGTGGGGTCGGTGGTCAGAGCCGGCTCGTGACCTCCTCGAGGAGGTCGGACGGAGCCAGCCACATCGACGGGTAGCTGCCCTGCCAGAGCTGGTCGCCGTCGGCGTCGACGAGCACGAAGCCGTGACCCGGGAGCCCCTCGTGCATGCCCGTGCCGAGCGTCCCGTACGCCTCGGACACCGTGCCGTCGTCGAGCAGGAACGGCGCCTCGACGCCGAGGCGCTCGCGGTCGGCGTTGATCTGGTCCGCGGTGTTCATGACGATCGGCAGGACGGTGATCCCGGCCTCGGCGAACGCCGGGTCCTTCTCGATCTCGGCCATCTGGACCAGGCACGAGTCGCAGCCGGCGCCCTCGTTGAAGTAGAGGACGACGGGCTCGCCGCGGAAGTCCGAGAGCGAGACGGTCCCGCCCTCGGACGAGGGGAGCGTGAAGTCGGGGGCCCGGCCCGTGGCCTCGGTCGTCGTCGGACGTGAGGTGAGGAGCCCGACGGTGACGAGGACGCCCACGACGACGAGGCCGACGAGCCAGGCGAGGGCGCCGAGGCGCTGACGCCGTCCGCCGGGCGCGGCTGGGGGCGCGGCGGGCTCCTGCGCGACGAGGCGGCGGGTGGCGGATCCGGAGGTCATGACGTCGTCTCTTCCGTGCGCGGGGTGGCGTGGCAGGAGGGGGCCGGTGCGCCGTCGGTCGGTGCCGACGTCGTGTCCGAGGGCGCGGGCGTCGCGGCCGCCGCGTCCGTCGTGGTCGGTGCCGTGCTCGCGCCCTGTCCGGGGCGGCGGCGGTCGACCACGGTCGCCCGGACGAAGACCGCGGCGACGACGAGCAGCGCCGCGGCCTGGAGCGGCTCGGGCACGGGTGCGAGCACGTCCTGGACGCCCGCGAAGACGTCCGTCAGCGCGCGGCTCGCGGAGTCCTGGAACGCGCTGCCGCCCGTCATGTCGGTGCTCCCGGCGAGCGCGATGACGGCGACACCCATGACGGCGAAGCCCACCGCGACCGCCAGGTTGACCGTGCTCGTCACGAGCGTCCGGCCGGCGACGCCGAGCCGGACCGGCTTGGCGCGGAGCAGACCGCGCTCGCCGAGCCGCGCGCGGTCCCAGACGAGCGCCATGACGAAGAGCGGGAAGACCATGCCGAACACGTACGCGAGCCCCAGCGCGAGACCGCCGACCGCCGAGCCGGACAGCACCGACAGCGTCATGACGCCGGCGAGCACGGGCGCGCAGCACGACGACGCGATACCCGAGAAGACGCCCAGTGCGAAGAAGCTCGCGGTGTCGCCGCGCGTGGTGTCGGGCGCGCGCACGAACGACGGCAGGGACCACATGCGCCCCGAGAGAGCGAGGGCGGCGAGGGCGATCATCAGGAGCCCGCCCGCCCAGTACAGCGGCGCGTGGTAGCGCGCAATCGCTCCGGCGAGCAGCCCCGTCCCGAGCGTGATCGGGACGAGCACCACCGCGAGCCCCGCGGCGAACACGAACGTCAGCGGCAGGAGCCGCCAGCGGGCGTTCTTCACCGCGCCCGCGAGGTACGACGGCGCGAGGAACACGATGCAGCACGGCGCGAAGAGCGCGACCCCGCCAGCGAGGAACGCCGCGAGGACGCTCCCGGTGGTGAGCAGCTCGCTGCCCATCAGGCACCGACCGCCGACGTCGTGCCCGCCGTGCCTGCCGTGCGGGCGGCGAGCGCCTTCGCGAGCTTGCGACGCGGCAGCCGGCCCGAGGAGAAGAAGGCGCCGTCGAGCAGGACGAGCGGGTTCATCGCCGGTCGGTGCTCGGCGACGAGCGCGCGACCCTCGTCGGACCCGACGTCGACGAGGCGGATGCTGAGCGGCACCTCGCGGGCGAGGTCGGCGAGCGCCTGCTCCGCGTCGTGGCAGAAGTGGCACGCGGGGGACTGCACGACGGTGACGACGGGCGGGGTGGGCATCGGGCGCTCCTCGGCTGGGCTGACACCACAGGTTCGGCAGCGAGCCCCGAAGCGACGACCGACGTCCGGTCAAGGTTCGATGAAGCCCGCGTCGTCCCGCTCCGCACCGCCCCGCGCGGCCCAAGATGGACCCGTGAGCACCGCACCCGCAGCCCCACCCGCCGGCACGGGCGGGGCCGCGCGCCGCGCCGTCGTCGTCGACGACGAGCAGCCCCTCGCGCGACTCGTGGCGGGCTACCTCGAGCGTGACGGCTACGCGACGACCGTCTGCCACGACGGCGCGGAGGCCGTCGAGGTGCTGCGCGAGGTCGACCCCGACGTCGTCGTGCTCGACCTGGGGCTCCCGGGCCTCGACGGCGTGGAGGTGTGCCGCCGGCTGCGGACGTTCTCCGACTGCTACGTCGTGATGCTCACCGCACGCGCCGAGGAGGTGGACACGCTGATCGGCCTGTCGGTCGGCGCCGACGACTACATGACCAAGCCGTTCAGCCCGCGCGAGCTCATGGCGCGCGTCGCGGCGCTCATGCGTCGCCCGCGCCGGGCTCCCACGGTGGGTGCGGCGGCTGTCCCTGCCGCGCAGGTGCTCGAGGTGGGCGACCTGCGGATCGACGTCGACGCGCGGGACGTGCACCTCGGTGACCGCGTGGTGCCCCTGACGAGGACCGAGTTCGACGTGCTCGCGACGCTCGCGGCGCGCCCCGGACGCGTGTTCAGCCGGCGTGCGCTCATCGACGCCGTGTGGGGACCGGGGTCGGTGGGTGACGAGCACCTCGTCGACGTGCACGTCCTGCACGTGCGGCAGAAGCTCGGCGACACGGTCGACGCGCAGCGCTACGTGCGGACGGTCCGGGGGGTCGGCTACCGGATCGGCACGGGCGGATGAGCGCGCCCCGACCCGCCGTGGACTGGGGGCTCGGCGCGCGCCTCCTGGTGGCGCTCGCCGCCGTGCTGGTCACCGGGGGCGTCACCGCCTGGCTCGTCGCGGCGGCCGTCGGGCCGGGACTGTTCCACGAGCACATGCTCCGTGCGGGCGTCGAGGACGGCGACGCCGTCGTCGTGCACGCCGAGCGGGCCTTCATCGACGCGAGCACCGTGTCCCTGGCGCTCGCCCTCGGTGCGGCCGCGGTCGCCTCGGCGGCGGTCAGCGTGGTGCTCACGCGCCGCATCGGCCGGTCGCTGGCGGCGGTCTCCGCGGCGGCGGCGCGCATCGGCTCGGGTGCGTACGAGTCGCGCGTGCCGCCGCCCGGCCTCGGCTCGGAGTTCGACGAGCTCGCCGACTCCTTCAACGGGATGGCGGCGCGGCTCCACGAGGCCGACCGCCTGCGGGCGCGTCTGCTCGCCGACGTCGCGCACGAGGTCCGGACGCCCGTCGCGACGATCGTCGGCTACCTCGAGGCGGTCGAGGACGGCGTCCAGCCCCTCGACCCGGCGACGGTCGGCGTCCTGCTCGACCAGGCCGCGCGGCTCACCCGGCTCGCGGAGGACCTCGCCGCCGTGACCCGCGCCGAGGCCGGCGACCTCACCCTCGACCGCACGACCGTCGCACCGGCCGAGCTGCTCGCCGCCGCCGAGGGCGCGGTGCGGGAGCGCGCCGCCGCCGCGGGCGTCACGGTCGAGGTGCGCGCCGACGGCGACCTGCCGACCCTCCGCGTCGACCGGACCCGCATCGCGCAGGTGCTCGACAACCTCCTGACGAACTCCCTGCGGCACACGCCCGCGGGCGGCGTCGTGACCCTCGCCGCGCGGCGGAGCGACGACGGCGTCGCGCTCGAGGTCGCCGACACCGGCGAGGGCATCGCGCCCGAGCACCTCCCGCACGTGCTGGAGCGCTTCTACCGCGCCGACACCGCCCGGGACCGTGGACGCGGCGGGTCGGGGATCGGCCTCGCGATCAGCCTCGCGCTGGCGCGAGCGCACGGCGGCACGCTCGTCGCCGCGAGCGACGGCCCGGGACGGGGCGCGACCTTCACGCTCACCCTCCCGACGGCCTGAGCCTCAGACCGTCCCCGCACCTCCGCCGAACCCACCCCGCCGGCCTGCGACGCGGCCCGCGAGCTCCTCCCGCAGCGCGCGGTGGGTGTCCAGGTCGATGTCCCCGGTCGCGAGCCGGGCGTCGAGCACGGCGAGCGGGTCCGGGGGCGGAGGTGTCGCGGGTGCGCCCGGGAAGAGGCGGGCGACCGCCCAGACGGCGATCGCGAGGACGACGAGGCTCGTGCCCATCATGAGCCAGCCACCGGTCCCGTACCCCAGGCACCACGACATGGTCGGCCTCCTCGTGCGGCGCACCGGACCCCGGGTCGGGGCCCTGCATCCAGCGTCGCGCGGCGCCGTGGAGCGCGGGTCGAGGTCGAATGAAGGCTCTGTGAAGCCAGCACGCCGTCGTCGTCGCTGTGCGGCTTCGGGCGATGACTTCTCGTCGCGGGCCTGGTCTGATGCAGCAGACCCCCGCGGAGCGCGGGCACCCGACCACGGAGGCAGGCATGGCCACGATCGTCTCGACCCTGTTCATCTCGCTCGACGGCGTCGCCGAGATCGACCCCGCGTGGCACTTCCCCTACTTCGACGAGCGCATGGGCGCCGCCGTCGGCGAGGACTACGAGGACGTCGACGTCCTGCTGCTCGGCCGCGTGACGTACGACAGCTTCGCGGGGGCGTGGCCCGAGCGGGAGGCCGCGGGCGGCGAGGACGCCACCTTCGCCGCGCAGCTCGGCGACGTGCGCAAGCTCGTCGCGACGCGCGGCGACCAGGACCTCGGGTGGCGCAACGTCGAGCGCGTCGAGGGCGACCTCGTCGATTCGGTCCGCGCCGTCGCGGCCGAGCCGGGCGTCGACAAGATCCTGGTCGCCGGCTCGATCTCGGTGGTCCGGCAGCTGCTCGCGGCGCGGCTCCTGGACGAGCTGCGGCTGCTCGTCCACCCGGTCGCGGCACGGCAGGGCGAGCGTCTCTTCGACGAGGGGGAGGTCTACCCGCTGCGCCTCGTGAGCTCGGAGGCGTTCCCGACCGGCGTCCTGCGGCTCGTGTACGCGCCCGACGAGCTGCCTGCTGCGGCGGCGTACGACGACGTCACCGACAAGGTGCCCGGCGCCGACGGCTGACGCGGATCGGGTCGTCCCTTCATCGAACCTTCATCGCCGCGGGGCGCCTGCGGGCGTGCGCGCCCCGCGGCGCCGTGCCTAGCGTCGACGGGTCGACGGCACGGCGCCCCACCCGGGCGGTGCGCCGGCGGCAGCCGCGACGAGCGAAGGGGAGGGCCGGACGATGGCGGACGGACGCGAGGGGCGCGTCGACCAGCGCGCTGACCAGCACGGTGGCCAGCACGGCGACCAGCACGGCGACCAGCACGGTGGCGGTCACGGGAAGGGCATGTACCTGCGCTTCGTCGCGATGATCCTCACGGGCATGGTCGTCATGTACTGGACCATGTTCGTGGGCTCGTGGGAGTGGAGCCACGTCCGGTTCAGCCAGAGCCGGCTGTTCATGGCGCTGACCATGGGCGGCGCCATGGGGCTCGTGATGCTGGCCTGGATGCTCGCGATGTACAGGAGCGCGAAGGCCAACGCCGCGCTCGTCGTCGGGAGCCTGCTCCTGCTGGCGGGCGGCGTCTACCTGGACCGCAGCCAGACGACGGTCGGGGACACGTCGTGGATGAGCGCGATGATCCCGCACCACTCGCTCGCCATCACTCGCTCGGAGCGGGCCTCGATCCAGGACGTGCGCGTCTGCGAGCTGGCCGCGTCCATCAGCGAGGCGCAGCGGCGCGAGATCGACGAGATGGACTGGCTCATCGAGGACATCGGACGCAACGGGCTCGCGACGACCGCCGAGGAGGCCGAGGCGCGCCCGGTCCCGACCTTCGAGGCGTCGGCCGACCGCGAGTGCGGCGCGGCTGCTGGGGGCTGACGCGCACCCCCGGCGGCTGACCGACGGGCTGGTCGCCGGGCCCGGGTCGCGTCAGCCGTCGACCTTCCACGGAGCGTCGGGCCGCGTCGGCACGGGCGCCGCGGCGGTGCGCACGGCGTAGGTCGCCCGGTCGCCGTCGGTCCCGACCTCACCGAGGTACTCGTGACCGGTGAGCCGGCACCACGCCGGCAGGTCGATCGGCGCGACGGGGTCGCTCGTCGTGAGGTGCACGACCGTCCCGGCCGGCAGCTCGGCCGCGCGGTCCCGGAGGATGAGCAGGAGCCGCCAGCAGCCCAGGTCGCCGCCGTCGATGTGGACGGCGGCGTCGGGGGCGCTCATCGCGCGCCCCGTGCTGCTCGGTCCACCCGTCGTCCCTCCGCGTCGGCGACGCCGGGCTCGAGCCCGGCGTCCCAGCCTTCCACGCGCGGGCGCCGGCTCGCGCCCGTCGGGACCTCCGGCTCTCGTCCGCGGGCCCCGGCGGGGCGACCGTGGTGGTGGGCCCGGAGGAGGTGGACGGTGGCGACGCGCGTTCCGTCCGTCGGCCGCGGCCGGACGACGACGGCCGCGACCAGGGCGCTCGTGCGCCGTCGGCCGGTCGCGGTGTTCGCGGTGCTCGCGTACGCCGTGTCGTGGGCGTGGTGGGTCCCGATGGTCGTCGTCGGCGCCGTGTCGCGCCCTGGTGTGCCGTGGCCTACGCACCTGCCGGGTCTCCTCGGCCCTGCCGTCGCGGCGGTCGTGGTCACCGGGCTCGCCGACGGCCGGGCAGGGCTGCGGGCCCTCGGGCGGCGCGTCGTGCGGTGGCGCGTCGGGTGGCGCTGGTGGCTCGTGGTGGTCGCGACCGCGGCGCTGGCGGCCCTCGCGCTCGTCGTCCCGCTGGTGACCGCCGACGACGTACCCGCGCCGTCCGACCTCGTGCGCTACACCGGCGTCGGCGCGGTGGGGCCGCTCGGGGTGGTGGCCGTCGCGCTCGTGGTCAACGGGTTCGGCGAGGAGACGGGCTGGCGCGGGTTCGCGGCCGACCGGCTGCTGCGCGACCACGCGCCGACGCCCACCGCGCTCGTCGTCGCGGTGGTGTGGGCGGGGTGGCACGCGCCGCTCTTCCTCGTCGTCGAGAGCTTCCGGGGGATGGGGCCGCTGGCGCTGGGGTGGCTGATAGGTCTGGTGGCCGGGTCCGTCGTCCTGACCCACCTGTACGTCGCGGGCCGGGGCAGTGTCCTGCTGGTCGCCGCGTGGCACACCGCCTTCAACCTCACGGCGGCGACGGAGGCCACGGGCCCCGCCGTCGGGGCGGTCACGAGCGTTCTCGTCATGGTCTGGGCGGTGCGGGTGCTACGGCGGTGGCACCAGACCGCCGGCGTGGAAGAAACCAAGTATTGACAAGTGTCGATGAGCGGTCCAGGATCATCCCATCGACGAACGTCGATAAAACAGCCGCCCCGCGAGAGCGACCCGGAACCCGTCGGCCCGCGCACCGCTCGCCCGCCGCCCGCCACCACCGAGGAGCACCGATGCACCCCGAGACGTACCTCCCGCTCCACCACCTTCGCGCGCGTGACCTCGCCGAGGTCGCCGTCGCACGCTCCGTCGCGCGGCGCGCGCCGCGCGGGGCGTGGGCCGCCGTCCGCCCCGCACCGCTCGCGCCGCTCGTCGCGCGGCCGCGGCGCACGGCTGACGAGCTCCTGCAGCCGGAGTGCTGCCCCGCCTGACGCGACCCGCCCGGACCCACCTCCACCCGCGATCCGGCTCGCTACCCTGTCCCGGTCAGCGCGGGAGAGGACGGCATGAGCAGCGAGACGTCCCGCCGCCCGCCCCACCTGCGGCCCGGCCTCGTCGCGCTCGTCGCGGCGGGCGGCGCCGCCGGATCGGCGGCGCGGCACGGCGTGAGCGCCTGGATCGGGTCCTCCGACGGCTGGCCGACCGCGACGTTCGTCGAGAACCTGGTCGGCGCGTTCCTGCTCGGCCTGCTGCTCGAGGCGCTCGTCCGGCGAGGGCCCGAGACCGACGGCGCGCGTCGGCTGCGGCTCGCGCTCGGGACCGGGCTGCTGGGGGGCTTCACGACGTTCAGCACCCTCGCGATCGAGGTCGAGCGGCTCGTCGTCGACGGCCGCCTCGGCCTCGGGCTCGCCTACGGCGTCGTCAGCGTGGTCGCGGGTGCCGGGGCTGCGCTGGCCGGCGTCGTCGTCGGCACGCGACGCGGCGAGCGTCGTGACGCCGGCCGGACGCGCCCCCCGCGGACGACGACGCCCGGCGGGGGTGCGCGGTGACCGTCGCGCTCGTCGCGCTGCTCGGCGGGCTCGGTGCGGCGACCCGGTTCGTCGTCGACGGCCTGGTGCGCAGCCGCGCCCGGGGTGCGCTCCCGGTCGCGACCGTGCTGGTCAACGTGACGGGTTCCCTCCTGCTGGGCCTGCTGACGGGCGCACACCTGTTCCACGGGTTCGGGTCGCTCGCCTTCACGGCGGCCGCGACGGGGTTCTGCGGGGGGTACACGACCTTCTCGACGGCGATGGTCGAGACGGTCCGGCTCGTCCAGGCCGGCGAGGTGCGCTGGGCGGTCCTCAACGCGCTCGGCACGCTCGTGACGTGCGTCGCGGCCGCGTCGGCGGGCGTCGGCGCGATGTGGCTGACGGGGCGCTGAGGACCGGCGTACCGTCGGAGGACGCACCCTGACGAGGGCGAGGTCCCCGATGCCCACGCACGTCGTCCCGCAGCCCGCACGCGAGCGGATCGTGCCGCTGCGTGGCCACCCGCTCGTCGTCGGCGTCGTGCCGGGTCAGCCCGACCTCGTCCCGCTGACGGCGACCGCGTGGGCCGCCGCGGCCGGGGCGACCGAGCTCTACCTCGCGTACGTCGACCCGGCCCGGTACACGCGCGACGAGTACCCGGACGGGAGCGTCTGGCACGAGGACGTCGACCCCGACGGGGGCGACGCGACGCTGTGGGAGGACACCCAGCGCGACATCGAGGCGTCCCTCGCGCGCGTGCTCGCCGACTCGGGGGTGCCGTGGCACTTCCGCTACCTCGCCGGGCGACCCGACCGGGCCCTCACGCACCTCGCGCGGGCCGTCGACGCGGCGGGGTTCGTGGTCGGCACCAGGGCGCCCGGGGCGGGTGCGCGCCTGCGGGAGGCCGTCGAGGGTGCGGTCGCCGTGCGGCTGACCCACCACCAGCACCGGCCCGTGCTCGTCGTCCCGCTGCGCGTCGTCGACTGGGCGGAGCGCCCGTGGCGGCGGTCGGGCTGAGCGGGGGGAGCGGCCCGCCGATCAGCGGCCGAGCGGTCCCTCGGCCACCGCGACCTCGCCCTCGGCGAGCGGGACCGTCGCCGTCCCGGCCACGACCACGTCGGCACGCGTCCAGGGCTCCTCGTCGGCGAAGAACGGCTGCTCGTGCGCCATCCACTCGTGCCAGAAGCGCCGTGACTCCTCGGCGTCGCCGTTGACGCCCTGCTCGACGTCGCGCGCGATCCCGCGGTGCTCGGCGAGGGCGTGGTCGGACTGGACCCACACGGTCCGGTCGACGAGGTGCGCGAAGCGGCGCTGGTTCGCCCCGGCGCCCTCCACCACGACCGCACGCAGCCCGACCGGGACGTCGACGACGCCCTCACGGCCGCGCTCCTCCCACGCGGGTGGCCGGAAGGACACGTCCTGGCCGCGCAGGGCCGGTTCCAGCACGCCCTCGACCAGCAGGTGCGCCCAGCCGAACATCGGCTCGTGCCACGCGAGGTCGTCCGTGTGCACGACGACCGCTGGCGCGAGGTGCGGGAGCAGGCTCTGCGCGAGCGTCGACTTGCCGCTCCCGCTGCGACCGTCGACGGCGACGACCCACGGCCGGTCGCCCCAGCCGCCGTCGTCGCCGCGCGCCGCACCCTCGAGCAGTCGTTGCGCGAGCCGCGCGACCGGGACGGCGGTCCAGGGCCCGGCGGCGGGTTCGCCGTCGGGCAGCACCATGGGTGTCGTCATGCGGGTGAGCGTGCCGTGCTGTGCGGCCGAGCGCGACCGCTGATCAACGTCCGGACGGCCTCGACCTGGTCGCGGTCGCTGCGGCGGTCGGACAGCTCGTGGACGAGGTCGACGACGGCGCGGACCGCCTGGTCGTCGTCGTCGGCCGCCGACATCGAGGAGGCGCGGCGTACCGTCGGGCGATGAGGTGCACGGCGGCCCGACCCGGCTTCGGCGGCGTCCGGGTGCGGAACGTCCCGGTCCCGCCGGCGCACGTCGTCGCCCTCGTGCTCGCCGTGCCGGCCGAGCGCTGGTGGCGGTGGCCGATCGTGCCGCGGCGGCTCACGGGGCGGCGTGCGCGCCGGGCCCGCGTCGTGTCGGCGGCCGCGGGTGCTGCCGCGGTCGTCGCAGGCGCGGCGGTCGCCGCGCGGTCGGTCGCGGCCGCGGCGGACGTGCCGCTCGACGACCCGCCGGTCCTCGTCGTCGACGGGCCCTACGCCGTGACACGCAACCCGATGTACGGCGCGTGGGTCCTCGTCCACGCGGGGGTGGCGTTCCTGGTCGGGTCCGGGTGGGCGCTCGCGACCCTGTCGGCCGCGTTCCTCGCGGTCGACCGGGAGGTCCGCCGTGAGGAGGCGCTCCTGGCGCGGCGCTTCGGGGTCAGCTACGCGCGGTACCGGGCGCGCGTGCCCCGGTACGCCCCGCGGTGCCTGCCGCGGGGCGTCCCACGCGCGGCGCGTCCTCCTCCAGCAGCAGCACCTCGACCGTGACGACGTCGCGCCACACGCCGTCGAGCTGCGCGTGCGAGCGGTGCGTGCCGACCACCTCGAACCCGTGCCGAGCGGCCAGCGCGAGGCTCGCGGCGTTCTCGGGGAACACGCGGCTCGTCACCTTGTGCAGGCCCGCCGTCCGCGCGCGGTCGAGCAGCGCGCCGAGCAGCGCCGACCCGACGCCGCGCCCGTGCGCGTCGGGTGCGACGTAGATCGAGTACTCCGCGACGCCGTCGTACACCGCACGTGCCGAGTAGGGGTACGTCGCCGCCCAGCCGACGACGACGCCGCCGAGCTCCGCGACGAGGAACGCGTGCCGCGGCGAGGTCGACGCGATGCGCTCCGCCATCGCGTCCGCGGTGCGGTGCTCGGTCTCGAACGTCGCGGTCCGCGCGTCGATGCCGGCGTTGAAGATCTCCGCGACCGTCCCCGCGTCCTCGGGCGTCGCGTCGCGCACCGTGGGCACGGTCACGCGGCACGCTCCGCGGCCAGGAGCGCGACGGCGGCGGCGGCCGAGCACGCCGCGACGGCGACGAACGTCGGCCCCGAGCCGACCGCCGTGATCGCGGCGCCGCCCGCGACGGGAGCCGCGACCCGCCCCACCGTGGTCGCGAGGGCCTGCCGGCCCGACGTCGACGCGTACCGGGCCAGTGGCACGTACGAGCCGAGCAGCGCCGCGCGCGCGATCGTCATGACCCCGAACCCTGCCCCGGCGAGCACCACGAACGCCACAAGACCCGCCGTCCCGGGCACGGTCAGCAGGGCGACGACGCCGAGCGCCTGACCCGCGAGCAGCGCCGCCGCGGCCCGTGCGGGCCCGACGCGCGCACCGCCCGCGAACGCGAGCCGACCCGCGACGGACATGACGCCGAGCGCACCTGCGGCGAGCGCGGCGTGGTCGGGCGCGACCCCCGAGTCCTGCAGGTGCGCGACGAGGTGCACCGTGACGGTCGTCGTCGCGACCGCCTGGAGGACGGCGGCGGCCGTGAGGTGGCGGACCGACCTCGGGCGGCCCGCGCGGGCGCCGCCGGGCGGCGTGAGCGGAGTGTGCGGCGTGGCCCGCGCGGCCGGCGCGGCAGGCCCGTCCGCGGGGGAGGGGGTCGCCTCCCGCGGTCGTGCGCCGCCGTCGCACGCGGGCCCGACCGCGGTGCCGTCGGGCTCGAGGCCGAGGTCCGCGGGGGCCCGGCGCAGCACGAGCGCGTGCGGCACGGCGCACGCGCCGACGAGGACCGCGAGGACGACGAGCGCTCCCCGCCACCCCGACCGCTCGACGAGCGCCTGCGTGAGCGGGAGGAACACCGTCGAGGAGAACCCCGCGACGACGGTCACCACGAGGAGCGCGCGGCGACGGCCCTCCCGGAACCATGTCGTCACCACGGCGAACGCGGGCTCGTAGAGCACGGCCGCGCCAGCGAGCCCGACGACGACGAACGCCGCGTAGAGCTCGGGCAGCGTGGTTGCGCGCGACCACGCGAGGACCCCCGCGCCCGCCAGGAGGCTGCCGGTCGTCATCAGCGCCCGCGCACCGTGGCGGTCGACCCAGCGCCCCACGAGCGGGGCGGCGAGTCCGGCGACCCCGAGTGACAACGACAGCGCGCCGGACGCCTGCGCCGTCGTGGCACCCAGGTCCTCGCGCATCGGCACGAGGACCACCGCGAAGCAGTAGAGGAGTGCGCCGTAGCCGACGGTCTCGGTCACGGCGAGCACGCCGACCATCCGCCAGCCCGGGAAGCGTGTCCCGGGGAGGCGCGGTCCCCCGGGCGTCGCGCGCGCGACCGCGAGCCCCGGCGCGGCGGGCCGGCCGGGCGGTCCGCCCGACGGTCCCGCACGGCCGGGGCCGGACCCGGTCACGCGCAGCAGCCGCCCGTGCCGCACGAGCCCGACGGCGCCTGGGCGAGCGCGAGCTGGGCGACGAGGCCGCCGCCCGCGGTGCCGGTCGCGAAGCCCTGCGCGGGCACGCCGTCGGGCCGGTCGCGGTGCGCCTCGTCCGGGACGCCCAGCCCGTCGACGCCCGTCGCGGTGCCGCAGCAGCCGCCTGCCGCCGCCGTGTCGACGCCCGCCGCGTTCGTCGAGCACACGCCGGTCTCGGGCAGCACGAGCTGGACCTCGTCGGCCGCGGCCAGGTCCCCCGCGATGGCGGCGACCACCGAGCGGACCTGCTCGTTCCCGGTCGTCATGAGGAAGGTCGGCGCCCGGCCGTACGACTTCATGCCGACGACGTACAGGCCCTCGTCCGGCTGGGCGAGGTCGCGGTGGCCGTGCGGAGGCACGGTCCCGCACGAGTGGTACGCCGGGTCGATGAGCGGGCCGAGCGCTCGCGGCGCCTCGAGCCCGGGGTCGAGGTCGAGGCGGACCTCGGCGAGGATCGACAGGTCGGGCCGGAAGCCGGTCGCCGCCGCCACCGCGTGCAGCCCCGTGAGGCGCACCTCGCCGCCGGCGGCGGCACCGACCACGGTCACGGTGTCGTCGTCCACCTCGAGCGCGGTCACCTCGACACCCGTGACGAGCCGGACGGCGCCCGAGGCGACGAGCGAGCGCAGGTCCGAGCCGAGCGCACCGCGGGCCGCGAGCTCGTCGGCCGCACCGCCGCCGTAGACCTTCGCCGGGGACGCGCCGCGGATCGCCCAGACCACCTCGGTGCCGGGCTCCTCGGCGGCGAGCCGGCCGAGCGCGAGGAGCGTGTTGGCCGCCGAGTGCCCGGCGCCGACGACGAGCGTTCGCCGTCCGGCGAAGCGCTCGCGGTCCCGCCCGAGGACGTCGGGCAGCGGGCCGACCAGGAACCCGGCGGCCGCCGCCTCCGGCTCTCCGACGGCGGGCAGGCCGGACGCGCCGAGCGGGTTGCGGTCCGCCCACGTGCCCGACGCGTCGACGACGGCACGCGCGCGCAGGTCCGTCGTCGTCCCGTCCGCGGTGCGCACGCGGACGACGAACGGCCGGTCCGCACGGCCGACGCTGCGGCTGCGGTCCATGCCCTCCCGCGAGACCGCGACGACACGCGTGCCGAGACGGACGGAGTCGCCGACGACGCGCGCGAGCGGCTCGAGGTAGTGCTCGACGAGCTCGGCACCGGTGGGCGGCACGGGCGTCGAGGGTCGCGTCCACCCGGTGGGCGCGAGGAGCTTCTCGGCCGTCGGGTCGACGACGTACCGCCACGGCGTGAACGTCCGGATGTGGGACCACTCGCGGACCGAGGCGCCCACGGCGTCGCCGGCCTCGAGGACGAGGAACGGGAGGCCTCGGTCGGTGAGGTGCGCCGCCGCCGCCAGGCCGATGGGCCCCGCGCCGATCACGACGACGGGCAGGTCCGTTGTGGTGCTCATGCTGTCCTCCTGGCAGGTGCGGCCGGCGTGCCGTAACATCGACATCTGTCGATGCGAGTGCCACACTGGCGTAAGCATCGATAGATGTCAATAGAGTCCGAGGAGAACCCGTGAGCACCGCCATCTCGACCGCCGCAGCGCCGAGCGGCGCGCGTCAGCTGCCCGTCGTGCCCCCTCAGCCGACCGCCGTCGAGGCGTGCTGCGCGCCGCTGCAGTCGGCCGCGCTGTCCGACGCCGAGGCCGCGGTGCTCGCGCGCCGGTTCGCCGCCCTCTCCGACCCCGTCCGGCTGCGCCTGCTCAGCCTGCTGTCGACGGACCCCGACGGCGCCGTCTGCGCGTGCGACCTCGTCGAGCCCGTGGGCAAGAGCCAGCCGACCGTGAGCCACCACCTCAAGATCCTCCGCGAGGCGGGTCTGGTCACCAGCGAGAAGCGCGGCACCAACGTCTGGTACGCGGCCGTCCCGGCCGCGATCGAGACACTCCGGGAGGCGCTCGCGCCCGCCCGCTGACGGCGGCGGCCGACGCCCGTGTGACCCGGGTCACGCCCGCATCCCGTCACGGCACCCCGTGGTGCCGTCGATGGGGTCGGACGTGGAGACCCTCACGTGACGCGTCCGACCCTGCACCGCACCCTGTTGACGGTCGCGGTCCTGGTGCCGACGGTCACGGGATCGCTCACCCTCGCGGGCTCGTTGCGGGTCGCGGCCGACGACGGCGCGAGCGGTGAGGTCGTCGGCGTGGAGCAGGTGTCGGTCGCCACGCCGCAGGTCGGCGCCGAGGGTGCTCCCGCCGCGGCGGCCTGGGGACCCGCGCCGGCCGGGGGGCCCGCGGGGCGGCCCGCAGCGGGCACCGCCGTCGACGGCCCCTCGAGCGCCGTCGCCGACCCCCTGACGGACCTCCCCGCCTGGATCACGTCCGGGGACACCGCGCCCGCGAACCCGCTGCCCCAGGCCGACCCGCCTGCGCCGGCCGGCCCGGTCGACAACACCGTCGTGCGGACGGACTCGCTCGGCATGCGGCTCGACGCGCACGACGGCGACCTGCTCCAGGCGCCGGACGGGACCACGTACCTGTACGGGACGAGCTACGGCTGCGGCTTCACGCTCGGGCGGCCGTCGCCGTACTGCGGCGTGCGGGTCTACAGCACGACCGACCTGAGCACCTTCGTGCCCGCGGGCGCCGTCGGCGGCCTCTACGCCTTCGACCACCTGGCCGGCCCGTGGCAGGCGCTGTGCGCCCCGACGAGGAGCTACGGCTGCTACCGCCCGCACGTCGTCCAGCGGCCGGCCGACGGCAGGTACGTCATGTGGGTCAACACGCACCACGACGCGGGGTACAAGGTCCTCGTCGCCGAGCACCCCGCAGGCCCCTTCGTCGACACCGGGCTCGCCCCGGAGCTCGCGATCGTGCCTCCGCCGGGAGGTCTGCGGTACGGCGACCACGACCTCACGGTCGACCCGGTCACAGGCCACCTGTACGTCACCTACACGGTGATCTGGGCGAACGACAACACGCACCAGCTCGTCGTCGAGCGCCTGGACCCGAGCGGCACCGCCGGCACCGGCGAGTTCGTGCAGCTCGCGGTCATGGCGCCGGCGAGGGAGCTCGTCGAGGCACCCGCGCTGTTCCGTGCGCCGACCGGGACGTGGCACATGGTGTTCTCGGACCCTGCCCGGCCGTACCGGACCACCGGCAGCGGGATCATGGACGCGCCCGGACCGCTCGGCCCGTGGACGAACCGCCGCGCGCTGAGCCCCGACTCGTGCGGCGGCCAGCCCGCGGGTGTCTGGCCGATCCGGACGTCCACCGGCCGGACCGCCTACGTCTACGGGTCGGACCGCTGGGACGAGGGCAAGGGCAACCAGGCCGCGGCCGAGAACTACTACGGCGAGCTCACGTTCACCGCGCGGGGCGGGACGTCGATCGACGCCCACCGGTGCCAGTCGACCTGGACGCTGCGGTAGCCCCTCGGGAGGCGCCGGTCCCCACGGCGGGACCAACGTCCGGCGTGGGCCGCCCACGGCGGGCGAACACTGAGGACATGGCTACATCGACAACCATGGATGCGTTGTCGAGGCGTGTCGCCGTGCAGGTCGGCGCGGTCGTCGTCTGGGTCGCGCTGTACGCGGTCAACCGGCCGTTCTGGGACTGGCTCGTGGGCGACGTCGTCGGGCTCGACCTCGCGGGACGGCTCGGGTCGGGCGTGCACTTCTTCCTCTACGACACCGTCAAGATCGCTCTGCTGCTCGCCGGCATCATCGTCGTCGTGACCGTCCTGCGGTCCTTCGTGAGCGTCGAACGGACGCGAGCGCTCCTCGGCGGTCGGCGCGAGGGTGTCGGCAACGTCATGGCCGCGGGCCTCGGGGTCGTCACGCCGTTCTGCTCGTGCAGCGCCGTCCCCGCGTTCATCGGGTTCGTCGCGGCAGGCGTGCCCGTCGGCGTGACGCTGAGCTTCCTCATCGCGAGCCCGCTCGTGAACGAGGTCGCGATCGCGCTGCTGCTCGGCCTCTTCGGCATCGGCCCGACGCTGCTGTACGTCGGGGCGGGGCTGCTGATCGCCGTCGTGGGGGGCTGGGTGCTCGGCCGGATGCGGCCCGAGCGCTGGGTCGAGCCGTTCGTGCTCGAGACGCGCGTGGGCGGACGCGTCGTGGACCCGTCGGCGGGCCTTGCGTGGGACGACCGCGTGCGCATGGGCGTCGACGAGGTGGGCGTCGTGCTGCGGCGGATCTGGCCCTACCTCGTTGTCGGCATCGGGATCGGCGCGGTCATCCACGGGTGGGCGCCCGAGGGGTTCGTCGAGCGCTACGCCGGCGCGGGGAACCCGTTCGCGGTGCTCGTCGCGGTGCTGCTCGGCGTGCCGCTGTACTCCAACGCCGCCGGGATCCTGCCGCTCGTCGAGGCGCTGCACGACAAGGGCCTGCCGATGGGCACGCTCCTCGCGTTCATGATGGCCGTCGTCGCGCTGAGCCTGCCCGAGCTCGTGCTGCTGCGCCGCGTCCTCAGGCCCCCGCTCGTCGCCGTGTTCGTCGGCGTCGTGGCCACCGGGATCGTGGCCGTCGGCTACCTGTTCAACGCCGTCCTCTGACGACGGCCGGACGAAGGAGATCGCCATGCAGGACCAGGTGAAGGTGCAGGTCAAGGTGCTCGGCCCGGGGTGCGCGAACTGCGTGACGCTCGAGCGGGTCACGCGCGAGGCGCTCGCCGCGCTCGGCCTCGCCGCCGACGTCGAGAAGGTCACCGACTACGCGACGATCGCGGGGTACGGCGTCATGCGGACGCCCGCGCTGGTCGTCGACGACGAGGTCGTGCTGTCGGGGCGCGTCCCCACGGTGGGCCACGTGAAGGAGCTGCTCGCGGCGCACGCGCCCGCCTGAGCCACCAGCGCCACCAGGGCTTGATTCGAAAAGCGTCTTAGTAGATGCTGGTCGAAACAGGCCGAGGAGGTCGCGATGCCCGTCGTCGACGGAACGTCCACCGTGAACGCGTCCCTGCACGCGATGCCCCGCGACGTCGCCGAGAGCGTGGTCCCCGTGGTCCGCGCGCTCGCCGACCCCCTCCGCCTCCAGATCGTCTCGGCGCTCGCGTCGGCCCCGGGCGGCCGGCTTCCGGCGGGCGAGATCGCGTCGCTCACGGAGCTGGCGGGTCCGACGGTCTCGCACCACCTCAAGCAGCTGCGCGAGGCGGGCGTCGTCGTCGCCGAGCGGCGTGGCACCTGGGTCTTCTACTCGCTCGCGGCCGGGATGGACCGCGTCGCCTCCGCGCTGCTGGACGCGCTCGCGCGTGCGGCGTCCGCGCCGCGGTCCGACGACGACGTGGACGAGGGGCCGCGCCCGGACGTCGAGGCCGCGCTCGCCCGCAGCACGGACCGCCTCGCGGCGCGGTTCCCCGGCACCGCGCCCGACGTCGTGCGCCTCGTCGTGCGGGAGTCCTACGCGGCGCTCGCGAGGACGGCCACGGTCACGGCGCACCTCTCCGTGCTCGCCGAGCGGTTCGCCGCGCAGCGGCTGGAGGACCAGGCCGCAGCCGCGACCGACGCCCCCCGTCCGCCGCAGGTGCTGTTCGTGTGCACCGCGAACGCCGGGCGCTCGCAGCTCGCCGCCGCGCTCCTGCGCCGGCTCGCAGGTGACGGCGTCGTCGTCCGGTCGGCCGGCTCGATGCCCGCGGCGCACGTCCACGCGACGGTCGCGCCGCTGCTCGCCGAGCTGCTCGGCGACGACGGCGCGGGGCCGGACGTCGAGCCGTTCCCCAAGCCCCTGACCGACGACGCGGTCCGCGCGGCGGACGTCGTCATCACCATGGGCTGCGGCGACTCGACCCCGCAGCTGCCCGGCAAGACGTACGAGGACTGGCCGGTCGGCGACCCGGCCATGGCGTCGCCCGACGGCGTCCGCGCGATCTACGACGACCTGGCCGAGCGCGTCCGGGCCCTGCACGAGCAGCTGGGCCCGCGGCTCCGTGACCGACCCGGGCACGCGGCCGGCTGACCACCGCTCGCCGCCCGGCCGTCCCCTGCTGTCCCCGACACAGAACCCACCCCGACCGACCCCGGCCGACGCGCCGGCGACCACCCGAGGAGAACCCGTGCCCGAGACCACCCGCCCGTCCGTCCTGTTCGTCTGCATCCACAACGCGGGGCGCTCGCAGATGGCCGCGGGCTTCCTGAACCACCTCTCCGGAGGGGCCGTCGAGGTCCGGTCGGCCGGCTCGATGCCCGCGGACCAGGTCAACCCCGCGGCCGTCGAGGCGATGCTCGAGCTCGGCATCGACCTGCGCGACCAGACGCCCAAGGTGCTCACGGACGCGGCGGTCGAGGCGTCGGACGTGGTGATCACGATGGGCTGCGGCGACGTCTGCCCGATCTACCCCGGCAAGCGCTACGAGGACTGGAAGCTCGACGACCCAGCCGGCCAGGGCGTCGAGTCGGTCCGCGTCATCCGCGACGACATCCGGGGTCGCGTGCTGACGCTCCTCGACGAGCTCGGCGTCCCCGCCGTCGACACCACGCGGTGAGCGACGGCGCGTCTCCCGGCCACCAGCCGCGGACGCGCGCTGCCACCGCCGCGCGCCGCGCACCGACGTGACAGCGGGGGAGGTCGGCTCCGGATACCGGCACCGACCTTCCCCGGAGGCGCGCCGAGCCGTGCGGCCGTCGTCAGGTGGGCTGCGCGGCGCGCTGCCCGGCCGCCAGGAGCAGGTCGTCGAGGGTGAGCTCGTCGGCCTCGCGGACGACGGCGAGCCCGCGCTCGGCCGCCGCGAGCGCGATCTGCTCCTGGTGGTCGTCGACGTGCTCGCCGTGGGCCGCGCGGCGCGGCACCAGCACCGGCACCTTCCCGGCCTCGAGGCACCGCAGGAACGTGCCGCACCCCGCGTGCGAGACGACGACGTCGGCCCGCTCGATCTCCGCCTGGAACCGCGAGTCGGCGATGACGTCGAGCCCGTCGACGCCGAGGTCGGACACGTCGGTCGCGCCGGTCTGCCAGACGACCTCCACCTCCGGCGGGACGATCTCCAGCACGCGCTCGACGAGCCGCCGGAACCCCCACGGGCGCGCGGTCCCCAGGGTGACGAAGACGCGGGCGACGCGCGGGTCGGGGGGTGCGTCCGCGACCGTGAACGACTCGAAGAGCCCCCGGTCGAACCGCCACCGCGGTCCCGCGAGCGCCGCGTAGTGCGTGTACCGGCCGACCCACGGGAGCCACTCGAGCACCCGTCCGGTGACCGACGGCCCGGAGGTCCGCGCGATGCACTCGTAGTAGTCGGCGCGCGCGCCCACGAGCGGGGCGAGGGGCAGGGCTGCCAGCGACACCGCGGCGCCCGTGCTGTAGACGCGGTCGACGGCGTTCCGCCGCAGGGCGGCGAGGGCCGACGGCGTCCGGCGCAGCACGGCGCGCCAGTCGCGCGCGTCGACCATCGGCACGTAGTGGACGCGGCGCCCGGTCAGCATCGACTCGCTCTGCGGGCTCCGGTGCGTGATCCACAGCGCGTCCTCGTGCCGCTCGGGCTCGAGGGTCGGCGCCATGAGCGCCATCTGCACGAGGTGCCCGCCCGTGGTCGCGACGAAGGCCGCCCGGTGGGTCCCTGAGCGCGCCACGCGCTCACTGTGGCACCGCGGCGTCGTCGGCGGAAGGGCCTCGGGACACCGTGCCTCGTGCCGGTTCCGCCTGCCGGACTCAATGGTCGCCCGCCCGTTGACGCCCGGTCACGGCGCGCGCACGCTGGTGCCATCGGACGCGTGGCGAGGAGGCCACCATGAACCGCAAGCGACTGGCCTGCGTCCTGCTGTCCCACAGGTACGCGAAGGCGTTCTACGAGGACTCCGACGCGGGCGAGCACTACCTGCGGTGCCGGCGGTGCGGGAAGGTCCGAGGCCGTGCCGACGTCGACGGGAACCGGCCCGCGTACTACGCCTGGGACATGGGCGTCGGCGGGTGATCGTCGGGCCGTGCGGGCCCGGCCCGGCTCAGGCGCGCGTGAGCCGCTCGACGAGGGCGACTGCCTCGGCCTCGGTGACGACGGTGCGCTCCTTGGTCGCCTGCATCCACACGGCCGGGTGCGTGATCTGACCCGGCGCCGACTCGACGACGTACGCGCCGGTCGCGGCGTCCTCGGCGACCTGCCACGTACGGAGGCGGCCCGACTCGTCCACGGCGTGGACGGTGGCGGGGAAGATGACGACCGGGGCGGTCATGAGGCTCATGCGTGGCGTCCTGGGGAGAAGTGGGCCGGCCCTGTGCCGACACCCCGTTCATCGGCGCGAGGGCGCCCGACTCAAGTGGTTCTGCCCGTTGTCCGCCTCACACCGCGCCCGTCGTCCGCCGCACACCGCGGCCCGTCCGGGCACGGATCACCAGGGCGACCTGGCGTAGTCCTTGAGGAAGCAGCCGTACAGGTCCTCGCCGGCCTCGCCGCGGACGATCGGGTCGTACACGCGGGCCGCGCCGTCGACGAGGTCGAGGGGTGCGTGGAAGCCCTCCTCGGCGAGGCGCACCTTGGTGAAGTGCGGTCGCTCGTCGGTGATCCAGCCCGTGTCGACGGCCGTCATGAGGATGCCGTCCTCGGCGAGCTCGGCGGCGCTCGTGCGGGTGAGCATGTTGAGCGCGGCCTTGCTCATGTTGGTGTGCGGGTGCCCGGGCCCCTTGTAGCCGCGCGAGAAGACGCCCTCCATCGCGGAGACGTTGACGACGTACGTGCGGCGGGCCGGTGACGCCTTCATCGCGGGCCGCAGCCGGCTGACGAGGATGAACGGCGCGGTCTGGTTGCAGAGCTGCACCTCGAGCAGCTCCATGGGGTCGACCTGCTCGACGGTCGCGACCCAGCTGTTCGTGTGCTCGGTGTCCGGGATGAGGCCGCCCGCGTCGATCGACGTCCCGGCGACGAGGCGCGCCAGGCTCGCGGCGTCGGCGGTCAGCGACTGCGCGACGAGGTCGTCGGCGGCGCGCGCGGCCGCGCGCTCGATGGCGAGCGCGGGGCTCGTGAGCGTCGTGACCGACCCGGCGAGCGCGCGCGGGTGGGCGTCGCTCGTGTGCCCGAAAGTCGTCACGAGGCCCTCGAGCTCGCGCGACAGCGGGACCTGCTCGGCCTCGGCGAGGCGCGAGTACGCGCCGGGGGAGCGGCGGACGGTCTGCGCGGCGTTGTTGATGAGGATGTCGAGCGTGCCCGCGGACGCGACGTCGTCGGCGAGCGCGACGACCTGAGACGGGTCGCGCAGGTCGATGCCGACGACCCGCAGGCGGTCCATCCAGGCGCCCGCGTCCTCCATCGCCGCGAAGCGGCGCGCGGCGTCGTGCGGGAAGCGCGTCGTGATGGTCAGGTGCGCCCCGTCGCGCAGGAGCCGCAGCGCGATGTACATGCCGATCTTGGCGCGGCCCCCGGTGAGCAGCGCGCGGCGGCCCGTGAGGTCCGTGCGCGCGTCGCGCTTGGCGTGGTTGAACGCGGCGCACGCGGGGCAGAGCTGGTGGTAGAACGCGTCGACCGTCGTGTACGGCTGCTTGCAGATGTAGCAGGGGCGGGCCTTCAGCAGCTCACCCGCGGTCGCGCCCTTCACGGACGAGACGAGCGGGATGCCGCGCGTCTCGTCGTCGATCCGGCCGCGGCTGCCCGTCGCCGTGGACTCGATGACGGCGGTGTCCGCGGCGCTGATCGCCTGGCGCTTCTCGAGGCGGCGGTGCTTCTTGGCGGACTTGAACAGCGCCGACGCCGCACGGCGCGCCGCGACGTGGTCGGGGTGGTCCTGCGGGAGGACGGCGACCTGGTCGGCGACGCGGAGGAAGACCGCGAGGTCGGCCGGGTCGATGCCGGGCGCGTGCGGGGTGCCGGTCGCGTCGGTGGTGCCGGTCGCGGGCGCCTCGTCGTCGGTGGGCGTCGCGGGCACGGGGGCGTCGGTGGGCGCGGTCATGCTGGTCCTGCTCTCGTGGGGTGGGGTCCCACGGCGGCCGCAGGCGCCGTCCACTGTACGCGACGGGTGTGGACGGCCCCGGGGACGGGTCGGCACGACGGAGGCGCCCGCGGGGGTTCCCTCCCCGGGGCGGGGCTCAGTCGGAGTCGAGTGCCCCGCGGGCCGGCTCGGCGGACCGCACGACGATCACCGACTTGCCGCGTGCACGACCCGCCACGAGGTCCCGCATCGCGTCGGCCGCCCGCTCGAGCGGGTACGTCGCGCCCACCGCGGGTGTCACGTCGCCGCGCTCCACCGCCGCGGTGAGCCGCTCGAGCCCCGCGCGCGACTCCTTCGACATGAGCGGCACGAGCCGCTGCCGCACGGCGAGCGAGACGAGCGGGGCACGTAGCTGGCGGCCGAAGCCGCCCGTGAACGGCCCGCCCCCTTCGCCGCCGACCAGCACGAGCGTCCCGGTCGGCGTCAGCGCACGGCGGAGCCGCCGCAGCGACGCGCGCCCCCCGGTGTCGACCACGAGGTCGTACCGCGTCGAGCCGTCGAGGGCGTCCTCGGTCGCGTGGTCGACGACGTGCTGCGCGCCCAGGTCACGGACCAGGTCCGCCTTCGCGGCGCTCGCGACGCCGGTGACCCGCGCACCCGCCGCACGCGCGAGCTGGACGGCGTGGCTGCCGACGCCGCCGGACGCACCGAGCACGAGCACGCGCTGGCCGCCCTGCACGCGCCCGACGTCGTGCACGGCCTGGTACGCGGTGAGCCCCGAGATCGCGAGGGCCGCGGCCTGCTCGACCGTGAGCCGGGCAGGGCGGCGCACGAGCTTGTCGGCCCGCGCGCGGGCGTACTCGGCCCAGGTCCCGATCCCGACGCCCAGCACCTCGTCCCCGACGGCGAGGTCCGTGACGCCCTCACCGACGACGACGACGCGGCCCGCCACGTCCATGCCGGGGATGCGCAGCCGGGGCCGCGTCAAGCCGAACCCGACGAGCCGCACGAGGTGCGGGAGACCGGTCATGACGTGCCACGTGCCCCGGTCCAGGCCTGCGGCGTGCACCTCGAGCAGCACCTCACCGGGTCCGGGCGTCGGGGTCGGCTCGGTGCTCACCCGCAGGACGTCGGCGTCGCCGTACCGCTCGTGGACGACGGCGCGCATGTGCGTCGGGACGTGCGCAGCGGCGTGGGCGGGCTGTGCCGCCGGGGCCGGGGAGGGTGTCGTCGGCTGGTGGGTCCCGGTCGTGTCCATGGTTCGGCGTCCTGTCTCGTACTTAGTACGGCTGGTTTGCCGGACGCTACCCGTACTAAGTACTGTCGGTCAACACCTCGGAGGGGCAGGCATGGCGGCGACGGACGGCGGGCGGACGGTGGACAGCGATGGCACGGCCGGTCGCACCCGCCTCACCAGGCAGCGCGTGATCGACGCCGCGGTCGCGCTGGCCGATCGCGTCGGGATCGAGGCCGTGACCATCCGCGCGCTCGCGGGCGAGCTCGGGGTCAAGCCGATGTCGCTCTACCACCACGTGCCGGGCAAGGAGGCGATCGTCGACGGCGTCGTCGACGTCGTGTTCTCCGAGATCGACGAGCCGCCGAGCGACCTGCCGTGGAAGGACGCCATGCGCCACCGCTGCCACTCGGTGCGCGCCGTGCTGCGACGCCACCCGTGGGCGACCCCGTACATGGAGGCACGTACGACGCCGGGGCCCGCGACCCTGCACCACCACGACGTCGTCCTCGGGTGCCTCCGTGGGGGCGGTCTTTCCCTGGCGCTCACCGCGCACGCCTACGCCGTCCTGGACAGCTTCGTCTACGGGTTCGCGCTGCAGGAGTCGGCCCTCACGTTCGAGGGTGAGAGCACCGTGGTCGGGCTCGCCGACCAGATGATGAGTGCCTTCCGCGACGGCGCCTACGAGCACATGGTGGAGTTCACGACGCAGCACGTGCTCCGGCCGGGCTACGCGTTCGGCGACTCCTTCGCCTTCGGTCTGGACCTGCTGCTCGACGGGATCGAGGCGGCCGCCGCGGCCGAGCGCTGAGGGCAGGGACCGCGGCGGGACGTCGAGCACGGCGGCGGGACGTCCAGCACGCGCGACGGCCGGCCCCGCCGGAGAGGGCGGGACCGGCCGTCGTCGCGCGTCGTGCCGGCCGTCAGCGCGTCACGGCGCGAACGTCAGCGGCTCCCCGGCGTACGTCAGGCGCCAGTCGGGGTTGGTCGCGGAGAACACCGCCGGGTCGACGACGCCCTCGGCCGCGACCCAGTCGATCAGCAGCTGCCGGATCTCCAGCTGGCGGTTGTAGACGACCGGAGCCGTCGTGACGCCCGGGAACGAGCCGCCCCCGGACTGCCGGTAGTTGTTGATCGCGATGACGAAGTGCTGCGCGGGGTCGAGCGGCACGCCGCCGTACGCGAGGTCGACGATCCGGTCACCCACGGGGCGCGACAGGTCGATGTCGTACGTGAGCGGGGCGTCGAGCCCGTACATGACGTCGTAGTTGTAGTCGGGCGTGCCGTTCGGCGCCGTCGGCGTGACGGCGTTGGTGACGTCGTCCGGCGCGTACGTGCCCGGGCCCGGGACGGGCCGGAAGTACTCGGCGGACTTCTCGAGGTACGCCTTCACCTCGGCGCCCGTCATGCGGATGCCGAGCAGGGTGTTGTCGAAGATGTACAGCCCCGCGACGTCGCGGATCGACACGGGCCCGGCCGGGATGGCCGCCTCGCGGTTGAACGGTGCCGCGATGGACAGGACGGGCAGCTCGGCGTCGGCCCCGGTCAGGCCCTCGCGGACCTCGAGCGCCTGGACGTGGTTGATCAGGTCGAGCGCCTTCGTGTCCTCGTAGCGGGCCGTCGCGGCGGACATCGCCTCCGCGGACTCGCCGATGACGCTGTTGACGTACTCGACGACCGTGGCGTGCTCGTCGCCGAGCAGCTCGACGATCTCCGGGTCCTCCTCGACCGTGTTGGCGTTGAGGACCTCGGCCTCGACCGAGGTCACGTCCCAGCGCCCGCGCTCGAACTCCAGGCCGATGTCGAACGTCGACAGGCGCATGCCCCAGCGCAGCGGCTCGGACAGCACGACCTCCTCGCCCGTGACCTGGTTGGTCACGCGCAGCTCGGGGATCTCGACGTGCGCGTGGCCCACGAGGATCGCGTCGATGTCCGGCACCTGCTCGGCGACCTGGCGCGACGCGTTCTCGACGTGCGGCAGCGCGTCGCCGTACGACGACGAGCCGTTGGTCCCCGAGTGCGCGGAGACGACGACGACGTCCGCGCCCGCCGCCTTCATGCGCGGGACCCAGTACGCGGCCTGCTCGACGAGGCCGGGGAACTCGATCTTGCCCTCGACGTTCGCGCGGTCCCAGATCGCGCTGCCGGGGTTGGTCAGGCCGAGGATCCCGACGCGCACCGGCTTGCCGCGGTGGCCCTCCGGGCGCATCGGGATGATCGTGTACGGCTCGAAGGCGGGCTCACCCGTCGTCGCGTCGACCGCGTTGGCGGCGAGCAACGGGAAGTCGACCTGGTCCTCGAACTCGCGCAGCAGGTCGAGCCCGTAGTTGAACTCGTGGTTGCCGAGCGCGGCGGCGTCGTAGCCGATCGCGTTCATGGCCGTCGCCATCGGGTGCTCGCTGCCCTCGGTGATCGGGTCGACCTTGGCGTAGTAGTACGCGAGCGACGTGCCCTGGATCGTGTCGCCGGCGTCGACGAGCAGCGTGCTGTCCGCCCCGCGATCGGCGCGCACCTGGTCGACGAGCGTCGAGATCTTGGCGAGGCCGATGTCGTTCCCGGCCGAGTCGGTGTACTCCGCGTCGCGGAAGTAGTCCCAGTTGAAGACGTTGCCGTGCAGGTCCGTCGTTCCCATGACGGTGACCTCGGCGGTGCGCGGGGCCGGCTTGCCGTTGCCGTTGCCCGCGGTGGCGGGGCTCACGCCGACGGCGACCAGCGCGGCCGCCGAGGCCAGGACACCGAGCGTCGTCGCGCGGCGTCGGAGGGGGATGCTCATCGGGGGTTTCCTCCCTGAGTGGGGTAGCACCGGTCAGGTGCGCCGTCATGCTTCACCCGGGTGAAGGGAGATGACAACCCTTGACGCCACCTGTCGCCCACCGTTCACCGCGCCGCCCCCCGTGCACTCGCCCCACGTCGAGATGAGACCTCCGGTCGGCGAGTCGCGCGACACGCCGACCGGAACTCTCATCTCGACGGGAGGGGTGGGCCCGACCCCAGACGTCAGCGGGCGGCGCGGGTCGGGCGGCGGACGAGGCGGCCGAGGCTGCGCGGGGTGACGCCGCGGCCCGCGCTCGAGCGGGCCCGGCCGCCGCCCCGCGTGCCGAGCCGCAGCGGGGCGCCGAGGAACTCGCCGAGTGTGACACCGGCGGCGATGCCGAGTCCGACCATCGCGGCGCCGAGCAGGATCGAGACGCCGGTCAGCAGCCCGCCCGTACCGCCCTCGACGACGGCGAACAGACCGCGGTAGATCGCGAGCCCGGGCAGCAGCGGCACGATCCCGCACACCGACGTGACGATCGACGGCACCCGCAGCCGCGGCGCACCCCACTCGCTGAGGAAACCGACGACCGTCGCCGCGACGGCGCTCGCCACGACGGGCCCCACACCGAGCGCCGTCGTCGCCTCGAACGCGCCCCACGACACGGCCCCGGCAGCCGCGGCGACGGCGACCGCGCGGGGCCGTGCGTACGACGCGACGGCCCACGCAGCGGCGATGACGGCCGCGGCCGAGACGGCGACCGGGACGGGGGCGAGCGCACCGGGCGGGTCGGCGAGGATCAGCGGGACCCCCATCCGACGCGCGACGTCGAGCACCCCGACGATCCCGGTGACGATGCCCGCGGTCAGCAGCACCACCTCGAACGTGCGCGCGCCCGCGGTGATGGGGAAGCCGCTGATGGCGTCCTCGGCGGCACCGACCAGCGACAGCCCCGCGAGCAGGACCACGATCCCGGCCGCGACGACGAGCGACGGCGGGAGCACCGACAGGTCGATCCCCGCGAGCGGCGCCCACAGGAACAGCGCGACGGCGACCAGCGCTGCGACCGCCGCACCCGCGGCCTGGAGGAAGAACTCGGGCAGGCCCCGTCGGCGCAGCGACCACACCACGCGGTCGATGAGCGTGGTCGTCACCGCCGCGACGAGGGCGACGGCGGGTCCGCCGCCGAGCAGCACCGCGACGGCGGCGGCGAGCGCGGACAGCGCGACGGTCACGACCCAGCGCCGGTAGGTCTGCGGCGCGCTGATGATCGCGTCGAGCTCGTCGTGCGCGGCGTCGAGGGCGGCCGCGGCGTCGTCGGCGGCCACCGGCTCCTCGCGGATGCGGCGTGCGAGCTCGACGACGCCCTGGAGCCGGCCGTAGTCGGGGATCCGCTCCTGGACGATCCGGACCATGGTCACGGGGCGCCCGTCGCCCGCCCGGTCGTAGGACACGGTGATCGCGGTGAACGTCAGGTCGGCCTGGGCGCCCGTCAGCCCGAACGCCTTGACGACGCCGCGCACCGCCTGCTGGACGTCGACCGCGGCCGCGCCGAGCGACAGCATCGCCTCGCCGACCCGCAGCGCGAGCTCGAGCACGTCGCGGATCATCACCGGGTCAGGCCCGCCGGGCCGCGACCTCAGGCCCGCGCGAACCTCGGAGGGTCCGCCGCCGACGCGTTGCGCGAGGGCACGGACCACCCGACGACGACGCACCGGGCGAGCCTACGTCGGGCGGCGCGGAGGGGCCGGTGCGATCCGTGGTGCGGCCGATCGGGTGCCCCCAACGTTCCGGCCCCGTCGCGCGTCGAGGAGGGCGACAGGATGGGTCCGCGGTGCGAGGGCTGGAGGAGCCGGTGGCGTGGGAGGACGAGCTGGCGACGCTCGCGCGGGAGCGTGGCCCGGCCCTGGTGGGGTACGCGTACCTGCTCACGGGCGACCTGCACGCGGCGGAGGACCTCGTGCAGGAGGCCTTGGTGCGGACGTTCCGGCGCCGCCGCACGACGGACGTCGAGTGGCTCGAGGCCTACGTCCGCAGCGTCGTCCTCAACGCCTACCTCGACGCGTACCGCGCACGCCGACGCTGGGCCGGTGTCGCGCACCTGTTCGCGGGCGGGACCACGACGCCCACGACGTCGTCGCCCGAGGCCGTCGCGACGGACCGCGCCGACGTCGAGGCGGCGATGGCGCGGCTCTCCCCGCGTGAGCGGGCGTGCGTCGTCCTGCGCTACACGGAGGACCTCACCGTCGGCGAGGTCGCCGGGCGCCTGGGGGTCAGCGAGGGCGCCGTCAAGCGCTACCTCGCCGACGCCCGCAAGCGCCTCGGTGGGCTGCTCGCCGACGAGACCGAGACCGAGATCCTGACCCAGGGGAGCGAGCGATGAGCGAGCGGTTCGAGGACGCCCTCGGCGGGATGGCGCGCCGGGCAGCGCGGGCGCACGAGGCGAGCGGCGGCCTGCCGGTCCCTGCGCTCGCGCGCCGCGTCCGTCGCGCACGTCGGCGTGACGCGGTCGTGGCGACGACTGCCGCCGCCGCCGTCGTCGTCGGGGTCGCGGTGACGGCGACCGCGCTGGTCGACCGGCCCGCGCCGCCCCCGCCGGCGGGCACCTCCACGCCGACGCCGGAACCGACCCCGAGCCCCACCCGCAGCCCGGCACCGACGCCGACGCCGAGCCCCACGTCGGACGGTCCGGCCCCGACCGTGCTGCCCGTCGGGGACGCGTCGCTCCCGTTCGGCGAGTGCGCCTCGGTCGACGGGTCGCCGACGGCCCACCCGCTCGTCAACCAGACGGAGGAGTGGCGGCCGGTCGAGGCGTCCGTCGAGTCCACGGCCCTCATCGCGGGCGACCCGCTGCGGGTGCGGTCACGCGTGCAGGAGCTCACGTACGTCGAGCCCTCCGACGGTCTGCTGGTGCCCGCCGGCGGCCCTTCCTTCGTCGTGACGCGCGACGGCGTCGTGGTGGCGGTCGGGTCGGCCTTCGAGGAGGCCGGCGACGAGCTGCTCTTCCTCGACACGCCGTCGATCTCCTTCGACGGGGTTCTGCCTCTCGCGGTCTGCGCGGCGGTTCCCGGCACGTCCGACGTCCCCGCCACGCCAGGACGCGCGCTCCCCGCAGGGGACTACGTGCTTCACGCCGTCGTGGATCTGGTCGTGCTGCCGCCCGTCGACGGCGGGTGGCCGGCCCGCGGGCTCACCGACGGGAACGCCGCGGGTGACCTCGCGGGCGCCGACGACGGCGAGTGGTTCTCGGCCGTCTCCGACCCGGTGGCGTTCACCGTCTCGGGCGATGCCCTCGACCCGCTGCCCCGCCCGACGAGCGACGTCGAGGTCGGCGCGATCACGGCGACGGAGCCCCCGTGGTGCGGGCAGCCGGCGCCAGGGCGGACGGACGGCGACCTCTTCGTGGTCGAGACCGGTGCGCCACCCACCGCGGTGCGCGCAGGCGAGGAGTGGGACCTGGACGTCGCGCTGCGGTACGTCGGCCCCGGTCGTGTCCGTGGCGTCATGGAGGGCTTCCTCGCGGCGTGGGTCGTCCAGGACGGCGTCGTCGTCGGGGCGTCACTGCCGTGGTCGACCGACCAGTGGTGGGCCCCGATGGAGATGGGCACGGGGGCCTCACGCCCGACGGTCTCGCGCCACGCCCCCTTCACCGGCTGCCCGGCCGAGGACGGCACGCTGCCCGAGGCCCTCCCGCCCGGGACCTACACGGTGCACCCCACGGTGACACCGACGGTGCGCCAGGTGACGACGCGTGGGACGACGGTCGAGGCCCCCGACGGCGGGGTCCGCCGGACGGTCGTCGGCGAGCCCTTCGAGCTCGTGATCGAGTGACGCGGCGAAGCGGGTGGGTCCGCCAGGTGGACCCACCCGCCGCCCGTCGTCGTCGGCTCAGCAGTCCGCCGCGTCGTACGTGCAGAGCCGCTCCCACAGCCCCCCCGCGCGCTCGACCGTGGCGTCGCGGGACCCCTCGGGCGTCCCCTCGCCGCCCTCGGCCGTGACGAGCGCGACGGCGTTCCCGCGGCTGCTGACGACCGCGTAGGTGCCGAACGGCGTCACGCCGCCCTCGCCGTCACCGAAGTACGACACGACGCCGGTCCCGCCGTCGCCGACGTCGACGGGCTCGGTGGCCACGAGGTCCGACCCGGCCGCGCACGCCTGGAGGAGGGCGGCGAGCCGGTCCGCCACGGCCGCCGCCTGCTCGGCGTCCGCGAAGAGCGCGACCTGCTGCACCGGGACCTGGGCCTCGAACTCGCCCGTGCCGTCGCGCGCGGTGACCATCGACGTCGTGCCGTCGGGGACGCCGGCCGCGCACTCCTCGGGGAGCACCCAGGGGACGGCCCCGTGGTCGGCGGTCCGGCGCGCGACCCCTGCCGGCAGGAGCGCGTCGGCGGGCACCTCGACGTAGTCGGGCGCCGGACTGGGTGCGGCGGTCGGCCCGGGCTCGGGCTCGGTGGGCTCCGGGACGGGGAGCACGACCGGGCCCGCCGGCTCGGTCTGCACGAACCACGCCTCGTCGAGCGCGGGGACGCCGACGACGACGCCTCCCACGAGCAGCGCGGCCCCTGCGACGGACGCGGCGGCGCGGCGGCGCCGTCGTCGGCGGATGCCCGTGGTGACCTTCGACCAGACGGCGTCGTGGTCGAGGTGGTCGGCGGTCTCGGCATCGGCGCGCAGCGCGTGCCGCACGTGGTCGGTCGTGCTCATCGGACGTCCTCGGGGGTCGCGTCGGCGCGCAGGCTCAGGAGCGCTCGCGCGGCGGTGGATCGGACGGTGCTCGGGGCGAGGCCCAGCACCTGGCTGATGTCGGCGTCGTCCATGCCCTCGTAGTAGCGGAGCACCAGGACGGTGCGCTGGCGGGGCGTGAGGGACGCGAGGCGGCGTCGGACGTCGTCGCGGTCGACCACGCCCGTCGCGGGGTCGGCGCTCGCGGGCGCGAGGGCGTGCAGCGCGGCGTCGTCGGTCGCGACCACGGTGCGCGTGTGCCAGCGGCGCCGCCACGACAGGTGCTCGTTGGTGATCATGCGCTTGACGTAGAGGTCGGGCCGCCCGGTCAGACGGATGCGCCGCCACCTCGACGACGCCCGCACGAGGACCTCCTGGACGACGTCGGCGCCCTGGTGCGGGTCGCCCGTCAGGGCGGTCGCGTACCGCAGGAGGTCACCCATCCGGGCCCGCGCGAAGGTCTCGAAGTCGTCGTACTGGCGCAGCGTGACGAGGTCCCAGCTCTCCAGCGTGCCCGCTGGCGCCTCCCGCCCGGCGGTCACGTCCGGGCCCCGGGGGGCAGGAGGGTCGGCCACGGCCCCATCCTGGGGTGGCCTGGGCCCGGGCGGGTACCTCGTCGTTCGCTCACACCCTCAAGACGCGGCCCGGCCCCGATCTGCTGCAGCGCGCCGACGACGTCGCTCCCGGACGCGGACTTCACCCGGTCCGCTGGGCCGTGTGCGACCGACGTCCCATGTCGGGGGCGCTCCGGTCGCCGACAGTCCGTGCGGGCCGCTCACGAGGCGCGCCCACCCACCCGCCGGCCGACCGCCGGCCCCCGGACGGAGGACCATGCAGCTGCTCACCGAGGCCGTCGGCCTCGTGGCGTCCCTCTTCTCGCTCGTGGTCTGGATGCCGCAGGCGGCCCGGGTGTGGCGGGTCAGGCACGACCCGGTGCAGCTGTCGGGCGTGTCGCTGCTGACGCAGGCGATGTCCGTGGGCGGGGCGGTCGCGTGGACGGCGTACGCGGTCCTGATCGAGTCGTTCTGGGTGGGTGCTCCGAGCGTCGTCAACGGCCCGCTCGCGGTCGCGACGATCGTCGTGGTGCGGCGCGCCCGGCGTGCGGGGGAGCGGTTCGCGGTGCCCGTGCGCGACGTCGATCCCGCGCCGCTGCCCGGGCCGGACGCGGTGACGCTCGCAGCCTGACGTCAGCGCGGGGTGCGGGGCGCCGGACGGGTGTCGCCCGTCGGTGACGAGGCCACCTCCGACGGCGGATGCGTGGCACCGGGAGAGCGCTCGGCGCCGTCGCCGCGGCGGAGGAAGTACGCGCCGAGCGCACCCGCGAGCGTCGCGAACACCGCGACGGAGTACGCCGCCAGCCCGACCTCGAGCCAGCGCGCGGCGACGCCGGGGGCGGCGGCGAGCGGCTCGCCCGTGATCGTCGCGAGCGCGGACGCGTGCAGCGCCTCGGCGTACGACCCGTACTCGCCCAGGATGTAGAGCACCTGGCTGCTCGCCAGGACGACCACGCCGGTCACGACCGTGAGCCAGCCGATGCGCCCGCTGAGCAGGCGCCCCGCCGAGCGGGAGCCGCGCACCGCGCTGCCCACGACGCCACCCACGCGCGCGACGCGCAGCAGGCGCACCGCGCTCGCGGCCCGCGCGACCCGCAGGAACGGCACCGCGAGGAAGACCACCTGCCACCAGTTGCGGCGCCAGAAGGTGCCCTGGTCGCGGGCGACGTACGCGCGCAGCGCGAGCTCCGCGACGAACACGCCCCACAGCACCCACCCGACGACGCCGAGCGCCGTCGCGAGGCCACCGCGCGCGAGGTTCTGGCCGAGGACGACGAAGAGGAAGACGATCCCGAGCGCACCCATCGGCACGTCGAGCCGGGCCGCGAGCGCCTCCGCGGCCGTGACCCCGTGGCGCTGCGGCGGCTCCTGGGTCACGGGATCCATCCGGCCAGTATCCGGAGGTCGCGGCGGGCGTGCCCGACGACGTGCGCGACGGCTGCCCGACAGCGGCGCGCCCGACGACGCGCTGCGACGACGTCGCCCCGCGTCGGTGGCTCCTGGGGGACGCCGTGGTGCCCGCTCCGGTCTTCTCATCGCTGCCCGCGTCCGCGAGCATCGACCCATGCGCGTGAAGCGGTTGATCCACGTCCTCGACGCCCCCGACCTCGAGTCGGAGAGCACGTTCTGGGCGGGGCTGCTCGACGGGACCGTCGAGGCGGAGGACGACTGGCACAGCGTCGTCGTCGACGGCGAGTGGCGCATGGGCTTCCAGCTCGCGCCGAACCACGTCCGGCCCGTGTGGCCCGACGGCCCGCAGCAGCAGCAGGTCCATCTCGACGTCTGGGTCGACGACCTCGGCGAGGCGCACGAGAAGGCACTCGCCCTCGGGGCGACCCTGCTCCGAGCGGCCGACGACCCCATGACCACCGACGAGGTGTTCCAGGTCTACGCCGACCCTGCGGGGCACCCGTTCTGCTTGTGCCGCGGCCCGATCACCGACTGACGAGCAGGGAGCGCCATGCCCGGCCACCGCATCTTCGCGACGCCGTTCGCCGCGATCTACCCGCACTACGTCGCGAAGGCCGAGCGCAAGGGCCGCACCAAGGACGACGTCGACCAGGTCATCCGCTGGCTCACCGGGTACGACGACGCGGGCCTCGCGCAGACGCTCGACGACGAGCGCGACCTCGAGACGTTCTTCGCCCGGGCGCCGGCGATGAACCCGAACGCGCCGCTCATCACGGGCGTGATCTGCGGCGTGCGGGTCGAGGAGATCGAGGACCCGCTCATGCAGCGCATCAGGTGGATGGACAAGCTCGTCGACGAGGTCGCGCGCGGCAAGAAGATGACGTCGGTGCTGCGCGGGACGCCCGCCGGCGCAGCCGGCTGACACGGCCGCCGCCGACCGGCCGCACCGCCGCACCCGCACCGCTCCACCCGAGCCGCCGCACCCGCACCGCCGCCGACCATCCCCAGGTGCGCCGCCGTGCACCATCGCACAGGGTGGGAGGAGCCCACCCTGTGGAGGTCGTCGTGCCCAGCCGCTCCCTGCCTGTCGCGTCGGTGCCGGACACCCTCGCCGTCGCCGGGACCGTCCTCGTCCCGCTCCTGGCGCGCGGGGTGATCGTGCGGCGCCCGCCGGTGGTCCGGGCACTCGCCGCCCGGGACGCCGACCGCCGCGCCGTCCGGCTGCTGCAGCGTCTGCGCCGCACCTACGGCACCGGGCCGTTGCGGCTCCCCGTCCCCGGCCGCCGCATGGTGGTGCTGCTCGACCCGGGCGACGTGCACCGGGTGCTCGCCGAGACGCCCGACCCGTTCACCGCCGCCACGCGCGAGAAGCGGGCGGCGCTCGGGCACTTCGAGCCCGCCAACGTCCTCGTGTCCAGCGCCGAGGACCGCCCGGGGCGCCGCCGCTTCCACGAGCAGGCGCTCGACACGCCGCACACCGTCCACCGCGGTGCGGACCGCCTCGTCGCCGTCATCCACGCGGAGCTCGACGTGCTGCTCGACCGCGTCGACGCGACGGGCGTCCTCGACTGGGACGACTGGGCCCGGACGTGGATGCGCGTCGTCCGGCGCCTGACGCTCGGCGACGCGGCCGCCGACGACGAGCAGGTGACCGACGACATGGTCGCGCTGCGGGCGGCGGCGAACTGGGCGTTCCTGCGTCCGCGTCGTCGTCTGCTGCGGCGCCGGCTGCGGGCGTCGATCGCGCGCTACGCGGCCGACCCGGACCCGTCGTCGTTGCTGGGCTGGGGTGCGTCCGCGATCGAGGCCGGGACGCGCGTCGAGGACCAGGTCCCGCAGTGGCTGTTCGCGTACGACGCCGCGGGCTGGGCGACGTTCCGCGCGCTCGCGCTCCTCGCGACGCACCCCGACCACCTCGCCGACGCCCGCGCGGAGGCCGACGCCGTCGACCTGCGCACCCCTCAGCGCCTGCCGCTGCTGCGCGCGACCGTCCTCGAGTCGCTGCGGCTGTGGCCGACGACGCCCGCCGTCCTGCGCGAGACGGTCCGACGTGCCCGGTTCGAGCGCGGACCCGTGCCCGAGGACACGCTCGTCATCACCTACGCGCCGTTCTTCCACCGCGACGACGAGCACCTCGACAGCGCGAACCGGCTCGACCCGACGCTCTGGGCGCACGAGCGCACCGAGACCGACTGGCCGCTCATCCCGTTCAGCGCGGGACCGGCCGGCTGCCCCGCGCAGAACGTCGTGCTGCACACGGCGAGCACCGTGCTCGCGCGGCTCGTCACCGAGCGCGGCCTCACGCTGACCGGCCCCGGGGCCGACGTGCTCCGCCCGCCCGCTGACCTGCCCGGGACGCTCGACATGTTCTCGTTGCGGTTCCTGGTGACGCCGCGCACGACGGCGCCCGCCGCAGGGCCCGTCCCCGCCTGACGACGTACGCTCCCGACGTGCCCGAGGGTCATACCGTCCACAGGATCGCGCGCCAGTTCGAGGCCGACTTCGTCGGACGGCGCGTCGCCGTGTCCTCGCCGCAGGGACGGTTCGCCGACGGCGCCTCGCTGCTCGACGGGCTCGTCATGATCGGCTCGCGCGCGCACGGCAAGCACCTCTTCCTGGCGTTCGCCCCTGAGGGTGCGCCCGACGGCGCGTCCGTCGAGGTGCTCGGCCTGCGCGCCGAGCGGTGGCTGCGCGTCCACCTCGGCCTCTACGGCGCGTGGGACTTCCACGGCCAGGTGTCGCCCCTGCTGCCCGGTGGTGGCGCGACGGCGTCCCTCGGGGCCCCGCGGGTGCGGCGGGGGGTCCGGATGGGCGAGGGCGAGCGGTCGATCGACGCCGACGACGCCGAGCGGGCCATCGACGAGCCCGACGCCTTCCCGCCCGACCCGGTCGGCCAGGTCCGGGTCCGGCTGCTCACCGACGTCACCGCGGCCGACCTGCGCGGGCCGACGGCGTGCGTCGTCGTCACGCGCGAGGAGGTGCGCGCCGTCGTCGACGCCGCCGGCCCGGACCCCCGCAGCACGCCGGGAGCGGAGGGTGAGGAGCTGTTCGTCGAGCGGCTCACGCGCCGCCGCGTCGCCGTCGGCCAGCTGCTCATGGATCAGGCCGTCGTCAGCGGGATCGGCAACATCTACCGCGCCGAGATGCTGTTCCGGGCTCGGCTCGACCCGTACAGGCCGGGGTCGGGCGTGCCCGGAGAGGTCGCGCGCGAGCTGTGGCGCGACTGGGTGGCACTGCTCGACGACGGCATCCGCACCGGCGTGATGATCACGCGCGAGGACCTCGACGACGGCGGACGGGAGGCCGCGCTCGCCGACCGGTCCCTGCGGCACGCCGTCTACGGTCGCGCGGGCGAGCCGTGCCTGCGGTGCGGGACGCCCGTGGCGCTCGCCGAGATGGTCGGCCGGAAGCTCTACTGGTGCCCGGGGTGCCAGGTCTGACGAGCGCGGACCCGTCGGGTCAGGTCGCTGCGTCTCGTAGGTCGGGGTCAGATCCACGACGTCCGGTGTCCTCGCCACGAGCGTGACGGGAGCCTTCCCTAGGTGGGCTTCACGACGCACCACTCGTTGCCCTCCGGGTCGAGCAGGACCTGGAACGAGCCGGCGTCGCCACGGTGGATCCCGCCTGCTCGACGGGCGCCCCACGCCTCTGCGCGTGTCGCGGCGTCGTCGATGTCCTCGACCAGCACGTCGAGGTGCAGGCGGTTCTTGACCGTCTTCCTCTCGGGCACCTTCTGGAAGGACAGCTGCGTCCACCCCGGCGGTCGGATGTACCACCACGCGGGGTCGCGCTCGACGGGCTCACCGCCGAGGACCCGAGCCCAGAACGCCGCCAGCACCGCAGGCTCCGCGCAGTCGATCACGACCTCGTCGATGCTTCCGATCACGGATCCGACCGTAGCCCCGTGCGCAGTCCGCCGATGAGAACCGGCGTCGGCGGCCGTCTGAACGGCATGAGCCACATCACCGTGCAGACCCACGTGACCCTCGACGGCGTCATCGACTCACCGCCCGAGGCGCTCCTGCCCTACCTGAGCGACGAGGGGCAGCAGGCCACGCTGGAGCGAGCGCTTGCTGCGGACGCCCTCCTGCTCGGGCGGGTGACGTGGCAGCAGCTCGGCACGGTCTGGCCGTCGCAGTCGACCCCGCTCGCCGAACGGCTCAACTCGATGCCGAAGTACGTGGTGACGTCCACGCCCGTCGAGCTCGACGCGTGGCAGAGCTCGACCGAGATCGACTACGCCGACGTCGCGGCCTTGCGTGAGCGGCTCGACCTCCTCAGCTACGGGTGCGGAGCCCTCGCCCGCGACCTGCTGCGCGACGGTCTCCTCGACGAGCTGCTCCTGCACATGACGCCAGTGGTCGCGGGCCGTGGGCGTCGTCTGTTCGACGACCCCCCGGGCCTGCTCGCCTTCGACCTGGTCGAGAGCCACGCCTACCCGACCGGAGCGCTCCGACTGGTCTGCCGCCCGTCGGGCCGGGCGTCAGACCTGCCCCCTCGGGGGTGACGCCCGCGCGTCACGGCTCGAGATGCACCCCGTGCTCCCGGAGCACCTCGACCGCTCGCGGCCCGACGCCGTGAAGTCCGAGGAGCGCTCGCTCACTGGCACCGTCGAGGTCGGCCGTCGTGCGGTACCCGGCGGCCTCGAGCGCGCGGATGGCCGGCCGACCCAGCGTCGTGGGGAGTGCGGCGGATGACTGCTCCATGCCACCCAGCATCCGGACGATCGGGGCAGTCATCAAGGCCGCCCGGTGACCGCCGCTGGCGCCGCGCCGCCGCAGGACGAAGGATGCAGCCCGTGAGCCACGCCGCCGACGACGCCCCGACCGAGGAGGTGGTTCTCCCAGGGGGCAACATGGGGGGCGCGGTGCGCGTGGGTGACACGGTCCGACGACGTGCCGGCGCGTGGAGCCCCACGATCCAGCGGCTCCTCGTGCACCTGCGGCGGCGTGGTGTCGACGGGGTCCCCGAGCCCCTCGGGACCGACGCCGACGGACGGGACGACGTCTCGTACCTCGTGGGCGAGGTGCCGCAGTACCCGCTCCCGTCCTGGGTGTGGGCCGACGACGTCCTCGTGGACGCCGCCCGGTACGTCGCGCGCCTCCACGAGGCGGGCGTCGACTTCGACCGGACCGGAGCCGTCTGGCAGCTCCCCGCGCACGAGCCGGCCGACGTGATCTGCCACAACGACGTCGCGCCGTACAACATGGTGTTCGTCGACGGCCGGCTCACCGGCGTCATCGACTGGGACACCGCGTCGCCCGGCCCGCGGGTCTGGGACCTCGCCTACCTGGCCTACCGCCTCGTACCGCTGACCGAACCCGGCGAGGGCGACGACCCGCACGACCGCATCACCGAGCGAGCCCGACGACTCGGCCTGCTCTGCGCCGCCTACGCGCGCGACCTCGAGCCCCGGCACGCCGTCGACCCCGCGGACGTGCTGCCGGTCACCGTGGTGCGCCTGCGCGACCTCGCCGACTTCACGCAGGCCCGCGTCGACGCCGGCCACCGGGACCTCGCGAGCCACGTCGAGCTCTACCGCCGGGACGCGGCATGGGTCGCCGCGCACGCCCCCGCGCTGCTCCGCGCGGCACGCTGACCCCTGGCACGCTGACCCCCTCGCGACGGTCACCGACCGTCGCACCGTGCCCCGATCGTGACCCGCTCACGAGCCCACGCGGTGGGCCGCGGTGCCACGCTGGCTCGGACGACGAGGGGAGGTGCCGGTGGCTCGACGGTGTGGACGCGCGACGCCCGCGCGCGCCGTCGTCATCGGCGCCTCCGTCGTCGTCGTCACGACCCTGACCGCCTGCGCCGGCCCGCCGACCTCCCCGATCGCCCGAGGGAACCCCTGCCTCACCGAGGACCGGGTCGACGACGACGGGCCGCGGCCCGCGCTGCGCGACCTCGTGGCCTCGATGGACGCCGTCCGCGACGACGTCGACGACGTGCCCGGGGTGAGCGGCTGGTGGGTCGACGAGGAGCGCGGCGTGGTGGTCTTCGACGTCGCTTCCGGCGACGACGGCGGCGCGGCGACCTGCACCGCTCTGGCCGAGGCCGTCGGCGGCGTCGGCATCCCCCACGCGTTCGAGGTCTTCGCGGGACCGGTCGACGGCACACGGCGGACGGCCGTCGGCTTCGGCGAGGCGTGGACGGACGGCGACGTCCTCCTCGTGAACGCGTGGTCCTGCAACGGCGAGCCCGAGGTGACGCTGCTCGAGGAGAGCGCCGACGACGTCCGCGTCGAGATCACGGCCACGGTCCCCGCTCCTGGCTGGGGTGAGGACGACTGCCTGGACACCGTGACGGTCCCGCTCGACCGCCCGATCGCCGCGCGCACCCTGACCGACGTCACGAGCGGAGCGGTCGTCGCGGTCGAGGACCGGGGGAGCGGCTGATGGCTCACGGCGGACGCGGGCCCGGACGGCGGCTCGAGCCGCTCGACCCCGCGGCCGGGGCGCTCACCGACGACTTCAGCGCCCCCGCGCTCGACCCCACGCTCGACCCCACGCTCGACCCCACCCTCTGGGTCGACCACTACCTGCCGCAGTGGACGACGCCCGAGCGCTCGCGTGCTCGCTACGACGTCGTCCGTCGCCGCGCCGCGCCCGGGACCGCCCGCGACGCAGCCCACCCCACCGGACTCCGTCTGCGCATCGACGCCGACCAGCCCGACTGGCGCCCCGAGGACGCCCCGCTGCGCGTCTCGAACCTCCAGACCGCCATGTTCGGCGGGCCCCTCGGGTCGACGCGCGGCACGCACCGCCACCGCCCGGACGGGCTCGTCGTCCGCACGGCCGTCCCGCAGCGGCTCCTCTGGGCGCCGAGCTCCGGGCAGGTCGACGTCACCGTGACCGCGAGCCTCGACCGGGCGTGCATGCTCGCGGTCTGGCTCGTCGGCACCGAGCACCTCGACGAGCGCGACAGCGGCGAGATCTGCGTCGTCGAGATCGACGCCGACGCGGTCGGCCCGACGGCGTCCACCGCCCGGGTCGGGGTCAAGGCGCACCACGACCCGCGCCTGACGACGGACATGACCGAGGTGACGGTGCCCGTCGGCACGGGCCGGCCGCACACGTGGTCCGCACGGTGGGGTGCCGACGGCGTCCTCGTCGCGTGCGAGGGCGAGGTCGTCTTCACGTCGCCCCAGGTCCTCGCCTACCCGCTGCAGCTCATGGTCGACCTGTTCGAGATCGGCCCGCGTGACGCCGCCGACGCCTACCCGAAGACCGCCGTCGTGCACTCCGTGACCCTGTCGCGCCCCGTCGACGGCGCCTGACCCGGGGCCGCGTCGCACCGTCCGAGGGCCGGTGCCGTTTACCGACGACCGTCCCGGTGCTCTACTGACGAGGTGCGGTTCGTCGTCGACACCGTGGCATCGCCGGCACAGGCGCGAGGCGCGCTGACCGACTTCACCGACCGCCGCCTGCGCACGTGGAGCCGCAGCCTCGACCCGCGGACCTACGAGCTGCGCGACCAGGGCCCGACGTGGTCCGTCGCGCGCGAGAGCACCGCCGGGTCACCGTTCTGGGTGGTCGTCCGCTACGACTGGTCCGACCCCGACGTGGTCCGGTGGACGACCGTCGACAGCAGCTACGGCGGCGGCGGCACGGGGACCGTGCGGATCACGCCGCGCGACGGCGGCGGCAGCCGGCTGCACGTCGAGTACGACCACACCGGTCCGCAGCGGCAGAAGGTCGCGCTCTTCCTCATCACCCACCTGCCGATGGGCCGGTACATCCGGCGCCTCTGGACGCAGTCCCTGGACCGCTACGCCCGGACGAGCGAGACCGACGAGGGCGACCCCGCTGACGGCGCCCACGGCGTCCCCTAGGGGACCCGGCCGCGCCTCACCGACGTGCGCGAGGTGCTCCCGCCAGCACGAGCGCCGCGATCGTCAGGCACAGCGGGCTGTAGACCCGCCGGTCGACGCGGACGAACCGGTCGGACGGCGTCCACGGCACGAGCTTCCCCGTGCCCGCGGCCAGGCCCGCGAGGCCCCGGACCGCGAAGACCCCGGCGACCCCGGCCCGGCCGGTCCGCGCGACGCGCCCGTCGTCCCCGGCCCCGACGACGACGGCCGCCCCCGCGAGGAGGCTCGCGACCGCGACGCACGCGACCGGCCCGGGGAACTCGTCGGCGCCCGCGACGACCTCGGCGAGCTCGCGGCGGTCCCGCGCCGGCCATGCGGACCCCGTGGCCCACAGGACGTGGATCCCCGCGGCTCCCGCGATGAGCGCCGCTCCGGTGAGTGACAGGGCTCGTCGTGCGCGTCGCGTCGTGGTCACCGGCGCACGCTAGCGCGGCCGGTCACGCGGCCGCCCATGGCGCCCGGCTCCCTCACGACCTCGCAGAGCGGGACGTCGGACCACTGCGGCAGGCTGGGCGCATGGACTTCCGCATCTTCACCGAACCGCAGCAGGGCGCGAGCTACGACGACCTCCTCGCCGTGGCGCGCGCGACCGAGGACCTCGGCTTCGACGCCTTCTTCCGCTCCGACCACTACCTCGCGATGGGCGACGGCGACGGCCTGCCCGGGCCGACCGACGCGTGGACCACGCTCGCGGGCCTCGCGCGCGAGACGTCGCGGATCCGGCTCGGCACGCTCGTCTCGTCGGCGACGTTCCGGCACCCGGGCGTGCTCGCGATCCAGGTGGCGCAGGTCGACCAGATGTCCGGCGGGCGCGTCGAGCTGGGCCTCGGCGCCGGCTGGTTCGCCGCCGAGCACGAGGCGTACGGCATCCCCTTCCCGGCGAAGCGCTTCGGCATGCTGACCGAGCAGCTCGAGGTCGTGACCGGTCTGTGGGGCACACCCGTCGGCGAGCGGTTCGAGCACCGCGGCGAGCACTACACGCTCGTCGACTCGCCCGCGCTGCCCAAGCCCGCCCAGCGCAGCGCGACCGACCCGGCCCGTGCGGGCGTGCCCGTCGTCGTCGGCGGCAACGGCCCGCGCCGGACGCCCGCGCTCGCGGCCCGGTTCGCCGCCGAGTACAACAGCTCGTTCCCCGAGATCGCCGACATCCCGCAGCGCTTCGCGGCGGTCCGCGCGGCGTGCGAGGCGGTCGGCCGGCCCGCCGACGACCTCGTCTACTCGGTCGCGCTCGTGCTCGCCGTCGGTGCGGACGAGGCGGAGCTCTCGCGCCGCGCCGCCGCGATCGGCCGCGAGCCCGCCGAGCTCCGCGAGCACGGCGTCGCCGGGACGGTGAGCGAGGCCGTCGACCGCCTCGGTGCGCTGCAGGAGATGGGCGTCCAGCGCGTGTACCTCCAGGTGCTCGACCTGCACGACCTCGACCACCTCGACCTCGTCGCGCGCGAGGTCGTGCCGCAGGTCGGCTGAGCGGCCTGCGGCACGAGCCGCTGACGCCGCCTCCTCGCGGGGCGGCGTCAGCGCTCGCGGAGGGTGGCGTCCCGCCCGACGACGACGCGCACGAGCCACGCCACGACGACGACGAGCAGCGCGACGAGCAGTGCGTTGCGCCCGGCGAGCGCGGCCGTCACCGCGAGGTCGCCCGTCAGCAGCGCCGGGTAGCCCCACGGGAAGACCACCTGGGTCAGCGCCGCCGCCGCGAGCGCGAGGACCGCGACGAGCCGCGTCCGACCCGCCTCGCGCCCGCCGCGCGTCGCGGCGAGCGTCGCGGCGACCGCGGCCGCGACCCACGTCATGAACTGCGGCGACCCGACCTTGTTCGCGACGACGAGCCACGTCGTCAGCACGAGGACCGCGGGGACGAGTGCGTCGACGGCGGTCCCGCGGCGCCTCGCGACGACGAGCAGCGCCGCGACCACGACCACCCCGACGGGCAGCGCGACGTCGAGCACGGACGCGGCCGTCGCACCCACCGGCACCTCGTACGTCACGAGCTCGTCGTGCAGCACGGCGGCCGGTCGACCGTCGAGGGCGCCCGCCACGACCCACGGCGTCGCGACGACGGACTCCACCTGGAGCCCGCGGTCGCCCTGCGCCCCGAGGAACGACAGCAGACGAGGGCCTCCGCCCGCGAGCACCACGGCACCCACGACGAGCCCGGTCACCACCGCAGCCGGGACGACGACGTCGCGCCACGGTCGCCGGGCCGCGGCAGCCAGCGGCAGCAGGAGCGCCCCGGGCGCCACCTTGACCCACGCACCCGCGGTGAGCAGGGCCGACGCCCGCCCGCGGCGCTCCGACGTCGCAGCGAGGACGCCGAGCGCGAGCAGCGCCGCGGCGACCGCGTCGAGCCGCCCGACCGCGACGGGCCCCAGCGCCAGGAGAGCCGCGAGCCACCAGAACGCAGCGCGGTGGGCACCGCGACGCAGCAGCGCCGCGACGACGAGCGCGTCGAGCACCGTGACGAGCGCGCACCACGTCAGCGCGTAGACGGGGGTCGAGACGGTGCTCACCGCACCGGCCGCGACGACGGGCACGAGGGCCCCCGCGGGGTACACCCACGGCTCGTCGAGCAGGGGCGCGCCCGCGCCGTCCAGCACGGTCCACGCCCACCAGCGGTACAGGTCGAGGTCCCAGAACGCCTCCGCAGGCACGACCACGACCCCGACGACCGTCAGCACCGCGTGGACGACGACGAACGACCCCCACACGGCCGCGAGCCGTGCAGGGGTCGTGCGCACCGCCGTCCCGCTCACCTCAGGTCGCGCGCGGGGGCCGGGCCGTCAGGGCGAGGTCGACGTCGACGCGACGCCCGCCGCGAGCGCGAAGAACAGGATGAACCCGACGACGACGAGGACGACGAGCGCGATGCCGACGTACCCGACGACGAGCCCGGCGGTCGCGACGCCGCTGCCCTGCTCGCCGGTGTCCGCGATCTGCCGACGCGCCATGTGGCCCGTGATGACCCCGGCGATGCTCCCGAGGACCGGGACGAAGGTGAGGCCCAGGACGGACGACACGAGCGAGATGATCGCCATCGTGTTGGTCCGCACGTACGGCGGCGGTGCGTAGCCCTGCCCGTACGTCTGGCCGTACGACGAGCCGTACGGCTGCTGCCCGTACCCCGGCTGGGCGTAGGGCGGCTGCTGGCCCTGGCCGGGGTCGGCGCCCGGCGCGGTCTGCGACGAGCCCTGCGCCGGGCCCTGCGACGAGCCCTGCGAGGAACCCTGGTCGGGAGCGGCATACGGGGCGTCCTGGGTGCCGCCCACCGGCCCGGCACCGCCCGGCGGGGGCGGCGTCGGCTGGTCGTCGCGCGGGGTGGGCTGGCTCTCGGACACGTGAGCTCCTCGGTCGATCGGCTGCTGCCTCGAGCATGTCACAACGGCGCGGACCCGCTGCTCAGGAGGAGGGGCGCCGTCCGACGGCGGCGACGGTCGCGACCGCGATCATCGCGGCGGCCACCAGCGTGCTCCAGTGCACGCCCAGGCCCGTCGCGACGTCGAGGCCCACGGCGGTGACCATCTGGCCGCCGACGATCGCGAGGGTCAGCGCGAACGTCCCGAGGTGCCGCACGGCCCACGCCGCGCCCACCGTGATCGCGGCGCCGAGCGGTCCGCCGAGGTACAGCCACCAGTGGTCGACCGGCGACGGCAGGACCACGTCGCCGAGCCCGCCGGTCGCCCCTGCGCCCGCCAGGATTACCGAGATCACGAGCGTCCCGCCCGTGGCGGTCGTGAGGCCCGCCACCACCGGGTCCCCCGCGAGCGCGGTCACCTTGCCGTTGCCCGCCTGCTGGGCGCCGAGCGTGACACCGCCGAGGAACAGCAGGACACCCATGAGCACGACCGTCGGGAGGTCCGCCTCGAGCGAGCCCGAGCCGGACAGCACCGCGACCGCGAGCCCGGCGACCGCGACGACCCCCGCGAGCGCGCGGCGTCCCGAGAGCGGGAGCGGCCGAGGGAGCCCGACGCCGCGCGCGTCGAGGCCGAGCCCGGAGACGGTCTGCCCCGCGACCGAGCAGACCGATGCGATCGCGACGCCGACGACGGGCACGCCCGCCGTCATCGCGAGCACGATCGGGATGCCGCAGACGCCGATCGCGTACCACCACCAGCGGCCGTCGCGGCGCAGCACCGTCACGGTCCGGCCCGCCGACCCGCGCAGCACGACGACCACGACGACGGTGAGCAGCGTCCCGACGTAGGACAGCCAGCTCGCCGTCAGGGCTCCGGCGCCCGCCGTCGACAGGTCCCCGTTGAGCCGCCCCTGCGCCGCGACCATCGCACCGCACAGCGCGGCGACGACGACGGCGGGCAGGACCAGCGACGCGGCGGGCCGGGCGGTCCCGGGTGGGACGGTCCCGCTCACGCCTCGCATGCGGCGGACCCTACCCGCGAGGTGGGACGATCGACGGCATGAGCGCGGACGTCGTCGTCGGACCCTCGCTCGTCATCCCGCGCGCCGAGCTGAGCACGCGGTTCTCGCGCTCCTCGGGGCCGGGCGGGCAGGGCGTGAACACGACGGACTCGCGCGTCGAGCTGTCGTGGGACGTCGTCGCGTCCGCCGTCCTGACCGACACCCAACGTGAGCGGCTCCTCGAGCGGCTCGGCCCGCGCCTGGTGGCGGGCGTGCTGACCGTCGTCGCGTCCGAGCACCGCGAGCAGCTGCGCAACCGCGCGGCGGCCGAGCGACGCCTCGCGGCCCTGGTCGCGGACGGCATCGCACCGCCGGCCCGGCCGCGCCGTGCGACCCGACCCACGAAGGGGTCGACCGAGCGCCGCCTCGCCGCGAAGAGGCACCGCTCCGACACCAAGCGACTCCGGTCCGCGCGCCCCGGCGACTGACCGCCGGGGCTCGTCCGCCGCGGCGCGGTCGGACCCACGTCGGGGCGCCGCGGGGCCGTTAGGGTTCACCCGGCCCGGGCGCCCGCCGTGGGCCGTCGCGACGTCGAGGAGTCACGATGAGCAGTTTCGGCTGGCGCATGCACGGGGACGGCAGGCGCGTCGCGCCCGGTGCCGTGGTGGCCCCGGACGAGCGGCTCTCCGTCCCGCGGACGGTCGCGATCGGCATGCAGCACGTCATCGCGATGTCAGGAGCGACGCTGCTGGTCCCGGCGATCACGGGCTTCCCGGCGTCGACCACGCTGCTGTTCTCCGCGATCGGCACCGTGGCGTTCCTGCTGCTCACCCGCAACCGGCTCCCGAGCTACCTCGGGTCGTCGTTCGCGTTCATCGCGCCGATCCTCGCCGCGACGGCGTCGGGCGGTGTGTCCGACGCGACCGGCGGCATCCTCGTCACGGGTCTGCTGCTCGTCGTCGTGGGGCTCGTGGTGCAGCTCGCCGGCGCCCGGTGGATCGACGCCGCGATGCCGCCCGTCGTGACCGGCGCGATCGTCGCGCTCATCGGCCTGAACCTCGCGCCCGTGGCGTGGGGGAGCGTCAACGCCGACGGCTCGGCGACCGGGTTCCGCTCCTCGCCCGTGACCGCGCTGGTCACGCTCGGCGCGATGGTGCTCGTGACCGTGTTCTTCAAGGGCATGCTCGGGCGCCTCGCGATCCTCGTCGGCGTCGTCGTCGGCTACCTGTTCGCGCTCGTGCGGTCCGAGGTGGACCTCGGTCCGGTGGCCGACGCCGCGTGGCTCGGCCTGCCCGAGCTCACCGCGCCGACCTTCCGGTGGAGCGCGATCGTCCTGTTCCTGCCGGTCGTCTTCGTGCTGGTCGCCGAGAACGTCGGCCACGTGAAGTCGGTCGCCGCGATGACCGGCCAGGACCTCGACCCGCTCATGGGCCGCGCGCTCATGGCCGACGGCCTCGCGACCACCCTCGCGGGTGCCGGCGGCGGCTCGGGCACGACGACGTACGCCGAGAACATCGGTGTCATGGCCGCGACGCGCGTGTTCTCGACGGCCGCCTACTGGGTCGCCGCGTTCACGGCGCTCGTGCTGAGCCTGTCGCCCAAGTTCGGCGCGCTCGTCGACACCATGCCCGAGGCCGTCCTCGGCGGAGCGGGCACGCTGCTCTACGGCATGATCGGCCTGCTCGGCGCGCGCATCTGGGTCCAGAACCGCGTCGACTTCTCCGACCCGGTGAACCTCACGACGGCCGCCATCGCGCTCATCGTCGGCATCGCGGACTTCACGTGGGCGCCCGAGCCGGGCCTCGAGCTGCGCGGCATCGCGCTCGGCACGGCCGCGGCGATCGTCGTCCACCACGTGATGCGCGGCGTCTCGCGGTGGCGCGGCACGTCGCAGGAGCCCGCGAGCCCGGCGTCCGTGCCGGGTGGTGCGGAGCTCGAGGGCACGAGGCAGGGAGTCCGGCGCGACGGCTGAGCGCGCTGAACCCGCTCAGCCTGCGACTCAGCCGAGCCGCAGGCCGAGCAGGTGCCCCGCGGCGGCGTCGGGGTCCGACGCCGCCGCGGCCGCGTCGGCGACCGGCGGGACCGGCCGGAAGCCGAGGTGCGCGTAGAACCCCCGCGCCCGCAGGTTCTCGGGGTCGACCCCGAGGTGGACACCCGGGACGCCCCGCCGACGCAGCTCCGCGACGAGGTGCTCGACGAGCCGGCGGCCGCCTCCGGACCCCTGCGCCTCGGGCAGCAGGTCGATGTGCAGGTGGGCGGGGAACTCCGCTGTCACGGCCGACGGCGTGCGCTCCGGCTCGTGGACCAGCCGGACGAGCTCGGCGTCCCCGGGGTGGGTCGCCGACCCGACGGGATGGCGCTCACGTGCGCCCGGCCACCACTCTGCGCGGCAGCGTTCCTCGAACGCGGTGGTGTCGGCGACGCCCAGGACGTACCCGACCGCGACGTCGTCGGCGCCCGCGAGCACGAACGCGAGGTCCGGGCACAGTGCGAGGTACGGGCCGACGTAGACGTCGCCCAGCAGCAGGGGGTCGTGGCGCCCGGTCGCGTCCGAACCCGCCGCGCCGGTCCGCAGGCAGATCTCGTACAGGCGGGCGACGTCGGTCGCCCGGGCACCGCGCACGGTGAGATCCGTCGACCCGTCGGTCGGGCGGTCCGCGTCGCGCTCGGGCACGTCAGCCCTCGGCGGGAGCCTGCTCGCCCTCGGCGGGAGCCTGCTCGCCCTCGGCGGGCTCCTCGGTGGCCGGGGCAGGCCCGGGGGGCGCGACCTGGAGCGCCTCGTCGAGCGGGACGCAGCCCTCGACCCCGACCAGCGGCTCACCGGGCGCGAGGGGCACCGCGGCCGGCTCGACGAGCGTCGAGTACGCGCCGCCGAGCACGAGGTCGACCGTCGGCTCCGTGCGGGTGTCGATCAGCAGCGCCGCACCGTCGATCTGGGCCGCGAGCGTGTACCCCGCACGCAGGCCGGTCTCGCCGAAGCGCACGAGGGCGATGCCGGGGTAGTCGCCCGGGAAGTTGTCCGCGCTCAGCACCGTGAAGCCGCGCGCCGCGAGCTGGTCGCCGACGTCGCCCGCGAGGCCGGCCCGGCCCGCACCGTTGAGGACCTGCACCTGGACCTCGCCGTACGTCGTCGGCACCGCACCCTCGGGCGGGCACGGAGCGGCGCCGGCGCCCTCCGCCTCGGGCCGCAGCGTCGTGAACTCGCGCGCGAACGGCGGGTCGATCACCCCGGTGTAGACGGCCGTCGCGCCGAGCGCGGCGACAGCCATGGCGGCGAGCATGCTGCCGAAGACGACGGCCTGCCGCTCGCGGCGGTGACGGCGCCGGAGCGCCTGCGGGTCACGCGCGGCCATCAGTCCTCCAGCACCAGGACGCGCGCGTGCAGGATCGACCGCTGCTGGAGGGCCGCGCGCACCGCACGGTGCAGGCCGTCCTCGAGGTACATGACGCCCTTGTACTGGACGACGTGCGCGAAGAGGTCGCCGTAGAACGTCGAGTCCTCCGACAGCAGGTTGTCGAGGTTGAGCGTGCGCTTGGTCGTCACGAGCTCGTCGAGCCGGATCTGCCGGGGCGGCACCTCGGCCCAGTCGCGCGGCGTCGTCAGGCCGTGGTCCGGGTAGGGGCGTCCGTCCCCCACGGCCTTGAAGATCACAGGGGGAGTCTAGTGCGGGCCGCGTCCGGGGTCCGGGACCGTCCGCCGACGGCGGGGCGGGCCGGCGTCGGACGGCGACCCCCGGCCCGGCCGGCCACGGTCAGTCGCCCAGGCCCACGCGGTCGACGCGACGGTGGTAGCGCATCCCCGTGACGCCGCCGAGGACGGCGCCGACGAGCGTCACGACCGCGACCCCGAGCGCGACGAGCACGCCGGTCGTGGTGAGGTCCTCGACCTCGATGCGCGGGAACGCGAGCGCGTCGGAGAGCACGTCGAACTCGGCGCCGGCGAGCAGCGTGAGGACCGCGACGGCGATGGCCATGACGACGGCCCACAGCCACACCGCGACACCCTGCTTCGCGCCGCTGAACCGGGCCATGCGCCCGGCGACGTAGCCGCCCGCGAAGTACGCGACGAACAGCAGGACCAGGAGCACGATGCCGCTGACGAGGCCGAGCGTCGTCGTCGACGTGCCCACCTGGTCGGCGGCCTCCTCGGGCGTGTCCGTGACGAGGCCGAGCGCGCCGCTGATCGCCGCGACGAGGGCGGTGAGGATGACGGCGGTGCCCGTCGCCGTGAGCCAGCCGAAGAAGGCGGAGCCGATCTTCATCCCGCCGAACTCCTCGCGCTCCCGGGCGAGGACGGTGCGGCGGTCGCGGTCGAGGTCCCGCGGGGAGTCGGTCGTGGCGTGGTCGTCCCGGCGCGCGTCGTCGTGCCGGTCGGCGTGCCGGTCGGCGTCGCTGCTGCGGTAGGTGTCGTCACCACGACGCTCGCCGCGCCGTGCGTCGTCGGCGTGCGCGCCGTGGGTCGTCCCGGTCGTGCCGGAGGTCGGTGCGGTCGTCCGGTCGTACGGCCCGGGCGTCGCCGGGTCGGTGCGGCGGGGCTCCTGGGGGCTCGTGCTCATCGTGTCCTCCTGGCTGAGGTGGGCGCCGGACGTCCGACCTGGTCACCATCCATCTCGACCGTAGGAGCGCCCTTCATGGTCGGCAACAGGAGCGCACGGGGCGCCCCGTGCGGAGGCTGTCCCCGGAGGCTCGAGCGCATCTTCCGAAATGTCCGTTTCAGGAGTAGGAACGGACCGTCAGCGCCGACAACCGGAGGCCGCCGTGCGCGCTCGTCCCGCCCTGGTCCCGCTCACCGCCGCGGCGCTCGCCGTCGCCGCCGCCCTCGGGGGAGGTGGTGCGGTCGCCATGCGCGACGGCGTCGCGGCGGGGCCTGCCCCGGGAGTGGTCGACGCCGCCGTGCAGGCCCGGGCGCAGGTGCAGGTCGAGGACCAGGTCCAGGCGGCGGCCGTCGCGGGCGGCGTGCACCTCACCGCGGCGGGGGACATCGGCGCCACGTCGAACACGTGGGCCGTCCTGGACTCGGTGCGCGCGCTCGACCCCGACGCGATGCTCGTCCTCGGCGACCTCTCCTACGGGCAGACGGGCGCGGAGCAGGCGTGGTGCGACCAGGTGGTCGCCCGGGTGGGCGCCGGCTTCGCGTTCCAGCTCGTCGCGGGCAACCACGAGATGAACGGCCTCAACGGCAACATCAACGACTTCTCCGCGTGCCTGCCCAACCAGCTCCCCGGCCTCGTCGGCACGTACGGGCGCGAGTGGTACGTCGACGTCCCCGCCCAGGACCCGCTCGTCCGCGTCGTGATGGTCTCGCCCGCGCTCGACTTCCCCGGTCAGGCGCGGTGGGAGTACACCGCCGGCAGCCCGCACTACGCGTGGACCGAGGCCGCGATCGACGGCGCGCGCGCCGCGGGGGTGCCGTGGGTCGTCGTCGGGATGCACCACCCGTGCCTGTCGGTCGGCACCTACTCGTGCCTGTCGGGCAGCGACCTCAACGACCTGCTGCTGAGCAAGCGCGTCGACCTGGTGCTCAGCGGCCACGAGCACCTCTACCAGCGCACCCACCAGCTCGCGCTCGGCGGGGCGTGCCCGACGGTCGTCCCCGGTGCCGCCGCGGACCTGGACTGCGTCGTCGACGCCGACCCCACGATGGTGCGCGGCGCCGGGACGGTCTTCGCGACCGTGGGCACGGGCGGGATCCAGCAGCGGGCGGTCGCGACGGGCGACCCCGAGGAGCCGTACTTCGCGACGGCGAACGGGCTCGCCACCGCGTCGTGGGGCGTGCTCGACCTGCAGGTCACCGCGGAGGAGCTGAGCGCGCGGTTCGTGCGCGCGTCCGGCGCCGCGTTCTCGGACGCCTTCACCCTGCGGGCCGCCGACCCGGGCACCAATACCCCGCCCGTCGCGCGCGCCACCGTCTCCTGCACCGGGCGCACGTGCGCGTTCGACGGCTCGTCGTCGTCCGACGGCGACGGCACCGTGACCGCGTGGGCGTGGGACCTCGGCGACGGCGCGACGGCGTCCGGCGCGACGACGACGCACACGTACGCGACGGACGGCTCCTTCACCGCCCGGCTCACCGTGACCGACGACGACGGCGCGACGGCGACCGTCCAGCGCGTCGTCGAGGTCGCCGCGCCGTCGGCGGTCTTCGCGGCCGACACGTTCACGCGCGACCTCGCGCGCGGGTGGGGCTCGGCGGAGGCCGGCGGCGCGTGGCGCACGAGCGGCTCGCTCGACCTCTACTCCGTCTCCGGCGGTGCGGGCCGGATCCGTCTCGCCGCACCCGGCGTCGGGCCCGACGTGAGCCTGCCGGCGACGGCGGCGTCGGCGGACCTCGTGCAGACCTTCCGCGTCGACAAGCTTCCTGCCGGCGGGAGCGGGCTGTACCTGTACCCGTCCCCGCGGCGCGTCGCGGGCGTCGGGGAGTACCGCTCCAAGGTGCAGCTGCGCGGCGACGGGCGTGTCGTGCTGTCCCTCGTCCGGGTGACGGGTGCGACGCAGACCGCGCTCACCGCCGCGACCCTGCTCACCGGTCCGGTCGTCGCGCCGGGTGAGGGCCTGCTGGTCCGCACCCAGGCCGTGGGGACGAACCCGACGACCGTGCGGGTCCGCGCGTGGGAGGAGGGGACACCCGAGCCGACCTCGTGGAACGCGACCGTGACCGACGCGACCGCGGGGCTCCAGGCGGCCGGCTCGACGGGCCTCAACACGTACCTGTCGTCGGCCGTGACGTCGGCACCCATCGTGCTGACGCTCGACGACGTGCGGGCGGTGGTGCCCTGACGGCGCCCGCGGGCGCGGGGCAGCGGCGCGCGAGCGCGGGCCGGAGCGAGCATCATGACGGCGTGGACCCCAGAGCGCCCGAGGACGTCGCGTGCGAGGCGATCGGACGAGGCCTGGCGCAGCACCCCGACGACGGCCTCGTCCTGCTCCGCGCCGTCCGCGACGCCGACGGCGAGGTCGTGGAGCTCGTCCACGAGTGGGTCAACGCGGCGGCGGAGGTCAACGCCGGGCGGCCCCTGCTCGGGCGCGGCCTGCTCGAGATGTACGGCTCGGACGCGACCCTGTTCGACACGATGCGCACCGTGCTCGCGACCGGCCGGACCCTGCGGACCGAGGTCGCCTACGCCGACGAGAGCGTCGACCGCCGTCTGCACGGGCGGACGTTCGCGGTGTTCTACGCGGCTGTCGACGGCGACCGGGTCGTCTGCCAGTACCGCGACATCAGCGACCTGCGGCGCGCGCAGGCGCACATGCTGCACCGCGCCGAGCACGACGAGCTCACGGGTGCCGCGAATCGTCGGCGCGTCCGGGAGCACCTGGGCAGCGTGCTCGCGGACCTCGCCGCCGGCGCCCCGCCGGTCCTGGTCGCGCTCGCGGACCTCGACGGCTTCAAGGCCGTCAACGACACGCACGGCCACCTCGCGGGCGACGAGGTGCTCCAGCTGGCGGCGGCGCGCATGCACGCGGCCATGCGGGGCGACGACCTGTTCGCCCGGTACGGCGGCGACGAGTTCCTCGTCGTGTGCCGCGACATCCCCGACGACGACGCCGCGCACGTCGTCGTCGACCGGCTGCGGCACGCCGTCGCGGGGCGGTACCGCCTGTCAGGCGGTGGCGAGGTCGAGATCGGCATCTCGGTGGGGCACGCGCTCGCGACCGAGCCCGTGCCGATGGACCGCCTGCTCGAGCTCGCCGACCGGTCGCTCTACCGCGCGAAGGCGGGACGCGGCACGCGCGCCGACGAGCGCCAGACCGGGGCGCGCTGACGTGACGAGGCTCCCGTGAGCGTCCGCTTCCGTCGTCACCACGTCGGCCCGCCACCCGGCTTCACGTGGTCGGGTGCCGTCCGGCGTGCGCTCTGGCGCGCGCTGTTCAGGACGGTCGGCGGCTTCACCGTCACGGGCGCCGCGCCGTACGAGGCGATGGTCGTGGTCGCTAACCACTCGTCGCACGCCGACACCCCCGCTCTGCTCGCGGCGTTCCCGACGCCCTACAAGCCGATGGTCGTGGCGGCGCAGGACTACTGGTTCACGACCCGCTGGCGGCGCGCGGTCGTCACCGTGCTGATCGGGGCGGTCCCTGTGCGCCGCGTGGGCGGGGGCGGGTACGAGAGCCTGCTCGACGCGGCGCAGCAGGTCCTCGGGTCGGGGTCGAGCCTGCTCGTGTTCCCCGAGGGCACGCGGTCCACGACCGGCGAGCTGGGCACGTTCCGCAGCGGCGCGCTGCGGATCGCCAAGGAGTTCCAGGTGCCCCTGCTGCCCGTCGCGGTGGTCGGGACGCACGCGCTGCTGCCCAAGGGGGGACGCTTCCGACCCGGTCCGGTCGAGGTGCGCGTCGGTCGGGCGATCCCGCCCGACGAGCTCGAGCTCGGCGACATGGGACCCGTGGTCGACCAGGTCGACGAGCTGCTGTCGCTCGGTCCGGCCCGACGCGAGACGTCGCCGCTGTGGTGCCGCGTGCACCAGGTGGTGCGCGGCGCCGCCGCGTCACGCCGCGCGGCGCTGACTGCGGCCGGCGTCGGGGTGCTGGTGGTCGGTTCGCTCTCGGCGCTCGCCCTGCGGGTACGGCGCCGCGGTTGAGTGTGGCGCGGCGCGGCGGCCGCGGGGCGATGGTCCTGACGAGAGCGGCACCGTCGGTGGGACCGTGAGGGCGTGACCAGGGGGAGGACCGTCGCGGTCGGCGCGCTCGTCGTCGTCGTCGTGCTCGCGGGCGTCGTGTGGTTCGGGCAGCGGTCGCTGATGTACGTGCCGGACCGGTCGGTGCCGCCGCACGCGGCCGACGTGCTGCCGGGGCTGCGCGACGTCGTCGTCGTGACGGACGACGGGATGGACCTGGGCGTCTGGTACGCGCCCCCCGAGGACGCCTGCGGCGCGACCGTCCTCGTCGCGCCGGGCAACGGCGGCAACCGCGGCGGACGCGTCGGGCTGGTCGAGGCCGTCCGGTCGACCGGCGCGGGCGTGCTGCTGCTCGACTACCGCGGCTACGGCGGGAACCCCGGGACGCCGTCGGCGGCGGGGCTCGCGCTCGACGTGCGCGCGGCGCGGAGCTGGCTGCTCGACCAGGGGGTCCCGCCCGACGGGCTCGTCTACCTGGGGGAGAGCATCGGCACGGGCGTCGTCACGGAGCTCGCCGTCGAGCACCCGCCCGCGGCCCTCGTGCTCCGGTCGCCCATGACGTCCTTCCCCGCCGTCGTCGACGCGCTGTACGGGGTGCCGCTGGGGTGGGTGGTGCGCGACCGGTACCCCGTGGAGCGGCAGGTCCGTGAGGTGGGCCGTCCGGTCGCGGTGGTCCTCGGGACCGCGGACACGCTGGTCCCGCCCGAGCAGAGCCGGGCCGTGGCGGACGCCGCACGTGAGGCGGGCCTGACGGTCGTCGTCCGCGAGGTCGAGGGGGCGGGGCACGACGACGGCGGGCTGGCGCACGGGGACGCGCTGGTCGGGGCGCTGCGGGACGTCCTGCGCGCAGCGGGGGTCGCGGGCTGCGGCTGAGCGGGCCCCGGCCCGCCGGACCGGCCCGGATGGCGGGTTCCGCGTGCGGGGCGGTCGACGGCGCGTGCGAGGTCGCGTCGTCAGCGGCGCCGGAGGAGGTCGATGAACTCGTCCGCCATCTCGAGCGTCCGGGCGAGCTCGGCCCGGCGCTGCTCGGCCCGCACGACGAACGCTGCGAGGCGCTCGCGGGGGCCCTGGGTCCCCTGGGGGTCGGCGGACGGGTCCTCGAGCGACTCGACGAGGTCGAGGACCTCGCGCATCTCCTCGAGCGTGAAGCCGAGGGGCTTCATGCGCCGGATGAGCAGCAGGCGCTCGACGTCGTGCTGCGTGTAGAGGCGGAACCCGCCGTCGGTCCGACCGGACGGCCGCAGGACGCCGACCTCGTCGTAGTGGCGCAGCGTCCGCAGGGACAACCCGGTCCGGTCCGCGACGGCGCCGATGTGCATCGTGGCGCCCGGGCCCGAGGACGGTGCCGTGGGCGGTGCCGGGTGGGACGGGTGCGCGGCCGCGTCGTCGGCGTCGTCGGCCATGGGTGGGCTCCTCGGGTGGACGGTGGCACAACCCTACCCTCACGTGAGGGTAGGGTTGCCGCCGGTCGACCGCCGCGAACGCGGTCGCCGCCCGTGCGCAGCGTCGCGTGCCCTCCCGTCCAGCCCGGTCCGCCGGGCGCCCGGGTCGTGCGCGCGCGGCCCCGCACCTCCTGGAGCAGCCGCATGTCCGACGACGTCCGCGTGACCCTGCGCGACCCGGCCCCCGAACCCCTGCCCGTCCGCGGCGCGCCCGAGGCCGACGAGTCCTTCTCGGTCCTCGACGCGCTGCGCTCACCGCGTCGTCTGCGCGTGGAGGTCCTTGCCGGCCTCGTCGTCGCGCTCGCGCTCATCCCCGAGGCGATCGCGTTCTCGATCATCGCCGGCGTCGACCCGCGCCTCGGCCTCTTCGCGTCGTTCACGATGGCGGTCTCGATCGCGTTCCTCGGCGGGCGGCCCGCCATGATCTCGGCGGCGACGGGGGCCATCGCGCTCGTGGTCGCGCCCGTCGCGCGCGACCACGGCGTCGACTACCTGCTGGCCACGGTGGTCGTCGGCGGTGTCATCCAGGTGGTGCTCGGGGTGCTCGGCGTCGCGCGGCTCATGCGCTTCATCCCGCGCTCGGTCATGGTCGGGTTCGTCAACGCGCTCGCCATCCTCATCTTCCTGTCGCAGGTGCCCCACCTCACGGGCGTGCCGTGGGCGGTCTACCCGCTCGTCGCGGTGGGCATCACGATCATGGTGCTGATGCCGCGCTGGACGACCGTGGTTCCCGCGCCGCTCGTCGCGATCGTGCTCATCACGGCCGCGACCGTGCTCGCGGCGATCGCCGTCCCGACCGTCGGCGACGAGGGGGAGCTGCCCGAGTCGCTGCCCGCGCTGCTGGTCCCCGACGTCCCGTGGACGCTGGAGACCCTGCAGATCATCGCGCCCTACGCGCTCGCGATGGCGCTCGTCGGGATCCTCGAGTCGCTGCTCACGGCGAAGCTCGTCGACGACGTCACGGACACGCACTCGGACAAGACGCGTGAGGCGTGGGGCCAGGGTGCGGCGAACGTCGTCACCGGGTTCCTCGGCGGCATGGGCGGCTGCGCGATGATCGGCCAGACGATGATCAACGTGAAGGCGTCGGGAGCGCGGACGCGGATCTCGACGTTCCTCGCCGGGGTGTTCCTGCTCGGGCTCGTCGTCGGGCTGGGCGACCTCGTCGCGATCATGCCGATGGCGGCGCTCGTCGCCGTCATGATCATGGTGTCGGTCGGCACGTTCGACTGGCACTCGGTGCACCCCGCGACGCTGCGCCGCATGCCGCGCTCGGAGACGGCCGTCATGGTCGCGACGGTCGCCGTCACGGTGCTCACGCACAACCTCGCCTACGGCGTCGTCGTCGGCGTCCTCGTCGCGATGGTGCTGTTCGCGCGGCGCGTCGCGCACGTCACGTCGGTCACGCGCCTGGACGCGTCCGACGACGACGACCAGCGCGTCTACGCCGTCGAGGGCGAGCTGTTCTTCGCGTCGTCGAACGACCTCGTCTACCAGTTCGACTACTCGGGCGACCCGCACGAGATCGTCATCGACATGACGAAGGCGCACGTGTGGGACGCCTCGACGGTCGCGACGCTCGACGCGATCACGCACAAGTACGCGCGGCGCGGGAAGAGGGTCACGATCGTCGGGCTGAACCCGGACAGCGCGGCGCGCCACGACCGGCTCGCGGGGAACCTGGGCGCGGGTCACTGATCCGGTCGGGCGCGGCCGGTGCTCGGGGCTGCGCCGCTGGGCGAGCGGGCCGTGCCGACGTAGCCTGACGGGATGGCCCGGGGCGGCGACGGGATGGTCGACGTCGAGCTCGACGAGCCGCCGCTCGACGGTGAGCCGGCGGCCGATCGCGGTCGCCCTGCCGCGCCGACCGTTCCGCTCGGTGAGCGTCTGCGTCGCGCCGCCCGACGCCGCTGGCCGGTCGCGGTCGTCGCGGTCCTGGTGCTGGGCGTGTCGGCGCGGGTGTCCGACGCCGCGGCGGCGCGCGACGACGCGGCCGTCGTCGCCGGCTTCTCGGCCGTGCCCGGGGTCGCGCCCTCCCTGCGCGTCGCTCCCCGGGAGGTGTGGCGGGTCGAGGGCCGCGCGCAGACCGTCGCCGGGCTCGTCCTGACGCACGGCAGCACGCCCGACGGCGTCGTCCTGACGGCGCGCGACGCGTCGGGCGGTGTCGTCTGGACCGCACCCGTCCCGACCGACCGCGCCTCGCCCGCGGCGGGCGGTGCGCGGCCGGACTGCGCCGCCGCGGACGACGTGCTCGTGTGCGAGGTCACCGGCGGGGGCGTGCGCGCGCCCAACACCGACGCGGTGCTGGGCGGGCCGCCCGACATGCTGCTCACGGTCCGCTCCGACGACGGCACGACGGTGCGGGTCGAGGACGCGACGGGCGTCGTCGACGTGGCGGTCGCCGACGCCGACCTGGTCGTCGCGCGGGTCGAGGGCGCGTTCGTCACCGTCGAGCGCACCGACCCGCGGACGGGCGAGGTGCGGTGGTCGGTCCCGCTGCCGCAGCCTCTCGCCGACGGCGTACCGCCCGACACCCTGGCGATCGACGTCGAGGCAGGGCTCGTGACGGTCGAGGACGCGCTCGGTGCGGTGATCGACGTCGACGACGGGACCCTCGTGGGCGCGTGGCCGCGGCCGCCCGCCGGCCCGATCACGGTCGACGCCACGACCGTCGGGTTCACGGTGTGGCGGCCCGCCGTCGGCGCGTCGTGGTTCGACCGGGACGGCTCGGTCGGCGCGTGGTTCCCGGGCGACCCCGTGAGGACCGAGGTGTCGGACGGGTCGGCACCCGAGATGGTGCTCGTGCGGATCGACGGGTCCCTCCAGGCGGTGGACGTCCGCGAGGGGTTCCACCTGTGGACGCGGTCGGGTGTCGAGCGGGTGCTCCTGCGCATCGACGGGCTCGTCGCGCTCGAGGGCGACGGTGCCGTGCGCGTCGTCGACCTGCGCACCGGCGACCTGCTGTGGAGCGTCGGGGTGCCGGGCGACCGCGGGCCCGACCAGGCGGCCGTGACCGACGGCGTGCGGCTCCTCGTGGTAGCCGAGCGCGACGGCGGGCGCCGCCTCGTGGCGCGCGACCTGCGGACCGGCAGCGAGCGCTGGTCGACCCCGCTGCAGCCGGGGCGCGCCGGCCCCGCGGTCGAGGGCGGGCTGCTGGTCTCCCGCGAGGGCCGCGACCACGTCGTCTGGGACGGGTGACCGCCCGGTCGGGTGGTGGCGGCAGCCGGGCCCGAGCGACGGCCGGTGCCCGGGCGACGGGCGGTGCCCGGCCGGCGGTGCCCGGCCGGCGGTGCCCGGCCGGCGAGACAGCCGGTTCCCGACGAGAACGCCGGTCGGGAGCGGCTGTCTCGGCGGGGAGCGGCTGTCTCGGCCGTCGACGGCTGTCTCGGCCCGCGGGCGGCGGTGTGTCGGTCGGACCGCCCCCCGGACATCGCCGAGTTCGTGCTTCTGGTGCCGAGCTCGCGTTCCTGAGACGCGAGCTCGGCGGAGAGACGCGAAGTCGGCGTCGGGAGGCCGGGGCCGTGCCCTTCCCTCTCGCGATCCCGCCGGGGACGTGCGATCTCGGCGTCGGGCCGACGACGACGGGGCGGGCTGGTTCGTGACCAGCCCGCCCCGTCCGGCTCGCACCCGCCCCGTCAGCACCAGTCCAGCGCCGCGGGCCGCGCTCGCCGGCTACAGGAAGCGGCGGCGCAGGGGGAGGGCGACGGCGCCCAGCCCGAACAGCGCGGCGGCGGCGATCCCGCGGCCGAGCGTGCCCGCGCTCGAGCCGTCGACGGCGGCGATGTCGAGCGAGTACGCCGTCATCGCCGCGGCGCCGTCGGGGGCGCCGTACGCCATGCCCTCCTCCTCCGCGCGCTGCGTGCCGGCCTCGATGACGGCGTACTTGACGCCGTAGTCGGCGGCGGTCGCGGCACCCGTCTCGACGAGCACCGAGGTGCCCTCGTCGGACAGCCGCTTCGCCCCGTCGACCAGCGCGGGAGCACCAGCGGCCGCCTCGGTGAGGCCGTCCGCGAGGAGCACCGACCCGTCGCCCGCGTCGGCGAGACCCGCCGCGAGCTCGGCGCTCCCTGCAGCGAGCTGGTCGGTCCCGTCGACGAGCCGACCCGTCCCGGCCGCGAGCTCGTCCGCGCCCTGGTCGAGCGCCGTCGCACCCGCGGCGAGCGGGCCCGAGCCCTCGGCGAGCGTCCCGGCGCCGTCGGCCAGCGTGCCCGCACCGGCAGCGAGCGTCGTCGCCCCGGCGTGCAGCGCGGCCGTCCCGACGGCGAGCGCTGCCGAGCCCGTGCTGAGCGCGGCCGTCCCGGCGGCCAGCCGTGCCGCACCCTCGTGCAGCGTCGTGGTGCCTGCGGCCAGTGCGCCCGCACCCGTGCTGAGCGTGGTGGTCCCCGCGGCGAGCGTCGACGCGCCGACGCGCAGCGCACCCGTCCCGTCGGCGAGCGTCCCGGCGCCCGTGCTCAGCGCTGCGGCCCCCGCGGAGAGCCGGCCGAGCCCGGCGAGCAGCTCGTCGGCGCCGGCGAGGATCTGGGTCGTGCCCGCCTCGAGCGATGCCGTGCCCCCGCGCAGCGTGCCGTCCGCGGCCGTCTGACCCTCGGTGCCGACCGCTCCCTGCACGCTCGCGACGACGGTCGTGACGAGCCGGTCGATCCCGCCACCGACGCGCACGAGCCCGCCGTCGAGCGCGGTCGCGTCCCCGCACACCGCCGACGTCGTCGCGGCGTCGAGCCCGCCGAGCCCGCACTGCAGGCGCCACACGCCCGGCACGACGCCGTCGGTCAGCACCCCGCCGAGCACCTGGAGCCCGGGTCCGAGCGGGACGACCGGCCCGGGCGGCGTCGTGTAGAGCGCCGCGACCGCCTCGAGCGTCGCGCGCTCGGTGCCGGTCTTCGTCTGCGCGACACCGTCGATGAACGCACCCAGCTGGGCGAGCCGTTGCGCGTTGCCGGGCTCCGCGACGACGACGGTCGCACCCGTGTCCCCGAGCACCGTCAGCAGCGCGCCGAGCTGCCCGGCCGTGGTCCGCAGCGACGTCGCCCCGGCCTGGAGCTGCGTGATGCCGGCGCGGAGGTCGGCGACGCCCTGGACGAGCGGCGCGGCCTGCGCGGGGACCGCACCCACGCCGTCGTGGAGCTGCGCGAGGCCCGCGTCGAGCCGGTCGAGCCCGGCCTGCACCTGCCGGAGGCCGTCGAGGAGCGCGGGCGCCTCGCCGCCGGCCGTCGTGAGGCCCGCGTCGAGCTGGGCGGCGCCCGCGGCGAGCGACCGCGCGCCGTCGTCGGCGCTAACGGTGCCCGCGGCGAGGGTCCGCGCGCCTGCGTCGAGCTGCGTCGCGCCCGCGGCGAGGTCCTGCGCGCCGTCGTCGACCTGGGCGGTCCCCGCCACCAGCGCCCGGGCACCCTCGTCCACCTGGCCCGTGCCGTCGGCGAGCGTCGCCGCACCGGTGTCGACCTGACCGGCGCCGGCGGCGAGGTCCTGCGCACCCGCGGCCGCCCTGTCGGCACCGTCGGCGAGCGCCCTGGCCCCCGCACCGACGCGCAGCACGCCGTCGGCGAGCTGGGCCGTACCCGCGTTCAGCCGCCGCACCCCCCCGTCGAGCTCGCGTGCGCCGTCGTCGAGGTCGGCGGCGCCGTCGGCGAGCCGCCCCGCGCCCGGGACCGCCTCGCCCGCGAGGCCCTCGGACAGCGTGCGCGCGCCGGCCTCGAGCTGCTGGAGCCCGTCGAGCAGGGTCGCGGCGCCGTCGTGCAGCCGCAGGAGGTTGGCGTCGATCTCGCTCGCGCCCGCGGTGAGCGCGATGCCGCTCTCGGCACCGCCCGCGTAGCTCGCCGCGCCGCCGCGGAACGACGGCGACTCGAGCGGCCGCACCGGCAGCACCGACACGTTCGCCGCGGGCACGACGCCGTCGCGGATGGTCGCGGTGTACCCGAACTCCGCCGTCGGCGAGCCGATCGGGGGGAACAGCGTCATCGTGAAGGACAGCTTCGTGCCGCCCCGGCCGTCGCCCGCGATCGACGCCTCGCCCGAGCTCACCGCGGTGAACGACGACGGCAGGACGGTCGTGAGCTGGCCGACCATCGGGATGACCGTCTCGGCGGTCGCGGTCGCCGTGCCGCCGTGCCCGTCGTCGTACGTGACCTCGTCCTGGCGCACCGTGAGGTTGCGGACGGTGTAGCGGACCTCGAGCTCGCCGCTGCGCCCGACGACGGCGCCCGGCGTGATCGGCTCGCCGTCGAGCGAGTACGTGACCTCCACGCTCACGGGCAGGTCGCCGTCGTGGTCGGACACCGTGCGCAGGCGCCGCTCGCCGTCGACCTCGACCGTCGCGCGCATCGCGCCGTCCTGCACCGAGAAGCCGCCGAACGCGTCGAGGTTGCGCAGGCCGTCGGTCGACGTGGGGTTGACGACGGTCGCCGTGCCCGAGCCGGTGAAGGACAGCTGCTCGTACAGGCGCGCCTCGCGGACCCGGCCGGTGGCGTCGAGCCTGGCCTGCACCGTCTCGGTGTTGACGATCGTGAGCCCGCCGTCGTCCGTCGTCGCGGCGGCCGCACCCGCGGTCGCGAACGGCGACGCGAGCAGGGCGACGAGCGGGAGGCTCGCGACGGCGGTGACCGTGCGGCGGGTCGCGCGGCGGCGCGACTCCGTGGTGGGGACGGGGGAGGCGGCGGGGCTGGTCCCGGGCGTGGCCCGGCGGTGGCGGTGGGTCACGTCAGGCCTCCGGGAAGAGCTCGAACGGGCGGGACACGAGCGGGGCGGACATCCGGGCGGACGGCTCGCCCGCCCGCGGGAAGGGGTGCACCACGGCGCTCGTGGTGGCCGCGGAGCGCGCGGGCTCCGGGGCGGCCGCGGCGGGGACGGGGGTCGGGCTGACCTGCTTTTCGGTGCGCTCGCGGCGACGGCGCGGGCCGGCGTCGTCGTCCGCGTCGCCGTCCGTGGCCTCGTGCCCGGGCGCGACGAGCGCTGCCGCGACGAACCCGAGGCCCGCCGCGACGAGCACGGCGGTCGCCTGCGCGGGCGACGTGCTGAGGAACGCCGTCGGGTTGGCCGCGTAGGCGGTCTCGTACGCGCCGGCCATCGCACCCGCGCCGAGCAGCGCGGCCCACAGCGGGAGCCGACCGCCGCTCGCGACGGCGACGACGACGCACAGCGCGACGACCGCGACGACGGCGACCGTGCGGCCGCTCGTCGCGTCGGGCAGGGCGACGGCGCGCAGCAGGTACCCGGCCCAGGCGGCGAGCAGGCCGAGCGCGAACGCCCCGGCCCGGCGTGCGGGGGTGGCGGCGGGGACGAGCGCGAGCGCGCCGCCGACGGCGAGGCCGAGCAGGGCGACGCCGAGCACCTCGGGACCGACGAGACCGGAGACGACGACCGTGAGCGCGGCGGCGACCGCGAGCGCGACGCCGGCGAGCAGCTGGGACATGGACCACCTCGTTGTGGTGTGCGGGAGGAGCGTCGGGGGCATCGCGAGGGCGGCGCCCGACCCCGTTGTCGTACGCCGCCCCGCGAGTGAGAGGTTTCTAGCAGCGACACGAAGTCTCCGGACCCCCGGTACTAGGTACTTTCTTCCCAGGGCGTTCGATCGTTATGCGTCTGTGACCTTCGCCACAGTCGCGGGGAGGCTGCCAGAGTGTGCTCATGACCAGCACGGATGCCCCTGCCGGCGCACGAGCGCTCGTCTCGCCCGCCGCCCTCGACGCGCTGCTGCGCGAGCAGCCCGACGTGCTCGTGGTCGACGTCCGATGGTCGCTCGCGGGCTCGGAGCGCACCGCGTACGAGGCCGCGCACCTCTCGGGCGCGGTGTTCTGCGACCTCGACACGGAGCTCGCCGCACCGCCCGGCGACGGCGGCCGCCACCCGCTGCCCGACCCCGACGCGCTGCTCGGGACCCTGCGGCGCCTCGGGGTCCGGCCCGGCCGGACGGTCGTGGCGTACGACGGCGGCCACGGTGCGGCGGCCGCTCGCCTGTGGTGGGTGCTGCGCTGGGTCGGGCACGAGGACGTGCGCGTCCTCGACGGCGGGTTCGCGGCGTGGCGTGAGGCGGGCCTGCCCGTCGAGTCGGGGTGGGTCGAGCCGACCGCCGCCGACGACGCCGTCGTGCACCCGGGCGCCATGCCGACCGTGACCGCCGGCGACGTGCTCGCGGGTCGCGCCGGGCTCGTCGTCGACGCGCGGACGCCGGAGCGCTTCCGGGGCGAGGTCGAGCCCGTCGACCCGGTCGCGGGCCACGTCCCGGGAGCGGTGTCGCTCCCCGTCGCCGACGTGCAGGGTGCGGGCGGGCGGTACCGACCGGCGGAAGAGCTGGCCGGGGTGTTCGCGACGGTGCGCGCCGGTGGTGCGACCGGTGCGGTGGGTGCCGGCACGGGCGGCACGGGCGGCACGGCCGGCGACGGGGCAGACGGCACGGCCGACGACGACGCCGCGCGCCCCGCCCTCACAGCGTCGTGCGGGTCGGGCGTCACGGCCGCACAGCTCGTCCTGGCGGCGCACGAGGCCGGGTTGCCCGTCGCGCTCTACCCCGGCTCGTGGTCGGAGTGGATCCGCGACCCGTCCCGGCCGGTCGCGACCGGCGCGTGAGCGGGCCACCGCCCCACCCGCGCACCCCACGAGCCCTCACGGCAGGATGGGTCGCATGGCGTCCTCGCAGGTGGAGCACGAGATCAAGCTCGACGTCCCGGCCGGTGCCGAGGTCCCGGACCTCACGTCGCTGCCCGGCGTCGCCGAGGTGCGGCCCGAGACGGTCGAGCTCGAGGCGCAGTACATGGACACCGCGGACCTGGCGCTGCTGCGCGCCCGGACCACGCTGCGCCGGCGCACGGGCGGCCCCGACGAAGGGTGGCACCTCAAGCGGCCCGTGTCGGCGGACGGCACGCGGCGCACCGAGCTGCACGCGCCGCTCGGCTCGTCGACCACCGTGCCCGCGGCGCTGCGTCGGCAGGTCCAGGTGGTCGTCCGCGGGCGGACGATCGTCCCCGTCGCGACGCTGAGCACGACCCGCACCTACCACCGGCTCGTCGCCGACGACGGCCGCGTGCTCGCCGAGGTCTGCGACGACGTCGTCCGCGGCCGGGTGGGAGACGCCGTCCGGCGGGGTGACGACGCTGCCGCGCCCGACGACGACGCGTGGCGGGAGTGGGAGGTCGAGCTCGTCGACGGCGAGCCGGACCTCCTCGACGCCGCCGCGGAGCTGCTGACCCGTGCGGGCGCCGAGCCGGCCGGCCGGGCGTCGAAGGTCGGCCGCGTGCTGGCCGGTGTCCTGCCGGACGCCCCGCCCGAGCCGTCGAGCGGGCTCGGGCGCAAGCGGGCCGGGACGGTCGTGTGGGAGCACCTCGCGGCGCAGGTCGAGGCGCTGCAGGCCAACGACCCGCTCGTGCGGACCGACGAGCCGGACGCCGTCCACGACATGCGCGTCGCGACCCGGCGGCTGCGCAGCGCGCTCAGGACGTTCCGCCCGCTCGTCGACCGCTCGGTCACGGACCCGCTCCGCGACGAGCTCAAGGAGCTCGGCCGGGTGCTCGGCGAGGCCCGCGACGCCGAGGTCCTGCGCGACCGTCTCCGATCGACGGTCGACGACCTCGACGCCGAGCTCGTCGTCGGCCCGGTCGCCGCGCGCGTCGGCGAGGAGCTCGACGGCGCGTACCGCACGGCGCACCGGGCGGCCGTCCGCGTCCTCGACGCGAAGCGCTACCTGCGGCTGCTCGACGACCTCGACCGGCTCGTCGCCGACCCGCCGTGGACGGACCGGGCCCGCGACCGTGCCGACGACGTCCTGCCGCGCCGCGTCCGCTCCGCGCACCGCGACGTCGTCCGTGCGGTCGACCGTGCCGCGTCGACGGCGGGCGGGTCGCGCGACGTCGCGCTGCACGAGGCCCGCAAGGCCGCCAAGCGCGCGCGGTACGCCGCCGAGGCGGTCGCGACCCGGTTCGGGGAGCCTGCCGAGCGCTACGCGGCCGCGATGGAGGCCGTCCAGGACGCGCTCGGCGAGCACCAGGACGCCGTCGTCGCGCGGCGGGTCCTGCGCGACCTCGGGATGCGCGCCCACCTGGCAGGTGAGAACGGGTTCACCTGGGGTCTGCTCCACGGGCTCGAGCAGGCGCGGGCCGACGCGGCCGAGAGCGCGTTCGCCGAGGCGTGGGCGGTCGCGTCGCGGAAGGGGCTGCGTCGCTGGTTCGACTGAACGGGACGAGGGCCGGGCGCCGCCGCGCGCGCCGAGCCGCATCGCACACGCCCGCCCCGCCTCACACCCGCGAGCCGCGCGCCGTCCGGCTCAGCAGCCACACGAAGTAGGGCGCACCCACGAGCGCGGTGACGAGCCCGACGGGCAGCTGCGCGGGCGCGATCACCGTCCGCCCGATCGTGTCCGCGACGCTCACGAGGAGCGCCCCGGTGAGCGCGGCCGCCGGGAGCGACCAGCGGTGCGCCGCGCCCACGAGCCGTCGAGCGACGTGCGGCGCGACGAGTCCCACGAACCCGACCACCCCGACGGCCGACACGGCCGTGGCCGCGAGCAGCGCGGCGAGGACGAGGGCCCGGTTCCGCTCCGCCCCGACGCGCACGCCGAGCACGCGGGGCGTGTCCTCGTCGATCGCGACGAGGTCGAGCCGGCGGTGCGCGGCCCACGCGAGGGGCAGGGCGACGAGCAGTGCGACCGCCACCGGGGCGCTCTGCTCGAGCGTGCGGCCGTACGTCGAGCCCGACAGCCAGGTGAGCGCCATCGTCGTGTTCCACGGGCTCGTGACGACGACGATCACCGTGATGAGACCCGCGGTGACCGCGTTCAGGCCGACGCCCATGAGGACGAGCCGGTCGGCGCCGCGGCTGCGCCCGCACAGCGCGAGCAGCGTCCCGAACGCGACGACCGCGCCGACGGCCGCCGACCCGGTCACGGCCCACACCCCCGCCGAGGGCACGAGCGCGATCGTCACGACGGCCCCGATGCCCGCGCCGCCCGTGATGCCGAGCAGGCCCGGGTCCGCGAGCGGGTTCCGGACGAGCGTCTGCACGAGCGCACCCGCAAGACCGAGCGCCGCACCCGCGAGCAGGGCCGCGACCACGCGGGGCGACCGCTGGTCGAGCACGAACGTGACGGCCTGACCCGCGGAGTCGCGCAGCCAGTTCGCGACGTCGCCCGTGAGCAGCAGCCGGTCCCCGAGCAGCAGGCCCGCGACCCCGGCCGCGACGACGGCGGCCGCGAGCACCGCGACGGTCAGGGCTGCGCGACGCGGGGTCCGCGGCCGGGCGCCCGCGGCCGCCGTCGTGCGCGAGACGTCGTCGCGCAGGCGCCGCGCCGCCCAGACCAGCACCGACGCGCCGAACACCGTCGTGACGACGCCCGTCGGGACCGTCACGCGCGCGGCCTCGGGCAGCAGCGTGCGGAGCAGGACGTCGGCGGCGAGCACGACGACGCACCCGACCAGGCCGGCGAACGGCACGAGGAGCACGTGCCGCGAGAGCCCGGGCACGCGGCGAGCGAGCAGGCGTGCGACGACGGGCGCGCCGAGGCCGACGAACCCCACGGGTCCTGCGACGGTGACCGCGGCGGCCGAGAGCACGACGGCGACCAGCACCGACACGACACGGACCCGTCGCACGTCGACGCCGAGCACCGACGCGGCGTCGTCGCCGAGCGCGAGCAGGTCCAGCCGGCGCCCGAGCAGCATCGCCGCGGCGAGCGCGACGACGACGACGGGCGCGACACGCGCGACGGTGCCCGTCCCGGACTGCGCGACGTTGCCGGCCCCCCAGGCGAAGAGCCCCGTCGTCTCCTGCGCGTAGAGCAGCAGCATGACCGTCGCCGCGGAGTCGAGCGCGAGCGCGACGGCCGAGCCCGCGAGCACGAGCCGCGTGGGGCCGCTCGCGCCCGCACGCGACAGCGCGAGCACGAGGGCGGCGGCGCCGAGCCCGCCGACGAACGCGACGGACCCGCGCAGCGCGAGCGGCAGGGTCAGCCCGACGGCGGCGACCGCCACGACCGCGACGTACCCGCCCGCGTTGACGGCGAGCGTGTCGGGGGACGCGAGCGGGTTGCGCGCGACCGACTGCAGCACCGCACCCGCGGCGCCGAGCGCGACGCCGACGAGCAGCGCGGCCAGGACCCGGGGGAGCCGCGACGCGACGAGCACCGCGACGTCGGCCTCACCGCCCCGGCCGAGCACGGCGGCGAGGAGGTCCCCGGCGCCGACGTCGGCGCTGCCGAGCGTGAGGTCGACGACGGCCAGGGCCCCGACGGCCGCCGTGGTGACGAGCAGCGCGAGCGTCGCAGCGACGCCGGGCCGCCGCACGGCACCGTCGGCCCCCGGGCGCGACCCCGACCCCCGGTGCGCGGACGCACCGGGGGTCGGGGTGCTCGTCGTCGTGGTCACTCGGTCAGGGCCGCGACGACCGCGTCGACGAACGCGGTCCCCGACGCGGGGCCGCCGAACATCCAGATGCCGTCGGGGATGCGGTGCACCTGACCCGACGTGACGAACGGCAGCTGCTGCCAGACGGGGTTGTCGGCGAGGGCCTCCGCGAACGGGTCGGTCTCCGCGGCGTTGGCGGCGTAGACGAAGTGCACGTCGTCGAGCGCGGTCAGGCCCTCGACGTCGGTCGCGCTCAGGCCGTAGTCGGGGTCGCCCTCACCGGTCCACGCGTTCTCGAGCCCGAGCTCCCCGAGCAGCGCGCCGAAGAACGAGCCGCCGGTGAACATGCGCACGGAGACGACGCCGTTGTTGTCCCAGCCGTCGGCCATCGTCACGGGTGCGCCCTCGAGGCCGGCCTCGGCGAGCGCGGCGCGGCCGTCGGCCAGCGCGGCGTCGAAGTCGGCGAGGAGGTCCTCGCCGCGGTCCTCGGTGCCCGTGACCTCGGCGAGGGTCTCGACGGTGCGCCGCAGGTAGCCCATGGGGTCCTCGGCGTCCGACCCCCGCAGCGCCAGGACCGGGACCGACTCCTCGATCTGGGCGATGACGGCGTCGGGCAGGTCCGTCGTCGTGACGACGAGGTCGGCGTCGAGCGCGGCGATCGCGTCGAGGCTCGGCTCGCCGCGGAACCCGACGTCCGGGACGGACGCGTCGAGCGGCTCGACCGTCGCCCAGGTGTTGTAGCCCGCGACGTCGGCCTGGCCGACGGGCACGACGCCCAGGCTGAGCAGGTTCTCCGTCAGGCCCCACTCGAGCGAGACGACGTCGACCGCGGGTGCGTCGAGCGTGACCTCACCGCGCTCGTCCGTCACGGTGACCGGCCCGGCGTCGGTGACCGCGCGGTCGTCGGTCGTCGCCTCGGTCGCCTCCGCGGGCTCCTCCGTCGTGCCGCACGCGGCGAGCAGGCCGACGACGGCGATCGTGGCGAGCGCGGCGACGGGGCGACGCGCGCTCCGGGCGGTCTCGGGGGCGCAGGCCCCTCGGGTGCGGGTGGCGGGACGGGTCAGGCGCATGGGTGTCCTTCGGTCGAGCCCTCGCGGGCAAGGGGGTGCCGCGGACGCGGCGTCGGGTGGTCGTGCGGTGTTCGCGGGCGGCGGGCCGGGCCGGTCGCGGCAGGGTCGGGTCAGCGGCGCGCGTGCCGTCCCACGGGGTGGGTGCGGACGCGGCCGGCCGCGTCGGTCGTCACGTCGACGCGGATCCCGTAGACAACGCTCAGCCGCTCCGCGGTGAGCACGTCACCGGGTGCGCCCGCGGCGACGACGCGGCCGCGTTCGAGCAGGACGAGGTGGTCGGCGACCGACGCGGCCTGGTCGAGGTCGTGCAGGACGACGCCCACCGCGACGTCGTGCTCATCGACGAGGTCACGGACGAGGTCGAGCACCTCGACCTGGTACCGGAGGTCGAGGTGGTTGGTCGGCTCGTCGAGGAGCAGGACGCGCGTGTCCTGCGCGAGGCACGACGCGAGCCACACGCGCTGGAGCTCGCCGCCGGACAGCTCGTCGACGGCGCGCGCGGCCATGTCCGCGGTGCCCGTGACGTCCATCGCCCACGCGATCGCCCGGGCGCCGTCGGCGTCGTGCCCTCGCCACCGCGGCCGGTGGGGGTGGCGGCCGTAGGCCACGACGTCCCGCACGGTGACGCCGCCCGGCACGGGCCGGTTCTGCGACAGGAGCGTGACCCGGCGTGCGAACGACGTCGCGTCGAGCGCGAGCGCGTCGGCGTCGGGCAGGTGCACCGAGCCGGACGACGGCGCATGCAGCCGGGCGAGCGCGCGCAGGAGGGTGGACTTCCCGGAGCCGTTCGGCCCGACGAGCGCGGTGACCTCGCCCGCGCGCAGCGTGATGCTCGCGGACTCGACGACGACGGCGTCGCGGTACGCGAGCCGCAGCGAGTCGCCGCGGAGCGCGGGGGCGTCGGGACGGGCGGCCGTCCCGACGGCGGGCACGGGCTCGAGCTCCACGGTGGTCACGAGGAGGAAGGTAAGGCTTACCTCAGTCGTCGATCAAGCCGGGTCCACGGGCTGGTGCCGGCCCGGGGCGGCGTCGCCGTGCGAGGTCGGCCGTCCCCGCCGACGATGGGCGCATGGCGGACGACGACGCGGACGACACCCGGCGCGAGTTCCACGAGGTGGTCACCATGACCCCGAAGCAGCTCGAGGGGTGGCTGGACACCGACGAGTCCCGGTCGGTCGGGCAGAAGGACGGGGGCGGGGAGTCGACCGGGCACGCGTCCGGCCGGCGCATCGTGGAGCTGCTGCGCACCCGCAGGGACGACCTCACCGACGACGACGTCGCGCACATGCGCAAGGTCGTCGGCTACGTCCACCGCCACCTCGCGCAGCGGCCCGACGGCGACGTGACCGACACGCCCTGGCGCTGGTCGCTCATGAACTGGGGTCATGACCCGCTCGCGTGAGGACGTGCGCCCCCAGGTCGTGACGGCTCAGCCGCTCCGGCTCAGCCGCCCGAGCTCCCCGCCGTCGGCGTCCAGGAGCACCAGCGACTCCCCGTCCATCCCCGCCCGCCGGGCGGTCGCGACCCACGTCGGCACGGGCGCGCCGTCGCAGCCGATGGCCGTCATCGGCCCGGACGTCGCGAGGAAGCGGCCGTCCGCGCCGAGGCCCCAGCGCCCGCCGGCGCCGTTGCAGCCGTCCGACCCCGTATAGGTGCCGTCGGCTGTGAGGTCGACGTGCGGCTCGTCGTCGGCGACGGGTGCGTCGGCGACCCACCGGCCGACGAGCGCGTCGCGCTCGGGTGCGACCAGACCTGCCGGCAGCGTGGCGGGCGACGCGAGGACCTCGCGCGTCCGGTCGGTCACCTCGGGCGGGCGCGTCCACTCGTCCGTGACGTCGGGGTGGCCGTCGGCCCGCCGTCGACGCGCAGCGACGCGACGACCGAGCCGCCGACGTCGACCAGCTCCCACCCGCCGTCCGTCGCGCGGTACCCGACCACGGTCGCGAGCCACGCGGCGTCGTCGGGGTCGGCGCCGTCGATCCAGCCGTCGACCGACGCGACGAGCAGCGACCCGCCCGCCGCCCAGGACCCGAGGACCACGTCGCCGTCGGACCACAGCTGGTACTCCGGGGCGTCAAGACGCAACCACTCGGCGTGCGGCCCGCCGGGGCGCTCGACGCGCCACAGGCCGACCAGGCCCACCGGGTCCGCGCCCACGTCCGGCAGCGTGCCGGCCGGCGGCACGGGCCGCCCGCCGTCGGGGCCGCACGCGCTCACGCCGAGCACCCCGGTCGCGGCGAGCACCGCCACGGCGACCGCCCACGCACCCCGTCGTCGTCGCACGTCACGCCTCCCGCCCTCACCGGGTACGTGTCGCGGAGGGCCTCAGGCTTGCGGCGGGTGACCGAGGGCGGGCGGCCGGACAGGTCGAGCGTCGCGACCGTCGCGAGCACGACCACCCGCGCGGTGTGGACCTGCTCCGTGGCCGTGCCGGTCCCTCTGCTGCCCGCCATGGTGACCCCCCGATCGAGTGACCTACGAGGTCTACCACCGGGCGGCGTCAGCCGCAGTCGTCGCAGATGCCCGTGGCGGGGAGCGTCATGGAGCACGTCGGGCAGATCGGGGGCGGCACCTCGGCTGTCGACCGCGTCGTCCGCGTCGCGCGCGGAGCCGCGGTGCGGGTGCGCGAGGCCCGCGCGGGGACCTCGCGGAGGGCCACCGCCGGCTCGGTGACCATGAACCCGCGGCGGCGCAGGATCGTCACGACGCCGTCCATCCCGCCGCTCTGGAACTCCTCGGGCGTCGCGAGGCGGCCGGTCGCGAACCGGTGCGCGACCGCGAGCAGCGCGCGGGCGTCGTACGTCCGGCCCTCGTGGACGAGCGCGTAGCCCGGCGTCGGGCCGAAGCCGTAGACGTCGAGGAACGCGTCGCCGCCGCGCTGGTCGTACTCCGCGATCGCCTGGAGCACGTGCTGTCCCGTCACGGAGGAGAAGGTCGCCACGGTCCCGAGCCTACGTCCGCGGCCGCCGCACCTCAGCCCGTGTGGGCGCCCGTCCGCGTCCGCGTGCCGACGCCCGAGCCCAGGCGTGTGCCGACGACGGCGCCCGGGACCGGGGCCGCGCTCCGCAGCGCGACCGGCCGCGCCCCGACGCGCGCGACGTCGTCCGGGTCGTGCGTCACGAGCAGCGTCGTCCGGCCGCGACAGCGCTCGCGGACGTGCTCCGTCACGAGCGGCCGGGCGTCGGCGTCGAGCCCCGTGAACGGCTCGTCGAGCACCACGAGGTCGGCGTCGACCGCCAGCGCACGCGCGATCGCGACGCGTCGCCGCTGCCCGCCCGACAGGTCCCGCACGGGCACGACGACGTCGCGGCCCTCGAGCCCCACCGCGGCGAGCGCGTCCCGCGCGGCACGTCCGGCCGCCGCGTCGCGCGCCGACCCGAGCACGAGCCGCACGTTGTCGACCGCCGAGAGCCCGGTGCACAGGCGGTCCTCCTGGAACACCGCGGCGCGCCGCAGGCCCGCGGTCCCGACGACGGCGCCGCGGTCGGGCCGCACGAGACCGAGCAGCACGCGCGCGACCGTCGTCTTGCCCGAGCCGTTGGGGCCGGTCAGCGCGGTCACCGACCCGTCGGGCAGGTCGAGGTTCAACCCGTCGAGGACGACGTGCGACCCGTACCGGACCCGCACCCCGCGCAGCGCGATCACGGCACGGCCCCCGTCCTGCGCAGCAGCGCACGCACCGCGAGCTCGCTGACGCGCGCCGCCACGACGACGACGACGGTCCACGCGAGCAGGTCCGCGCTGCTCAGCAGCACGCGTGCCTGCTGCATCTGCTCGCCGATGCTGCCGTCAGCCATGCCGATCACCTCGGCCGCGACGCCGCTCTTCCACGCGAGCCCGATGCCGATCGAGCACGCGGCCGCGAGGTGCGGGAGCACGGCGGGCAGGTCGACCGCCGCGAGCCGTCGCACGAGCGGGACGCGGAACACCTCGGCGACCTCGAGCAGCGCCCGGTCACGCTGCCGGATGCCCTCCCGGACGCTCGTCCACACGATCGGCAGCACCATGAGGAAGCTCACGACCGCGGCGAGGCGCGCGCTGTCGGCCCACAGGAGCAGCAGCACGATGATCCCGACGACGGGCACGCTGCGGATCGCCGACATGAGCGGGGCGGTGAGCGCGTCGACCACGCGCGACGTCGACGCGACCGCGGCCCCGGCCGTCCCGACGACGACGCCGAGGCCGAACCCGACGGCGACGCGCGCGAGCGTGTGCGCGACGGTCAGCCAGAACTCGCCCGTCGTCGCGAGCACGCCGAGCCGCGCGACGACGTCGACCGGCGACGCGAGGAGCAGCGCGTGCCCCACCACGAGGCTCGCGACCTGCCACACCCCGAGCCAGAAGGCCGCGACGAGGGAGGCGCGCCCCGCCGCACCCGCCCAGGCGGGTCGCCCCGCAGCGCCCGTCCGCGCGTGGGGCCCCCCGCCGCGACGCGCGGCGTGGACGGGCCGGCCGCCGCCGACGTCACGGGTCGACGTAGAGCTCATCGGGCACGCTCCCGCCGACCGAGGCCGGGTCCGCGGCAGCCAGGACCCGTAGGTACGCGTCGAGCGCGGAGCGCATCTCCGCGCCGTCGAGGTAGGTGATGCCGGACACGGGGATCGCCGCCTCCGCGAGGGCCGCCGAACCGAGGATCCCGGCGTCGGCGACGAGGGCCGCTGCGGTCGCCGGGTCGGCGTTCGTCAGGGCCGTCGACGCCTCGAGGTCGGCGAGGAAGGTCGCGAGCGCATCCGGGTGCTCGCGCGCGAACGCCGTGCGCACGACGACGACGCCGGTGACCATGGGCGTGCCCTCGGCGGCCTCCCACACGTCGGCGAGGCGGACCGCCGTCCGCAGCGCGGGGCTCTGCGCGATCGCCGCGGTCGCGAACGGCTGCGGCAGCACGCCGATCGAACCGGGCCGGCCCGCGACGAGCGCGGCGACCTCGGCGTGCTCGCTGCGGTACTCGACCGCGACGTCGACGCCGGGCTCGAGGCCCGCCCCGCGCAGCAGGTGGTTGAGCACGTACTCGGGGGACGCACCCTTGCCCGAGCTGTACACCGTGCGGCCCGCCAGGTCGGCGAGGTCGTCGACGGTGCCGCCGTTCTCGACGAGCTCGAACGTCCCGAGGGTCGTGACCGCTGCGACCTGCACCTGCGGTCCGTCGTCGGTCGCGGTCCGGTGGTGCAGCACGCTCGCGAGGTTGGCGGGCACGAGCGCGACGTCGACGCCGCCCTGGACGACGAGCGGCACGACCTCGTCCGGCGTCCCGTGCATCGTGAGCTCGTAGTCCTGCGCCGCGCGGCCGTGCGCGTCGTCGTCCATGAGCCCGACGAGGCCCATGGTCGTCGGGCCCTTGAGCGACGCGACGCGGACGGTCGGCGCCTCGACGGCCGCCGCCTCGTCGTCGGCCGACGCGGCGGGCGCGACGGGTGGCGCCGCGGGCGTCGGCGTCGTCGTCGCGCAGCCCGCGAGCAGCCCGGCCAGCGCGAGCGCGGTCGCGAGGGCGGCCGGGGCCGCGGGTCGGTCGTGCGCGCCTCGTCGGTCCACGGTCGTCCTCCTCAGCGCCGCACGGGCGCGTACGTGGTGTGCAGCAGGCGGTGCGCGGTCTCGGAGTTGGGCGTGCCGTAGAGCTCGTCGTACAGCCGCAGGAGGTCGGTGTTCCCGGGGGACGTGCGGCACACCGAGGCCTCGTCGATGTCGAGCAGCACCTGCTGCCGCGCGGCGACCTGGCCGACCTGGCGCGGCACGGGCTGGCCTGCCCCGTTGATGCAGCCGCCCGGGCACGCCATGACCTCGATGAGGTCGTACCCGACGTCCTCGCCCGCGGTGATGCGGCGGGCCAGGTCCTCGACGTTCCGCAGGCCCGAGACGACGGCGACGCGCACGGTCGTGCCGCCCGCGGTGACGGTCGCCTCCTTGAACCCCTCGAGGCCGCGGACCTCGTGCAGGTCGACCGCCTCGGGGCGCTCGCCCGTCAGCTCCTCGAGCGCCATCCGCAGCGCGGCCTCGGCGACCCCGCCCGACGCGCCGAACAGCATGCCCGCGCCCGTCGTGCCCGCGTACGGCGCGTCGAACTCGGCCGGCACGAGGTCCTCGGGCTCGAGGCGCAGCATCTGCACCATCTCGAGCAGCTCGGTCGTGGTGAGCACCGCGTCGACGTCGCGCACGCCGTCGGGCGCGAACTCGGGTCGCGCCGCCTCGGCCTTCTTGGCCATGCACGGCATGACCGACACCACGAACACGCGGCGCCCCTCGAGCCCCCCGTGCCGCGCGACGTGGTTCCGCACGGTCGCGCCCATCATCTGCTGCGGCGACCGGCAGCTCGACAGGTGCGGGATGAGGTCGGGCCACCGCCGCTCGACCCACGCGACCCACCCCGGGCAGCACGACGTGAGCTGCGGCAGCACGCCGCCGCCGCGGACCCGGCCGAGGAACTCGGTCGTCTCCTCGATGACCGTGAGGTCGGCCGCGAACGCGACGTCGAACACCTTGTCGAAGCCGACGCGCTTCATCATCCCCGCGACGAACGCCGACGCCTTGACGGCCGGGACGCCGTACTCCGCGGCGATCACGGTCCGCACCGCGGGCGCCACGAAGCCGACGACGACGGTGTCCGGGTCGTTGATCGCCGTGAACACGTCGCCGCGCTCGCGGACGTAGTCGAGCGCCCCGCACGGGCACGCGCGCACGCACTGCCCGCACGAGATGCAGTCGGTCTCGCTGAGCGGCAGGCCGCTGCGCGTACCGACCGTGAGGCGGCCGTTCTCGAGCTGGAACGCGAGGACGCCCGGCCCCTCGATCTCGGCGCACGCCGCGACGCAGCGCCCGCACGAGATGCACTTGTTGTGGTCACGCACGATGAACGGGTGGTCCCGCACGAGCGGCGTCCACGGCCGCACGTGCAGCGTCGGCCCGAACGTCACGCCGTGCGCCGTGGCCTCGTCGCGCAGCGAGCAGTGGTCCTGCTTCGCGCACCCGCACGCGAGGCAGCGCGACGCCTCGGCACGCGCCTGCTCCGCGGTGAGCGCGTGCTCGACCTCGGCGAAGCCGACGCGGTCCTCGACGGGCAGCGACGGCGGCGTCACCCGCGCGACCCGCACGACGTCGGCGTACGCGTCGCGCGGGAGGTCCTCGAGCGTGCCGCGGCTGCACGAGTAGTCCTCCTCACCCGGGCGCACGTAGCCCCGCGTGAGGAGGTCGTCGATCGCCGCAGCCGCCCGGCGCCCGGCCGCGACCGCCTGGACGACCGTCGCGGGTCCGGTCACGCAGTCGCCGCCCGCGAACACCTTGCGCTCGGAGGACTCCATGGTCCGGCCGTCGACGTCGACGTCGCCCCACGCGTTGAGGCGCAGCGGCAGGTCGTTGTAGAGGAACGCGGTGTCGGTGGCCTGGCCGATCGCGCCGATGATCGTGTCCGCGCCGACCGAGAAGTCGCTGCCCGCGACCGGCACGGGCCGGCGCCGGCCGGACCGGTCGGGCTCGCCGAGCTCCATCCGCAGGCAGTGCAGGCGGAGCCCGTCGTCGGCCGCGGTGATCCGGCTCGGGGCGGCCAGGAACAGCATCTCGACGCCCTCGGCGAGCGCCTCGTGCACCTCGAAGGGCTCGGCCGGCATCTCGTCGCGCGTGCGGCGGTAGACGAGCGTGACGTGCCGGGCGCCCTGCCGCAGCGCGGTGCGCGCGCAGTCGATCGCGGTGTTCCCGCCGCCGACGACGACGACGCGGTCGCCGACGGCGATCGGGGTGCCCTTGGTGACCTCCTCGAGGTAGTGGATGCCGAGCCACACGCCGTCGAGGTGGTCGCCGTCGATCTGCAGGGGCGTGGCGCGCCACGACCCGATCGCGAGGTAGACCGCGTCGAAGTCGCGGCGCAGGTCCTCGAGCTGAAGGTGCGTCCCGAGCCCGCGGCCGGTCACGATCTCGACGCCCAGCGACTCGATGACGCCGATCTCGCGGTCGAGGGTCGCCTTGGGCAGGCGGTACTCGGGGATGCCGTAGCGCAGCATCCCGCCCGGCTGGTCCTGCTTCTCGAAGACCGTCACGGCGTGCCCCGCGATCGCCGCGTAGTACGCCGCGGCCAGACCCGACGGACCCGCGCCGACGACGGCGACGCGCCGCCCCGTCGGCTCGCCCACGCGGGGCGTCCACGGCTCCTCGCGCGCCATGTCCCAGTCGGCCGCGAACCGCTTGACCGCGTTGATCGCGACGGGCTCGTCGACGAGGGACCGACGGCACTGCTCCTCGCACGGGTGCGGGCACACGCGGCCGCACACCGACGGGAACGGGTTCCGGTCCTTGATCACACGCACCGCGGCCTCGTAGTTGCCGTCGGCGACGTGGCGCAGGTACGTCTGGATGTCGATCGAGGCGGGGCACGTGCTCACGCACGGCGCGACGCAGTCGGCGTTGTGGTCGCACAGCAGCTGCTCGAGGCGGACCTTCCGGTAGGCCTCGAGTCGAGGCGACCGCGTCGTGATGCTCATGCCCTCACGGACGGGCGTGACGCACGCCTTGACGTCGCGCGGCCGGTCCTCGCCCAGCCCGACCTCGACGACGCACAGGCCGCAGTTGCCGTTGGCCCGCTCGAGCCGCACGTCGTGGCACAGGGACGGCACGTCGACGCCCTCGGCCTCGAGCGCGCGCAGGATCGTGAGGTCCTCGCGCAGCCGGAGCTCGCGGCCGTCGACGCTCACGCTCACCCGGTTCGCGGACTCGTCACGCACGCCGACCTCCATCGGTCTCGCGCAGCGCGGCTCCGGACGGCGAGGGTCGCCACCCCGTGACGGGGGCCGGAGCCGACGCTGGCTCCACCGCCAGGCTCGCGGGCTCGCAGCCCGCACGCCACGGACCTCAGGCCCAGGGCCGGGACGGCGGACGCCGGGAGAAACGGCTGCGTCGCCTCGCGGCCCGGTCCGCGAGCGGGGAGCATGGGCGCATGATCGACTCCTACGACGTCCTCGTGGTCGGTGCGGGTCCCGCGGGGACGGCGGCGGCGCTGCGCGCGGCGGAGCTCGGCGCCCGGGTCGGCGTGGTCGAGTCCGGCCCGACGGGCGGCACGTGCGTCAACACCGGCTGCGTCCCCACGCGTGTTCTCGCCAAGACGGCCCGCCTCATGCGCGAGGTCCGCACGGCCGACGCGTACGGGATCTCGGTGACCGAGCAGCACATCGACTGGCCGACGACGGTCGCGCGCGTCCGGGCCACGGTGGACCGGGTCCGGGCCGCCAAGGACGACACGGGCCGCTTCGCCGAGGCCGGCGTCGACCTTCTGCGGGGCCGCGCGCGCTTCGTGTCGCCGCACGAGCTCGACGTGACGGCCGACGACGGCGACGTGCGGCGGGTCCGCGCCGAGCGCGTGATCCTGTGCGTCGGCGGGCACTCGCGGCGACTGCCCGTCCCGGGCGCCGAGCTCGCGACGATGCCCGAGGACGTCCTCGACCTGCCGGACCTCCCGCGCCGCGTCGCCGTCGTCGGCGCGGGCAACACCGGAGCGCAGCTCGTGACGATCTTCAACGCGTTCGGCAGCGACGTGACGCTGCTCGAGGTCGCGCCGCGGATCCTCGCGCAGACCGACGCCGACGTGTCATCGCACGTCGAGAAGGCGTTCCGCGAGCAGGGCGTGCGCGTCGAGGTGGGGGTCGAGACGGTCGAGGGGCTCGAGCGCGTCGACGACGGGATCCGGCTCGCCTGGCGCGGGGGCGGCGGCCGGGGGAGCGACCACGTCGTGGTCGACGCGGTGGTCATGAGCACGGGCTGGCCCGCCGCGATCGAGGACCTCGGGCTCGAGGCGGCCGGCGTCGAGGCGGGGAAGGGGCGCATCCCGGTCGACGAGTACCTCGCGACGAACGTCGGGCACGTCTACGTCGCGGGTGACGCGAACGGCGTCGCGATGCTGGTCCAGGCCGCGAACGCGGAGGCCGAGGCCGCGGCGCGCAACGCGGTGCTGGGCACGACGGTCCGCACGCCCCACCACCTGCTCCCCGCGGGTGGCTTCACCGACCCCGACTACGCCGACGTGGGGCTCACCGAGGACCAGGCGCGCGAGCGTGACGAGCACTGCGTCGTCGCGCTGGTCGAGCTCGCCGAGCTCGAGCGACCCGTCATCGACGACCGGCCGCGGGGCTTCCTCAAGCTCGTCGCCGACCGGCGGCGCGAGTACCTGCTCGGCGCGCACGCGGTGGGCGAGAACGCGGTGGAGGTCATCCAGTCGGTGACGACGGCGATGGCGGCCGGGGTCGACGTCGCGACGCTCGCGAAGGTCGAGTTCGCGTACCCGACGTACAGCGCGGCGATCGGCGTCGCGGCGCGCAGGCTGCTGGAGGTGCCGTCGGTGCGGTGACCGTCCGTGGTCGAGGGAGGGCCGCGGCCCGACGTCAGTAGACGAAGATCGGGAAGAGCGTCGGCACGTTCGCGTGCACGATCGCCATGAACACGATCGCGTCGAACAGCAGGTGGACGACCAGCACGAGCGTGAGCGACCCGGTGTGCTTGAAGATCAGGCCCTGGAGCAGCGCGAACGGGATCGTCAGCAGCGGACCCCACGAGCGGTAGCCCAGCTCCCACAGGAACGACACGAAGATCGCCGCCTGGAGCAGGTTCGCCTGCCACCACGGGAAGTGGCGCAGCAGCAGCGCGAAGCACGTGCAGATGAAGAACAGCTCGTCCCACGTGCCGACGCCGTTGACGCCGACGAAGAACCGCGCGAGCTGGTCGGTCTCGGTGATCTCTGGCCAGTTCCGGTAGGCGCCCGAGCGGATGAAGTAGAACGGCAGGATCGCCCAGCCCAGCAGCGGCACGGCGACGATGTAGGCCTTCTCGATCGTCGGCCAGCTCTTCCCGGTCCGCCACGGGAACCGGATCGCGCGGCGTCGGAACACGAAGCGGTCGACGAGGAACGGCACGGCGACCGCGAGCGTCAGGGCCGTGCCGATCGCGATGAAGCGTGGCCACGAGACGTCCGCCTCCATCGACGTCGTGCTGACGATCGCGACGCCGAGGCCGATGAGGAACAGGTCCTTGCCGAGCCCACGGTCGACGAGGAACGCCGCGACGACGCTCGCCACCAGCACCACGTACGCGAGCGGCCGCACGTGCAGCCCGAACATGAGCACCGCCGACGCCGACAGCCCGACGGCCGGCGCGAGCCTCGCCCACGTCGCGGTGGGGGCCTCGGCGTCGGGGGTCGTCGCGGTCACGGGACCGAGCATGCCGTGTGCGGGCCGGGTGGTCGCGGCGGCGCCCGGGCGGTGACGCTCCCCAGGCCGCGCCGCGGTCGCGCGACCACGACAGACTGGCCGGCATGGAGCGACGGCGCCTTCTCGACGGCCTGGTCGGTGCGGGTGTCCTGCTGCTCGTCCTGGTGGTCGTGGCAGTGGCCGTCGTCGTCCTGATCAGCGAGCCCGCCGGGGATGCCGGCGCACCGTCGTCGCCCGGCGTTGAAGAAGGGAGCGGTGGAGGCGGCTCGGTCGGGGCGGCGTCGCCCCCGGGCGACCTCGCCGAGGGAGAGGTGTGGCTCGGCGACGTCGCGCTCGAGGCCGGCGCACTCGCGACCGCCGACGGCGTCCTGCACGACGTGCGCGCCGACGGCGTCGACGTCCGGACCGGTCCCGAGGGCCTGACGGCGGCGTCGATGGTGCTCGACGCGACGGTGCCGTTCGAGCTCGTCGCGGAGCAGGTCGGCGACGGCGTCGTCGTCGGCGCGGGGCCGCGCGGCCAGGCGACGGTCACGCGCGGCGCGGAGCTGCTGGGCCGTCGGCTGGACGTGTCCGCGACGGGGACCGTCGAGGTGGTGCGGGGTCGGCTCGTCATCGAGCCGACGTCGATCGACGTCGGCGGACCGGCGTTCCTGTCCGACGTCCTGGGCACGGTCGTGCGCGAGCTCGTGACGATCGAGCACGAGATCGAGGGGCTGCCCGAGGGCATGGTGCTCGACGACGTCGAGGTGCAGCCCGACGGGTTCCGCGCGCGCCTCGTCGGCGAGGACGTCCGCCTCGGCCCGGGAGACCTCGCCGTCGCCCCGTGACGCCGCCACGCCCCGCCGAGCTCGCGCATCTCGTGCCGAGCTCGCGTGCGAGGAACGCGAGCTCGGCCGTGAACCCGCGAGCTCGCGGCCGGGGAGGGAGCGGGAGCGGGGGAGGGAGGAGCGGGTCAGGACCCGCCGACGTCGCCGTCGACGTAGAGCCACTGCCGCCCCGCCCGGACGAACCGGCTGACCTCGTGCAGCGTCCCGGAGCCGTCGACCGACCGGTAGAAGGCGCGGAACTCGACCACGCCGTCGTCGTCGAGGAGCCGCCCGCGCTCGGTGTGCAGCACGTCGAGGCGGTACCAGCGAGTCGCCGGGTCGAGCACCAGGTCCGTGGGTCGGGTGTCCGGGTGCCACGTGCGAAGCAGGTACTCGGGGTCCCCGACCGCGAACGCGCTGAACCGGGACCGCATGAGCGCCTCGGCCGTCGGCGCAGTCGTGCCCGCGTGGAACGGGCCGCAGCAGTCGTCGTACGTCAGGCCGGTGCCGCACGGGCAGCGTGACGGCCGCGTCGCGCGCGTCATGGTGCGGGTGAGCCCATGCCGAGCGGACCCACCGTCGTCGAGCGGGTCGCCGCGACGACCGCCCACCAGCTCGTCTCCGGGACCACGACCGCCACCTCGTCCGTCGAGGCGCCCCGGCGGGGCGCTGCGCCCGGGATGCTACGCGCGACGGTCAGCGGCGTCAGGGGCGTGGGCTCCCGCAGTCAGGGCTCGTCAGGCGTCGAGGTCGTCAGGAGCACCCACTCGTCGGTGAGCATCGCCGCCGCGCCGGTCGCGGCGACGACGGCGGGCACGGCGAGCCCGCCCGGCCCAGGGGCGTCGTACGCGACCGCGTCGGCACCCGTCGCTGTGTTGACGACCATCACACCGTCGCCCACCCGCAGGTACGCCAGGACACCGGCCACCGCCGCGAGCTCCGCGCCGTCGGGCACGTCGCGCGACCACACGGGCCCGCCGTCGGCGTGGGCGCTCAGCGTCCCGTCACCGAGCGCGACGACGCCGCCCAGCACCGCGTCCACGCGGACGTCGCGGACGTCGGTCGCGACCACCGCGCCGTCGTCCAGGTCCACCAGGGTCCCGGTCCGCGGGCCGCCGTCGTCGGCCGCGCCGACCACGAGCATCCCCGGCGGTGGCGTCGCCTCCGCGACGAGAGCGGGGTTCGCGTCGCTCGGGAGGTCGAGCTCCGCGGGGCCGACGGCCCAGCGGAGGTCGCCGTCGCGCGTCGCCCGGAGGTGCGTGCCGCTGCGGCTGACGACGACGCCGTCGCGCTCGGCGAGCACGACGTCGTCGGCCGGCGCGTCGACCGTCCCGCCCGTGCGGGCGTCGAGGGCCGCCCGCCCCGCGCCCGTCCCGACGACGAGCCGCGGGCCGGCCGGCTCCCCGGACACCCCCACCGGTCCCCACACGGGCTCACCCGAGACGAGGTCGTACGCCGCGGCCGACCAGTCCCCGCCACCCGTCGGGACGCTCAGCACGGCGAGCGCGCGCCCGTCGGCGCGGGTCAGGTCCACGTGCGTCGCGTCGGGCCCGCTCGCCGTCCACAGGACCGTGCCCCCGGAGTCGACGGCGATGACGGCGTCGTCGCCGGCCGCCGTGGTGCCGGGTCCGACGAAGACGCCGTCGGCCTCGAGCGGGGCACCCACCCACCCCGGTGCGACCGCGGCGTGGTCGACGTACCCGTACGGGAGCATGCCGGGGTCGGGCTCGGCCGTCGGCGCCGGTTCCCCGCTCGCGACCGGCGGTTCGGGCGGGGCGGGTGACGCGGTGGCCGTCGTCGCGGGGGGCGTGCCGCCGGGTCCGGTGCAGGCGGTGAGCGCGGCGACGACGACCGAGGCGACGACGGAGGCGCGCGCCGGGGCGCGTGCCGGCGCGCGCCTCACGGGCGGTCCTCGGCGTGCTCGCGCGAGCTCGCCGTCGCGCGGCGGCGCACGAGCCACCACAGCGCGAGGGCGCCGAGCGCGAGGACACCCACCGTGACGACGTCCGGCACCGCGGAGCCCCAGGCGACCACGCGGTCCTGGAGGTCGGCCTGCACGTGCGTCGGGACGAGCTCGGGGGCCGCCGTCATGCCGTTGGTCGTCGCGAAGACGACGCCCACGGCGACGAGCAGCAGACCCGTCACGAGCGACGTGCTGTGCAGCCGCACGCGGCCGACGGCGACCTCACGGCCGCGCAGGAACGACCGTCCGACCCCCGCGCCGCGGCGGGCCCACAGCCACGCGATGCCGACGAGCGGCAGCACCATCCCCGCCGCGTAGACGGCGAGCATCGTCCCGCCCAGGACCGCGGAGCCGCTCGCGGCCGCGAGGGTCAGGACGGCGCCCAGGATCGGTCCGGCGCAGAAGCCCGCGACGCCCGACACCGTCCCCAGGAGGAAGGTGCGGGGCAGGCCGTCGCGCGAGCGCCCGGCCGCCTCGAGACGGCCGGAGCCGGGCACGAGACGACGCAGGTCGAAGCCGCGGCCGAGCGCCTGCATCACGCCGAAGGCGATGACGAGCCAGCCGGTAGACCGCAACGAGGACGTCGCGGTGCTGCGTGAGCGCCGCGCCGAGCAGCGCGGCACCCAGGCCGAGGGGCACGAGGGTCACGGTGAGGCCGAGGTAGAAGACCGTGCCGTGGGCCAGGAGACGCGGGCCGGCGCCGACCGTGCCCGCGAAGAACGCGGGCAGCAGGAGCGCACCGCAGGGGCTGAGCAGCGCGAGGGCTCCGCCGAGGAGCGCGGTGAGGTAGCCGACCTCCATCAGCCCGCCGCCCGCGCGAGCGCCTGCTCCACGGCGGTGACGAACACCTCCGTCGGCTGCGCCCCGACGAGCGGCGTGCCGCCCACCAGGAAGGAGGGGGTCGAGAACGCGCCGACCGCCGCGGCCTCGTCCTCGTTGGCCTGGACCGCGGCGTCGACCTCGGCCGACGTCAGGCCCTCGGCGAAGCGGCCGGCGTCGAGACCGAGGGAGTCGGCGAGCGTCACGAGCGACTCCTCGCTCAGCTCCTCGCGGGAGCGCTTCTCGCCGTCCGCGAAGAGCCCGTGGTGGTAGTCGAGGAAGCCGCCCTGCAGGCCGGCGGCGTAGGCGGCCCGGGCGGCGCGGGCGGAGTCGGGCCCGAAGACGGCGATGTCGCGCCACTCGATGCGCAGGTCCCCGGACTCGACGTACGGCTCCATCGCGGGGAGCGTGCGGTCCGACCAGACGGCGCAGAACGGGCACTGGTAGTCCGAGTAGACGACCATCACGACCGGGGCGTCGACCGGCCCGACGGCCAGCGGGTCCGTGGCGTCGCGGCGCCCGAGGTCGATCTCGGGCTCGTCCTCGGGCTCGACGACGCGCGCCGCCGGGCCGTCCTCCTGAGCGCCGTCGTCCTGCGCACCGTCCTCCTGCCCAGCCTGGCCCGCGGCGGGTGCGGCGTCCGCGGCCGCGGACGGGGAGCGGCCGGTCTGCGTGAGCGCGACGACGACGAGCGCGAGGGCGACGAGCGCGATGAGGACCGGCGCCGTCCACGAGCGGCGGCACGGGTGCGGTGCGTCGGGGCGCGGTGAGGTCACGAGGTCGTCTCCAGGGTGGTGCGTGCGTGGCCGAGGTCGGTGCGAGCGCCGTCCACCGCCGTCTACTATCTGGCGTCGTAGCGTTCTATGCACCATAGTAGGCACGGGCCCGGGCGGTGTCCGGGGCCCCGACGACGACAACGGAGAGTCCCCATGAACGCCGCCACGCAGGCCGCCGCCCCCGGGCCGGTGGAGACCGTCGGCGTCGCCCTGCGGTCGTGGACCTCGCGGCAGTGGGCCGCGGCCGCGATCTTCACCGTCGCGTTCGCGCTGCTCATCGGCATCCCGACCGTCCTCATCCCGAATCCGGTGTTCGGCCGTGAGATCCCCGTCGTCGCGTGGAACTACCCGGTCTGGATCGCGACCTCGGTGCTCGCCGGCATGCTCGCGGCGACGTACGTCCGGCCCCGCCGGCTCCCCGACGCGCCGGGAGTCGACGACGACGGCGGTGCGCTCGCGGGTGACACCCCGGACGACGTCGACCGCCCGAGCCGCCTCGGTATGGTCGGCGGCGTGCTCACGTGGTTCGCGGTCGGTTGCCCCGTGTGCAACAAGGTGGCGCTGCTCGCGCTCGGCTACTCGGGGGCGCTGACGTGGTTCGCGCCGGTGCAGCCGTACCTCGCGGGCGTCGCGCTGCTGCTCACGACCGGGGCGCTCGTCGTCCGGCTGCGCGGCCAGGTCGCCTGCCCGGTGCCGGCGGTGTCGCGTGGCTGAGGAGTACCCCCGGCTCGGGACGCTCGAGCACCAGGTGATGGACGTCCTGTGGGACTGCCCCGACGAGCTGTGCGCCCGCCGCGTGCTCGAGCGGCTCGCGACGACGTCGCTCGCCTACACGACCGTCGCGACCGTGCTCACGAACCTCACGCGCAAGGGCATGCTCGAGCGCACGAGCACCCTGCGGTCGTGGGCGTACCGGCCGACGATGAGCCGCAGCGAGTACGTCGCGGGCTGCATGGTCCAGTCGCTCCGCGGCGCGGAGGACCGGTCGGCCGCCCTCCAGGAGCTCGTCGGGCGGCTGGGGGACGGTGAGCGCGAGGCCCTCCGGCGTGCGCTCGAGGGACGCCCTACGCCGCGCTGAGCCGTCCCCGCAGCAGCGGGACGCCGAGGCCGTCGAGCTCGTCCAGGTAGGCGGGCCGACCGGCCATGGCCATCACCAGCGCGAGCGTCGAGCCGGTGACGCGAGGCCCCTCGCCCGCACGGAACGGGCCGTCGTCGGCCTCCAGGGCGAGGCCCGCCGCGTGCGTCCGGCTCGCGACGGCGAAGTCGCGCCGCGCGAAGAAGTCGGCGACGGCGGTGAGGGCCGCGACGTCCGGCACGCGCGTCAGGCCCAGTGGCCGGCGGACGTCCTGCGCGTGGACGACGACCTCGCCGAGGTAGGCGGCCGTGTCGCGCGACGGCGCCGTGGTGCTCCCGACGACGCCCCGGAAGCGGTCGAGCGTCGCGGCAGGCGTCCCCCCGCGGTGCTCGTCGATGCGCCGCCGGTTGTGCACGTCGGGACGGAAGCGCGCGCCGGCCATGCTGCGCAGCCACGCCCAGCGGGTCGTGCTCGCCGCCGCGACGAGGTGCGCGACGACGTCCTCGACGTCCCACTCGCCGCACAGGGTGCTGTGCCGCCACTGCTCGGCGGTGAGGCCCGCGAGGTCCTCGGCGAGGGCGGCCCGCTCGGCGCGCACGAAGGCCCACAGCTCGACGTCGGACCGCGCGTGCCGACGCCCCGTGCCCTGTCCCGTGCGTCCCTCGTCCGGTGTCATCGACTGCCCCCTCGTCGCCGGTGCTCGTCCCGCGGTGCACCCTACGGGCGGTTCACCCGGCCCCCGCCCCCACGCGCGACGAGGCCACCGACGTGCCCTCGTCGAGGTGGTCGAAGCGCCCGTCCGTCACCCGGAGGCGCCCGTCCGCGTCCCAGCCCACCGGCATCGGGTCGGACAGCGACCCGACGAACTGCCCGTCCCCGTCGACGTGGTCGAACGCGAAGAGCCACCAGGCGCCGTCCCGGTCCTGCACGAGGCGCCCCGCGTAGAGCGACTCGTCGGTCAGCCGGGTCGCGGAGCCGATGTCGTAGGGACCCGTCGGGCGGTCCACGGGGACGGACCACACGCCACCGCGCTCACCGGCGTCCCGCCTGGCCCGCGTCAGCTCTCCGTGCAGCGACGAGAAGACGAGCACGTGCCGACCGTCGACCTCGGCGACCTGCGGGACCTCGAGGTGGCCGAACCCGGCCCCCGGCCGCGAGAGCGGCGGCTGCACCGTCCAGGTCCGGAGGTCGGACGACGTCGCGTGCCCGATGACGCCGCGGTCGTCCAGGTCCCCCTCGTTGGCGCGGGCGGTGACCAGCATGTGCCACCGGTCGCCGTCGGCGAACACCCACGGGTCGCGCCAGGCCTCGTCGGGCCAGCTGACCCCGTCGTACTTCTCGTACCACCGGGCGTCCGCCTCGCACACGGCGTCGGTGCCGACCTTCGTCCAGGTGTAGAGGTCGGCGGAGGTCGCCGCGCCGATGCGCTGGACCGTCCCGTCCTCCCCGCGCGACGTCCCGGTGTAGAGCATCCGCCACGTGCCACCCGGCTCGCGGACGACGGAACCGGTCCACGTGGTGAAGTCGTCGAAGGCGACCTGGTCGGACGCGATCAGTGCGTCGCGCACCTCGTCCCAGGTGCGCAGGTCCTGGGAGACGGCGTGACCGACGGTCACGTACCAGTGGCGCCGGCCGGGGTCGCCGAGGGCGCGCGAGGCCTTGAGGTAGAACGCGTGGTAGCGGTCGCCGTCGTCGGCGAACCACATGTCCCAGGTCCAGGAGTCGGACAGGACGGTCGACATCGGTGAGGCCTCTCGGTCAGTGCTGGACGGCAGCGGACGGTGCGTCGTTCGGCGGGGCGACGGATCCCCGGTGGACCACGGGCCCGCGAAGCCTCTCGGAGGGCGCGTCGCCGCTGCCGCCGTCGATCTGGTTGAAGAGCTGCTCGGCGGCCCACACACCCATGTCGAAGTGCGGCAGCTCGATGGTCGTCAGGCCGGGGTGGATCCCGTCGGCGACGTACTCCTGGTTGTCGAAGCCGACGACCGACAGGTCCTCCGGGATGCGCAGGCCCAGCTCGGCGGCGGCACGGTAGGCGCCCATCGCGAGCCGGTCGTTGAAGCAGAAGATCGCCGTCGGCCGGCGGTCACGGCCGAGCAGGTCCATGGCCGCCGCGTAGCCCCCGGGCGGGTCGGTCTCGGCCGCGACCACGGCGACGTCGTCCGCGGCGACGCCGTCCTCCGCGAGGCGCCCGATGAAGCCCTCGAGGCGGCCGGCAGCGGCCGGGATGTCGTCGATGTTGTTGATGAAGCCGAGCCGTCGGTGGCCGGCGGCGAGGAGCACCTCGGCCGCGTCGCGGCCGCCCGCGACCTCGTCGGGCACGACCCACGGGACCCCTGGCGTGGTGCACTGCGCGTTGACGAGCACGGTCGGGACGGAGGCGAGCTGCGGCGGGAGCTCGACCCTGCGGTGGAACATCGAGGCGTAGAGGATCCCGTCCACCTGGCGGCGCAGCAGCTCCTCGATCTCGCGGTTCTCCACGTCGCGCTGGTAGCCGGTCGAGACGACGAGGACGACCGCCTCCTTCTCCAGGGCCACGTCCTGGGCGCCCAGGATGAGCTTGCCGGCGAAGGGCGTGGTCGCGATCTCGTCGCCGATCAGGCCGATGGTGTTCGACCGCTGCGTGCGCAGCGACTGGGCGAGCCGGTTGGGCACGTACCCGAGGCGCGCGGCCGCCTCCTTGACACGCTCGCGCGTCGCGGGATGCGCACGCACCCCCGGCACGTCGTTGAGGACGTGGGACACGGTCGTGATGGAGACGCCGGCCTCGGCTGCGACCTGCTTGATGGTCACCCGTCGTTGCTTCATGTCCTCGCCTCTTCGCGGTACGTGGGGCGTGCGTGGGATCTCGGCGTGGCGGACGTCCCGCCGCGGCCGGTCACCCGGGGCTGCCGATGGTGGGGGTGGGCCTGAAGGCGTTGGCAGTCCTGTCCATGACGACCTCGGCCTCACCGCCCGAGTCGAGCACCGTGTTGCCCCGTGACGCCGCGTCGACCAGGACCGTGGTCACCGCGAGCTCACCCACGGCGGTCGTCCCCAGCAGGGCGTCGACCTGCGCAGCGAAGCACGAGTCGCTCGACGTGGCGAGGACGTCCCTCGCCACGACGTGGTTGGTGGCGACGTGGTTGCCACTGCCGGAGGCCAGGCGCACGATCACCGGCGTCGCGCCCGACGGCGTGACCCTCCGCGAGTCGACGACCTCGGAGAAGTGGTTGCCGACGACCGTGTTCCCGTCACCGTCGATCCGGAGGATCCCGTACGTGTCGTCCATCCCGTTGTCCACGGCGAGGAAGGGCTCCCACGGCTCGTGGTCGCGCAGGAAGTGGTTCGAGGCCACCAGGTTCTCCGACGACCCCCCGCCGAGCCGCACCATCCCCGGGTAGAAGGAGTGCAGCCGGTTGTTGGTGACGCTCGAGCGCGTGACGCCCTGGAGCTCGACGCTGCTGGCTCCGCGCGGGAAGACGTTGTTGGCGGTGATCAGCAGGCCGCCGTGCCGCTCGGCGAAGATGGTCCGGCCGTGGAAGCCGGCCCCGACGAGGTTGTCCGTGACCTTCGACGCCTGACCCCATCCCCGCAGCTCGATGCAGCTCCCGCACTCGGCGATGAAGTTGTCGTGGACGGACAGCGCGTCGGCGTGGCAGATCGTCAGGCCGTGCTCGAGGTAGACCAGGCCCATCCCCGTGACGCGGAACGAGTCGTTGGCGCTCGCGACGTAGATGCCCGTCTTCCCGTTCCGGTACGTGTTCTCCGGGTCCAGGTCCGACCCGTCCGCCTCGAAGTGCAGCCCGTCGATGCAGAAGTTCGAGAACTCGACCGAGCTGATGCGCGGGCTCCCATCGCGTGCCACGTAGAAGGCGGCGCCCCTCGACTCGTCGCCGTCGTCGGCCGCGCCGTCCAGGTCGTCCCGCGGGATGTCGACCAGCACCCGGCTCCCGCCCGGCCACAGCTCGTGCAGGTCCGGCCACTCCTCCTCGGCGACGTTGAAGCGGATGCTCGACGACGTGAAGCCGTGCCCGGAGCCCTCGATCCTCAGGTAGCTGATGTCGATCAGCACCTGCGTCCTCAGGCGGTAGTCCCCGGGCGGGATCGAGATCACCGCCCCGGGCTTGCCGCCGTCGTCGACGTCGGTCGCCGTCTGCCTGCTCCTGATGTCCGCGATGATGCTGTTGATCACCGCGCCGACGTCCTCGTGGGCGTCTCCGTCGGGCCAGGTCGTGACGTCGTACCGGTTGGTGGCGCTCATGTGTCGCAGGTCCTCGTCCCCTCGCCCGTCCACGGGTACGGCGGTCGCACGCGCGGTGCCGACCCGACCCGGTGCCTGATCCTCCACCCGGTTCACCCCTTGACCGCGCCGAGCGTGAGCCCCGCGACGATGTGTCGCTGGAGGACGAGCGTCAGGAGGATCACGGGCACGGAGTAGAGCGTCGCGAGGGCCGTCATCGGCCCCCAGTCCAGCCCGAACTGCGTCTGGAAGTTCGCGATGACGATCGGGGTCGTCTGCGCGCGGACCGAGGTGAGCAGCAACGCGAAGAGGAACTCGTTCCACGAGGCGAGGAAGGCGAAGATCGCCGTCACGGCCATGCCGCCCGAGACCACGGGGATCACGACGCGCCAGAGCGCGCCGAGCCGGCTGCAGCCGTCGACCTTCGCAGCCTCGTCGAGCTCCTCGGGCACGGCCTCGAAGAAGCTCGCCATGAGCCAGATCGACAGGGGCAGCGAGATCGTCGTGTGCGCGATCGCCAGACCGGTCGGCGTGTCCGTCAGGTGCAGCGCGGAGATCGTCGACATGAGAGGGACGCCGACGGCGACCGGCGGCACCATCCGCGTGACGAGCGCGGCCATGATGAAGAAGCGTCCGAACCGCGTGCGGTACCGCGTGATGCCGTAGGCCGCGGGGACCGCGAGGACGAGCGTCACGAGGGTGGAGATCGTCGCCGTCGACAGGCTGTTGACGAAGGAGGGCACCACGCCCGTGCGCTCGAGCGCGGCGGAGTAGTTCTCGGTCGTCCACTCCGGCGGCAGGACCGTCGGTGGCACCGCGAGGGTGTCGAACGGGGTCTTGAAGCTCGTGAGCAGCAGGTACAGGAACGGGAAGCCGTAGAGCAGGACGACGGCGACCAGCAGGGTCCAGAGCAGACCGCGCGTCGACGGGCGGCGTACCTCCAGGCCGTTCACGAGTCCGCTCCCGGTCGCCAGATCAGCCAGACCGCCACGGTCGCGACCGCGAGCATCGCGAGGAGGTACAGCGTGCCCATCGCGCTCGCGAGACCCGGCTCACCGAACCGGATCATGGTCTGGTAGATGAGCAGGCTGAGGGTCTGCGACGCGTTCTGCGGGCCGCCGCCAGTCTGGATGAGGATGATGTCGAAGGCCTTCGCGGCGTCGATGCCGCGCACGATGAGCGCGACGGCGATCACGGGTCGCAGCAGCGGGACGATGATCCGCACGAGCATCGTCCACGGGCGGGCGCCGTCGAGGCGCGCGGCCTCGAGCACGTCGCCCGGGATGTTCTGGAGCCCGGCGAAGAGCACCAGCGTCATGAAGGACGTCGTGAGCCAGATGTCGGGGATCGCGACCGCCCACAGGACGACGTCCGGGTCCGAGAGCCAGCCGACCTGCGCGGGCGAGTCGAGCAGTCCGACGCGGAACAGCAGCTGGTTGACGATCCCCGAGTTGTCGATGAGGAGGAAGCGCCAGAGGAGACCGGCGACCACGGGGGCGATCATCAGCGGGTAGAGGAAGATCGTCCGGAAGACCGAGGACCGGCTGCCCAGGGCGCTGAACAGCAGGGCCGTGGCCAGGCCGAGGACGAACTCGAGGGTCACGACGATCGCCGTGTAGCCGACGGTCCGCAGGGCCGCCCCGCGGAACGCGTCGCCGCCGAGGGCCTGGGCGTAGTTGTCGAGCCCGACGAACTCCCGCGGCCCGCCCTGGATCGGTGAGATGTCGAAGAAGCTGTCGGTGACGAGCCGGACGAGCGGCCACGCGACGAACGCCGCGAGGAACAGCGCCGCGGGGAGCATCAGGAGGGCCGCGTAGCGGCGGTCGGTGACGTGCCACCGGGGACGCCGGGGCGGCGCACCCGCCGGCTGCCGGACGGCGACGTCGGGGCCGGGGGCCGGACTGGTCTGCAGACGCACGACGGACCTTTCCGCGGCTCGACGAGCCGCACGTGGTCGGGGTGGTCCGGTGGCCGACGGGTCGCGCCCGCCGGCCACCGGAGGGGCTCAGCCGACGATCTGCTCGATCTGCGCCTTCGCGTCGTCGAGCAGCTGCTGCGTGTCGGCGTCGCCCTGCACCGCCTCCTGGAGCATCGGGATGAGGACGGTGTCGACGATCTGCTGCCAGTCCTCCGACGCCGGGCGGGGCGTCGTCTGCGGCGCCTCGAGGGTCGCGATGAGCGCCTGGATGTGCTCGTTGCCCTCCTCGCCCGCTGCGCCCTCGAGCGCCGACTTCGTCGCCGCGAGGCCCAGCGCGGTGTCGAGGCCGAGCGCGTTGTTCTCGTACGCGAACCGGACGAAGTCCATGGCGGCCTCGGTCTTCTCGGTCGCCGTGGGCACGGAGAGGTACCAGGCGCCAGGCACGCCGGCGACGCCCTCGGGGCCGGCCGGCATCGGGACCACACCGACGTCGCCGAACACGGGCGAGTCCTCGGGCGTCTGCGGGAAGGCGTGCGCCCAGAAGCGCATCATGGCCGTCTGCCCCTGGTAGAAGAGGTTCTGCGCCTCCGCCCAGTCGACCTGCGCGGCGCCGGCCGGAGCGGCCTGGTCCTCCAGGAGCGGGGCCACGTAGAAGTCGAGGGCCTCCTTGTGCGCCGCGTCGTCGATGATGACGTTCCCCTCGCCGTCGAGGACGGTCCCCTCGGCGCCCGCCTGCAGGACCGTGGCGAGCCACTCGGTCTCGACCGCACCCTTGACGTCGGTCCCGTAGAGGTCGGTCGCGCCATCGCCGTCGGTGTCGCGCGTGAAGAACCGCGCGACGTCGCGGTACTCCTCCCACGTCGTCGGTGCTGCCAGGGGGTAGCCGTACTCGGCCTCGAAGGCCTGCTGCTCGGCGGGGTCCTCCAGGAGGTCGGTGCGGTAGAAGAGCACCTCGGCGTTGGTCCACACCGGCATGCCCACGAACCGACCGTCGACCTGGGCCTCCTCGACGAGGGCCGGGTAGAGGTCCGCCTGGACGTCGTCGGTCATCAGGTCGTCGAGCGACTCGACGCCGTCGGCGAACGCCCGCAACCAGATGGCGTCGAGCGCGGCGACGTCGAACGAGACGTTGCCCGAGGACAGCTCCGAGGAGAGGCGGTCGTACAGGCCGTCGTACGGCAGCTCGACGAACGTCACCTCGGTCCCGGTCTCCTCGGTGAACGCGGCGGCGACGGGCTCGAGCTCGGCCTTCCCGCCGCCCTCGACAAGGACCGTGAGCTCGTCGGCGGAGGCGTCCCCGGTGCCGGCCGGCTCGTCCCCTTGGGAGGCCGCGCCGCCGCCTGCCCCGCAGGCGCCCAGAGCGAGGGTGGTGGTGAGGATCAGTCCGCCCGCGAGGACGGCGCGGCGCCGTCCCCGCGTCGAGCGGGGACCAGTGGACAGGTTCATCGCGAGGACTCCTTCGTCGGCTGCGGTGCACCGTCTGTCATCGGTGCCGAAACGTTTTGCCCAAACGTTTAGCGGGACCGTAGCGCCGAGCCGTCGGACGCGTCAACGACGGTGGGTCACGACTGGGTGACGACACGGTGCCGCCGTCCTCGCAGGCGTCGGGCCGGTGCCCCTGAGGCCGGGAGCGCACCGGTGTCGCCCCGCTCTGCCTCGGCTTCAGCCGCGCGCCGCGGGACCCAGGTGCGCGCCGGTCAGGTACCGCTGGATCGTCGGCGCGACCTCCTCGACCAGCTCCTCGACCGTCAGCTCCGCGATCGGTCGCGCCCTGAGCACGTGACGCGCCACCGCGACGCCGAAGAGGTGGGCCGCGGCCAGGGCGATGTGACGCAGGCGCTCGGGCGTCATCCCCGGCTGGTCCGCGGCCCGGGACATCAGGGTGTCGCGGAGCATCTCGGCTGCCCGCGGCGAGGTGGTCGCGGACCGCACGAGGGCGAGCACGACGGGCCGCGTGGCCGGGTCCTCCCAGATCCGCAGGTACGCGGTGGTCAGCGCCCGCCCCGCCGACGACGGGTCCCCGCCCAGCTGGGAGAGCACCTGGAGCGGGATGGTCGTGCGATCCGCGACCGCCGTGGCGAAGAGGGTCTCCTTGTCGCCGAAGAAGTGCCGGACGAGGGCCGGGTCGACGCCGGCCGCCCCGGCGATCGCCCGGAGGGAGGCGCCGTCGTAGCCGTGCTCGGCGAAGAGCGCCAGGGCGGCGTCGAGGATCGCGTCCCGGGTCCCGCTGTCGCCCGCCCTCCGGCCCGTCGGCCGCCGCCGCGCCGTCGTCTCGCCCGCCATGGCCCCACCTTAACTCCACACTTGTGGAATTCCCCGCCTGAGGAGTTAACTAAGTGAGGGTCGGCAGCGCGCCGCGCGGCCGCGACGAGGAGAAGGCCGATGAGCGAGTCACGTGCGGTGGTCGACGTCCAGGGGCTGACGAAGTCCTTCGGGAGGTTCCGGGCCCTGGACGGCCTCGACCTCGAGGTGCACCGCGGCGAGGTGCACGGGTTCCTCGGCCCGAACGGGGCCGGCAAGTCGACGACGATCAGGGTCCTCCTCGGTCTGCTCAAGGCCGACGGCGGGCACGTCCGGCTGCTCGGCGGCGACCCGTGGACGGACGTCGTCGAGCTGCACCGACGGCTCGCGTACGTCCCGGGCGACGTGTCGCTGTGGCCGGGCATGACCGGCGGCGAGGCCATCGACCTCCTGGGCTCGCTGCGCGGCGGCCTGGACGAGAGGCGGCGGTCCGAGCTCGTCGAGCGGTTCGAGCTGGACCCGACCAAGCGCGGGAGGCAGTACTCCAAGGGCAACCGCCAGAAGGTCGCGATCGTGGCCGCCCTCGCGTCCGACGCGGAGCTGCTGGTGCTCGACGAGCCGACCTCGGGCCTCGACCCGCTCATGGAGAACGTGTTCCAGGAGGTCGTCGCCGAGGCGCAGGCCCGCGGGACGACCGTGCTGCTCTCGAGCCACATCCTCGCCGAGGTCGAGACCCTGGCGGACCGGCTGAGCATCATCCGTGACGGACGCATCGTGCAGCGGGGCACCCTCGCCGAGCTGCGGGGCAGGACGCGCACGACCATCCGCGCGACCCTCGAGCGCGTCCCCGACCGGACCGCCCTGGCGGCCTTCGACGACGTGCACGTGGACAAGGGCGCCCTGTGGGGGACCGTCGAGTCCGAGCGCATCGGTGAGGTCATGGCCGTGCTGACCCCGGCGGGCCTCACGTCGCTGACGGTCACGCCGCCGTCGCTCGAGAGCCTCTTCCTGCGTCTGTACGCCGGCGAGACGGCCGAGGTCGCACGATGAGCACGCTCGCCGTCCCGCTCACGGGGACCAGGCAGCTGCTGCACGCCTCGCTGCGCCACGACGGGCGCCTCTTCGCGCCGTGGGTCGCGGTCGTCACCGTCCTCTCGGCGTCGTCCGTGCTGATCTACCCGTTCGTCTTCCCGGACCAGTCGGACCGGCTGGCGCTCTCCGCCGCGATCGGCGCCAACCCCGCGCTCGGCCTGATCTTCGGTCCGGCGCGCGACCTCAGCTCCGTCGACGGCTTCAACGCCTGGCGGAGCCTCGCGCTGGGTGGGTTCCTCGTCGGCCTGGGCGCGATCTTCGCGGTGGTCCGCGCGACGCGGGCGCAGGAGGACTCGGGTCAGGCCGAGCTCCTCGCGTCCGGTGTCATGGGTCGGTCCAGCCGGCTCATGAGCGGCGTCGGCATCGCGCTCCTCGGGTCGGTGGCGGCCGGGGTCGTCGCGGGCGTCGTCACGGTGCTGTGCGGTGGAGCACTGGAGACCTCGCTGCTGCTGGGTGCGACCTTCACCGCGACCGGCTGGATGTTCGCGTCCGTCGCGGCGGTGACGGCGCAGCTGGGCGGCGATGCACGCACGGCCGGCTCGCTCGCCGTGGGGACCCTCGGCGTGCTCTACGTGCTGCGGGGGTTCTGCACGTCCCTCGAGCTGCCGTCCTGGACCATCTGGGCGAACCCACTGGGCTGGACGCTGGAGACGCGCCCCGCGAGCGGTGACCGCTGGAGCCCGCTGCTGCTGGCCCTCGCGTTCACGGTCGCGCTCGTCGTGGTGGCGTTCGCCCTCCAGGGTCGGCGCGACTTCGGGCAGGGCTCCATCGCGAAGCGCCCCGGCCCCGGGCGGGGTGCCACGCGCAGCACGTGGCGGCTGGCCCTCCGCCTCAACGCCCCGCAGGCGGCTACGTGGACCGTGGCCTTCGCGATGCTCGGGGTCGTGTTCGGGTACTTCGTCGGCTCGGTCGAGGACCTGTTCAGCGGCGAGGCCGGGGTCCAGCAGATCCTGGCGTCGGGCGCGACGACGCCGGACGAGCTCACGGCGGCGTTCGTTCGCACGATCCTCAGCCTCGTCGGCATCATCGCCGCCGTGCCCGGGGTCCAGGTGCTGCTCAAGGTCCGGGCGGAGGAGCTCGCGGACCGGGTCGAGCCGGTCATGGCCGGCGCCGTCCGCAGGGAGCGCTACTACGCGAGCAACGTCCTGCTCGCCCTGGCAGGGTCGACCGTCTACGTGCTGCTCGCGGGCGCGCTCGTCGCGCTCCTGGCGTCGAGGGCCGACGTCGGGGTCACCTTCGCCGACGTCTTCCTCCAGGCGGCCGCGACCGTGCCCGCCGTCTGGACCGTCGTCGCGGTGTCGGTCGCGGTCGTGGGCGCCCGTCCGGCCGCGAGCCTCGCCGCGTGGGTCGGGGTGCTGCTCTCCTTCGGCCTGACGCTCCTGGGCCCGACGTTCGGGCTCGACGACTGGGTGCTCGGCATCAGCCCGTTCTGGCACGTGCCCGCCGTCACCGCCGCCGACCCGGACTGGTCGGGCCTCGGGTGGATCACCGTGGTGACCGCGGCGCTGGTCGCCGTCGGCTTCGCGGGGTTCCGGCGGCGCGACCTGGCGCGGTGACCAAGGCGGTCGCGCGGTTCGCGCCGATCGACGACGAAGGGCCCGCCACCTGCGCAGTGCAGGTAGCGGGCCCTTCATCCGGCGGAGGATGGGGGATTCGAACCCCCGAGGGTGTTACCCCAACACGCTTTCCAAGCGTGCGCCATAGGCCACTAGGCGAATCCTCCCGGCCCGTAGAGGGTACCGGACCCCGACCGTGGTCGTGCACGGCGGCGCCCGGTGCCCGCTACGGGTGAGCGGCGCTCCTCAGCGGACGAGCAGGTGCTGGTGGTGCGCCTCGACGACGTTGGGGTGCGCGCGTACGCGGCTCTTGAGCGCGTTGTACCCGTACTCGTCGCGGATCTCGTCGTCGTCGGCGTCACGGGCCACGCCCCGCGCCCGCACGGCCAGCTCCGCCGGGAGCTCGAGCCGCGGGAAGCGCGCGTCGAGGCGCGGGTTGTGGAAGTACGGGACGGACACGCGGTCCGTACCGGGCGGCGGGGCGAGCACGCGGTGGCGCGTCGCGCGGAGGAAGCCGTTGGTCGCCCACTCGAGCATCTCGCCGATGTTGACGATCAGGGCGCCCTCGATCGGCAGCGCGTCGATCGCCTCGCCCTGGTACTCGACCTGGAGCCCGGCCTTGCCCGGCTCGACGAGCAGGAGCGTGAGGACGCCGAAGTCGTTGTGCCAGCCGACGCCCTGGTCGGTGCCGCCCTCGACGCGTCCGGGGTAGCGGACGACCTTCGTGAGGGACGCGGGCAGGTCGCCGAACGCGTCGTCGAAGACGTCGGGGCGCTGGCCGAGCGACTCGGCCCACGCGCGCAGCAGGCGGTCCGCGACCGACTCCATCGCGGCGTTCCACTCGGTGACGACCTCGCGCAGCGCGGGCAGCTGAGCGGGCCACAGGTTCGGTCCCTGCAGGACGTTGTAGTCGGGGTGACCCGGGCCCGTGGGCAGCGCGGGGCGCTCGGGGCCGACGTCGACCTGCTCGCGCCAGTCGACCTTGCCCTGCGTCAGCTCGCCGCCGATGCGCGTGTACCCGCGGAAGTGCGGGCTGTGGGTGTTCTCGATCGCGAGCTTGTCCGCCTCGGGAAGCGCGAAGAACTCCCGTGCGGTCGAGACCAGGCGGCCGGGCAGGTCGGCGTCGATGCCGTGGCCGACGAGGTAGAAGAAGCCGTAGCTGTGGGTCGCCTCGCGCAGGTCGGTGCGGAACTGCTCGGCGGTGGCCGGGTCGTCCGCGAGGGACAGGTCGAGGACGGGCAGGGCCGCGGGGCGCGGCTCGGTGGTCGCGTCGTCGTGGGCGGCAGGCTCGGGGGACGGCATAGAGGCAGGCATGGGTGCGGGCATGGAGGTGCTCATGGGTGATCAGGGCCTTCTGGTGCGTGCGGTCGGGGTCAGCGGAGGTGCGCGTGACCCGGACACAGGCAGCTGGCCGTGCGCAGCAGGTCCACGTGGACCCGGGCGACCAGGAGCAGAGGCATGAGCGGACTGTAACCCGCCTCACCCGGGAGGAGAACGGCCTGTCCACCGCCGACGACGACGCCGCAGGTCGGCTCGGCCGGTGGGTGGCTCGACCCGCGTCAGGCGCGGCCGGATCCGCCCGCGGGGGCAGCGGACGACGGCGCCTGCCGCGTCAGTCGCCGATCGACGCGACGACCCGCGCGAGGTCCGCGTCGGGCAGCGGGCCCGGCACGGCGAGCTCCCAGTGCCACCCGTCGGCGTCCCAGCGGTGCACGTGGCCGTGCCCGTGAGCGCTCGGCCAGCGGTCGAGCCAGTGGGGCGGCGGTTCCCCGTCGGCGGGCCAGCGCGCGATCTCCGCCCACCCGGGCACCTGGAGCGTCGCGCTGAACGCGCCGGTCGCGGGGTCGCCGTCGAGCACCTGCCGCGCGACGCCGTCGGGCCACCACCGCGGCACGGGGACGCGCATCTCGGACAGCGCTCGTCGGCGCTCGTCGTCGGCCGCGATCTCGGCAGCGAGGTCCGTCCCGACCGGCCCGTCCCGGCCGAACGTCCCGTCCGGGATCTCGATGTCGGGCTCGAACGCCGTCATCTCGACGAGCGCTCCCGCCTCCGGCACCGCCATGCGCAGCACGGTCCCGGTCTCGTCGTCGACGGCGATGCGCAGCGGGTGCCGCTTGTGCGGCGGGGGAGCGAGCACGTACTCCCAGGCGCGCCGGCCGGCGACGACGACGGCGCGGCCGGGCCCGAGCGGGACGGAGAAGTCGTCCCGGTCCGTGAACCGCTCGACCGCGCCCGTGAGCAGCAGGGTCGGGTCGCCCGGCCCGCCGAGGTGCACGACGGCGTTCCGGCTGAGGCGCTGCATCGCACGGCCACCGGAGCGCACGAGCGTGCCGTCGGGTCCGCGCACGTAGCGCACGCCGTCGTCGTCCTCGATGCGCCAGAGGTGCGGTGCCGCGTGCCAGAACCGCGTCGTGCCCTCGGTGGCGTCGTCGTCGGGGCTGCCGCCTGGCTCGCGGAACCGCAGCTCGCCGCGCGCCGTACGGCAGCCGACGGCGGCCATCCGCCCGACGACGTGGTTCCAGGGCGGGGCGCCGTCGCTCATGGTCGGACCGTAGAGGTCAGGGCTGCGTGGGGGAGGCGATCTGGATGAGGTTCCCGCAGGTGTCGTCGAGGACCGCGGTGACGAACGGGCCCATCGGCGCGGGCTCCTGCGTGAACGTGACGCCGAGGGCCCGGAGCCGCTCGAACTCGGCGGCGACGTCCTCCACGCCGAAGACCGTGAAGGGGATCCCGTCGGCGCTGATGCCGGCCTTGAACGGCTTGGCGGCGGGGTGCTCGTCGGGCTCGAGGACGAGCTGCACGCCGTCGGGGTCGTCGGGGGAGACGACCGTCAGCCAGCGGTGCTCGCCCATCGGGATGTCGTCCTTCGTCACGAAGCCGAGGACGTCGGTGTAGAACCGGTGCGCCTTCTCCTGGTCGTCGACGAAGACGCTGGTCATGGTGATGCGCGGCATGGTCACCCTCCGGTCGTGGGCCACCGGGCGGGGATCTCGCCCAGGGGTGCGGTGTGGACGTGGTGGAACGTGTAGCGGCCCTCGCGGCGGCGCGACACGAGGCCGGCGTCGACGAGGACGTCGAGGTGCTGCGACACCGCCTGGCGCGACGACGCGACGTCGTGCTTGGTGACCAGGCGTGTGCAGAGCTCGAACAGGGTCTGCCCGTCGCGCTCGACGAGCTCGTCGAGGATCGCGCGCCGGGTGGGGTCGGCGATCGCTCGGTAGACGTCGCCCATGCGGGCGACGATAGGCAAGCGACCGCTTGCATGTCAACGGTGCGGCGGCTCGTCGGGTGGATCACCCCGCACCGTACGCGGGCGGATCCACCCACGCGCCCACCCGGCCGGGGGCGCCCGCCGAGCGGGTGGATCGACCCGCGCCCGACGCGGACGGATCCACCCGGCTGTCGGCCCGGGCGTCGGGAGACGTGCGTCGGGGCACCCGCAGGGCTGGGCTAGGCTTGTCCCAGACCCCTCGTGCGGCGTCATCTCGCTGAACTCCCCCAGGGCCGGAAGGCAGCAAGGGCAGGTGAGCTCTGGCGGGTGTGCGGGGGGTCCTTGCATGCCCGCGCCCGCGCCGCCCTGCCTCAGCTGCTCGCCGCCGCCGCCGCGCCCGCGGCCGTCACGGCCGCCATCGTGGCCGCGTTGACCGCCTCGATCGCCTTGCGGACCGCGTCGCCGGCGACGTGGTGGCGTGCGATCGCGCCGGCCCGGGCCTTGAGGGTCCGCCGGTCGAGGCCGAGGTCGCCGAACTGCTTCGGAACCACGTCGAGCGCGTGCAGGACCGCGACCAGGGACGCCTCGCGGTCGCTCGGCGGGCGGCCGGTGAGGAGGACGTCGCGGAGCCCGGCCCGGACGGCCGCCTCGTGCGACGAGTCGACCGCGGGCCACGCGCGCGTGGGGAAGATCCCCAGCACCGTCCCGTGCTCGGCGCGCAGGATGCCGCGCGCGACGAGCCGGTCGCGCAGGACGTCCTTGAGCCCCTTGCCGAGCGGGCCGAGCGCGCTCTGCGGCGTCCGGGGTGCGCCCGCGGCGAGCCGGCGCAGCGCCTCGTCGAGGACCGGGTCGCCCGTGGGCGGACCGGTCACGGGCACGACCACCGCGCGGCTCGAGAACCGACCCTGGACCGTCCGCACCTCGGCCCGACGCGCGATGACGAGCTCGACGAGCACCGACCCCGCGAGCGCCAGGTCGAGGCGCTGGCCGTCGACGACGGCCTTCCCGGTCGCGTCGTCCGTGAGCAGGAGCAGCAGGTCCTCGGCGATCAGCATGGCGTCACGCTAGGACGGCGCAGCGACCGGCCGGATCCGCCTCGGGGACGAGCTCGCGCGTCCGCCGCACGGCCGACCACGGATCCCGTCCGGGCCACCGCCAGGGGTCGCGCGCGGCGGCCGGACCGACCATGGTGGTCCCCATGAGCGACGACGGCGACGACGCCGAGGTGCAGCACCTCGTCGTCATGGGGGTGTCCGGCTCGGGAAAGACGACGCTCGCGCTGATCCTCGAACGGCGGCTCGACTGGCCGTACGCGGAGGCGGACGACTTCCACCCGCCCAAGAACATCGCGAAGATGGAGGCGGGCACACCCCTCACCGACGAGGACCGCCTGCCCTGGCTGCAGAAGATGCGCGACGCGCTGACCGAGCACGCGCGCGAGGGGCGATCGGCGATCGTCACCTGCAGCGCGCTCAAGCGCTCGTACCGCGACGTGCTGCGCGAGGCGCAGGGGCGCGTGCGGTTCGTGCACCTCACGGCCGACCCGGCCCTCATCGAGCGGCGGATCAGCGGCCGGACCGGGCACTTCATGCCGGCGTCGCTGCTGCCGTCGCAGCTCGGCTCGCTCGAGCCGCTCGAGCCCGACGAGGACGGCGTCGTCGTCCTCGTCGACGTGCCGCCCGAGGAGGTCGCGGACCGTGCGCTCGCGGGCCTCGGGCTCGACGCGCAGTCGCGTGCCGACGACGCGATCACGGACTGACGACCCGACGACATTCACGACCAGCGCCACCGGCGCGGCAAGGGGGAGATCGTGGCACCAGAGGGCTGGGAGCAGACGCTGACCGCAGGTCCGCTGCTCGCCATCGCGGCGGCGGCGATCGCCGTCCTGCTCGTCCTGATCATCTGGCTGAGGGTGCACGCCTTCCTCGCCCTGATCGTCGTGAGCCTGCTGACGGCCGTCGCTGCCGGCATCCCGGCCGGCCAGGTCGTCAACGTGCTGACCGGCGGGTTCGGCACGACGCTCGGCTCGGTCGCGCTGCTCGTGGGGCTCGGCGCGATGCTCGGCCGGATGGTCGAGACGTCGGGCGGCGCCAAGGTCATGGCCGACTCGATGGTCCGCCGGTTCGGCGAGGACCGGGCGCCCCTCGCGCTCGGTGTCGCGTCGCTGCTCTTCGGCTTCCCGATCTTCTTCGACGCCGGCCTGGTCGTCATGCTGCCCATCGTGTTCGCCGTCGCGCGGCGCGTGGGCGGCTCGATGCTCCTCTACGGCCTCCCGGTCGCGGGCGCGTTCTCGGTCATGCACGTGTTCGTGCCGCCGCACCCGGGCCCCGTCGCGGCGTCGGAGCTGCTGGGTGCGGACCCGGGCCTCGTCATCCTGCTCGGCCTCGTCCTCGCGATCCCGACCTGGTACGTCACGTCGTACCTGTTCGGCATCTGGGCGGGGAGGCGGTGGGTCCTCCCCGTCCCGGAGATCCTCGGCCACGCCGACGAGGACCACCCCGACAACCCGCCGTCGCTCGGCACCGTCGTCGGCCTCCTGCTGCTGCCGCTCGTCCTCATCTTCCTCAACACGGGCCTCGACACGCTGCGCGCCGCGGAGGTCGTCGACGGCGACGCGACCTGGGTCGCCGTCCTGCGGACGCTCGGCTCGACGCCCGTCGCGCTGCTGATCGCGGTGCTGGTCGCCGCCTGGGTGCTCGGACGGCGCCGCGGGCGCGAGAAGACCGTGATCGAGAAGCTGCTCGACTCGGCGCTCGGCCCCGTCGCGTCGGTCATCCTCATCACCGGGGCGGGCGGCATGTTCGGCGGCGTGCTGCGCGCCTCGGGGATCGGCGACGCGCTCGCCGACGTACTCGGGGACGTCGGGCTGCCGATCATCGTGGCCGGCTTCATCATCTCGACGATCCTGCGCGTCGCGCAGGGCTCGGCGACCGTCGCGCTCATCACGACCGCCGGCCTCATCCAGCCCGCGGTCGCGGCCGGCGACTTCAGCGCGGTCCAGTCCGCCGCGATCGTCCTCGCCGTCGCGGCCGGGTCGGTCATGATCTCCCACGTCAACGACTCGGGGTTCTGGCTCGTCGGCCGGTTCTTCGGGATGGACGTCCGCACGACGCTCAAGACGTGGACCGTCCTCGAGACGCTCATCGGTCTCATGGGCTTCGCGATCGCGGTGGTCTTCTTCCTCATCGGGTAGGCGCGGCGTCCGCCCGGCGGGGGAGCGCGCCCGGTCCCGAGCGCCCGCCGCCGGGTGGCGCCGCCCGCCCCGGGAGGCGGACGACGACGTCGTCGCGCGGCGTGCGTGGGTAACCTCGCCGTGCTCCTCGGCCGACGGGGGGCGGGAGGAGCAGCCCGATGGCCGTCGTCGAGATCCCCGGCTCGAAGTCCGTGACCGCGCGCGCCCTCGCCCTCGCGGCGGGTGGACGCGGCGAGACCGTCCTCGAGCGGCCGCTGCACTCGGACGACACCGAGGCGTTCGCGGAGGGGCTCCGCTCGCTCGGCTACGAGGTCCGGCTCGCGCCCGGTGCGTGGACGGTGGTCGGCAGCCCCGACGGGCCGCCGGCGACCGAGGCGTCGGTGTTCAGCCGCGACGCGGGCACCGCTGCGCGCTTCCTGCCCGCGCTGGCCGCCGTCGGGCGCGGCACGTACCGGTTCGACGGGTCGGAGCAGATGCGGCGGCGTCCGGTCGGCCCGCTCGTCGCGGCGCTGCGCGCGATCGGTGCGCAGGTCACGCACGACGGCGCCGAGGGGCACCTGCCGATCACGGTCGTCACGACCGGGAGGGAGGGCGGGACCGGCGGCGGGCTCGCGATCGACGCGTCGGTGTCGTCGCAGTTCCTCACGGCGCTCCTGCTCGCGGCGCCGCGCATGCCGCGCGGGCTGCGGGTCGAGGTGACCGACATGGTGTCGCGGCCCTACGTCGACATGACCGTGGCGATGATGGAGGCGTTCGGCGTCGTCGTCGGGCGCGAGGGCGACACGTTCACGGTCGCCAACCAGGACTACGCGGGGCGCCGGTACGCGGTCGAGCCCGACGCGTCGACCGCGAGCTACGTCTTCGCGGCCGCGGCCCTCACCGGCGGGACCGTGACGGTCCTGGGCCTCGGCCGGGGTGCGCTCCAGGGCGACCTCGCCTTCGTCGACGTGCTCGCGCGGATGGGCGCGGACGTCGTCGTCGGGGCCGACCGGACGACCGTCACCGGCACCGGGCGGCTGCGCGGGCTCACGGTGAACATGCGCGACATCAGCGACACGATGCCGACGCTCGCGGCGATCGCGCCGTTCGCGGACGGCCCCGTGCGCATCGAGGACGTCGCGAACACGCGCGTCAAGGAGAGCGACCGGCTCGAGGCGTGCGCGGTGAACCTGCGCCGGCTCGGGATCGACGTCGCGACCGGCCCCGACTGGATCGAGATCCACCCCGGGACGCCGCGCGGCGCGGAGATCGCGTGCTTCGCGGACCACCGGATCGCGATGAGCTTCTCGGTGACCGGCCTGCGGACGCCCGGCCTGACGCTCGACGACCCGGCGTGCGTCCGCAAGACGTTCCCCGAGTTCCACGAGGTCTTCGCGGCGCTGCGCGAGCAGCTGCCGACGGCCGGCTGACGCCCGTCCACGGGCCCGTCGGCCCACGTCCCGGCTGTCGGCGTCGGCGTCTACCCTCGGAGCCGTGACCCAAGCCCTGTACCGCCGCTACCGGCCCGAGACCTTCACGGAGGTCATCGGTCAGGAGCACGTCACCGGACCGCTCATGCAGGCGCTCCGCGCGGGGAAGTACACGCACGCGTACCTGTTCTCGGGTCCGCGCGGCTGCGGCAAGACGACGTCGGCGCGCATCCTCGCGCGCTGCCTCAACTGCGCCGAGGGCCCGACGGACACCCCGTGCGGCGTGTGCCCGTCGTGCGTCGAGCTCGCGCGCGGCGGGGCGGGGAGCCTCGACGTCGTCGAGATCGACGCGGCGAGCCACAACGGCGTCGACGACGCGCGGGACCTGCGCGAGCGCGCGGCCTTCGCCCCCGCGCGCGACCGCTTCAAGATCTTCATCCTCGACGAGGCCCACATGGTCACGCCGCAGGGGTTCAACGCGCTCCTCAAGATCGTCGAGGAGCCGCCGCCGCACGTGAAGTTCGTCTTCGCGACGACGGAGCCGGACAAGGTCATCGGCACCATCCGGTCGCGCACGCACCACTACCCGTTCCGCCTCGTCCCGCCGGACACGCTCCAGCCCTACCTCGAGCAGGTGTGCCAGGCCGAGGGCGTCGCCGTCGGGTCCGGCGTCCTGCCGCTCGTGGTCCGGGCGGGCGGCGGATCGGTCCGCGACTCGCTCTCGGTGCTCGACCAGCTCGTCGCCGGGGCCGACGAGCGCGGGCTCGACTACGAGCGTGCGGTCGCGCTGCTCGGCTACACGCACGCCGCGCTGCTCGACGACGCGGTCGACGCGGTCGCGGCCCGTGACGGCGCGAGCGCGTTCCGCGTGGTCGACCGGGTCATCTCCTCCGGGCACGAGCCGCGGCGCTTCGTCGAGGACCTGCTCGAGCGCCTCCGCGACCTCATCGTCATCGCGGCCTCGGGCGACGCGGCCCGCGCCGTCCTGCGGGACCTGCCGACCGACCAGCTCGAGCGCATGGCCGCGCAGGCGTCGACCCTCGGCCCGGCCGAGCTGTCGCGCTCGGCCGACCTCGTCAACGAGGCGCTCACCGAGATGACCGGCGCGACGTCGCCCCGCCTGCACCTCGAGCTCCTCGTCGCGCGGCTCCTGCTGCCCGCCGTCGACGACGGCGCGCGCGGCCTCGCGCCCCGCGTCGAGCGGCTCGAGCGCGAGATGACCGGGGGAGTGCGTGCGCTCCCGGCGTCGGCCGGGGCCGCCGCCGTGCCGGTCGCGACCGTCCGCCCGGAGCCGGCGCCTGCGGCTCCGGTGGCGACGCCCGCTCCGGACGCGGAGGTCCCCGCGCGGTCGGCGACGCGCGCTCCCCTCCCGGCCGTGCCCGACGACGACGGCGACGCGGGTGAGGGTCCCGCCACGGGGCCCGCTCGCACGACTCCGCGCGGTGGGGCCGACGGCGCGATCGACGGCGACAGCCGATCGACGGCGAACGGCCCGACGGCGGACCAGCGGACCGCGGACGACGAGCGGGAGGCCTCCCCCGACGCTTCGCGCGCCCCCGCGCAGGGGGCCGTGACCCACGGTCCGGCCGCTCCCGCGGCGGCGGCGCCGCGCGCACCGCAGGCACCGTCGGGACCGGCTGCACCCGGACCCGCTGAACCCGCACCTGCTGCACCCGCACCAGCGGCGACCGCAGCGAGCGACGAGCCGCGCGGGCGCGCCGACCAGCCCGCGGCCGGGCACGGTGCCCGGCAGGACGCGTCCGCGCCCGGTGCCCGGCCCGCGCCCGACGACCTCCCGCACAGCCCCGCGGCGACGGGTCCGGCAGGTGGTGTCGATGCCGAGACGGTCCGCCGCCGGTGGGCCGAGGTCCTGCAGACCCTCAAGGGGCTGCGGATGGCCACCTGGGTCCTCGTGAGCCAGAACGCCCACGTCGCGGGGATCACGGGTGACCGCCTCACCCTGGCCTTCAGCACCCCGCAGCTCGCGACGACGTTCCGCAGCGGACCTCACGCCGACAACGTGCGCCGTGCGCTCCACGAGACGCTCGGGCTCGAGGTGCGCGTCGAGACCGCGCTCGCCGACGAGCCCCCCGCGCCGGCCCCGTCGTCGTCCACGCCTGCCGCCGACAGCGGTCCGCGCGCGGTCTCGGCTGCCGAGGCGGCGGCGTCCTGGGACGTCCCGGTAGCGCGCGTCGCCCCGGCCGCAGGACCCGAGGGTGAGCGCCCCGCCACCTCCGACCGGCCGGGACGGACGGACACGACGACGGGCCCGGGCCAGGGTTCGTCGCCCGGACGCCCGGGCGCGCCGGACACCACAGGCGGGGACCGGCCGTCGGGTCGGTCGGCCGTCGTGGAGGGTG